>CAVSXR010000041.1:0-42915 GCA_963731885.1 uncultured Acidimicrobiaceae bacterium | reverse complement strand
AACCGTGACGGCACCGTCGGGCCGGGTGTAGGGGATCGACGGTCCCGAACGATGAGGGGCATGTGATCGCACGTCTGCGCGCCCGCGCCGAGTGGCAGTTCTTCGCCGAGTTCGCTCGAGCCGATCGGCGACTGGCCCGCGCCTGGTGGCTGGTGCTGGCGGTGCGCGGTCTCGCTCCCGCCGTGCTGGCCGTGGCGACCGGCGTACTGGTCGGCGCGGTCGCGAACGGGAACCCGCTCGTCTGGCCGCTGGTGGCGGTCGGCGTCGCGTTCGTCCTCGCCCAGGTCGCCAACCCGCTCCATCTCGTGATCGGGACCAACCTCGGCGACCGGATCGCCGCCCTGCTCTACGACGAGCTCACCGAGGCGTGCGTGGATCCGGCCGGCATCGGACACCTCGAGGATCCGGAGCTGGCCGCCGATCTCCAGGTCGCCCGTGAGTTCGACCTCGGGATGACCGGTCCACCGCTGCGGATCTCGATGGACTTCATCGGTTCCGGGCTGGTCGAGATGGTCGCCGGCATCAGCTCGGCGCTGTTGCTCCTCGCGTTCCGGTGGTGGGCAGCACCGGTGCTGGCGGCCGCCTGGATGTCGACCCACGTGCTCCTGCGCGAGAGCGGCATCTGGCGCGACCGGAACACCGACGAGGTCCGGTCGGCGCAGCGGGACGCGGACTACGCCTACCGCATGGCCGTCGATCCGCCCGCGGCCAAGGAGCTGCGCGTGTTCGGACTGGCCGGCTGGACCATCGAACGGTTCATCGACCGCCGCCGCCACCTCCACGAGCTGCAGTACCGGGCGACCCGGATGCGTGAGCGGTCGGTCCTGCTCAGCCTGGCGATCGTGGGGGCGGCCAACCTGGCGGTGTTCCTCGCCATCGCCGATGCCGCCCGCCACGACCTCGGCATCGGCGACGCCGCGATCTACGCCCAGGCCGCGGTCGGCACCTCGTTGATCGCATTCGGTGGTTTGAACTGGGCCCTCGACGGCGCAGCTGCGCCGGTTGCCGCGGTCCGCCGGTTCCGGGCCCGCGCCTCCGCGATCGGCGAGCTGTCGCCGGGCGATCGCCGCGCCGACGGGATGCCCGCGGTCGAGATCCGGTTCGACGAGGTGGCGTTCGCCTACCCGGCCGCCCCCGAGTTCCAGGTCCTCGCCGGCTTCGACCTCACCATCCGCGCCGGCGAATCGTTGGCCATCGTCGGCGTGAACGGCGCCGGCAAGACGACCCTGGCCAAGCTGCTGTGCCGGTTCTACGACCCGACCGGCGGCGCGATCAGCATCGATGGTGTCGACCTGCGCCAGCTCGACATCGACTCGTGGCGCAACCAGGTCACCGCGGTGTTCCAGGACTACGTGCGCTTCGAGCGGACGCTGCGCGAGAACGTGGCTCCGTCGGGTGCACCGGACGACGTGATCCTCGCCGCGCTGGCCGACGCCGGCGCCGAGCACCTCGCCGACCTCGACGTCCCCCTGTCGAAGGCCTACACCGGCGGCACCGACCTCTCCGGAGGACAGTGGCAACGGGTGGCCCTGGCCCGGGCCCTGTGCGCGATCCGACTGGGGGCTCGGCTCGTGCTCCTCGACGAGCCCACCGCCCAGCTCGACGTCAAGGGCGAGGCCGCCATCTTCGAGCGGCTCCTCGCCGCGACCCAGGACTGCACCACGATCCTGGTGTCGCACCGGTTCTCGACCGTCCGCCAGGCCGACCGGATCTGCGTGCTCGAGCACGGGCGGGTCGTCGAGCTCGGTTCCCACACCGAGCTCATGGCGGCGCGTGGTCGATACCACACCATGTACGAGCTGCAGGCCCAACGCTTCGCGTCCGGCCTCACCGCCTCGGAGGAGGACGAGGAGGTGACCCTCGATGCCCTCGGCTGACGACACCCTGCCCCCTGCGTTGCGATCCATGTGGCGCCTGTGCCGGCTCGGGTTGCGGCACGAGCCGGCCCTCATGGCCGTGTCGTTCTCGCTCGCGCTGCTGGCCGCGCTGCCCGACTCGCTGCTCGCCCTGCTGCTGGCCTGGCTGGGCGACGGCATCGTGCGGGGTGACGACGGGCGGATCCGGTTCGCCGCCATCGGTCTCGCCGTCGCGGCGGTGTCCACCTGGCTGTTGCGCACCGTGTCGACCCGGGTCCAGCGACGCTTCCGCGACCGGGTGACCATCGCGCTCGAGTCGCACGTCGCCTCGCTGCAGGCGTCGGTGACGACCATCGCCCATCAGGAGCGACCCGAGCACCTCGACCGGCTCGCCGTCCTCCGCAACCAGGTCTTCGTGCTCGACCACCTCTACATGTCGGTGTTCTCGACCGCGGGGTGGATCCTCCGCCTCGGCGTCACGGTCGCGCTGCTGGCGTCGGTCCACCCGCTCCTCGTGCTGCTGGTCGCCTTCGCGGTGCCCACCGTGGTGTCGTCGTTCGCCCGCCCGGCGGCGGAGCGGGCCGCCGAGCAGGCAGCCGCCCAGGCGGAGCGCCAGGCCCGGCACCTCTTCGACGTGGCGACGCGGGCCGGCCCGGGCAAGGAGGTGCGAGTCACCGGCCTCGGCACCCAGATCGCGCGAGACCGGCGATCGGCGTGGGAGCGGTGGTATGCGGAGGTGTCGCCGGCCCGGTGGCGGTCGGCGTGGTGGCACGCCCTGGGTTGGGCGGTCTTCGGTGCCGGCTTCGTCGGCATGGTGGTGTTCGTCTCGTCGGGGATCGATGCGCCGTCGGCGGACGTCCTCCTCGTCCTCGCGGCCGGGTCACGACTGTCGGGCTACATCGGAGCGACGGTGGGCGAGATCGGCTTCCTGCGCGGCGTGTGGATGGACGGGTCCCAACGGTTGGCCTGGCTCGAGGACTACGCCGCCGCCCTCGAGGAGGACACCGACGCCGACGTTCCCGATCGGCTCCACTCCGGCATCCGGTTCGAGCAGGTCGAGTTCGCCTACCCGGGGACCGATCGCCTGGTCCTCGACGGGATCGATCTCGAGCTTCCGGTGGGTTCGGTGGTTGCCGTCGTCGGCGAGAACGGCGCCGGCAAGACGACCCTCGTGAAGCTCCTCGCCAAGCTCTACGCCCCCACCCGCGGTCGCATCCTGGTCGACGGGGTCGACCTGGCCCGCATGCCGACGGGCGAGTGGCGCGAGCGGTTGGCCGGCGCCTTCCAGGACTTCGCCCGCTTCGAGTTCACCGCCGGCCACAGCGTCGGGCTCGGCGACGTGCCCCGGGTCCACGACGTCGATGCGGTGACCACCGCGGTCGGTCGGGCCGGGGCCGACGATGTCGTCGACCGTCTGGCGCGCGGTCTCGACACCCAACTGGGCCCCACGTGGCCCGGTGGGGTGGAGGTGTCGTTCGGGCAGTGGCAGAAGCTGGCGTTGGCTCGAGGATTCATGCGCAACGAGCCCTTGCTGCTGGTGCTCGACGAACCCACCGCCGCGCTCGACGCCGAGACCGAGCACGCCCTCTTCGAGCGCTACGCCGAAGCGGCGCGCGCCGCCTCCGATCGCATCACCGTCCTCGTCTCCCACCGGTTCAGCACCGTGCGCATGGCCGACATCATCGTCGTCCTCGCCGGGAACCAGGTCGTCGAGGTCGGGAGCCACGACGAGCTCATGGCACGCGGCGGCACCTACGCGGAGCTCTACGCCATCCAGGCGGCGGCGTACGGCTGACGGGGTCAGCCCGAGGGCCACACCGCCAGCGCGTCGTGGTCCTGGACGGCGGTCAGGGCGCGGTCGAGCATGTCGGCGACCAGCTCCCGCGCCCGGTCGTTGGCCAGCTCGATCTGACCAGCGGCGTTGATCGGGTACACGGCACAGAACGCCACCGTCCTGCGGTAGTCGATCATGAACCCGTCCCGATCGACCGGACAGCCGGCGGCTTCGACCGCGGCCAGATACCCGTCGATGAGCGCGGCCTCGTGTTGTCGCCGATCGTCGATCGTCAGCGATTGGCTCAGGAAGTAGGCGACGTCGTAGGCCAGACCCCCGACCGCGGAGAGTTGCCAGTCGACCAGCACCACCGGACGCTCCGGGCCACCGAAGAAGATGTTGTCGAGGCGGAGGTCGACGTGGGCGTAGGTGGTGGTCGGTTCCTTCTGGATGGTCATGAACGTCGCCACCGTCTCCGGGAGCGTGTCGACGAACTCCCACAACGACGGGTCGACCGCACTGGCGAAGCCGTCCCGGAAGGTGGGGAGCGACTGGGCCGCCATGCCGGCGACCACCTGCTGGAGGGCGGGGTCGTCGACGGTGCCCATCCACGGACGGATGTCTGGCCCCCCGTCGCGGGCGTGGTGGGCGTGATGGCGGGCGATCTCGGCGAGCACCACGGCGGCATCCTGCGCGGTGCAGCCCACCGTCTGGTCGGCGGTCCGGAGTGAGCCGAGGTCCTCGAGGAGCAGGACGAAGTCGCCGGTTTCGGCGTCGAACTCGGCGGCGTACACCTCGGGCGAGGAGACCGGCGCGTCGGCGGCCAACTCGCGGTAGTAGCCGACCTCCTTCTCGTAGGCACGCAGCGGTTCGACCACGTGCGTACGGGCGGCGACATCGGTGGTCGGGAACTTCGCCACCACCGAGGCCGGCCCGTCGCCGTCGAGATGGATGCGGTGCAACACGCCCAGCAGCCCGATGCCGACCGCGATCTGTTCGGACTCGAAGCTGCGGACCTCGCAACCGAGCTGGTCTCCGAGCCAGCCCGCGGTCAGATCCTCTGGCGTGTGCGGAAAGCGCATCGGTCCCCCCGATGGTCGTGGGCGCGTCCCTCGCCCCCTGGGCGAAGGCTACGACGGCGAGCGTCGGCCGTGCCTCGCAGATCTGTCGATGACCGATGTTCGGATTCGCGCCCGGAGCAGGCACCCTGGGAGAACGACCTGCGACTGGAGAGACCATGACGAAGAAGGACGACGCAATACTGCTCGAGGGAACCGTGTCGGAATCGCTGCCGAACGCCCAGTTCCGTGTCGAGCTGCAGAACGGTCACAACGTGCTCGCCCACATCTCGGGAAAGATGCGCCGCCACCGGATCCGCGTGCTCCCCGGTGATCGGGTCCAGGTCGAGCTCAGCCCCTACGACCTCGACCGGGGGCGACTGACCTTCCGCTACAAGGTGTAGTTGCTGCGCCGGCGGACTTCCCCCGGCCCGACATTCGGCCAAGATGGGCCGATGCCCGACATCCCCAGGAAGGCCCTGCGCCGCTCGGCGCGGCTCGCCGGATTGCCGGCCGCCCACGCCGGCCGGGTCGCGATCGGGCTCGGCAAGCGGATCGGCGGGCGGCCCGCCGAGCTGGTGGCGGCCGAGGTCCAGGCCCGCACGGCCGCCCAGCTGTTCCAGACCCTCGGCGAGCTCAAGGGCGGCGCCATGAAGATGGGACAGGCCCTGTCGGCCATGGAGGCGGTGATGCCGGTGGAACTCGCCGGGCCGTACCGCGCCGCGCTGGTCCGCCTGCAGGAGGCGGCGCCCCCGCTGCCGGTCAAGGTGGTCCACGGCGTGCTGGCCGACCAGCTCGGGCCGGGGTGGCGGGACCAGTTCGTGTCGTTCGACGATCGACCGGCCGCGGCCGCCAGCATCGGTCAGGTCCACCGCGCCGAGTGGCACGACGGCACGCCGGTTGCGGTGAAGGTGCAGTATCCCGGCGCGGCCGAGGCGCTCACCGCCGACGTGGGCCAGCTCGATCGGGTGGCGCCGCTGGCCAAGCTGGGGGCGCCGTCGATCGACTTCCGCAGCCTGTTCGGACAGCTCCGGGACCGCTTGCTCGAGGAGCTCGACTACGAACGGGAGGCCGAGGCGCAGGAGGCGTTCGTCGCCGCGTTCGGACCGGACGACGACATCGTCGTCCCCCGCGTGGTCGCTGCCCGCCCGAGGGTGTTGGTCACCGAGTGGCTCGACGGCCGACCGCTGGCCGACGTGATCGAGGCCGGGAGCGGGGCGGAGCGGGATCGCGCCGGACTGCTGCTGCTCCGCCTGCTGCTGTCGGGCCCGGCGCAGGCCGGACGCATCCACGGTGACCCCCATCCCGGCAACTTCCGACTCCTGGCCGACGGCCGGCTCGGCGTCCTCGACTTCGGCTCGTCCGAGCCGATGCCCCGCGGTTGGCCACCGGCGCTCGGTCGGCTCCTGTGGGCCGCGGTGGACACCGACGGCGAGACGGTGAGCGCCACGGCGATCGAGATCCGGACTCCTCGCCCCCGGCGCCGTCGATGCCCGGACCCTGGTGACCGTGCTCGATCCGTGGATGGAGCCGCTCCGATCCGATCGCTTCCACTTCACCCGGTCGTGGCTCCAGCCGCTGGCCCGGGCCTGGTCCGACCCCCGCAGCGCCGGCGCCAAGCTGCAGCGCAAGGTCAACGTTCCCGCCCAGCACCTGCTGGTCCAGCGGGTGGCGTTCGGCCTGCTCGGCGTCCTCACCTCGCTCGACGCGACTGTTCCCGTCCAGGCCGAGGTGCAGCGCTGGATCCCCCGCCCGCCGGAGCGCTGATCCGCGGCGGTTCGCTCGGGTCAGTGCACGAGGACCGCGGCCCCGTCGACCCGGTCGTGGGCCAGGTCGCGGAGCGCGTCCAGCGCGCCGTCGAACGGGTACGGCTGGGCGTGGACCTGCACGTCGGCGTCGGCCGCCTCGGCGAGGAACCGCCGGCCGTCCTCGCGGGTGTTGGCGGTCACGCTGCGGACCTGGCGCTCCTGGAACAGATGGTCCTGGTAGTTCAGGACGGGGATGTCGCTGAGGTGGATGCCGGCGATGGCCAGGGTGCCGCCCCGGTCGAGGGCGGCGAGGGCCACCGGAACGAGATGGCCCACCGGCGCGAACAGGATGGCGGCGTCGAGCGGTTCGGGTGGCTCGTCGTCGGCCTCGCCGGCGCTGGCGCACCCGAGGTCGAGGGCGAGCTGTTGCGCCGCGGCCGAACGGGTCAGCACGTGCACCGTGGCGCCGCGGTGGAGCGCGATCTGGGCCGCGAGGTGGGCGGAGCCGCCGAAGCCATAGATGCCGAGGCGTCCCCCCGGCGGGAGCGCGGCCCGCTCGAGGGCCCGGAAGCCGATGATCCCGGCACACAGCAACGGGGCGGCGTGGACGTCGTCGAAGGCGTCGGGGATCGGGTACGCGTACGCGCTCGGAGCCACCAGGTACTCCGCGTAGCCACCGTCGTCGTCCCATCCCGTGAATCGGGGTGACAGGCACAGGTTCTCCCGGCCGGCGACGCAGAACCGGCACGTCCCGCACGTCCGCCGCAGCCAGGCCACCCCGACCCGATCGCCCGGCGCGAACTCGGTGACCGCCCCACCGGCTTCCTCGACCGTCCCGACCACCTCGTGACCGGGCACGACGTGCGGGCGGTGTACGGCGAGGTCGCCCTCGGTGACGTGCAGATCGGTGCGGCACACGCCGCAGGTGCGGACTCGGACGAGGAGCTCGTCGGCGGCCGGCTCGGGCACCGGGCGGTCACCGAGGCGGAGCGGTTCGCCGTCCACCGATCCTGGCTCGGTCACGGCCCAGGCCCGCATCCGGTCGCGGTCGACGGAAGGTCCCACCCGGCGACCATCGCACGAACGGTGCCCGGGTGACCAGATGACGTTGGTCCCTACCCCCGGTCGGGCGGCGCGTGCGAGCGTCCAGTCATGCGGAGTGTCACGCGCCCCCCGGGGAGCGGCGACCGCGCGCTGGTCCCCGGACCTGGGGGCGCCATGACCGCGTTCCACGTCGACAGCGAGGTGGGCCCCCTGCGCCGGGTGTTGCTCCACCGCCCCGGTCTCGAGCACGAGCGGCTGACGCCGACGAACTGCCACGCCCTGCTCTTCGACGACGTGCTGTGGGTCAAGCGGGCCCGCCAGGAGCACGACGCGTTCTCCGACGTCCTCACCGACCGTGGGGTCGAGGTGCTCTACGTCGGCGAGCTGCTGGCCGAGACGGTCAAGGTGGATGCCGCCCGGCGCTGGGTGCTGGACCACGCCGTCGACCCCCGCGATCTCGGCCAGGATCTGGCCCACGCCATCAGGGCGTTCCTGGACACGGCCGATCCGGAGACGGTCGCCCGCCACCTGATCGGCGGCCTGACGGCAGACGAGCTGCCCGGCGACGAGCCGGGCCTGAAGGCGGCGGTGGCCGCCGAGGGTGGGTTCCTGCTGCCTCCGTTGCCGAACCACCTGTTCACCCGGGACACCACCTGTTGGATCTACGGGGGCGTGTCGCTCAACCCGATGGCGATGATGGTGCGCCAGCGCGAGACCGCGCACCTCGAGGCGATCTACCGCTTCCACCCCCGCTTCGCCGGCGAGGATTTCGTGACCTGGTACGGCGGCGTCGACATCGATCACCGCAGTGCCACGATCGAGGGCGGCGACGTCCTCGTGGTGGGTGGCGGTGCGGTGCTGATCGGGATGGGGGAGCGGACCACACCGCAGGCGGTCGAGGCCCTCGCCCGCCGGCTGTTCACCGCCGGCTCGGTCGTGACGACCGTCATCGCTGCCGCGCTCCCGACCCGGCGTGCGTTCATGCACCTCGACACCGTGATGACCATGGTCGACCGCGACACGTTCGTGGCCTACCCCGGTGTGCTCGACGGGCTCCGGGCCTGGACGGTGCGGGCCGGCGACGCTCCCGACGAGCTGGTGGTGGAACGTCAGGAGAGCGTCTTCGCTCCGGTGGAGCGCGCCCTCGGCGTCGGACCGATCCGCGTCCTGACCACCGGTGGCGACTCCTTCGAGGCCGAGCGCGAGCAATGGGACGACGGCAACAACGTGCTCGCCGTGGAACCCGGCGTCGTCATCGCCTACGAGCGCAACGTCGACACCAACACCAAGCTGCGCAAGGCCGGCATCGAGGTCATCACCATCGCCGGCAGCGAGCTGGGCCGGGGCCGCGGCGGGCCCCGGTGCATGAGCTGCCCGCTGACCCGCGACGCCCCGTGAGCACCGAAAGGACCAGGAACGTGAAGGACCTGCTGCGCATCACCGATCTCACCGCGGAGGACATGACGCACCTCCTCGATCTGAGCGACGTCGTGAAGGCCGAACCCCACCTCCATCGCACCGTGCTGCGCGGGGACACCGTCGTCTGCTACTTCGCCAAACCATCCACCAGGACCCGGCTGTCGTTCGGGACGGCGATCACCCGCCTGGGCGGTGTGCCGGAGACCGTCGGGCCTCTCGAACTCCAGCTGGGGAGGGGCGAGACCATCGAGGACACCGCCCGCGTCATCAGCCGGTACGCCCGGGCATTCGTCATCCGCACCTTCTCCGACGACGATGTCGCCCGCTTCGCGGCCGCGTCGACGATCCCGGTGATCAACGCCCTCACCGACGGGCACCATCCGTGCCAGGCCGTGGCCGACCTGTTGACCCTCCGCCAGCACTTCGGTTCGCTCCGCGGGCGGTCGGTCGCCTACCTCGGGGATGGGAACAACGTGGCCCGCAGCTTGATGGAGGCGTGTGCGTTGGCCGGCGTGGACATCGTGGTGGCCACACCGCGCGGCTTCGAACTCGACCCCCACATCGTGACGGTCGCCACCACGCTCGGTGCGTTCCACGGGTCCACCGTGCGAACGACGCACGACGCGCTGGCCGCGGTTGCGGACGTCGACGCCGTCTACACCGACGTCTGGGTCTCGATGGGCGACGACGAGGCCAGTCGGGCCGCCCGGACCGAGGCGCTCACCCCCTTCCGCGTCGACGAGCGGATCATGGCGGCGGCACCGTCCCACGCCGTGTTCATGCACTGCCTTCCGGCGCATCGGGGCGAGGAGGTCACCGCCGGGGTCATCGACGGCCCGCAGTCCGTCGTGCTCGACCAGGCCGAGAACCGCATGCACACCGCGCAGGCCCTGCTCCTCGCACTGGTCGAGGGGCGGTTGCAGGGCGCTCTCGGGGTGACGCTGGAATCGGCCGGACGATCCTGATGCGCGTGGTGGTCGCCC
Organism: uncultured Acidimicrobiaceae bacterium; assembly: GCA_963731885.1. Taxonomy (GTDB): domain Bacteria; phylum Actinomycetota; class Acidimicrobiia; order Acidimicrobiales; family Salinilacustritrichaceae; genus Salinilacustrithrix. Next base: position 33,033 of record CAVSXR010000041.1, on the reverse strand, counting down.
TCGGCGGCAATGCGCTGCTCCGGCGGGGTGAACCGCCCGATGCCGCCGTGCAGCGGGCGAACACGAAGGTGGCCGCCGATGCCGTGGCCGCGTTGGCCCCCCACCACCAGCTCGTGGTCACCCACGGCAACGGCCCCCAGGTCGGCCTGCTCGCCCTCCAGAACGACGCCTACACCGCGGTCGGCGGCTACCCGCTCGACATCCTCGACGCCGAGACCGAGGGCATGGTCGGCTACCTCATCGAGCAGGAGCTCGGCCGTCGCCTCGATCGGACACGGCTGGCGACCCTGCTCACGCAGGTGGTCGTCGACCCGCGAGACCCGGCGTTCGCCCATCCCACCAAGCCCGTCGGCCGTACCTACGAGCGGGCCGAGGCCGAGCGCCTCGCGGCCGAGAAGGGCTGGGCCGTCGCCCCCGACGGCCCGGCCTGGCGGCGGGTGGTGCCCTCGCCCGAACCACTCGCCATCGTCGAGCTCGACACCATCCGGCTGCTGCTCGACCACGGGGTGACGGTGATCTGTGCCGGCGGCGGTGGCATACCGGTGGTCCCCGACGGCCTCGGTGGGCTCACCGGGATCGAGGCGGTCATCGACAAGGACGCGGCCGCTTCGCTGCTCGCCACCGAGCTCGGGATGGACGCCCTGCTGCTGCTCACGGACGTCGACGGCGTGTACACCGGGTGGGGCACCGCCGACCAGGAGCGGATCGCGTCCGCGTCCCCGGCCACGATGCGGTCCCTCTCCTTGCCGGCCGGCTCGATGGGGCCCAAGGTGGAGGCCGCCTGCCGGTTCGTGGAGCACGGGGGACGCCTGGCGGCCATCGGCTCGCTCCGCGACGCGTCGGCAATGCTCGACGGCACGGCGGGCACGTTGATCCGGGCCGACCGTCGGGACGTTCGACCCTGATCGGCCCGGGACCGGTGCCGTACGGTCGTGACATGAAGCGGATCGTGGTCGGTATCGACGGGTCCCCGAGTTCCATCGCCGCGCTCCGCAACGCCGTCGAGTTGGCCCGCGCGTTGCCCGCGGAGGTCGAGGCGGTCAGCGTCTGGCAGCCCTACTACGGCACGGTTGACCTGCCCCTGCCCCTCGAGGACCTCCGCACCGGCGCCGAGGCCGCCCTGGCCGAAGCGCTCGCCGCGGTCGACACCGAGGGGGTGCAGCTGATCGAGCTGGTCGAGGAGGGCGATCCCGCCACCGTCCTGCTCGCTCTGGCCGAGCGGGCCGACATGCTCGTCGTCGGCACCCGGGGCCGCGGCGGATTCGCCGGCCTCCTCCTCGGCTCGGTGAGCCAGCGCTGCACCCACCACGCCACGTGCCCAGTCCTCGTCACCCCCGATCCGGCGCGGGTCGCGACCTGACGGCTCGCCACCACCACGGGAGGCGCCATGACCTCGACCGTCGCACCACCCCCGATCACCGACCACGCACCGACCGCAGCGCGACGATTCGGCTACCTCGTGTCGATCGTGGTGAACGGCGTCATGCTCTGGATGGCCCACCAGCTGCTGGGGTGGGGCTGGCCCGGCTTCCTCACGCCGGCGTTCGACGACGTGTTGGGCCTGGTGTCGGCGTCGTTCGTGGTCTCCATGGTCGCCAACGCCAGCTTCATGGTCCGCGACCGGGGCTGGTTCCGGGCCCTCGCCGACCTGATCACGTCGGGTGTCGGCCTCGCCGTCGTGATGCGGATGTGGGACGTGTTCCCGTTCGACTTCTCGGGCTACGAGCACGACTGGTCGTGGGCGTTTCGCACCGCCCTGGTGGTGGGTTTGGTTGGCACCCTGATCGGGATCGCGGTCAACGCGATCAAGCTGGGGGCCCACGTCCTGCGGCACGGCGGGTGAGCCGAGCGGACCTTGGCGCGAATCGGTTCCTCTCATGAGCGTCGTGTTCACTGATCGCCGTGTCCAGTTCGCTCTCCGCCATCCACGCCATCATCCTCGGATTGGTGGAGGGGCTCACCGAGTTCCTGCCCATCTCGTCGACCGGGCACCTCCTGGTGGCCGAGCGCATCCTCGGCCTCGGCGGCACCGACGCGGCCGACACCGCGCTCGACACCTACGCCATCTGCATCCAGGCCGGCGCCATCCTCGCCGTGCTCGTCCTCTACCGCTCACGGATCATCGAGCTGTTCCAGGGCCTGGTCGGGCGCAGCGACGAGGGGCGCCGGCTGCTCATCGCCCTCTTCGTCGCCTTCCTCCCTGCCGCGCTGGTCGGGGTGGTGGCGATCGACTCCATCCGCTCGGTGCTCTTCGGCGTGGCCCCGGTGGCCGCGGCCTGGATCGTCGGCGGGCTGTTCATCCTCTGGGTCACCCGGCAACCCTGGCGCCGCGGCGGCTCGCTGGAGCTGGAATCGCTGACCGTCCGCCACGCCTTCCTCATCGGCCTCGCCCAGATGGCGGCGCTGTGGCCCGGGGTCAGTCGCAGTCTGGTCACGATCATCGCCGCCCTCGCCATCGGCTACTCGATGCGGGCCGCGGTCGAGTTCAGCTTCCTCCTCGGTCTGCTGACGCTGGGGGTGGCCACCGTGTACGAGGGACTGCGCAGCGGCGATCAGCTGGTGGCCACCTTCGGCGTGGCCACGCCGGTGCTCGGTCTCGTCGTGGCCTTCGTGTCGGCCGTCGTGGCCGTGCGCTGGATGGTCGCCTGGCTCCAGTCGCGGGGACTCGAGGTCTTCGGCTACTACCGGGTTCTCATCGGTGTGGCCGCCGTGATCGGCCTCATCCTCACCTAGCCGATCCCCGTCGTTCTGGACCGGGTGAGAGCCTCGGACGCGGGCCGGAAACTCATCTGGCATTGAAGTCGTTCCGATCCCGCTCTCAGCTGTCGTTCGTACAGTCCGGCCGTCATCAAGACATCCACCCGCCCACTGACACGAACGAGGACACATCCCCCCATGTCCACGACCACGTATTCGAACCGACTCGACATCGCCGAACGGGCCCGGACCCGATCCGGTCCGAAGCTTCCCGCCCTCGAGATGGCCGGGATCACCGGCCTGGCCAGCATCATCGCCATCCACGCCACCGAGCTGGCCGGCAAGACGGCGGAGGTCGCGTACCTCGGCGCCGGCTACGTCGCCCTGATCGCCGGCGCCCTGATCGCCATCGTCATGCTCGCCATCGGCGATCCCCGGGCGTGGAAGCTGGCCGGTCTCACCGCCGGAGCCACGCTCATCGGCTTCATCCTCACGCGGACCACCGGGCTGCCCGGCTCCACCGACGACATCGGCAACTGGACCGAGACGCTCGCCATCTGGTCGATGATCTCCGAGGCCGGGGTCGTGCTCCTGGCCGCGGCCGCCCTGTTGCGACTTCGCCGCCCGACGTGAGCATGCGGGGCGGGCGCCCTCACCGGGTACCAGACTGCGGACCATGAGCCCTGCCGAGGATTCCAGCGGCGCCCGGATCGTCGTGGTGGACGACGAGCACTCGATCGTCGATGCCGTCGCCACCGCCCTGCGCTACGAGGGCTTCGAGATCGAGACGGCGGCCACCGGACGCGACGCGCTCGACGCGGTCCGGTCGTCGCCGCCCGATCTCGTCGTGCTCGACGTGATGCTCCCCGACCTCGACGGCTTCGAGGTCGCCCGCCGGTTGCGTGACGAGGGCCTCGACACGCCCATCCTCTTCCTCACCGCCAAGTCCGACCTCGACGACAAGGCACGCGGCTTCGAGCTCGGGGCCGACGACTACGTCACCAAGCCGTTCTCGCTGGCCGAGATCGTGATGCGGGTGCGCGCCATCCTGCGCCGGGCCGGCGGCGACACCCAGGAGGCCTCGGAACTGCGCTTCGCCGATCTGGAGATGGACGTCGACGCCCACCTCGTCCGGCGCAACGGCGAGCCCATCGACCTGACCGCCACCGAGTTCCGGCTCCTGCACCTGTTCATGCTCAACCCGGGCCGGGTGCTGTCGAAGACCCAGATCCTCGATCACGTGTGGCAGTACGACTTCGACGGCGAATCCAACATCCTCGAGACCTATGTGTCCTACCTCCGGCGCAAGCTGAACGAGCACGGCGACCCGCTCATCCACACCGTGCGCCTCGTCGGGTACGTGCTGCGTGAGGAACCGGCGCGCTGATCGTGTCGTTGCGCACGCGGCTGCTGGCCGCCACCGTGCTGGTCGCTCTCATCGCCCTGGGCATCGTCGACGTGGCCACCTACACGCTGGTCACCCGGGCCCAGGTCGCCCAGGTCGACGACGACCTCGAACGGTCGCACCCACCGATCGAGCGGGCGGCGGCGTCCGGGGCGGAAGACCTCGAGGCCGCCATCCGAGAGGTGGCGCCGGCCAGCTACGTGGAGGTGCTCGACCCGGGCGGGGACGAGGTGGTCGTGGTCCCGCTCCGTCGCCCGGGCGCCGATCCGATCTCGCTCGATCAGCTCCCCGTGGAACCCCGTTCCGGCATCGGTGACGACCGGCCCGTCTTCGCCAGCGTCCACACCGTCGCCGGGGGAGAGGCCGCCCTGCGCGTCCGGGTCTCCCGCCAGGACGACGGTGGAACGCTCGTGATCGGCCAGCTGCTCGACCAGGTGGAACAGACCCGGCACCGGCTGCTCGCCGTCCTGCTGGCCGGGACGGTCGGCGCCATCCTTGCCGTCGCCCTGATCGGCGCCTGGTTCGTGCGGCTCGGGCTCGCCCCGCTGACCGCGGTCGAACGGGCCGCGGCCGACATCACCGGGTCCGAGCTCGACCGGCGGGTCCCGGGCGATTCGGCGCCGACCGAGGTCGGGCGGTTGGCCACCGCCATCAACACCATGCTCGACCGGCTCCACGCCGCGTTCCTGCAGCGCGAGCGCGACGTCGAGGCGCTGCAGGCGTCCGAGGCTCGCATGCGTCGCTTCGTCGCCGACGCCTCCCACGAGCTGCGCACGCCGCTGACCGCCACGGCCGCCTATGCCGAACTGTTCGAGCGGGGAGCGCGCGACCGGCCCGAGGACCTGGCTCGGGCGATGACCGGCATCCGGGCCGAGACGGCGCGCATGGCCGAACTGGTCGACGATCTGCTCCTGCTGGCCCAACTCGACGAGGGCCGACCCATCGTCCGCACCGAGGTCGACCTGGCCGATGTCGCCGCCGCCGCGGTGCAGGCCGCCCACGTGGTGGCGCCCGACCGGCACGTCGGCCTGCAGGTGGCCGACGTCGTGGTGATCGAGGGCGACGAGAGCCGGTTGCGGCAGGTGTTCGACAACCTGCTGGGCAACGTGCGCTCGCACACCCCGGCCGGCACGGCGTGCCTCATCGACATCCGCCGGGACGGTGACGACGCGGTGATCTCGGTGATCGACGACGGTCCCGGCCTCAGCGACGCCCAGCTCGCATCGGTGACCGACCGCTTCTACCGGGCCGACGAGTCCCGGGCCCGGTCGTCGGGCGGCGCCGGGTTGGGGCTGTCGATCGTCAGCGCCATCGTCGAGGCCCACCACGGCACCGTCGCCTTCGACAGCCCCGACGAGGGTGGGCTGCGAGTCGTCATCACCATCCCTGTCGCGGTCCCCCCGGGGGCCGCCGATGCCATCGCCCCACAGGAGAGCTCATGAACGACATCTGGCCGGCCCTGACCCGCGCCTCCGGGATCGTCGCCGCCGTGGTGGCGGTCGTCGCGCTGGTCACCGGGTTCTTGTTCTCGGCCCGCGAGACCGGCGAGCGGCGCCGGCCGGCGTGGTGGCTCGACTTCCACAACGGCCTCGGTGGGCTCGCCCTCATCGCCGTCGCGGTGCACATCGTGGCGTCCTACTTCGACAAGGACGTCGCGGTCGGCGTCGCCGAGGTCCTCGTGCCGGGGATCGCGTCCACCCAGCGCTGGGCCCTCGCCTGGGGGGTGATCGCCACCTACCTGTTCGCCGGCGCGGTGTTCACCACGTGGCCGCGGCGCATGGCCGATCGCAAGCTCTGGCGGTTCATCCACCTCGGCTCGACCGTCGGCGTGGCCCTGATGCTCGTCCACGGCTACCAGATGGGCACCGACGCCGGACGCCTCGCCTTCCAGGTCGGCCTCATCGCCATCGTCGCTCCCGCCACCTACGCCCTCGCCATCCGGGTGGTCGACGCCCTCTCGCGCGCCGTGGCCGACTGGTGACATTCTCAGCTGGTTCTCAGGTGGGTTCAATCCTGCTCCGAGACCGGCGTGGCTCACTGGTGTCATGAGTCCCAGGCCCACCGGTCCCCCCAGCTCTGCCCGCCGACGCAACCCCGGTGCATCCGGTCCATCCGGTGCCGCCAGCGACGCCGCCCTCGCCGCCCGGCTCGAGCGGCTCTCCCAACGACGGGCCGGGACCGACGGCGGCAACGCCGGCGGGACGACCCCGTCCCGGTCGGGCCGCACCCGCCGTCATCCGGCCCGCCAGGCCCGGGCCGCCGCCATCGGACTGACGATCGGGGCCACGGCCGTCCTGACCAGCTTCTTCGACCTCGGGATCGGGGGCGTGCAGCAGGTTGCCGCCGCCAACATCGTGTCCGGCGCCCCCAACCCCACCACACCCACCACGGGGGCGGCGACCGGTCCCGTGGGTCCCGTCGCCCCCAGCACGACCGCCGCCGCCACCGGGCAGCCGGTAGTGGTCGACGGCGCCGTCTACCAGAACCGCTGGGGCGACGTGCAGGTCGAGGCCACCTTCGGTCCCGACGGCAGCCTGGTGAACGTCGACGCCATCAAGACCCCCAACCATCGGGGTACCAGCATCCAGATCAACGACTACGCCGTGCCCCGGCTCGATCAGGAGGCCCTCTCGATCCAGGGGGCGCAGATCCACATCATCAGCGGCGCCACCTACACCAGTGTCGACTACGCCCGCTCGCTCCAGTCGGCCATCGACGAGGCGCGCTCGGCCAACGTCACCCAGCTCTCCTGAGCGGCTGCCGAGCAACCGATGACCGGGTACCACCACGTCGAGCACGTCATGGGGATGGCGGTGAGCATCGCGGTCCACGACGACGTCGAGGGCACGCCCGGGCTGGTCGAATTGATCTCGTGGCTCCACCACGTGGACGCCACGTTCAGCACCTACATCGAGGACAGCCCGATCAGCCAGCTCGGCCGGGGTGAGCTCGCCCTCGCCGACGCCAGCGACGAGGTCCGCCACGTCCTGCTCCAGTGCGAAGCGATCCGGCTCGACACCGGTGGCGCCTTCGACGCCTTCGCCGTGCCGGCACCCAACGGCACCACCCTCGATCCGTCCGGCCTGGTCAAGGGCTGGTCGATCGAACGCGGTGCGGCCCTGCTCGAACAGCACGGCCTGCGCGACTTCAGCATCAACGCCGGCGGCGACATCGCGGTGCGCGGCGCGCCGCGACCCGATCCCGCGTGGCGGGTCGGGATCCGTCATCCCGACGACTCCCAGATGCTGGCGGCGGTGATCGAGCTGGAGGGCCCCATGGGGGTCGCCACCTCGGCCACCTACGAGCGGGGTGCGCACATCATCGATCCCCACACCGGCCAGCCCACCACCGACGTGGCCAGTGTCACGATCGTCGGCCCCGACCTCACCCTGGCCGACGCCTATGCCACCAGCGTCTTCGTCATGGGTCTCGACGGTCTCGAGTGGCTCGACACCCACCCGGGCTACGACGGGCTCGTGCTGACCCACGACGGCGCCCAGCACACCAGCGCCCACTTCGATCGCTGGCGAGCCGTCCTGCCGGCGAGGTGAGGTCGATCGCTCCTGGGTGAGGCGGTCCGGGGCTGTGGGGCTTCAATGGCGCAGTCCCGCAGCCCGGACCGTCGCGCGGCGCTGCCCCCGCCCTGCAATTGCCCGCCCGCCCGCCATCAGTCGGAGGCGTCGTGCTCGGTAGCCTTCGCCCACCGTGCAGACGTCCTCGACAGCCCTGACGGATCGGCCGTCGCACACCGCACCGTCGTATCGGGGCCGGCGCGGGCGCGACCGCGAACGGGGTGGCACGCGGGGACGGGTCGTCGCCCTCGACGGGCTCCGGGGATTCGCGCTGATCGGCATGCTGGCGTGGCACGCCCAGCTCGACTGGGTCCGCGGCGGCTTCGCCCGCATGACCATCTTCTTCGTGCTGTCGGGCTACCTGGCCACCCGGAGCTGGGATCGGCGCCGGTCGGAGGGGTTCCGGGCCTTCTGGCTGCGGCGGACGTTGCGCCTCCTGCCCATGACCCTGGTGGGGGTCGCCCTCGCCGTCGGCGTCACGGTGGCGGTGGGGTCCGACACCACCCGGGCCGCCCTCGGCGGCGACGTGCGCTCCGTGCTCACGTACACCTCGAACTGGCACTTCATCGACTCGGGCCAGTCCTACGGCGAGTTGTTCGAGCGGCAGTCGGCGTTCCAGCACTACTGGTCGCTCTCCATCGAGGAGCAGCTCTTCCTCGTCCTGCCCGTCTTGCTGGCCCTCGGGGCGCTCGTGTCGCGCTGGATCCGGCGTCCGGGATGGATGGTGCTGGCCGCCGGCGCCGTCGTCACCGGCGTGGTGAACGTGGCCGTCCATCCCTCGCCCGATGCCATCTACTTCGGCACCCAGACCCGGTTGCTCGAGTTCCTCGCCGGCGCCGCGCTGGGCACCAGCGCGGCCTCCTGGTCGCGCGCCGGGCCGGTGGCGCAGCGGTGGGTCCATCGCGCCGGGAAGGGGTCGGCGATCGCCATCGTGTTGACCCTGGCCCTGGTCGACCGGGCCTCGTCGTGGCTCTACGCCGGCGGCATCTACCTCTTCGCCGCGCCCGTCGTCGCGGTGGTGGCGGCCATCGAGCTGCACGAACCCGTCCTGGAGTGGTTCCTCGAGCTGCGCCCCCTGGTCTGGCTCGGTCGGGCGGCGTTGTCCATCTACGTCCTGCACTGGCCGATGTTCGTGTTGCTCGATGCCATCGCTCCGTCGTCGGTGTCGACGTCGTCGCTGGCCCTGCTCAAGATCCCGGTCGGCATCGCCGTCGGCACCGTGGGCTACCGCCTGATCGAGCGCCCGATGCTCGACGACACCCGCCGCCTGCTCCGCAACGGCCTCCCGGTCTTCCGCACCCGCCTCGTCCCGATGATCGCCACCGCGGCCGTCATCGCGGTGGTCGCCTTCGCGATTCCGACTTCTGAGCCGGTCTACGCCTTCAGCGCCGCCGAGGACGCCTTCGCCGCCCGCCGGGCCGACACCGCGGGGCCCGACCCCGCCGCGACGGTGCAACCCCGGGTCGGCGTGTTCGGTGGCTCCACCGCGCTGATGAACCACCTCGGTCTGGCCAGCTGGTCCGACTCCACCGGCGAGATCGACATCCGCGCCGGTGACGCCCGGCTCGGGTGCGGCCTGCTCCAGCACGGCGAACGCCCCCAGGCGCTCGACCGCACCGGCGATCCCGTCTGGTACGAGGTCCCCCCCGAGTGCGCGGGCTGGCCGGACGGCTGGCGTGACGCGGCCCGGGCCGAGCGCATCGACGTCGCCCTGGTCTTCTCCGGAGTGTGGGAGATCGCCGACTGGCGCCTCCCGGGGAGCGACACTGTCACGTCGGTCGAGGACGCCGGGTTCCGGGCCCGGCTGGCTGCCGCCCTCGACGACGGCATCGCCCAGCTGCGGGCCGGCGGCGTCGACCACATCGTGCTCATGACCTCGCCCGTCGTCGGTGGCGGACAATTGCCCGACGCCGCCCGGGTGCGGGCCCTGCCGGCCGACCACGCCGATCGCACCGCCCGCTTCAACCAGTTGCTCCGGGACGCGGCCGCCGCCGATCCGACCCACGTCTCGGTCTTCGACTACGCCGCCGTCATCGAGGGGCTCGGCGCCGACATGGCCCGCCTGGTGCCCGACGGCGTCCACCCCACCTGGGAGGCGTCGGCCGAGATCTGGGGCGGGCCCGCCGGCCAACAGCTCCTCGCCCACCTCGACGCCCTCGCCCCCGCGCCCTGACCGCCCAGAACGGGCCAACATCCGGTTCTGGTGGGTCGTCGGTCGCTCTGGGTGGCGCGATGACCGACCAGAACGACGGAGATCTGGTTCTGGTGGGTCGTCGGTCGCTCTGGATGGCGCGATGACCGACCAGAACGACGGAGATCTGGTTCTGGTGGGTCGTCGGTCGCTCTGGATGGCGCGATGACCGACCAGAACGAAATGGGGTGTCGGGTCGGGTGCAGGAGTCGGCGTGATGCTCTAGGTCTCCCAGGGCGCTCGCGTCGGGCGATGAAGGCGCGGCGTCGAGTCCGGATGGCGCAGGAGGCGCTCCATCGCCGATCGGACCGCGACCTTGTCGTGCCAGATGTCGTACTCCCAGAAGACCGCCACGGAGAACCCGAGATCGATGAGGCGCGCGTAGCGCTCGGCATCTGCGGCCCGGTCCGTCAGCGAGGTGTGGAACGCCTCGCCGTTGATCTCGACGATCAGCGGCCACTGCCGGAGACGGAAGTCAACCGTGCGGATGACGACCTCGGCGTCGACTGTGACCTGTCGTTCGAGCGAACGGGCGACCTCCGGGGAGACGATCGCCTCGAAGCGCTCCTCCAGCCCGCTCCCTGCTGGCTGGTAGTCGGGTGGCCGTGATTCGAGCACTTCGCGCAGGACCACGATGCCAGATCGCCCCCGCCCGCCGGCCCGCTCGGCCAGGGCGTGGACGGCATGGCCGTCGATCAGGCCTTGCCGCCACGCCTGGTCGATGGTCGTCGCCGTCCGCTCGTTCGCGATCTCGTGACCGAAGCGGTGCGTCCACATTGCCGCCAGCCAGAGGATCGTTCGTTCCGGACGACAGGTCGGGACGTCGAGGTGGGTGGCGATGTCTTCTGGACGAAGGTCTCGGATGAGGTGGACCTGGCTGATGCGCGACGACCTGATCCGCTGACGCGCCACGCCGACGTGCGCAGGCAAGCGTCGGAATCGGCCGAAGCCGCAATGGCTCGCGGCCGACTTCCCCCACAGGGCCGCGCCCCGACCCGCGTCGAGTACGGCAACGATGAGCGATTGCTCCGTTGACGGGGGAACCGCTCGGTGGACGAGAACCCGAGGTGTGGCTCGGACGAGCTCGGGATGACGGTGGATGGCGCGACGTTCGGATTGATGGTGGAAGCGGGCGTGGATCTGGCGGTCCGCGATCGCGCCCTGCTGGTGGCGGAGCAGGTCGATGACAGGTTCGGGCAACACGGGGCACCTCGGGAGATCGGACGGAGGCACCGGGTGCGAGTGGTCGACGACCACCGACGACGGTATCCAGGCACTCTGACAACAACCCGAGATCCGTTCTGGTGGGTCGCTGGTCGCTCTGGGTGGCGCGAGGACCGGCCAGAACGGGGGTGGGGTGGTTCTGGTGGGTCGCTGGTCGCTCTGGGTGGCGCGAGGACCGGCCAGAACGGGGGTGGGGTGGTTCTGGTGGGTCGCTGGTCGCTCTGGATGGCGCGAGGACCGGCCAGAACGGGGGTGGGGTCGGTCGCTACTGTTCGATCCATGCGTGTACCACTGACCGTCCGCGACCACATCGAACGGGCCGAGCTCGTCTACGGCGGGCGCGTCGCCTTCGTCGACGAGCCCGATCAGCCGGCCGAGTCGTGGGGCGAGGTCACCTACGCCGAGATGGCGCGCCGCGCCCGGGCCCAGGCCGCCGGCCTCGACGCCCTCGGGGTGGGGCAGGGCGAACGGGTGGCGATCGTCAGTCACAACTCGGCCCGGCTGCTCACCTCGTTCTTCGGGGTCAGCGCCTACGGACGGGTGCTGGTGCCGATCAACTACCGGCTCGGGCCCGACGAGGTGCGCTACATCGTCGAGCACTCCGGCGCCACGGTGCTGCTGGTCGATCCCGAGCTCGACGAGTCGCTGAAGGACGTCACGACCAAGCACCGCTTCGTGCTCGGCGCCGACACCGACGACGTGCTCTTCGGCCACGACGGTGACCCGGCCCCGTGGGACGCCGACGAGAACGACACCGCCACCATCAACTACACCAGCGGCACCACGGCCCGGCCCAAGGGCGTGCAGCTCACCCACCGCACCCTGTGGCTCAACGCCGCCACCTTCGGCTGGCACATGGGGGTCAGCGACCGCGACGTCTACCTCCACACCCTGCCGATGTTCCACTGCAACGGCTGGGGCATGGTCTACGCCGTCACGGCCATGGGCGGGAAGCACATCGTGCTGCGGGCCATCAACGGCGAGGAGATCCTGCGCCGCGTCGACCGCCACGGCGTCAGCCTCATGTGTGGCGCCCCCACCGTGGGGTCGATGGTGCTCGACGCCGCCAAGGGCTGGGACGGACCGATCCCCGGCTCGGGTCACGTCCGCTGGGTGATGGCCGGGGCCCCGCCGCCCACCGCCACCATCGAGGCGGTCGAGCGCGACCTCGACTGGGAGTTCGTCCAGATCTACGGCCTCACCGAGACCGCGCCGCTGCTCACCATCAACCGCAGCCGCGAGGAGTACGACGATCTCGCCCCCGACGAACGGGCCAAGAAGCTGAGCCGGGCCGGGGCGCCGGCGCTGGGCGTGCAGCTCGGGATCAGCAACACCGGCGAGGTCCTGGCCCGCTCGAACGTCGTGCTCGAGGGCTACTGGGACAACCCCGACGCCTCGGAGGCGGCGCTCGAGGGCGGGTGGTTCCACACCGGCGACGGTGGCTCCATCGACGAGGACCACTACCTGTCGATCTCCGACCGCAAGAAGGACGTCATCATCTCCGGCGGCGAGAACGTGTCGTCGATCGAGGTCGAGGACTGCCTGTTCTCGCATCCGGCCGTGGCCGAGGTGGCGGTGATCGGCATCCCGCACGACAAGTGGGGCGAGACCGTCACCGCCCTGGTGGTGCGGGCGCCGGGCGAGGACGCCGACGAGGCGACGCTGATCGAGTACTGCCGTGGCAAGTTGGCCCACTACAAGTGCCCCACTCGGATCGAGTTCCGCGACGAGCTCGCCCGCACCGCCACCGGCAAGTTGCAGAAGTTCAAGCTGCGGGCGCCGTTCTGGGAGGGCCGAGAGCGCCAGGTGAATTGACCCGTTCCCCCGACCGGGCCGATCGGCCCCACCGGCTGCGGCCCGCGCTGCTCGGACTCGTCGTCCTGTTCGCCGTGCTCGGCACGGCGGCGCCGGCGTGGGCCCACACCCAGGTCCAGCGGGCGGTTCCCGGCCCCGGCGAGCGGGTGAGCGACACCGTCGACCACGTCGAGCTCACCTTCCTCGACCCGGTCGATCCGAGCGTGACCATCGCGGTGACCGGCGAGGACGGCAGCACCGTGGCCGGTCTCGGCCCGGTCGAGCTGAGCCCGGATCGCCGGCAGGCCACCGTGCACTTCGACGCCCTGCGGGCCGCCGGTGCCTACGTGGTGGACTACCGCTTCGCCGGCGCCGACGGCGACGTCCAGCACCAGTCGTACCAGTTCACCTATCTGGCGTCGGCCGCCGGCCCGGACTCCGGCTCCGGCGGCACCAACACCGCGGCCGTGGCCGGTGGGGTGGCGGTGGTCCTGGTCCTCGGCCTCGGTGTGGCGGTGGCGCTGCGGCGCCGTCCCCGAACTGGCAAAGCGGACATACCGGACCGCTAGGATAACGATCGTTCTCGGTCACGGGGTGGGACTTGCTCGGTGATCCAGGGGTCGAGCAGGGGAAGTCAGGGTGTACGGGAACCATCGTCCGAGCCGTCGTGGTCACGTGGTGCTGCTGGCGGTCGTGGCGCTGTTGGTCACGGTGGGCGGTCTCGTGCGGGCCGACGCCTCCGGCCTCGGTACCGATTCGTCGGGCCTCGGTACCGACGGCGCGGCCCCCGCGGAGCCGAGCATCGACGAGCTGCCGGCCACCGAAGTGGTGTTCCACGACGGCGACCACGTCGTCTACGAGGCCAAGGGCCAGACCGCCACCGACGCCGGCGGGGTGGCGGTCCACGAGGGGTTCACCACCTACGGCGACGCCACCGCGCTGAGCAGCTACCAGGTCCGGCTCATCGCCTCCGACGGCATCGAGACCTACCGCCCGCTCGTGCAGGAGGCGGTCGCCGCGGCCACGGCGGCCGGCGGGCCCTCGCTCACCGTCCTGCCCGGCACCCAACCGTGGGGCTCGGTCCCCGGTCGGGGCCAGATCGACGTGGTGGTCTCGTCCATGTCGCCGTGCGGCGGATCGTGGCTCGGGTGCGGCGGGCCCACCATCGACCACGGCGTCGTCGTCGCCGGGCGCATCTGGTTCAGCCCCCGCCTCGCCGCCCACCCGGTCGACGAGATCGAGAACACCGTCCGCCACGAGCTGGGGCACGCCGTCGGCCTGGCCCACTACCGCTGGTCGTACCAGGGTCGGCTCCAGACCATGCACCCCACGAGCTTCGAGGCGTCGGGCTACGAGGCCGGCGACGCTGCCGGCCTGCGGTTCCTCACCGGCACGACCACCGTCCCGGTGGCCGCGGCCGCACCGCCGGCCACGGTGGCGGCGGTGCCGGCCACCGTCGACCCGGTCGGCGCCATCGACAGCGCGGTGGCCAACCCGTTCGGCATCGTCGTGCGCGGCTGGGCGGTCGACGCCGATGCCACCGGCCCGGTACCGGTGCTGGTCACCGTCGACAGCAACCCCACCGAGGTGTCGGCCGACCGGGCCGATGCCCAGCGCGGTCCGCACGGCTTCGCGGTGGTGTGGCTGGTGGCCCCCGGCGTGCACGAGGTCTGCGTCACGGCTCGCAACTCCGGCCAGGGTCACGACGTGGCCCTGGGGTGCCGGACGGTCGACGTCAGCTCGCAGTCGATCGGTCTCGTCGGCTTGCAGACGGTCTGACCCCTCTGGTCTCGGGGTATCCGCGACCGCCCGGCCCCGGGCAGCCAGACTGCCGGGCCCGAGTAACTCCAGAGGAGGACAGATGAACAAGAGCGAGCTCATCGAGCAGGTCGCGAAGCAGGCGGGCGTCGACAAGAAGACGGCCGGCAACGTGCTGAACGGCTTCGAGGAGGTCGTGCAGGCGGTGACCAAGGCGGGCAAGGAACCCATCTCCTGGACCGGCTTCTTGAAGTTCGAGCGGGTGGCCCGCAAGAAGACCACCGCCCGCAACCCGCAGACCGGTGCCGCGGTGCCCGTCCCGGCCAAGAAGGTCCCCAAGGTCTCCGTCGGAGCCGGCTTCAAGAAGGTCGTCAACGGCGACTCGCCCGCTCCCAAGCTGGCCAAGTGAGCCAGCCCGGTCGCTGACCGGAACGAACGTCTTGCGCCCCCGGGCCGGCCGTCGAGGCCGGCCCGGATCGCGTCCGGCCGCCGGCTCGATTCGCCCGCCGGCCGTCCCCGGGACGACGATGGACCTCGTGCCCCCCCGCTCCCGAAATCGTCTCGTGCTCGTGCTGGCGGCCGTCGCGTTCGTCCTGGCCGTCGGCCCGTGGCAGCCGGCCTCGGCGTCCGGCACGCAGACCAGCGACTCGAACAGCACGACCACGTCGGTCATCGCCGAGATCCCCCACAGCATCCAGCGGCCGAACACCGGGACACCCCCCACCGATCCCGGTGATCGGGGCGGTTGGCTCCAGGGCGCCATCTTCTTCATCATCTGCGCCGGGGTCGTGGTGATCGGCTTCCTCGTCGTCCGCGAGAGCCGCAAGGCCCGCGCCCGACGCGGCTTCTAGCGTCCCGTCGCCGGCGGACGAAGTCCGCGGGCGCAGCGACCTACCGGAGGTAGGGCTGGCAGGCGTCGAAGCCGTGCTCGAAGCCGGTGCGGAACGCCGAGGTGCGCTGGAACGCGCTGGCGTCGGTGCCACCGCCGAAGGCGAGGAACGCGGTGATGATCTCGTCGAGGTCGCCGGGGGAGAGGACCAGCTGCTGATCGGGGACCTCCTGGCGGAACTCCGACGCGGCGAACACGCCGGTGAGGCAGTCGGCGTGCAGGTTGGTGTCGTCGTAGCGATCGAGGATCCCCAGCTGTGCCTGGGCCGCGAACGCGTACTGGCGGGCCAGTTCGCCGCCGAACGCGAAGTCGCCGATGGCGTCGAGCGACGGCACGAGGTCGACGTTGTCGATGTAGATGGTGTCGTCGGCCTCGCAGTAGAACGACGCCCGTTCCAGGTCGGCGCCCTTCAGCTCCTCGTCCCCGCAGGTCACGTCGTCGACCTTCGGGTCCACCGGGACCAGGCCCTTCACCGGTGTCCAGGTCTTGCCCTGGTCGGCGAGCAGGGTGCGGTAGAACGACTCGAGGTCGGCGAGCAGCGGGTCGACCAGCTGGTCGATGGGCAGGTTCCCGTCCTGGTTCAGCTCGGTGTAGCTGGTGAAGGGGATGGCGACCACGTCGGGGGGATGGTCCTCGTAGGCCACGCAGGCGTCGTTGCCGGTGTCGAAGCCGTCCTGGAAGGCCGACACCCGATCGAAGCCGGTGCCGTGGGCGTTGGGGTCCTGGGCGGTCACGCCCAGCGTGTCACGCAGCTCGAGGAACCCGCCGATGGCCTGGTCGAGACTGTCGCCGGAGGTGGCGAAGACGGCCAGGCGGTTGTCGACGTCGGCCACCCAGGCGCCGGCGAAGCAGTCGGCCTGGAGCTCGAGGGTCACGGCCGTTCCGTGCACCCGGGCCCGGGCCTGGATGGCGTGGGCGAACTCGTGGGCCATGACGATGCCGACGGTGAGCGGCCCGTAGCGCTGGTCGAGGTCGGGGACGAGGTTCACCCGATCCCAGGCGATGAGGTCTTCGTCGGGGCAGTACAGGGCGTTGGCCGCCACGTCCTCGTAGGTGATCGGGTCGGGGCCACAGGCCGGCACCGGGGTGTCGGGCCCGTAGGGCACCAGGCCGCCCCGCAAGGGCCGGAACCGGCCGCCGTAGAGGTCGGGGAAGGTGGTCTTCCAGTAGTCGCCGAGATCACGGAACGCGAGGTCGACCACCTGATCGGGGCTGAGGCTGGCGGGGTCGGGGCCGCCGGTGCCGCGGGTGCCGACCTCGGTCGACCCCTGGGAGGAGATGGTCAGGTCGGAGCGCGCGCACGAACCGAGCACCAGCACGCCCACGGCGAGGAGGCCGACGAGGCAGGCGCGGCACGATCGGTCCCGACGCATGCCGTGACGGTATCGCCCCACCGTCCGGGTTCCGGTCGCATCGCCTCTACGCTGCGATGCGTGGACGTCACCGATTCGGGCACTGAACGTTGGGCTTCCGATGTGGTGCTCACCGACGGGACCACGGCGCACCTCCGACCCATCCGGCCCGACGACGCCGAGGCCATCCAGGCCTTCCACTCCCGCCAGTCGAGCGAGTCGATCTACTTCCGCTACTTCAGCCCGCGGCCGCACCTGTCCGACGAGGACGTGCGTCACCTCACCACCGTCGACGGCATCGATCGCATGGCATTCGTGGCCGAGCTCGACGGCGAGCTCATCGGCGTCGCCCGCTACGACCGCTACGGCGAACGGCCCCTGGCCGAGGTGGCGTTCTTCACCGACGACGAGCACCACGGCCGGGGCATCGCCACCCTCATGCTCGAGTACCTGGCCGCCTACGCCCGCGAGGTCGGTATCCGGGGCTTCGACGCCCACGTGCTGCCCACCAACCGGCGCATGGTGCGGGTCTTCACCCAGGCCGGCTTCCAGGCGAAGAGCACCTTCAACGACGGCGTCATCGAGGTCACCCTCGACATCGAGCCCAGCGAGGAAGCCGCCCGGATGATGGAGGAGCGGGCGCGCGCCGCCGAGCGCCAGGCGGTCGTCCGCCTGCTCGAACCGCGGGCCGTCGCGGTCATCGGCGCCGGCCGCACCCCGTCCGGCATCGGCCACCGGGTGTTGCGCAACATCCTCGTCGGCCTCCACGGCACCACGTTCCAGGGTGCGGTGTACCCGGTCCACCCCGAGGCCCGATCGGTGGCCGGCGTGCGGGCCTATCCGTCCGTGCTCGACATCCCCGACGCCTTGGACCTGGCCGTGATCTGCGTGCCGGCCGCCGACGTGGTGGGGGTGGTCGAGGAATGCGGCCGGGCCCGGGTGCGAGCCGCGGTGGTGATCTCCGCCGGCTTCGCCGAGGCCGGTCCCGAGGGCAACGAGGAACAGGGCCGCCTCATCGCCACCGCCCGTCGCTTCGGGGTCAGGATCCTGGGGCCCAACTGCCTCGGGGTGGTCAACACCGCGCCCGACGTGTCGCTCAACGCCACCTTCGCCGCCATCGAACCGCTGGCCGGCCGGGTCGGTCTGCTCAGCCAGTCGGGGACGCTCGGTGCGGTGATCCTGACCGCGGCCCGCCGCAAGGGCCTGGGCATCTCGAGCTTCGTGGCGGTGGGCAACAAGGCCGACCTGTCGGGCAACGACCTGCTGCAGTACTGGATGGACGACGAGCGCACCGACGTGGTCCTGCTCTACCTGGAGTCGTTCGGCAACCCCCGCCGCTTCGGGCGCAACGTGCGGCAGGTGGCGGCCACCAAGCCGGTGTTCGCCGTCCGCTCCGGCGCGGTGCTCGACCAGACAGAGGTCGGCGAGACCCCGGACGGGCGGAGCCGCGATCACGACGGCCTCGACGACGACACCATCGACGCCCTCCTCCGTCAGACCGGCGTGGTGCGGGTCCCCACCATCGACTCGTTGCTCGACGTGGCCGTCGTGGCCAGCCACCAGCCCATCCCCGCCGGCACCGGGGTGGTGGTGGTCGGCAACAGCGGGGGAAGCGCCTCCATGGCCGCCGATGCCTGCGTCGACGCCGGCCTCACGCTCGCGCCGCTGGCCGAGTCGACGCTGACCGCCATCGACGCCCGCCGCCTCCGGGGCCGGCGCAGCCCCAACCCGGTCGACCTCGCCTACGACGCCGGCACCGACGACTACACCGCGGTGCTCGACGCCGTGCTCGTCGACCCCGCGGTCGACATCGCCCTCGTGGTCCACGCCCCGTACTACGTGGGCGATCTCTCACCCATGCTGGCCGCGCTCGATCGGGCCGCGGCCGAGCATCCCGACGTCACCGTCGTCGCCTGCATCTACGGCGCCCATCCGCCGGTGACCCCCGGTGGTGTACCGGTCTTCGACTTCCCCGACGAGGCCGCCCACGCCGTCGGTCGCGTCGCCCGCTACGCCGTGTGGCGGGCCGGTCAGGAACGGGGCGAGGTGCTGGTGCTCGACGACCCCGGTGCCGTCGCCGACGTGGTGCACGAGGCCCTCGGTGGTGCCCACCGCCGGTTGGCGTCACCCGAGGTCGCCCGCGACATCCTGCGCGCCGGTGGGATCGAGACCGTGCCGGTCACGGTGCTGCGGTCGCTCGACGACCTCGACCGCATCGAGATCGACGGCCCGGTCGCCCTCAAGTCCGAGCACCATCTCCCGGGCGCGGCCACCCGCGGCGGGGGAGTGGACCTCGACCTGTTCGATCTCGACGAGGTGCGTGACGCCGCCATCTCCATCGCCGAGACGCTGGGCGACCGGGCGTGGCCGATGATCCTGCAACCGATGGTGGCGCCGGGAACCGACGTCCGCATCGTGGTCGAGACCCACCCCGTGGTCGGTCCGGTGGTCCGGCTCGGCCCGGGTGGTGCGGCCAGCCGTTTCATCGATGCTCCCCGCCGGGTCCTGCCGCTCACCGACGTCGGGGCCAGCGAGCTGCTGGCCGACTCCGGCGTGTCCGAGGCCCTCGACGACGAGGCCCGGGCCCGGCTGCTCGAATTGGTCCGCCGCCTGGCCGCCGTCGTCGACGCCGCACCCGAGGTGCTCGAGCTGTCGTGCGACCCGGTCCTGGTGCGACCCGACGCGGCCGACATCGTCGAGGTCCGGGTGGTGCTCCAGTCGGTCCGGCCCGACGAGACCCCGCCGGTGCGTCGCCTCGACGTGCGCCCCCGCTAGCGCGTCAGCGCGGGAGCCCGAGGACGCGCTCGCCGTGCTGCTGGAAGGCGACCGCCAGTTGGTCAGCGCGGGAGCCCGAGGACGCGCTCGCCCAGGATGTTGCGCAGGATCTGGGTGGTACCGCCCATGATGGTGTAGCCGGGGGCGTAGCAGATGTTGCGGGCCACTCGGCGGCGCAGGCCGGTGTCGGCCAGGGTGGCGCCGGGGCCGAGCACCTGTCCGCAGAACTCGGCCACCCGGATCTCGAACTCGGTGCCGAACGTCTTGGTCGCGGCCGAGAACCCGCGCGGCGCCTGCTGCAGCGTCTCGCGCAGCACCAGCAGGCGTCCGATCCGGTAGGCGGATTCGATGGCGGCGATCTCCTGGCGGAGCACGGGGTCGTCGAGCCGGCCCTGGCCCCGGAGGTGCTCGAGGCAGTCGAGGTAGAGGCGCTGGTTCGACACCAGCCGGTCGATGCCGCCCCGTTCGTGCTCCATCTGGCGCATGAGCTGGCCGAACGAGCCGTTCAACTCACCGACCAGGTTGGCGGCCGGGACCCGCACGTCGTCGAAGTAGATCTCGCAGAAGTGCTCGTCGTCGGTCATGTCGCGGATCGGCTTCACCGTGATGCCGGGCGACGACATGTCGACGATGAACTCCGACAACCCCTTGTGCTTGGGGGCGTCGGGGTCGGTGCGGGCGATCAGGTAGCACCACTCGGCCTGGGCGCCCCCCGAGTTCCAGATCTTCTGGCCGTTGACGATCCAGTCACTGTCTTCGGAAGCGGGGTCGTCGCGCACGGCGTTGGTGCGCAGTGAGGCCACGTCGGAGCCGGCGTCGGGCTCCGACATGCCGATGCACCACATCGATTCGCCGGCGATGATGCCGGGCAGCCAGCGCTCGCGCTGGTCGTCGGTGCCGAACTGGAGCAACGTCGGACCCATCTGGCGGTCGGCGAACCAGCTGCCGGCGATCGGCGCGCCCTCGCTGATCAGCGCCTCGAACACCACGAACCGTTCCAGCGCGCTGCGCCCGCCGCCGCCCCACTCGGTGGGCCACGTCATGCCGAGCCAGCCCCGGGAGGCCAGCTCCTTGGCGAAGGTGCGGTCGGTCTGGGCGATCCAGGAGTCCTCGTGGAACCAGCGTCCCTCGGCGGCTTCGCGACCCACCCGGCGGGCCTCGTCGGCGAGGGCGAGCAGCTCCGGCGTCCACGAGAAGTCCATGGAGCGACGCTATCCGACCCGCGATCCGAAGGACGTGGCCGCGATGGTCTTCGACCACGGGCGGACGATGGCCCGGACCCGGGCCGCGTCCTCGGCGCTGATCGCCCCCCAGGCCGGCGTGGCGAGCACGTCGGTGCGGTGCTCGATGTGGTCGTGCAGCTCGGTACCGGCGGGGGAGAGGCGGACGTCCCCGTCGGTCCGATCGGCGTCGGCGGGGCCGTCCTCGACCAGGCCGCGACCGCGGAGCCGGTCGACGCCGGCATCCCACTCGTCGTCGGGCCACGCCCGGGTCGTCTGCAGGATCGAGCGGGGCACTGTGCCGGTGGCGGCGTGGAGGATGAGGGCTTCGACCGCGGAGAGCTCGGCGTCGACGAGGGCGGCGATGTGGCCGTCGCCCCGGAACTCGCGCAACAGCGTGGCCGCCCACCACAGGGCGAGATGGGGGACGTCGGGTTCGGGCAGGCGGGCGTGGCCGGCGAACAGGGGACGACCCTCGGGCCGGGCGATGGCGGCCTCGACCGCGGGCCGGAGCAGGTCGACGGCCTCTCGTACGGTGTCGGCCTCGATCTCGTCGCCGAGCAGGCGGCGCAGGGCGGCGTCGACGGCCTGGTGGCGGGCGAGGAGCATCGCCTCCGGGGTGGTCCGGTCCCACAGGCCGGTCATGGCCGCCTCGACCAAGCCGGGGTGGAAGTTGAAGAACGTGGCCTGCACCACCAGCGGCCCGACCGCGCCGAGGGCCGCGCTCCGCGATCCGAAGTAGCCGCTCCGGCCGGTCACTCCGAGGGCTTCGTAGGCGGCGGTCGCCTCGGGGACGAAGTAGATCATGCCGTGGTACGGCTCGAGGGTGCGCCAGCACTGGCGGGCGTACATGGTGGCGTCGTCGCTGTTCGTCATCGTCGGGACCGTAGGGCAAGCTGGGCCGGTGGAGGTGCGAGAGGTCCGGTCCGACGAGTTCGAGCAGCTCGGGCGGCTGACGCTGGAGGCCTACGAGCCGCTCGGCATCGTCTCCGACGGCTATGCGCTCGAGCTCCTCGACGTGGCCCACCGGGCCGCGGCTGCCGTGGTGCTGGTCGCGGTGGACGACGACGGCTCGGTCCTCGGCGGCATCACCTACGTGCCTCCGGGGCCGAACCCGATGGCCGAGCACGTCGAGGACGGCGTCGCCTCCATCCGGATGCTGGCGGTGAGCGACCGGGCCCGCCGGCGGGGCGTCGGGCTGGCGCTGACCGAAGCGGTGCTGGGCCGCGCCCGGTCCGACGGGGCGGTCGGGATGGTGTTGCACTCCACGCCGCCGATGACCGCGGCCCATCGCCTCTACGAGGGCCTGGGCTTCGTGCGGGAGGAGGCGATCGACTGGTGGCCCGAGCCCACCGTCGAGTGCATGGGGTTCCGCATCTGGTTCTGAGCGGTGAGGTTCACGCCGACGCCGACTCCGCCGTCGTCGTCGCGGTGACCTCCGCCTCCCAGGCGGCTCGCTCGGCGGCGGTGCGCAGCTGGCGTGACCGCTTGCGGATGCGGCGTCGGGTCGCGCCCGGCATCGAACCGGCCCGGTACCGGCCCCGTCCGACCCGGTGGACCCGGCCCCGGCCGATCTCCCACCGGAGGGCGTCCGACACCTGCTTGCTCGGACGTCCGGTCAGGAGGAAGCCGCTGTCGCCGAGGAAGTCGACCAGCTCGGCCACCGTCCATTCGGCGCGATCGGGGCTGCAGATCCGATCGGTCAGCACGTAGCGCAGCTCGAGGCCGCTGAGGAGGCGCCGCCACACCGGGTGGGCCGGGTAGGGCAGCTGCTGCAGGTCGAGGTCGGCGGGGGTTGCGGGTGAGGTCATGGGTGCCATGGTGCGGGTGGCCCCTGACAGGAACCCCGGCGAGCCGGCGCACCTCGGGTACCCCAAAGCGCCACGTCGTAGCGACAACTGCCTTCGTCGAGGGCCTCGATGCCGATCGAGTTGGGCGACGAATCGCCGACGAATCGTTCCCCACCGGGTCCGACGAATCGCCGACGAATCGTTCCCGAACGACGTCGACGAATCGCCAACGAATCGTCGCCCAGTCGCCGTTGGGCGAAGCCGTGCCCGGGGAACGATTCTGTACAGATTCGTTCCCGAGCCGACACCACGGCGTGTGTCGCGGTGACGTGGCGGATCGCAGTCGCCCAGAACCGGGGCCGGGGGGACCGGCCGGTTGTCGCTGTGACGTGGCGCATCGAGACACCCGACGGCGAGGTCGTCGACGGCAACGACCGTCGTCTGGCTCGACCCGCCCCCCGCTCGGTCGTGCGTCGGATCGTGTGACGCCCGCTCCGGCGAGTCAGTCGTTCACCAACACGATCTTTCCCAGCTTGCCGCCGGCGGCGAACCGTTCGAACGCCGCCGGCGCATCGGCCATGGCGAAGGTCTCCTCCACCGGCACGGTCAGGGCCCCGGACGCGGCCAGGGGCAGGACGTGGCGGATCATGGCCTGGGCCGCAGCCGCCTTCTCCTCCAGCGGCCGGGCCCGCAGCGTCGAGGCCCGGATCGTGCCTCGCTTCTGCATCAGCTCGACCAGGGACAACTCGGTGCTGGCGCCGGCACCGACACCGATGATCATGATCCGACCCCACGTGGCCAGGGCACCGATGTTGCCGGGCCAGTTGGGGGCGCCGACCAGCTCCAGGATCACGTCGTAGGGGCCGGCGTCGACGAAGTCGACCGGGTCGATCACCACCGAGGCACCGAGCGCCCGGACCGCCTCGTGATGGTCGTGGTTGCGCACCGTGGCGGTCACCGTGCACCCGGCGGCGGCGGCCAGCTGGACGGCGGCGGTGCCGACCCCGCCGGCGGCGCCGTGGATGCAGGCCCGCTCGCCCATGGTCAGCCCCACCTGGGTGAACAGGGCGTCGTGGGCGGTGGTGAAGGTCTCGGGAAAGCCACCGGCCTGGTCCCACGACAGCCTCGACGGCACCGGCAGCAGGTGGCGCTCGTGCACCACGGCCAGCTCGGCCATGGCCCCGCCACCGACGACGGCCATCACCCGATCGCCCGGCGTCCACTGGGTGACGCCCGGTCCCACCGATTCGACCGAACCGGCCAGCTCGAGGCCGGGGATGTCGGCCGGGGAGCCCGGCGGGGCCGGGTAGAAGCCCATGATCTGCAGGCGGTCGGCGGCGTTGATGCCCACGGCCCGGACCCGGACCAGCACCTCGCCGACGCCGGGTTCGGGATCGGGCCGCTCGGCCCAGATCAGGGCGTTGTCGACGATCGTGTTGGCGTGCACCTCAGCGCTTCTCGATGGCCACGTAGTCCCGGACGCCCGGGCCGACGTAGAGCTGGCGGGGCCGGGCGATGCGCTGGTCCTGCTCGAGCAGCTCGACCCAGTGGGCCAGCCAGCCCGACGTGCGGGGGATGGCGAAGAGCACGGTGAACATCGATGTCGGGAAGCCCATGGCCTGGTAGATGAGGCCGGAGTAGAAGTCGACGTTGGGGTAGAGCTTGCGGGAGATGAAGTAGTCGTCCGACAGCGCCACCTCTTCGAGCTTGAGGGCGATGTCGAGCAGCGGGTTCCTGCCGGTGACGTCGAACACGTCGTCGGCCGCCTGCTTGATGATCTTCGCCCGCGGGTCGTAGTTCTTGTACACGCGGTGCCCGAAGCCCTGGAGCTTGCCGTGGCCCTGCTTGACCGACTCGACGAAGGCGTCGACGTTGTCGATCGACCCGATCTCGTTGAGCATCTTGATCACGGCCTCGTTCGCCCCGCCGTGGCGGGGGCCGTAGAGGGCGGCCGCGGCTGCCGCGGTGGCCGAGTACGGGTCGGCGTGGGCCGAGCCGACGACGCGCATGGCGGTGGTGCCGCAGTTCTGCTCGTGGTCGGCGTGGAGGATGAACAGCAGGTCGAGCGCCTTGGCCAGCGCCGGGTTGGCGTCGTAGCGGGGCTCGGCCACCTTCCACATGGTCGACAAGAAGTTGGCCGAGAAGCTCAGGCTGTTGTCGGGATACACGAACGGCATGCCGACCGAGAAGCGGTAGGCGGCCGCGGCCAGCGTCGGCATCTTGGCGATCAGCCGGGTGATCTGCTTGTAGCGGATGTCGGGGTCGAAGATGTCCTTGGCGTTCTCGTAGAAGGTCGACAGCGCGGCCACCGACGAGACCAGCATCCCCATGGGGTGGGCGTCGTAGTGGAACCCCTCGAGGAACCGCTTGCGCATGTTCTCGTGGATGTAGGTGTGGTACGTGATGTCGTGGGTCCACTCGGTGAGCTCGTCCTGGGTGGGGAGCTCCCCGAAGATCAGCAGGTACGCCACCTCCAGGTAGGTGGACTGCTCCGCCAGCTGCTCGATCGGGTAGCCCCGGTAGCGCAGGATGCCGTTGTCGCCGTCGATCTCGGTGATGGCGCTGCGGGTGGCCGCCGTGGCCGTGAACGCCTCGTCCTCGAACCAGATCCCCGGCAGCAGCTTGCGCCAGGCGTCACTGTTGATCCCCCCGTACTCGATCGGGATCTCGACGGATTCTCCGGTGCGGTTGTCGGTGATCGTGATTGATTCGGCCACGCGTCGCCTCTCCGTGTCTGGGATGTCTTGGGATGGCTTGGGATGTCTGGGATTGCAGGAGTGATTCGGAGACTATGCCGTCACGTCGACCTCGACACCCTGGTGGTGCGGCCCCTCCTCGGCGATGAGACCGACCACCACGTCGCGCACCGCCCGGGCCGATGCCGCCAGGCGACCGGACCGCCGGCGGGCCAGACCCACGGCCCGGTGGCGCAGGTCGATCACCGGGATGCAGACCCACCGTCCGGGGGGCTCGTCGAGAGTGGCGGTGGTGGGCAGGATGGCGGGGCCGTAACCGCCGAAGGCCAGCGAGGCCACCAGCGTCATGCCGTCCACCTCGGCCAGCGTGCGCAGCTCGACCCCGGCCGCGGCCGCGGCATGGTCGAGCTCGTCGCGGAACGCCGTACCCCGGGGCTCGAGGATCAGCTCGTGGCCGGCGAGGTCGGCGAGGTGGAGCTCGGACCGCTCGGCCAGGGGATGGCCGGCCGGCGCCACCAGGATGCGCTCCTCCTCGAAGAGCTGCTCGACGCTGATGGCG
Organism: uncultured Acidimicrobiaceae bacterium; assembly: GCA_963731885.1. Taxonomy (GTDB): domain Bacteria; phylum Actinomycetota; class Acidimicrobiia; order Acidimicrobiales; family Salinilacustritrichaceae; genus Salinilacustrithrix. The sequence goes on along the minus strand of CAVSXR010000041.1, from coordinate 7,111 downwards.
GGGTCGACCACCGGGAGGTTGACGATGGCCAGGTCGAGGCCGCCCTCGAGGAGCTGGGGGAGCAGCGAGGTGGTGGTGGCGTCGACCACCACCAGGTCGACCTTGGGGTGCTGGCGGCGCATGCGGGCCAGCAGGCCGGGCACCAGCCACCGGCCGATCGAGCCGATGACGCCCACCCGCACGCTGCCCACCACCTCGTCGTGCAGGGCGGCCACGTCGCTGGTGAGGGCGGCCAGCTCGGCCTTGATCCGCCGGGCCCGGGCCACGGCCACGTCGCCCTCCTCGGTGAGCCGGCCCGAGCCGCGGTCGACCAGGGTGACCCCGAGCTCCTTCTCCAGCCGGGCGATGTGGGTCGACACGTTGGACTGGACCGTGTGGGTGGCCCGGGCCGCGGCCGAGAACGAGCCGTGCTCGGCCACGGCGAGCAGGGAGTTGAGCTGGCGCAGGTCCATGACCCATCTGCCTACCAGATGGTAGCTATCTATGAGAACTGTTGGACAGATCAGCCGCTGCTTGCTTTACTGAGCAACACATCGCCGAGCGGGTCAACTGTCCCCCCAGAACCCACTCGAGCGCACAGTGTGCCCGGAAGGAATCCCCCCTCCGACCGGATGCACGCAAATGAGGTGCGGAGCCGGCCTGTCCCCCCTGGGCCGGCTCCCCTCTTTTGTCCGGAAGCACTACCGTGACTCCGTGCCCAACGCTGCTGCCTTCTTCGACCTCGATCGAACGCTGCTGCGAGGCGCCAGCGGACCGGTCCTGTCCGGTGCCCTGCGCTCGGCCGGCGTCATGTCCGATCGGGTCCTGCCCGGCGAGGACCTCGTCTACCGCATCTTCAACCTCATCGGTGAGACCCGGCCGTCGATGATGCTGGCCCGCCAGGGGGCCCGGTTCAGCGGGGGACAGCAGCGCTCGAAGGTGCAGGAAGCGGGCCAGATCGCGGCCGAGCTGCTGTGCGGGATGGTCGAGCCCTACGCCCACTCGGTCATCGAGAGCCACAAGGAGGAGGGTCGTCCGGTCGTGCTGGCCACCACCAGCCCCTACGACCTGGTCAAGCCGTTCGCCGACGCCATGGGCCTCGACGACGCCGTCGCCACCCGCTACGGCGTCGACGCCAACGGGCTCTACGACGGCACCATCGACGGTCACTTCGTGTGGGGCCCGGGCAAGCTGGCCGCGGTCGAGGACTGGTGCGACGAGCACGACATCGACCTCGACGAGAGCTGGGCCTACAGCGACAGCTTCTACGACATGCCCCTGCTCGGCGCGGTGGCCCACCCCACGGTGGTCAACCCCGACCCCCGCATGCGGATCGCCGCCGTCCTGCGCCGCTGGCCGGTGCGCTGGCTCGACAAGCCGCCCGGCGTCCCCAAGCTCATGGGCATCGAGCCGGCCCAGGCCATGGTGCCCTTCGCCCGGCCCGAGCTGATCCCCTACGCCCGCTTCGACCTGTCGGGCACCGAGAACATCCCCGACGGCGGCTGCATCATCGTCGGCAACCACCGCTCGTACTTCGACGGCGTGGCCATGAGCTTCACCGTGGCCCAGACCGGCCGCCCGGTGCGCTTCCTCGGCAAGAAGGAGGTGTTCGACGCGCCGATCGTGGGCCAGATGGCCAAGGCCATGGGCGGCATCCGGGTCGAACGGGGTTCGGGCTCCGACGAGCCGCTCAAGGCGGCGGCCGAGGCGCTCGACGCCGGCGAGATCGTCATGCTCATGCCCCAGGGCACCATCCCGCGGGGGCCGGCGTTCTTCGACCCCGAGCTCAAGGGCCGCTGGGGGGCCGCCAAGCTGGCCGCCATGACCCGGGTGCCGGTCATCCCGGTGGGTCTGTGGGGCACCGAGCAGGTCTGGCCCCGCTCGGCCCGGCTGCCCAACATCCTCGCGGTCACCGATCCGCCGCTGGTCACCATCCGGGTCGGCACGCCGGTCGAGCTGAAGTACCGCTCGCCCGACGCCGACACCAAGCGGATCATGGCCGCCATCTCCGCGCTGCTCCCCAAGGAAGCCCACGAGAAGCGCGACCCCACGCCCGAGGAGCTGGCCCGCACCTTCCCGCCCGGCTACAAGGGCGACCCCGAGGCCGAGGTCGAACGGCGTCCCGGCTCCGACACGTGAGCGCCGACCCCGCCAGCCGACGGCTCCGGCGGCGAGCCGGCTGACGACCCGGCCGACGACCCGGCCGACTGATCCGGCCCGGCGCTCTGGCCGCTGGGCCACAATGCGACCGTGACCGCTCGCCGCCGCCTGTCCGTCCTCGCGGTCGTGATCCTCGCCGCCATCCCGGCCGCCGTGGTCCTGGTCGCGTCGCTCGCCGGCGACCGCGAGCGGATGGTGTCCTACTTCGAGGTCGCCAGCGTCGACGCCGACGGCCACGCCACCGTCGACGAGGTCATCGACTACGACTTCGGCGCCGGCAGCGAACGGCACGGCATCTACCGCATCGTGCCCGGCCTCACCGAGTCGTCCCGGATCACCGTGTCCTCGCCCGACGCCCCCGACCAGGTCCAGATCACCGGCGGCAACATCCGCATCGGCGACCCCGACGTCACCGTGTCCGGCAGCCACCGCTACCAGATCAGCTACGGCATCGACACGCTCACGGCGGGCGACCGGTTGGCGTGGAACATCGTCGGCACCGAATGGGACGTGAAGATCGAGTCGGTCGAGGCCCACGTGATCAGCGCCCGGGAGCTGACCAACGTGTCGTGCGACCAGGGATCGTTCGGCACCGAGGGCGGATGCGACGCGGTCGAGGTGGAACCGGGTCATCTGGTGGTGCGCACCGGGTCGATCCCGTCGGGCCAGGCCGTCACCGTGCGGGCCACGCTCGGTGCCCCCCTCGCCGCGGTGGCGACTGCCCCGGCCGTGCCGGCGAAGCCGGCCGACACCGGCGCCCCGCTGGCCATGCCGTTCCTGTTCGGGTTCCTGGCCGCAGCCGCGGCCGGCCTGGTCACCGGCCGCATCCTGCGCCGCGCCGGCCGCGAGTACGCCCCCGCCGGCTACCAGGGCATCGCCCCCGGCACCGCGCCGGTGCCGCCCGGGGCCGAGAGCCCGTTCGCCCCGCTGCCGGGCGACGCCACCCGGGTCGATGCGGCCGACCTCGTCGCCGACGCCCCACCCCAGGTGACCCCGCCCCGCACCTTGACCGCAGCCCAGGGCGGGGTGGTGCTGGCCGAGAAGGTGCGGGCGTCGCACCAGGCGGCGTGGCTGCTCGGCCAGGCCCAGCACGGCGCCATCGCCCTCGAGGGCGACCCCAAGAAGCCCACCATGCGCTGGCTCGGCGGCCACGGCGCAACCGACAACGCCGCCCTGCTCACCATGTTCCACAGCCGCCCCACCGTGGAGCTGGGCACCTACGACCCCGACTTCGCATCGGGCTGGAGCATGGTCGGTGCCGAGCTCGACGCCTGGCGCACCACCAGCGGGCTGTGGTCCGACCAGGCCGAGCGGCGCCGCAAGTGGGTCATCGCCATCGGCATCCTCCTGTTGATCATCGGCCCCGTCGTCGCTGCGGTGGCCGCCTTTGTGTGGTCGCTGTCCCAACCCGAGGTGGGGCAGCTCGCCCTGCTCGCCGTGCCCACGGGTGTGGGTCTCGGCCTGGTGTTCCGGGCGTGGGAGCTGCGGGTCCGCACGCCGGCCGGCTCGGCGCCTCTACGTCCAGGTCGAGGCGTTCCGCCGCCACCTGGCCGACGCCCAGGGCGCCGACGTCGACCGCGCCGCCGACGCCGGCCTCATCGACGACTACCTGGCCTGGGCGGTGGCGCTGGGGGAGTCGAAGGCGTGGACCAAGGCGGTCGAGGCGTCGTCCGTGCCCCCCGGCACCGGCTACGACCCGTCGTTCCTCTACATCGCCGCCGCCCTGCACTCGTCCACCACCGCCGCAGCCACCACCCCGTCGTCCAGCGGCGGCGGGGGCGGCGGCGCGGGCGGTGGCGGAGGCGGAGGGGGAGGCGGCTCGTGGTGACTCTCGTGCGTCCCGGTGCGCGGGTCGCCGGGCTCGCCGCATCGCGGCATTTTCACTTCAGCGGGGCAACTGACGTGCCGATGGACACGACTATGGAGCTTGGGTCCTGGGGACGATCGACAGCCGCATCGTGGGGGACACGGTGCGAGACACGGTGACCGAACCATCGATCGGCGCATCGCAGCTCGGCGAACGCATCCTCGACCAGATGCTCGCCCGGGCCGCCGACGTCACGCTCCTCATCGACGTCCTCACCGGGACGCCCGTCCACCGCTGGTACGACTCCGACCACAGCCGTCTGCACCTGCCAGCGCTGCCCACGGCGCGCGTCATCGACTGGGTCCACCCCGACGACATCCCCAGCCTGCTCGACGTGCTGGCCGGTGTCGCCCGCGACGGCGGCGCTCGCAACACCGTCGCCCGCATCAAGCCCGAGGACGACGGCGAGGTCGAACGCTCGCTGCTCATCGCCGTCCACGACGTGAGCGAGTCCTACGCCAACGGCCTGCTCATCCAGGCCTGGCTCATCGACTTCGACCACACCCGCACCGGCGACCTCGACTCCACCGCCTTCTCGTCGCTGGCCGAGGCCGCGCCCATCGGGCTGCAGGTCCGCAGCGCCAACACCAACGTGAGCTTCGAGAACGAGCGGTTCACCGCCCTGGCGGCGTCGGCCCGTGACCTGATCGACGAGCACGTCCTCGCCGGGCTCGAACAGACCAGCGAGGTGATCGAGGACCTCGAGGTCGACGGCCGCTCGCTGCGGATCCACGTCGTGCCCACCGTCGACGACCAGGACCGCCTCGTCCTCGCCGTCGCCTCGCTGGAGGACGTCACCAGCCTGCGGGCGGCCGAAGCCGGCCGGGCCGCAGCCGAAGGGCTGTTCCGGGCGGTGTTCGACGGCTCCCCGGCGGCCACCGCCATCGTCGACCTCGACGGCCGCTTCGCCCAGGTGAACGAGGCCCTGGCCATGATCCTCGGGTATTCCGCCGACGAGCTGGTCGGCCGCACCTTCGCCGAGATCACCCACCCCGACGACCTCGCCGTCGACCTCGAGCTGCTCGACGAGGTCCTGGCCGGCAAGCGCAACGGCTACCAGATGGAGAAGCGCTACATCCACCGGGCCGGTCACGACGTGTGGGCCGAGCTCAGCGTCGCCACCGTCCGCGACGCCTCCGGGGCGATCAGCCACTTCGTCTCCACCATCGAGGACATCACCTCGCGCAAGTCGGTGCTCGGCGGCGCCGACTCCAACGGCGATCTCGCCTACTGGGCGGCCCACGACCACCTCACCGGCCTCCCCAACCGCCGCTTCCTCGACAACTACCTCGCCACCACGTTCGGGCCCCGCCGCCGGGCCACCGACCGTCTCGTCGTCCTCTTCCTCGACCTCGACGACTTCAAGCCGGTCAACGACGATCACGGCCACCAGATCGGCGACGAGGTGCTCCGCACCATCGCCCGCCGGCTGCGCAACACGTCCCGCGAGGACGAGGTGGTGGCCCGCTACGGCGGCGACGAGTTCGTCGTCGTCACCCGCACGCTCCGCACCGCCCAGGACGTGTCGCTCCTCGTCGAACGGATCCTCAGCGCGGTCCGCACCCCGATCGGCGGCCTGACGCCCGAGCCCGTCGTGGTGGGCGCCAGCGTCGGCATCGGCGTGGCCGCCGACGGCGACGAGCCCGCCGAGGTGCTCCGCCGGGCCGACGCCGCCTCCTACCGGGCCAAGCGCGAGGGCAAGAACCGGGCCCGCTACGAAGACACCGACGACGCCCCCGGCGAACGCGTCCCCGCAGTCTGAACCGCGGCGCCCTCAGCCGGGGACGATCAGCGTCGTCCCATGGGCACCGCTCGCGGAGTAGTCGGCATCGCCGAGGAAGTACGCGTCGTACCCTCGTCCGACGGCGGTTCCCGTCAACTGCAGAACGGTGAGCGGGCAACGAGCCACGCCGTCATCATCGGTGAGCGCCGAGCACGAGTTCCCGGCGTTGGTCTGGAAGTAGATCGATCGACCGGGGAGCGGGGTGCCGTCTTCCGCCCGGAGGTGGGCGACGAACGCGGCGTGGGTGTCCTGGCCCGAGAGCAGGGGCACGATCGCGGGGTCAGCCACGAGCACGGTGGCGATCAGGGGCGCTTCGGCGACGTCGATCTCGACGCTGGCGGGGTCGGAGGCATGTTCGCCGTCGGATGCGTGGTAGGTGACGGCGTCCCCGCCGAAGTAGTCCTGCGCCGGGGTGTAGACGAACGAGCCGTCAGGATGGAGCTCGACCGTCCCGTGGCTCGGCCCGACGTCGAGGATGGCGGTGAGCGGGTCGTGGTCGGCATCGGAGTCGTTGCTGAGCACGCCCGGTGCCTCGATCACCAGTGGCGTGTCTTCTTCGGTGCCGTAGTGGTCGGGGCGGGCCTGCGGTCTCGAAACGATGAGCTCGACCGTGGCCGGGTCGGACTCGGCCAGGTCGTCGGCGGCCCGGTACCTGAACGAGTCGGTACCGAGAGAAGTCGGGGTCCGGCTGGTAGCGAAGGGAACCGTCGGATCTGAGGTCGAGCGTGCCGTGGGCGGGCCCGGTGACGAGGACGGCGTGGAGCGGGTCCTGGTTGCCGTCGCTGTCGTTGCCGAGCACGCCCGGCGCATCGACCGACAACTCGGTGTCCTGGTCCGTGGCGAACGAGTCGTCGGCGGCCAGCGGATCGCTGTTCGAGACGACCAGGATGCTGACGGTGCCGTAGTCGGTGGCGCCAGACGGATCGGTCACGCTGAACGCGAAGCTGTCCTGCGTGGCGTCGGCATCCGGCGTGTACGTCACATCCGGCGCCGTGCCGCCGAGCGTGCCGCGGTGGGGCCACTTGCCGATCTCGAAGGTGATCGGGTCCCCGTCCGGGTCAATCCCAGTGAGGGTGATCGATGTGACCGTGCCCGCCCGGACCTTGATCGACTGGTCGTAGGCCACGGGGGCATGGTTCTCGCTCGAGGTGGCGGTGTCCGTGGCGCGGGCCGGTGGAACGCCGATCACGAGAACCAACGCACTCGCCACCACCGCGACCCAACGTCGCTCGCGTCCGCTCCAGCCCACCGTGCCATCTCCCGTATCGCCGACCCTGAGAGGCGCAGCCTATGCCCGACTTGTCCAGAACATCCAGTTCTCT
>CAVSXR010000040.1:0-55849 GCA_963731885.1 uncultured Acidimicrobiaceae bacterium | reverse complement strand
GAGCCAGTTGCGCATCGCATCGGTGATGCCATCCGGGGCGCTCGACGGGAGATCGCCCGCCTCGATGCCCAGGTGATGACAGAGCGCCTCGACCGCCTCCAGCAGTCCTCGCCGGAGCGCACGCTCGGCCAGGATCTCGGCATCTCGCTCTAGGCCAGCGCGACTATGCCGTCGCCGATTCGGGTCGAGCACCAACCGGCTTGCTGGCCCAGTCGACGTCGAGGGCCACGGTCCCCTGCGGCGAGATGCCCGCCACGACGGCCCTGTGCGCCTTGGCTTCGGGGTCCGCAACAACGACCGTCGCGCCCACCACGACGTGCTCCGGGCGCACGATGTCCTCCAGGTACGCGACGACATGTCCGTCGTCGTCGATCTGGTTGTAATCGGCCCACAGGTCGGGGGTCATGGTCATCACCTTCTCGACCAGGCTACCGGTCGGTCGGGAAGCTGGGTAGGGCGATTCCCATCTCGAACAGGTCCCTGAGCACGCGCACCGACACCAGATCCGCCGCCGGCAGGACGATCGAGAAGTGTGGTGACGCACCGGTCGCGGCGATCTCGAAGTGCTCACGAACCTGGCCCGCGGTCGTCGTCGAGCACTCGTCGTAGTCGAGCAATCGAGGGCTGAGCTCGCACAGGTCGACCAGGAGCCCGGTCGCGGCGTGAGCGACCGACACGCCGGGGAAGCCGAGCCGCCGCTCGCATGCCTCTGCTCGGGAGAGCACGTGCGCGATCCGGAACTGGCCGCCACGAACGAGCAGCGCGTCATCGTCGAGCGGTGGCTCGTCGCGCTCGCGGACGTCGTCGGGGCAGAACCTTCGGCCATTGCCTCGGCATGCTCACCCTTTCCTACGTGACTTCCGGCGAGCGACCTTCTTGCCGAGGACGGTGTCGATGCGCTGGTTGGCCACGGTCTCGTCGCCGTCGAGCGCGCCGACGTAGGTGGACACCAGCGTCTCGACGCTGTGACCCATGCGCTTGGCGACCTCGCCGAGCGGGACGCCAGCGGTGAGCCAGGTGGTGGCGGCGGCGTGGCGGCAGTCGTAGATCCGCATCGGTGGGTGGTCGATCTTCTCCAGCGCCCGTCGCAGGGAGCGGGACCAGTTCGAGGAGGTCGGGCGACCGCCGGCCCGGGTGCGGAACAGGAGATCGTCACCGCGGTATCCGCCGTCGGCGACCCAGGTCCGCAGCATGTCGACCAGGGGCTCGGGGATCGGCACCGAACGGGGGCCGGTCTTGGGTTCGCCGGGCTCGTCGAAGGACACGTCGGCCTCGGTCACGTCGATGCGGCCCCAACCCTTCGAGGGGAGGTGCAGCGCCTTGGCTCGCAGCATGATGACCTCGGAGGGCCGGAGGCCGGCGTAGTAGGCGACCGCCGTCATCACCTGATACGTGCGGCTCGCCGGCTGGTGGTTCGGGATGGCCTCGATCGCTCGCCGCATCGTGTCCGGGTCGGGCAGGGCACGGACGGAGACGGCGCTCCTCGCCCGCCCTGCCTTGCGCTGCGAACGGCCTCGGGGCGCCGGTGGCCACGGGTCGACGTCGAGGATGCCGAGGTCGACCGCTCGGCGGATGCAGGCGCGTGACACCTTGCGGAACCGGCCGGCGGTCGAGGGGGCCGAGTGGCGTTCCGTCGTCGCCGACGCCGAGCGCCTGGTCGACGGTGGCGAGCACGGGCCGGTTGAGCTGTCCGAGCTGGAGGCTCCACTGCCCCAGCCACGAAGCTGACTTCTCGTCGTCGTCGACACCTTCCGGCGGCAGCCAATGCTGGAGGTGGGCGCGGAGCCCGGCGGGCGGCGAGGGCGCGGTCGGCGGCACGAGCAACGGCAACAGCCGGGTGAGCGCCTCGACGGCCGACGCCCGGGTCCGGGGCGCCCACTCGTTCCACTGCTCCCCCAGCCAGGTCCGGGCCCACTCGTGGGCCTGGACCTGGTCGGGCAGCGGCTGCCACGACACGGGCTCGCCGGTCTCGTCGTCGAACCGCTCGCCGGTCTGCTGGGCGACGAGCAGCCCCGACCGGTAGCGGTCGGCCTCGGCCTTGGTGCGGAACGATCGGCTCCGCTGCCGCCCGTTGACCGACCACCGCACGACCCACGGACGCTTGTTGCGATCCCCCGAACGCTTCTGCACGCTGTAGACCGCGACGTCCGCCAATGGCCGGCCAGTGAGCGGCATCTTTGGGAGGACCATGGGAGGAAGCTACCTCACCGGGTCTGACACCACCTCTGACCTGGGCAAACACGGCGAACGATTCCGGCCTCCGGAGCCGTGTGCGCAGGTTCGAGTCCTGCCGGGGGCGCGGAAAATTCGGCCCGGCCGGCGCCTCAGGAGCAGAGGTTGCCGGGGCCGCTGTCGGGGAGGTACCCGATCGGCGCGGTGGTGGTCGTGGATGGAATCACCGATGTCGACGAGTCGCTGCCGGTGGCGCCCGTGGTGGTCGTCGTGGTCGGGATCTCGGGCACGGTGGGTGACAGTTGCTCGTGCACCGTGGTGAAGTCGGCGCCCGCCACCAAGGTGACCTCGCCCTCGCCCAGCCCGTCGTCGACCGAGAACCGGACCGGGCCGGACAGGTGGCGGGCCAACAGCTTCGCCGCGTTCTCGTTCCCCGGCGCGTAGTAGATGGTGGATCGGGCCACCGGGGCATCGGTGTTGCCGGGCTCGCTGGTGACGAAGCCGACCGCATCGAGGGCCGCCGAGACGTCACTGGCGAATCCGGGCTCGCCCGTGCCGTTGAGGACCGTGACCCCCACGACGTCCTCGGTGACCGCGCTCGGATCGAGCCCCCGGAACACGTTGAGGATCGGCTGGGCCCCGCGCTCGTCGAGCTGGAGGACCGAAGCGCCGGCACTGGTCCGGAACGGGGTGGCCGGCAGGCTGTAGGTGGCGAGCGAGTCGGCATCGAACGACGCGAACCGCTTCCCCAGCCGAAGGATGTCGGTAACGCTCAGGGTCGGATCGAGCCCGACGTTGTCGACGGCCACGTTCACCAGGCTGTTGAGGGTCGCCGGATTCGACAGTCCCTTGGACACCGCCAGCGCGATGACGCGGCGGATGAACTCCTGCTGGCGACTGATGCGGCCGAGATCCCCACTGGGATCGGTGCGCCAGCGCCCGGTGTCGGCGTCCTTGTACTCCAGGTACCGGGACCGGGCGAACGACAGCGACTGCCGGGCGTCGAGCTTGATGCAGCCGGCCTCGGGGATCGAGAGGCCGGAGTGCTTGTCGCGCACCGGGGTGTCGAAGTAGAAGGGCACGCCCCCGATGGCGTCGACCAGCCCGAGGAAGCCGACGAAGTTGACCTCCACGTAGTGGTGGATCGGAATGCCGAAGTCTTCGCGGATGGTGTTGATCAGCACCTCTCGACCGCGGGTGAAGGCCACGTTGATGCGGTTGCGGTTCCCGGTGTCGGCGATGGGGACGAACAGGTCTCGCGGGAACGAGAGCAACGAGGCCTTCCCGTTGCTCGGATCGACGCGCAGGATCATGATCGTGTCGGTCCGCTGCGGCCCGTTGGCGGTGACGGTGCCCTCGTCGTCGAAGAACACCGCGTTGGCCGGATCGTTCTCGTCCAGGCCGGCCCGGCTGTCCGAACCGACCAGCAGGTAGTTGCGGGGCTGCCCCGACGCCGGGGCGATGTCGATCCCGACGTGGTACCGGGTGATCTGCCCGTACCGCCACGTCAGGTACCCCACGCCGGTGGCCGCCACCAGCAGCAGCAACGTGAGCATCGTGCCGAGCCCGATGAGCAGACGGTCTCGCCCACTCCGGCGCGCGGCCCGAGCAAGGTGGCGTGGGCTGGACACAGCCGACGAATCTACCGGTGCCCCCGGGCCCACTCACAGTCACGAGATCGTCACAATCGGACCGGCCGGTGTCTCGGCCAACTCCCTCCGGCGGCCGCTTCGGATCGTAGGATCGGGCGATGGCCCTGACTGACGTCGTCACCGGAGAGACCGCGCGCTGGACCAACCAGTGGTTGGAGCTGAAGGCCGAGGTCATCGACGCCAAGCTCTGCACCGGGTGCGCCGGCTGCGTCATCGCCTGCCCCCACGACGTGATCGGCTACAACCACGAGGCCGGGGGCTACACGCCGTTCCACCTCGAGGACGAGCTCGGCCCCGACGACTGCATCCACGGCCAGAAGGGCTGCACGTCATGCACCCGGGCCTGCCCCCGGTTCCGGAACTGGGAGCCCGAGGCGGACGAGCACCTCTTCGCCCGCCGGCGGGAGGCCGAGGAGCTGTCGGGCATCTACTCCGACATCATGCTCACCCGGGCGTCCGACGAGACCGTGCACGAGATGGGCCAGGACGGCGGCCTGGTGTCGGCGATCCTGCTGTGGCTGCTCGACGAGGGGTACATCGACGGTGCCCTGGTCAGCTACCTGGAGGGCGACGGCGGCGACTGGAAGGCCGTCCCCGGGGTGGCCACCAACAAAGACGAGGTCCTCGCCGCCGCCGGCAGCCGCTACACGTACTCGGCCAACACGCTCGCCATCAACGAGGCGACGGACCGGGGCCTCGAGTCGCTCGCCCTCGTCGGCATGAGCTGCCAGTCGTCCGTGCCGCCGGTGATGTGGCATCGCAAGATCGGCAAGATCAGCAAGCCGATCAAGTTCAACATCGGCCTGCTGTGCTCGAAGACGTTCGACGACGCCATCTTCGAAGAGCTGTTCTGGACCAAGTACGGCCTGCCCAAGCAGGACATGGTCAAGATGAACATCAAGGGCGTGTTCCAGATCTGGATGAAGGACGGCGCCTACCACGAGATCCCCCTCAAGGAATGCCACGCCTGGACCCGCGAGGGCTGCAACCACTGCCCTGACTTCGCGGCCGAGCATGCCGACATCTCCACCGGCGGCATCGGCAAGGAGAACGACTGGACGCTCACCATCGTCCGCACCGAGCTCGGCCGGGAGGTCATCACCCGCATGGTCGATGCCGGTGTCATCGAGGCTCGGCCGGGTGACGACGATCCGGGGGCGATCGCCCTGATGCACAAGTTGGCCGAGAAGTCGCGGAAGCGCTGGCCCGACTTCGCGGTCGACTTCCCGAAGGTCCCGCAGAAGGCCTAGGTCGCGCTCAGCGCGCGAGCGCGTTCGAGCACGGCGTCGAACATCGGCTCGGTGAGCTTGCCGGTGAACGTGTTCTGCTGGCTGACGTGGAAGCTGGCGACGATCCAGCGACTCGACCCGCCCTCCGCGGCAGGGACCTCGACCTCCACGCCGTGTCCGAACCGGGGGCGCGGCCGGACGCCGAGGAATCGGCACGTGGCCTGGTACCCGAACTGGCCCAGGGGCACGAAGACCCGGGCGCGAGCGAGCAGCGTCAGCTCACGATCGAGGAAGCCGGCGCACTCGTCCCGCTCGGCCGGGGTGGGCTTGTTCGCCGGCGGCGCGCACTTGACCGGCGAGGTGATCCACGCGTCGGTGAGCTCCAGCCCGTCGCCGGGCGCGACCGACTCGGCCTGGTTGGCGAACCCGGTGCGGTGGAGCGCGGCGTAGAGGAAGTCGCCGCTGCGGTCACCGGTGAACATCCGCCCGGTCCGGTTGGCCCCGTGAGCGGCAGGGGCGAGACCCACCACCACGACTCGCGCCTCGGGATCACCGAAGCCGGGCACCCCTCTCCCCCAGTACTCGTCGTCACGAAACGCGGCCCGCTTCTCTCGTGCCACCTGCTCACGCCACGCGACGAGGCGGGGACAGGCGCGGCACGACGCGACGTCGGCGGCCAGCGTTTCGATCGAGTCCATCGCCGATAGCGTGGCAAATCGCATGGCAGCCAAGCGCACGAGCCGCTCGAGGAAGACGAAGGCCGAACAACAGGGGGGTCCAGCGCCGACGTTGGTCCTGTTCGTCCGCCACGGCAAGACGCCCACCACGGGCTCGGTCCTCCCCGGTCGAGCCACCGGGCTCCACCTCGCCGACCAGGGCGTGGCCCAGGCCGAATCGGTGGCGGCCCGGATCGCCGAACTGCACCACGCCCGCATCGCGAAGAACGCCTGCCAACGGCATCGCAGCCGTCTACGCATCGCCGATGGAACGCACCCGCGAGACGGCCGCCCCCATCGCCAAGGCGCTCGGGCTCCGGGTCCGGCAACGCCAGGGACTCATCGAGTGCGACTTCGGTGACTGGACCGGCCGCAAGCTCGCCGACCTCGGCAAGCTCCCCGAGTGGAAGACGGTCCAGCGCCACCCGGCCGGCTTCCGCTTCCCGAGAGGTGAGTCGTTCTCCGAGATGCAGACCCGCATGGTCGACACCATCAACGCGCTGGTGCACGACCATCCCGGCCAGTCCATCGTGGCCGTCTCCCATGCCGACACCATCAAGGCGGCCGTGGCCCAGGCGCTCGGCACCCCGCTCGACCTGTTCCAACGCATCGTCGTCGGTCAGTGCTCGGTCTCGGCCGTGCTCTACGGCTCCACCGGCCCCACCGTCCTGGCCGTCAACCACACCGACGATCTCGTCTCCCTCGTTCCCTCATGACCATCTACGACGATCCCGACGGCTTCACCGCCGGCGCCATCGGCCCGCCCGGCGAGCGCGTCTTCTACCTGCAGGCCCAGCAGAACGGGCACGCCACGGCGGTCAAGCTCGAGAAGCAGCAGGTCCTCGCTCTGGCCGAGTACCTCGCCGGCCTGCTCCACGACCTGCCCGCACCCGACGAGGTTCCCGCCGCGCCGAAGCTGCGGGAGCCGGTCGAGGCGGAGTGGACCGTGGGGACCATCGGCGTCGCCTACGACAACGACCGCGACCGCATCGTCATCGTCGCCGACGAGCTGGTGCCCGACGAGGCGCTCCCGGGTGACACGTTGCGGGTCGCGATCACCCGCGCCCAGGTCCGGGCGCTGATCCGCCGGGCCGAGGACCTCATGCTCGGTGGACGGCCCCCCTGCCGCCTGTGCGGCGCTCCGATGGATCCGTCCGGACACATCTGCCCCCGCGCGAACTGATCCTGCGCCCATGTCCGACCCGGTGCGCGCCGTGCTCGTGGACGGCGAGATGGAGATCGAGGGCCGCATGCCGTGGTCGTCCAACGGGACCTTCCTCGCCCGCGTGACCCACGGCGACATGTGGCTCCGGGCCATCTACAAGCCCCGCCGCGGAGAGCGGCCCCTGTGGGACTTCCCCGCCGGGCTCGACCGCCGTGAGGTGGCCGCCTACGAGCTGTCCGAAGCGCTGGGCTGGAGTCTGGTGCCCCACACGGTGCTCCGCGACGGCCCGCTGGGGGAAGGCTCCGTCCAGCGCTTCGTCGACGCCGACTTCGAGCAGCACTACTTCACCTTGTTCGAGGACGGTCGCCACCTCGAGGGGCTGCAGGCGATGTGCGCGTTCGATCTGCTGGCGAACAACACCGACCGCAAGAGCGGCCACTGCCTCGTCTCCGTCGGCGACGAGCTGTTCGGCATCGACCATGGCCTCTGCTTCCACGAGGACTTCAAGCTCCGCACCGTGATCTGGGAGTTCGCCGGCGAGCCCATCCCCGACCCTTTGCTCGCCGACATCGACCGGCTGCGCCGTGACGGCATCCCCGATGCCCTCGACGCCCTGCTCCGCCCGGTCGAACGCGACGCGCTGTCGGCCCGGATCTGCGACGTGCTCGATCTCGGCCACTTCCCCGTCGATCCCTCGGGACGACGCTATCCGTGGCCTCTGGTCTGACCGACGATCGCCTGCGAGGCGAGTGCCTCAGCGGCGCTGATCGAGGTTCACGACCTGGCCGACCCGGGTGTGGATGCGGTTGGTCCGGACCGGGCGCTCCGACATCCAGTGCTCGAAGGCCGACGCGGCCAGGGGTCGGCTGAGGAGGTAGCCCTGGAGCCGATCGCTGCCCAGCTCCTGCAGCCGGTTCCGGACCTCGACCGTCTCGACGCCCTCGACCACCACGGTGAGGCCGAGGTTGTGACCGAGCTCGATCATCGATCGAACGATCGCCTCGTCGGACTCGCTGGTGGTCAGGTCGAACACGAACGACTTGTCGACCTTGATCTCGGTGACGGGGAGCCGGCGGAGGTGAGCGAGCGAGGAGTACCCGGTGCCGAAGTCGTCGATCGACAGCGCAATCCCCAGCTCATGGAGCTCGTTGATCGTCTTCATCGCCCGCTCGGCCTCGGTCATGACGCTGGACTCGGTGAGCTCGAGCGTCAGCGACGATGCCGGGAGGCCGACACGGGTCAGGATCGCATCGACCTCGCGGGAGAACCGGGCGTTGGTGAGGTTCCGGGCCGACAGGTTCACCGATACGTCCAGGTCCCAACCCCGACGATGCCAGCCGGCACAGGTCGCTGCGGCGGCCTCGAGCACGTGAAAGGTCAGGGCGTCGATCGCGCCGGTGTTCTCGGCTGCCGGGATGAACTGGTCGGGACGCAGCTGGCCGAGCCGGGGATGGGCCCACCGAACGAGGGCTTCGGCACCGATGACCAGGCCGGTGCTCATGTCGAGCTGGGGCTGGTAGTGGACCTCGAGCTCACCCGCGGGGATGGCGTCGCGCAGGTCGGCCGCGATGGTGAGGCTCTGCGGGTCATATGGGTCTCGGTCCGACGCCCACGTGGTGACCGTGGTGCCGTCGAGGGCGGAGCGGCTCGCAGCCAGACTCGCCCGGCGCAGGAGCATCTCCGCATCGGTGCCGTGCTGGGGTGCGAGGGCGACGCCGACGCCCACGGTCACGGCCAGGGCAACGTCGTGGCAGAGCACGGGTTGGTCGAACGCCTCGACCAACCGATCGGCGAGTTCGTCGGACTCGTCCTGCCCGCCGGGCACGACGACGGTGAACTCATCGGTCCCCGACCGTGCGCACCACGATTGGCGCCCGATCGGCCGGATCCGGGCGGCCACCTGGCGCAACATCTCGTCGCCCATCGCCCGTCCCAGCGTCTCGTTCACCTCGCGGAGCGAATGGATCCGCGCCGTCAACATCACGAGGCGCCGCCCGTGCGAGAGCTCCTCAGTGAGCTGCTCGACCAGATACCGCTGATTGGGCAGATCGGTGACGTCGTCGTGCAGGGCCTGATGGGCCCGGAAGCGAGCCTCCTCTCGCAGCTTGTCGACGAGCTGCGCAGTTCTGCAAGGCACTCGCCGCGTGGCCTGCGGCGGTTTCCAGCAGCTGCACATCTTCCGCGTCGAATCCGCGGACGGACGACAACCGTCCATCCACGATCACGAGTCCGTCCCGGTCCGGTAGTGGGCGACGATCAGCTTGCGGCAGGCAGTTGGCAGCATGGGTCATCGGTCGAACGACCTGAGCGACCTCCTCTGCGCAGTCGACCGGAGTGACCTGCGGATCCGCGCATCGGACAGCAGTTGACGAGCGTCGATCCACGCGAGTTCCTGGACCAGCGTGGTCAATGGTGGAATTGTGCCTTCGGAGCCGGTCAACTCGACTTCGTGACGCTTCGCCGACGGGGATCGAGAAGGACCACGACGTGACCGCACTGAGCAACGATCAGCCACGTCCCTGCGGCGACCGCCACGGCCGAGCAGCTCTGGCCCCGAATGGACGTCATCGCAAGGCGACGTCGTGAAGCCGTGCAGTGTGGACAGAGCCTGGTGGCGCTCCCTGATGCGAACGAAGGCGTGAAGAAGTAGCCGAGAGCGAGCACCGATGACGAGCAGAAGGACCCATGCCCGGCTGTCTCTGCCAGAGCACCGCTGAGGCACCGAGGCCTACCGCCGTCCGGCGAGGGCGGCGCTGAGCGGATACAGCGACGACCACACGATTGGGATCGAAGCCGTCGACTGGCGCCCCAGCCATCCGCATCACGATCGACACGAGCACCGCACCGAGCGAGGTGACTCAGTCGCAATTGCGATGAGCGCGGCGATCCATCCACGCGGCTCGACTGGGGATCACATCACCGAGAACCAGGTGATAGACGATCAGAGCAATGCTCGCATCGCAGCCGAAACTGCCTGCGTTGAAGACGAGCTTGATCGGGGCGATGCTGTCGGAAGACCTGATAGGGCGAGCGCCGGACACCACGACACGAGCCACGACCAGACTCGCCGGGCGCGGCGAAGACCAGTCCGAGCGTCAGCGGCAACTCGCTGAACGTCAGGGTGTGGGCGTCCTTCCGGACCTCCAAGTGCACGTTGTATCGCTCAGCAGCAAGGAAGCCGAGAGCGAGCAGGAGCCAGGCGAAGATGGAATGGTCGACCGGCTGGTGCGTGCATGTCCGTCGCCGCGAAGAAGGCGACAGCGGAGCCCACAGCGAGGACCGCGCTGCAGTAAATCCAGAGCTTGCGCTGCGCGCCGCGCGCCTGAGCCCGCATTCGCTGCCCTTCCCGTGGTGAGGTTCCGAGCACTCATCGTAGTGAGATGTGCACCAAGCGCAAGGGTCGGAGCAAGATTGCTTGATTCGCCCGCGCAGAGGTGGGGATCAGCGCCACGGAGGACCTCGCGGCCCAGGATCGGGCACCCAGACGTGGCGAGGCTCCAGCTACACTCGGCCGGGTTACCGTTCCAGCTGTGGCCGGCCCACTCGAGGCCGTTCCACGCGTGACCGTTCCAGCTGTGGCCAGCCCACTCCAGGCCGTTCCACGCGTGACCGTTCCAGGCGTGACCGGTCCAGGCCATGACCGTGTCCAGGCTGTGACCAGCCCACTCCAGACCGTTCCACGCGTGACCGTTCCAGGCGTGACCGGCCCACGCCAGACCATGCCACGCGTGACCGTCCAGGCGTGACCAGCCCACTCCAGACCGTCCACGCGTGACCGGTCCACGAGTGACCGGTCCAGCGCAGTGACCGTTCCAGCTGTGGCCAGCCCACTCCAGACCGTTCCACGAGTGACCGTTCCACGAGTGACCGGTCCAGCTGTGACCAGCCCACTCCAGACCCGTCCACGCATGACCGGTCCACGAGTGACCGGTCCAGGCTGTGACCAGCCCACTCCAGACCCGTCCACGCAGTGACCGTTCCACGAGTGACCGTTCCACGAGTGACCGGTCCAGGCTGTGACCAGCCCACTCCAGACCGTTCCACGAGTGACCGTTCCACGCAGTGACCCGTTCCAGCTGTGACCCGTCCATGCGTGACCGGCCCAGGCGCCGGCAATGGCCGGTGCGGTGGTCCGGAACAGGCCGGAGGCGAGGCAGGCCAGGGCGACGTCGAGGTCGAGCGCACCGGCGCCGGCGGCGACATCGTCCATGCGAGCGGCGGAGACGGTGAGGATCCGCTTGATCTCGTCGGGGGTCAGCGACTTGTCGGCCTCGAGGAGCAGGGCAGCGGCGCCGGCGACGACCGCGGCGGCTTGCGAGGTGCCGGATCCCTTGACGAAGCCGTCGGCCACGATCGAGGTCTCCGGCGCCTGCTCGGAGTCCGACCCGGGAGCGATGGGTCCGACGATCGAACGGGCGGGAGCGGCGAGATCGGGACGGCAGGCATCGGTGCCACGATCGGAGAAGTCGGTGAGCACCCACTGGCTGTCGATCTGCTCGGCACCGGCGACGGTGATGATCTCAGGGATGTGCGTCGGGGTCGAGAGGGGGGCTTCCCGGCCACCGTTGCCCGCCGAAGAGACGACGACGATCCCGGACCGCCAGGCCCGGGCGACAGCCGAGGCCAGCGGATCGAATCGGCCGGCGGGGAGCTGGTCGGCGCCGAAGGCGAGGAGCAGGACACCGATGGAGAGCTCGTGGCGGTGGGCCACGGTCCAATCGATGGCGGCGATCACCGCGTTCACGTCGGTGGCGCCCTGGCGACCGGCGACCTTGACGCTCACCACGTGCGAGCCCGGCGCCACGCCGACCTGGTCTCCCGCCGCGATCCCGGCGAGGTGGGTGCCGTGACCGGTGTGGTCACGTCCGTCGTCGGCCGTCCCGGCGTCGACGGTGAAGTCCGGTCCGGTCACCAGGCGACGGCCGAACGCCCCAGGCGCGGTCACGCCGGAGTCGATGACGGCGATGCCGACGCCCCGGCCGGTGAGGCCTTGGCGATGCAGCGAAACGCCGGCAGCCGGTCGAACGGTGGCTTCCGTTGTTTTGGGTGTCTCGAGTGTTGTCACGGTGAGTGCTCCGGCAGTTGCTTAGGGAGAAAACCAACTCGTCTACGTGCGAAAACGTGGGCGATGTCCTCAGTTGTCACCACAGAGCGCGAACGGTTCAACACGCAAAATCGCTGACGTAGCGCGGCCGCCACTCTGAGCGTTCGACCGATATGTCCGATTCTCTGGCTCCCCGATCCGATACGCAGGGAATTCGCAGGTTTCGGCGCAAGATCGGACATTTCCTGCCATCAGGGACTCTTGAACGCAATCCGAGGTCACTTCACCGCGTGTCGTGGCCGACTACGCAGCGGACAGGGCTCCGCACGTTCCGGACGGCGGCGAACTTCGACACCCAGTGGTCGCGCCACGACGAAGTGCGGCCGAAAACGACGAACGGCCGCCCGAAGGCGACCGTTCACTATTCGTCGGCGACTGACCCGGGGCGGGCCGGTGTCGACCTCGCTCAGGACTTGGCGTCGAGGGCCTCGATGAGGGCGGGCAGCACCTTGTGCACATCGCCGATGATGCCGAGATCGGCGACCGAGAAGATCGGTGCCTCGGGATCCTTGTTGATGGCGATGATGTTCTTGGAGCCCTTCATGCCGACCAGATGCTGGGTGGCGCCGGAGATGCCGCACGCGATGTACAGGTCGGGCTTGACCACCTTGCCGGTCTGGCCGACCTGCTTGGCATAGGGAACCCATCCGGCATCGACGATGGCGCGCGTGGCGCCGGTGGCGGCACCGAGCTTCTTGCCGAGCACCTCGATGTACTCGTGGTACTTGTCGGGATCGCCGAGACCGCGCCCGCCCGACACCACGATCGGGGCAGAGTCCAGCTGGGGCCCCTCCCGCTCCTCGACGTGGGTCGACAGCACCGTCGCAGTGGGCACGCCGTCGGGCACCGACACCGATTCGACCGCGGCGGCCCCGCCACCGGACTCGCTGGCCTCGTAGGACTTGGGCCGGATCAGCGCGAACATCGGGCCGCCGGCGGTGAACTTCGTCTTCACCAGCTTCTCACCACCGAAGACGGGCACCGTGGTGACCACGGCGTCGCCGT
The DNA here is from genome assembly GCA_963731885.1 of uncultured Acidimicrobiaceae bacterium. Lineage (GTDB taxonomy): Bacteria > Actinomycetota > Acidimicrobiia > Acidimicrobiales > Salinilacustritrichaceae > Salinilacustrithrix. Next base: position 42,806 of record CAVSXR010000040.1, on the reverse strand, counting down.
CGAGATCGATGGCGGTCATGTTCGAGATCACCGGCTTGCCGGTCTTGGCCGCCGCGACCCCGAAGGTGTCGCGGGCGTCGTAGGTGGTGCCGCCCATGACCAGGTCGACGCCATCGACCGCACCGGCCAGCGCCGCGCCGGCCGGAGCGCCGACGAGCTGGTCGTCGAGCGCACCGGTGGCGTGGACGGTGGTGGCGCCGTAGGCGCCGACGGCCTCGGCGATGGCCGCGCCGTCACCGGCGTAGAAGGCCTCGACGGTGTCGCCCAGGTCACGGGCCTTGGTGAGCAGTTCCTTGGTGAGCGACGTCAGTGCACCGCTCTCATCGGTCTCCGCGAAGACCCATACCTTGGACAGAGCCATGTTCGTTCCTCTTTCCTCTGTTCGGGTCTCGACTCAGATGACCTTGAGCTCTTCGAGCTTGGCCACGATCTTCTGGAAGCCCTCACCCTCGTCCTCGACGATCTCGCCGGACTCGCGGGCGGGCGCGTTCTCGACGGCGACGATCTCCTGGCCGGCGCCGGACCAGCCGACGCTGGCGGCATCGATGCCCAGGTCGCCGACCGCGACCTCGTCGACCGGCTTCGACTTGGCCGCCATGATCCCCTTGAACGAGGGATAGCGGGGCTCGACCACACCAGCGGTCACGGACACGACGGCGGGGGTGGGTGCCTCGACGTCCTGGTAGCCGGTCTCGGTCTGACGCTTCACGGTGACCTTGCCGTCGGCGATGTGCACCTCCTTGGCGAAGGAGACCATCGGATGACCGAGCTCGGTGGCGAGCATCTGCGGGACGGTCCCGGTGTAGCCGTCGGACGACTCGACGCCCGAGATCACCAGGTCGTAGTCACCGGCGCGACCGATGGCGGCCGCCAGGGTGCGGGCGGTGTCGAGCGCACCTGAACCGGCCAGTTCGGGGTCGGTGACCAGCACCGCCTTGGCTGCGCCCATGGCCAGCGCCGTGCGCAGCCCGGACACCTCGCCGTTGGGAGCCATCGACACCAACGTGACCTCGCCACCGCCGGCGGTGTCGACCAGCTGGAGCGCCATCTCGACCCCGTAGGAGTCGGACTCGTCCAGGATCAGCTTTCCAGAGCGATTGAGAGTGAAGTCATCATCCAGGCTGCCGGGATCGGCAGGGTCCGGGATCTGCTTCACGCAGACGACCACGTTGAGCGACATGCGGCCGATTGTGTCAGTCGATCGAAGCGCGGGTCCAAATCCCCGGCTCCCCCAGACATGACAGGATCAGCGTCTCGTGCGCCTCCTCCTCATCGTCAACACGTTCGCCTCGTCGGTCACGGCCCGCTCGATGGTCGTCATCAACAAGGCATTCTCCGCCGACCACGAGGTCACCCTGGTGGAGACCAGCCGACGGGGCCACGCCACGCGTCTCGCGCTCGGTGCCGCCAACGAGGGGTACGACGCCGTGGTCGTCATGGGCGGCGACGGCACGCTGAACGAGGCCGCCAACGGGCTGGTCGGTACCGACACCGCCCTCGCCACCCTCCCCGGAGGCTCGACCAACGTCTTCGCCCGGACCATCGGGCTCCCGAACGACCCGATCGAGGCGACCGGGGTCCTGCTCGACGCACTCGCCCACCAGTCGATCCGCTCCGTCGGTGTGGGCGCCGTCAGCGGACGATGCTTCCTCTTCCACACCGGCCTGGGCTTCGACGCCGCCGTGGTCGAACAGGTCGAACGCCGGTCGTCACTGAAGCGCTACGCCGGCCATCCCCTCTTCATCTATGCCGGCTTCGCCACCTGGTTCCGGCACTACGACCACAGCCGCCCCCGCATGGCCGTGCACCTGCCCGACGGCCGGGTGATCGACGACGCCTACCTCACCATCGTGTTGAACACCAGCCCTTACACCTACCTCGGCAACCGGGCGCTCGATCTCACCCCGGAGGCCACGCTCGACAACGGGTTGTCGGTCGTCATCCTGCGGACGATGGACTTCGTGAAGACCCTTCGTCTGGTCGGCTCGGGCATCGGTTCCGGCCGCCACCTGCGCTCGTCCCGCCATGCCGTCGTCGCCCACGACCTCGATCACATCGATGTCGCGGGCTACGGCGAGTTCCCCTACCAGGTGGACGGGGACTTCCTCGGCAACGCCGAGACGTTGCGCTTCGAGCACCGACCCGGCGCGCTCCGGCTGGTCACTCCGGCCTGAGGACCCGGCGAGCGACGTCGGGCACGTTGGTCACCACGCCATCGACCCCGAGCGCCGCCAGGGACTCGATGCGGGCCGGATCGTCCACCGTCCACACGTTCACCTCGAGCCCGACGCGGTGCGCCTCGGTCACCAGGGCGCCGTCGACGGTCATGTCGTAGGGATGGACCGCGTCGTGCCCCCGCTCGACCACTGCCGCGAGGCTGTCGCCGGGCAACGGGTCGACGAAGGTGAGCAGACCGGTGCGCAGCCGACGATCGAGGGCCTTGACCCGGTCGATGGTCGGGAGGTGGAAGCTCGAGATCAGCACGTGGTCGCGGAACTCACGGTCGGCCAGCAACGCGACGACGTCGTCGACCACCCGGCACGCCGGGTCGAAGTCCGGCTCGTGCGGGATGTTCTTGATCTCGATGTTCACGATCATGCCGGCACACGCGTCGAGGGCCTCGGCCAGCGTGGGCACCGACGGCGACAGCTCGGCCCGGAGCACCGCCCGCACGGCACGACCGTCGGCCAGCGCAGGGTCGTGACAGATCACGAGCTCGTCGTCGGCGCTGCGCCGCACGTCGAGCTCGACCCCGTCGGCGCCCAGCTCCCGGGCCAGCCGGAAGGCGGCGACGGTGTTCTCCGGTGCCGCGGCAGAGGCGCCCCGGTGGCCATAGATCAGCGGCATTGGATCACTGGCATTGCCACATTGTTTCGATATGTCGAAAAAACCCTTGCGGGGCGATGTCGATCAACGATACGGTGGGCGAGCCCGGTGAGGCGCAGCCTGGTCCGCCGAGGCATGTGAACGCTGTCACAATATGGCCCGCCCTGCTGATTCGTTCATGTTGTGACCGTCCCCCAACCCTCTGGAGGCCCCGTGGCTCTGACAACGTCGCGCACCATCCCCGTCACGCTCGAGCGAGACGAGTGGCGAAAGTTCTCGGCCTGCCGAGACACCGATCCCAATCTGTTCTTCCCGGTCGGCACCACCGGCCCGGCGCTCGAGCAGATCGCCAACGCCAAGGCCGTGTGCCGGACATGCGACGTGCAGAGCCTGTGCCTCGAGTACGCCATCTCCACCAACCAGGACAGCGGTGTGTGGGGGGCGACCTCCGAGGAGGAGCGCCGGCAGATGCGCCGGGCCCGCCAGCGGCGCCTCAAGGAACAGCGCGCCTCCTGACGCCGGCAGGTCACGGCCGAGGATCCAAGCGCCAGCGCCTCGGCCGTCAGGGAGCCGAAGCGTGCGAGGCGACCGAGTGTCACGGCCGAGGATCCAAGCGCCAGCGCCTCGGCCGTCAGGGAGCCGAAGCGTGCGAGGCGACCGAGTGTTCACGACCTCCCCGCCGTGGGAGGTCGTTGCGCGTCCGAGCCATGACGTCAGCGCTCACCACGTCGCCGTCGATGCGTTGACCCGGACGATCGTTCCGATGCGGGGCCGTGTCCCGGCGGCCCGCTGCATCTCCAGGGTGCCGCCCAGCTCGGTCTCCACCAGCGTCCGGACGATCGACAGCCCCAGCCCCACCGAGGCGTCGAGATCGAAGTCTTCGGGCAGGCCGACCCCATCGTCTTCGACGACGATCGTCATCTCCTTCTCCGTGCGCGCCATCTCGACCCGCACGCTCCCCGGCCGGTCGCTGTAGTCGAGGTCGGCCGGGAAGGCGTGGTCGACCGCGTTCTGCAGCAGCTCGTTGAGCACCACCGACAGCGAGGTGGCCGGCGCGGCGGGGACCGACCCGGCCTCACCCGTGACCGTGACCTGGAACGGTCGGCTCGGATCGACCAGGCCCTCCTCCACCATGCGCGACAACTCCCGGGCGATCTCGACGAACGGCACGTCGTCGCCCGCCTCCCGGGACAGAGTCTCGTGGACGAGCGCGATCGAGCGGATCCGGCGAGCCGACTCCTCGATGGCCGCCTTGCCCTCGTCGGAGCCGAGGCGGCGACCCTGCAGGCGCAACAGCGAGGAGATCGTCTGCAGGTTGTTCTTCACCCGGTGGTGGATCTCGCGGATGGTGGCGTCCTTCGACAGCAGCAACCGGTCGCGGCGTCTCAGCTCGGAGATGTCGCGCATCAAGACGACCGCGCCGGAGACCTCACCCCGGTCGGTGATGGGGAGGCACCGGAAGACCACCGTGACCTCGTTGGTGCGCTCGACCTCCTCGACCGTGGGCTGGCGCAGCCGGAACGCCGTCTTCACCAGGGACTCGTCGAGACCCAGTTCGCCGAAGCGCAATCCCTCGGCGTTGGCGTGGACGCCGACTCGGTGCAGCGCCGACACGGCGTTGGGCGACGTGTACTCGACCCGGCCGGCCGCATCGACCAGGAGCACGCCGTCTCCCACCCGCGGCGCCTCGGCGGTGTCGTCCTTGTCCTCGTAGGGGAAGTCGCCGGCCGCGATCATCCGGGCGAACCGGTTGAAGATGTCGAGGTAGGTGCGCTCGAGCTCGCCGTGCTGGCGGCCGATGGACGGCGCCGACTCGCGGGTCACCACCCCGATGACCTTGCCGTCCCGCCGGATCGGGACACAGAGCACCCGGACGCGCTCGCGCACCACGGCCAGATGGATCTCGCCCTCGATGATCTCGCCGTTGCGGAAGGACCGAGCGACGAGTGGCCGCTCGAGCTCGTCGAGTCGGGTCCCCACCCAGTCGCCCCGGTAGACGGTCTGTCCCGTGGTGGGACGAACCTGGGCGAGCACCACGAACTCGTGGCCGTCGAAGTCGCCGACCGGAGCGAACAGCAGCAGGTCCGAGAAGCAGAAGTCGGCCAGCAGGCCCCACGACGCAGCCAACCGCTGGAGGTGCGCGGTCTCGAGCGGGTCGAGCGGCGTGAGCGACCGGGTGAGCTCGACGAGCGATGGCATCAGCAGGAACCGTAGGTCAGGCCCGCGCCCGGGATGTTGCGAGCCCCTGGCGAGCAACTCCAGAAGTGAGCGCAGCGAACGGCGTCACCGCCAGATCTGCTCGCCCAGTCGGAGCAGGCCGGCGAGATCGAAGATGTCGGAGTCGAAGTAGGGGACGCTGGCGATCACGTCGGGACGGGCCGCGAGCTCCTTGCGCTGCTCGGCCTCTCGGGTGGCCACCACCCGGAAGTCGAGGAAGCTTCCCGCCACCTCCTCGATGACCCGGGCCAGGTCGTCCGGTTCGGCGTCGTCGAGCACCTCGGCGACGATGTCGTCGTCGAGCGCCTCGACCACGGCCGCGGCGTCGTCGGCCATGCGCTTGGCGACCCGGGCGGCCGCCGGGTCGAGCAGGTACGACGGCAGGACCTTGTTCAAGATGACGGCACCGAGGTGGAAGGAGCGGTCGCGGAGCGCCTCGATGAAGAACTCGGCCTCGGTGAGCGGCGCCGACTCGAGCGTCGAGACCACGACGAAGGTGGTCCGCTTGTCCTCCAGCGTGCGCTGCACGGCCCGGGCTCGTTCGACGAACCCCTTGTACATGGTCTGGAACAGCAGGAAGAACTCGGCGATGTCCTCCAGAAATGCCGAACCGAGGATGGTGTCGGCCACCCGGTAGAACGGCTTGGTGGCCATGTTCACCAGCCGCGATCGGTAAGGCACCGTCAGCCAGCGCAGCAGCCGGGACGAGAAGAAGTCGGCCATGCGTTCCGGCGCCTCGAGGAAGTCGAGGGCGTTGCGGGTCGGTGGGGTGTCGACGATCACCAGGTCGTAGCGGCCGGAGGCGTGGATCTCGTACAGGCGCTCCATCGCGATGTAGTCGTGGCTCTGGACGAACCGGGCCGTGATGTTGTGGTACAGCGGGTTGGCGAGGATGGCCTCGCGGGTCTTTTCGTTGGGCGCGTGCATCCGCACCAGGTCGTCCCACGACTGCTTGGTGTCGAGCATCGCCGCCCACAACTCGCCACGCGGTTCGACCCCGATCGCGGCGAACGCCGCCTCGGGGATCTGGGTCTCGACGTTGCCGAACGACTCCAGGCCGAGCGCGTTCGCCAGCCGGCGGGCCGGATCCACGGTGACCACCAGCACCTTGCCTCCGAGGTGGACCGCGGCCATGGCAGCGGCGGCCGCCGCCGTCGTGGTCTTGCCCACGCCTCCGGACCCGCAGCAGATGACGATCTCCTTGGCGGCGAGCAGCTGCTCGAGCGTGCCCGTGGCCCGACCCCTGGTCGAGGACTTCCGGCGCGCCATCAGAACCCCAGCTCGTCGCCGAGGAACCCGGCGATCATCTTGGTGGCGCGGACGCCATGGGTGCGCTGGAACAGGTACGGCACGTAGAGCAGATCGAGATCGGCCGGGAGCTCGTCGCGCAGCCGGGCCAGGTGGCCGGCCCGCGAGCGGCGCAAGGTCACCGCCAGCTCAGCGGCGTCGAGCACCGGCGTCGACGGGCCGCCCACCACCTCGCTCAGCGCGGCGACGGCCCCCTCGGCCCGGAGACGTTCGAAGATCGCCTCCTCCCGGTTGTTGAACAGCTCGGGGAGGACCCGGTTCACCACGACCGCGGCGAGGTCGACCACCGTTTCGTCGGCCAGGCGCCCGGCGAGCTCGATCGTCTCCTGGACCGGCATCTCCTCCGGCGCGGCCACGATCACGACGCCGGTCTGGGCCGGGTCCCGCAGGATGTCCATCATCCAGGTGGTCTGGTCGCGCACGACGCCGACCTGGACCAGTTCCTTGATGGCGTCCGGGGCGGCGAGCTGGCCGACGATGTGCCCGCTCGCCGACGCGTCGACGACGACGAGGTCGTAGTTCTGTTCGCGGACCTCGAAGGTGAGCTTGCCGACGGTGAGGATCTCCTTGACCCCCGGCGCGGCGTTGGCCACGAAGTCCAGCGTGCGGGCCAGGGGCCCGATCTTGGCCAGCACGGGCACCTTGAGCTGAAGGCTCAGGTACTCCTTCAGCGACTGCTCGGTGTTCATCGACATCACGAACAGCTGGCCCGGCGTCCCCTCGGCGGTGACCTCGGTCGGCGTGAAGCCGGTCTCTTCCGTCTCGAAGAAGTCGGCCAGGTTGCCCTTGGCGTCGACCTCGCACACCAACGTCCGGAGCCCGTGATCGGCGGCCAGGGCCCCGATGGCCGCGGCCACCGTGGTCTTGCCGACGCCACCCTTGCCGGTGACGAAGAGCAGCTTGCGGTCGAGGATGGACGTCACCGAGTCACCTGTTGGGGCGGTCGCCGGTGGTCAACAGCGCGGTCGATCGGCGGATCAGGCGCCGAAGCCGATGCGCCGCTCGTTGTCCGGACCACCGATCTCGACGTAGGCGATCTTCTCGGTGGGCACACCCAGGCGACGACCCCGCTTGTCGGTCATCCACAGCACGGGGGTCTCGCCCGACACCGCCGCGTCGACGTCGGCCTGGACCTGGTCGGCATCGGCCTCGTCGCCCAGGTCGATGTCGAGCTCCTTACCGGTGTAGATGACACCGATTCGTACGTCCACGTTCCACACTCCGTCGCAGGCTCTCGGCTGATTCGGGCGCCAACCTACCGGCCGACCGGGTCGGCGACAGACTCCCGCTCGACCGGTTCCCGCTCGACCGGCTCCCGTTCGACCTGGGCCCACCAGCGCGGACGAGCCGACGCTTCGTCGCGGTCGACCCAGCCGGTCCACATACCGGACACGGCCCCGGGGGTGACGATCGCCTTGAGGATGTGGGCCGGGATCAGGAACCAGAGGCCGAACGAGACGTAGTCGTGCACGAAGGTGGCACCACTGCGCCACTCGAGCGGGAAGGGGCCGAACCACTTCATGACCGACCCCGACATCAGCATCACGAGCAACGCCCCTGACAGCACGACCGCGTTGAGCTTCTGGCCCCCGTTGAACTTGCCCGTCTCGGACCGGGAACGGAGGCGACGTCGGAACCACCGCAGGTCGTCGTCGTGCCAGTGGGCGAAGCGGTGGACATCACGCATCAGCCCGCGGCCCCAGGGCCCGGTCATCACGACGAGGAACGGCACCACCGCGGCGAAACCCGCCATCACGTGAAGGTCCTTGACCAGCTCACGGCGGCCGATCGCGACGGCCAGCGGGCGCACGTACAGCGCGGCGCCGGTGGCGACGGTGATGAGCACGGCCGTGGCGCTGACCCAGTGCAGGATCCGTTCGGCCCGGTCGAACCTGATCACCGCATCGCCGACCAGCCGATCGTTCGGCCCGTGGGCGTGCCGGGTCACCCGGGACGTCGAGCCGGTCATGTGGGCTCGTCGCTGCGCCCGTTGGAGTTGCCCACCCAGGCATCCGCGTCGTACCCGCGGACCTCCCAGAAGCCGGCCGGCTCCGGGTTGTCGGTCGCCTCGATGCCCGCCAGCCACTTCAGCGACTTGTAGCCGTACATCGGTGCCACGTAGAGCCGCACCGGACCGCCGTGCTCGACCGTCACGTCGCCGCCGAGCATCTGCGTGGCGACGATGACGTCGTCGCGGCGGGCCTGCTCCATGGTCAGGGTGGTCGAGTAGGCGCCGTCGGAGCTGAGGAACCGGACGTGGGTCGCGTTCGCCCCCGCCTCGTCGAGCAGGTCGGCGACCTTGACACCCGACCACTCGACATCGGGCACCCGCCAGCCGGTGACGCACTGGAAGTCCTTGGTCAGCTGCACCATCGGCCGGTCGAGCAGATCCTGGTAGCTCAGGTCGAGCTCGTCGCGCACCAAGCCGGTGACCGTGAGGCGGTACTCGTCGTGCGAGATGTGGGGGTTGTAGCCGACGACGCTGTAGTAGCGGAACTTCGCCGTGGTGGGGAGCAGGGCGCTGAGACCGGTGCCGTCGTGGGCGACGAGGGGCCGGAAGGCAGACTCGATCGCGGTCTGGACCGGGGAGCCGACCAGAATGCCGGCGGCACCGAGTCCGAGGATGCCGAGAAACGCCCGCCGGCCCACGGGTCGGTACGCTTGTTGCTCCACAGTCCCGAGCGTACGGTGCCTGCAGCCCCGCCCGACCGCAGCCAGCCGCTGCTTCACCGAACAGTAAGACCCGCCGCATGAGTGCCACAGACGCAGAGAGTCTCGACTTCATCCGGGACCGCGTGATCCACGTGGTCGGGCACGAGCTGCGGACCCCGATCACCACCGTCCGCGGTCTGGCCGAGCTCATGGTCGGGGCGTCCGACGAGGAGATCCGCGAGACACTCGTCCCCGCATTGCTCCGGAATGCCCGCCGCGCCGAGCGGCTGCTCGACGATCTGCTCCTCGCCGCCGAGGTCAAGACAGCCCGACCCATCGAGAGTCCGGACGCCGTCGATCTCGGCGAGGTCGTGAACGAAGCCGTGGCCGGCACCGATGTACGGGTCGAGGGCTGGCCCGAGGGTCGGGTCCTGGCCCACCGCGACTCCGTGCTGCGTGCCGTCGGACACCTCGCCTCCAACGCCCATCGCTACAACGACGGCCCGCCCACGCTCCACTTCGAGACCGACGACCAGTTCGTCACCGTCGTGGTCAGGACTCCGACCGAGCGCGAGATCGCCGATCTCGATCTCGTCTTCGAGCTGTTCTTCCGCGGTGAGGTCGCCGTGACCCGCGCCCCGGCCTCGGCGTCGGTCTCGCCGCCGCCAAGGCATTGGCGCAACTCGACGGTGGCGACGTGACCATCGCCCAGCACGACGGCGTGATCGAGACCCGGCTCCACCTGCCGAGGGCGGCGTGAGCGATCACGGCGATCCCATCGAGGTCGTCATCGCCGACGACGAGGCCGACATCCGGTTGCTGCTGCGTCTGCAGCTTCGCCAGCACGGCATCTCGGTGATCGGTGAGGCGGCCGACGGTCGCCAGGCCGTCGACGTGTGCGTGGCGGTCTCGCCCGACGTCGTGATCCTCGACCTCCTCATGCCCGGCATGAGCGGCTTCGAGGCCATCCCCGAACTGCAGAAGCGCTGCCCGGACGTGGCGATCATCGCCTACTCGGCCGTGGCCGGCGACTTCGCTCGCGAGGAGATGGCCCGTCTGGACATCCCCCTGCGACTCAAGAACGGGGATCCCGAACCGTTGGTCGCCACCATCCGAGCGGCTGCCCAGAGAGGCGACCCCATCGATCGCTGAGCGGCGCCGGCTCGCTGTTCAGATGATCTTCAGCTCCGGGTGCGTTCGGCGGGTCGGAGCCAGGTCCTCGATCACGGTCCGAGCGATCTCGTCGAACGCCATGGCCGCCTCTGACTCCGGGGACGCGGCCGCGATCGGCGTGCCGTTGTCGGATCCTTCCCGCAACTCGGGGAGCAGCGGGACCTGGCCGAGCAGGGGAACCTGGATGCGATCGGCGAGGGCCTGACCGCCGCCGGCCCCGAAGATCTCGTACCGGGTGCCGTCGTCGCCGGTGAACCACGACATGTTCTCGATCACGCCCTTGACCTCGAGATTCACCTTCTGGGCCATGAACGCGGCCCGCTGAGCCACCCGTTGGGCGGCGGGCTGGGGCGTAGTGACCACGTAGACCTCGGCCCGGGGCAGGAACTGGGCCAGGGAGATCGAGATGTCGCCGGTGCCCGGCGGCAGGTCGACGACGAGGAAGTCCGGGTCGTCCCAGTAGACGTCGGTGAGGAACTGCTCGAGGGCCTTGTGGAGCATCGGCCCCCGCCAGATGACCGCCTGGTCCTCCTCGGCGAAGAACCCCATGGAGATGCAGGCCACGCCATGGGCATCGGGCGGGATCAGCATCGAATCGATGACGACCGGCGGGCGGTCGATGCCGAGCATCCTCGGGATCGAGAAGCCCCACACGTCGGCATCGACGATGGCCGTCTTCTTGCCCCGCTTCGCCAGGCTCACGGCGAGGTTGGTGGTGACCGACGACTTGCCGACGCCCCCCTTGCCGGAGGCGACCAGCAGCACTCTCGTCTTCGACGACGGGTCGGCGAAGGGGATCGTGCGGCCCTCGGCGTGGCCGTGGGCCGCCTGGCTGCCCGCGCTCGCCCCCGGGTCCCCGACCATGAGCTGGCGGACGTTCGCTCGTTCCTCGTCGGTCATGACGTCGAAGGTGACCCGGACCGAGTCGACATCGTCGAGGGCATGCACCGCCTCGCCCACCCGCCGCTCGATCTCGTTCTTCAGCGGGCATCCGGGCACGGTGAGCGCGACCTCGACGTGCACCGATGCACCGTCGATCCGCACGAAGCGGACCATCTCGAGATCGACGATGCTGCGGTGCAGTTCGGGGTCCTCCACGGGCCGGAGGACGTCGATGATCTGGGACTCGGTGGGCACGGTGCAACCTTCCGGAGGCGACGGCAGTGGCGGGGAGCGGGGATTTCTCCTATCCGCGTAGGTAGAATATCGACGTGGTCGCGGCATCACCCACCCCGCCCGAGGGGTCCCCTCCGGAGGAGGGCCTGCTCAACGCCACCGACTTCGCGTCGGCGGTGACGGCCATCACATCTGCGTTCGGCGATCCCACGCGACGCGAGATCTACCTCTGGCTGCGTGAGCTCGGCGAGGGCGCCACCGCCTCCGCGGTGGCCGAGCGGTTCGAGCTGCATTCCAACGTGGCTCGCCATCACCTCGACAAGCTGGCCGGGGGTGGATACGTCGAGGTGTCCGTCGCCCGACCCGCCGGCGGCGGCGCCGGTCGACCGTCGAAGCGGTACTCGGCCACCAGCGACGCCAACCCGATCGAGTTCCCGTTGCGCCACGACGACCTGCTCGTCAGCCTCCTCGGACGTGCTCTGGCCCTGCTTCCCGCCGACGCCGCCGCGCAGATGGCCGAGGAGGTCGGCGTCGAGTACGGGCGGACGCTGGCCGCGACCATGGGTCCGGCCGAGTTCACTCCGAGATCGTTCCGATCGGCCCTGCACGCGGTGGCCGACGCCCTCACGGCCCACGGCTTCGCGGCGCACGCCGAGAAGCAGGGCGACGAACTGCGGATCGTGGCCGAGCACTGCCCGTTCGGCGACTCCGCCATCGAGCACCCGGTGATCTGCGCCGTCGATCGCGGCCTGGTCAAGGGCATGCTGGCCTCGCTCTACGGCGACACCCGTCCCGCCACCGAGTCCACCGTGGCACTCGGCTCGGAGACGTGCGTCACCGTCGTGACGTCGTCCTGACCCGGTCGACGCCGGTGCACCCCGACCTCGGCCACAACCTCGATCACGCCTCGACGTCACCGCTGCGTCCCGCGGCTCGCGATGCGATCGTGGCCGGACTCGACGCCGGCTGGGGCGACCCGTCCCGGCTCCACCGGGCCGGCATGGCGGCTCGCGTCGCGCTCGAAGAGGCGAGGGAGACCGTGGCCGGCGTGATGGGCGCCCGACCTCGAGAGGTGGTCTTCACCTCCGGAGCCACCGAGTCGATCGCCGCGGCGTGCTGGGGCAGCGCCGAACGAGGCACCCATCAGGTGATGTCGGCCGTCGAACACTCGGCCGTGCGCCTCGGGGCCGCGCTCCACGGACCGGTGCGGGTCGCCGGGGTGGACGGCACCGGGCGAGTCGACCCGGACGACCTGATGGGCCTGGTCGACGACAGCACGGCGGTGGTGCACCTGCAGTGGGCCAACCACGAGGTGGGCACCGTGCAGCCGGTCGACGAGGTGGTGAGGGCGTGCCGCGAGCGCGGGGTGCTGGTGCACATCGACGCCGCGCAGACCGTAGGCCGGATCCCGCTGGATTTCTCGTCGCTGGGCGCCGACCTCGTGTCGTTCAGCGGCCACAAGCTCGGCGGTCCGCCCGGCATCGGGGTCTTGATGGTGCGACGTGGCGTGCGCATTCGCCCGCTCCTGGTCGGCGGCGAGCAGGAACGAGCCCGGCGCGCCGGGATGGAGAACGTCGTCGGTGCAGTCGGTCTGGCGGCCGCCCTGGCATCCATCGACATCGAGGAGGAGGCGGCGCGCCAACGTGAGCTCTCGACTCGACTCCGCGACGTGATGGCCGGCGTGGACGGCGCCACGCTGTACGGCAATGCGTCCTGGCGCGCCCCGCATCTGGTGTGCGCGGGGATCGCCGACATCGAGCCCCAAGCGGTGTTGCTCGGACTCGATCGTCGCGGCATCGGCGCGCACTCCGGCAGCGCGTGCGCGTCGGAGGGCCTCGAGCCGTCTCCGGTGTTGGAGGCGATGGGCGTCGATGCCCACCGATCGCTGCGAGTGTCGGTGGGTTGGTCGTCGACGGAGGCCGACATCGATGCCTTCGCCGCCGCGTTGCCCACCGTGGTCGCCGAGCTCCGCTCACTCCGGCCCTGATCTCGGCCCCGCAGGTGGGCCGTCGCCGGGATTTTCGTCTCCGCCGCCACCCCCGGACCCACCCCCTCCCCTCATTGGGGAACGATTCGTCGGCGAATCGTCGCCCAATGCGTGGGGCGAGGGGTGGTGGTCGAGGGGGCGGCGGCCGGGGGCGAAGTTGGATGGCGGTCGACCGAGCCGTTCCGCGTGGAGGGAGGCGACCCGATCTCGGGTGGCTCGGACGGTGACATCGAGGTCCTCGGCGAGCTCGCCGACGAAGGGATCAGGCGGACCGGCGGACCAGTCGGAACCAGCCTGCGCTTGGGCCGGCCACGTCCCCTGGGACCATCGTTCGGGATCGTGGCGCAGCGCCGGATCGACGGCGCGGTCGGGATGCGGAGGCACCCACGGCAACGGCTCGCCGAGCAGGTCGTCGGACCGAGCCACCGGCCCCGCACCGACGACCGGGCCGTACACCCCCCGCTCGACGCGCGCCAGGCGACCGTGGTGAACCTCGTACGCGACCGCGTCGGCCAGACGCTGCACCGGCCGGCGGCTGTCGATGACGTAGCCGTAACGGTGGATCAGCCCATGCAGCTCACGTAGCGGTTGGGTGCCGTGCCGAGTGAGCACGGCGACGGCGACCCGCCGCAGGTCGCAGCCCCAGAGCGGACGTGCCCCCACCACGGTCGGGGGAAGGGGGTTGTCCTCGGCCCGGCAGGTCTTGCGTTGGTGCCGGCCGGTCATGCCGGGCCAGAGCCGATGTCGGTAGCGGACGAGACGCTCGAGCACGGCGCGCCGGTGGGCTGCCAGTTGCTCGAGGTCACCGTCGATGGCCGCGAGGGCCTGCAGATCCTCGGCGTGGGCGAGGCGGATCAGCGTGAGATGGTTCGGGTGGAGGTGGGGCTGTTCGTGACGCAGGCGCGTCACGAAGAACGGGTCGTGGGAATCGACGGTGAACACGATCACTCCCTCGTGGAGGATGTCGGGAGCGGTGATTCGGGGCCGCTCCGACCCGCGCCGTCACCGTAACGGCGACCGGTGACAGCGTCGGTCACTCCGAAACCGGATTCGGCCTCCCGCCGGTGGAACCGGCCGCGGGCGCGTGTCCTACATTGCGCGGTGTGACCCTCCTCGTTGTCCGCCACGCCCACGCGGGCGACCGTTCAACCTGGACCGGTGACGACGAGCTCCGACCCCTCTCGAAGCTCGGCGAGCTCGAGGCCGAGGCGATCGGCGTGCGCCTCGAGCTCCAGCGGCCCGAGCGGATCCTGTCCTCGCGCGCCGTGCGATGCCGGGAGACCGTCGTGCCCCTCGCCCAGCGGCTCGGCGTCGAGGTCGAGACCGACGATCGCCTGCTGGAGGGCGCCGGCGCACCGGAGGTGGCGTCACTGCTGCGCGACATCGGCGAGCAGACCGCCGTGTTGTGCAGCCACGGCGACGTCATCCCCCACATCCTCCACCAGCTGGTCGACCAGGGCATGCAACCGGAGCATGCCCTGCAGTGGGCCAAGGGATCGACGTGGGTGGTGGAGCGCAACGGGAACGGTTGGGGCGCGGGGACCTACGTCCCGGCGACCGACGTCGGAGCGACCGGCGACTGACCGGGATCAGGCCAGCGGGTCGTTCCCCGCCTCGACCGCGGTGCGCACCTTGGTCGCCGCCGCCACCTGATCGCTGGGGGCCTCGAGGCCGTCGAAGTGGTCCAGATCGGCCAGCGCCCCCTCGACATCACCCGCATGGGCCCGGGTCGCGGCGCGGAACACGTACCCCGCGCTGAGACTGGGGTCGGCCTTCAACCCGGCGTCGAGCAGCTTCAGCGCCTGGTCCGTGAGATCGCTGCGAGCGAGGAGCCAGCCAAGGTAGATGCTGGCGGTGGCGTTGCCCGGGTCGACGTCGAGGGCGTTGCGATAGCACTGGAGCACGTCGACCGGAGCGAGCGAACCGTCGACGTCGCCGGCGATGCACGCATCGAGGGCCGACTCGACGATCCGGGGCGCGAACTGGTCGGCCAGCGACTTCTCCTCCGCCGTCGGATCGTTGCCGTAGAAGCTGGCCAGGTCGGCCAGCGCACCGGGCGCATCGCCGGACCGCGATCGGCCGCTCGCCCGGAACACGTACGGCGCCGTCGCGTCGGGCGCCAGTTGGATGGCGGAGTCGAGATCGGCGAGACCGTCGTTGATGTCGAAGTCCCGGACCTGGAGCCAGCCTCGGAAGGTCAGGGCGTTCACGTTTCCCGGCAGCGAGTCGAGGATCTCCGAGTAGCAGTCCAACGCCCCCTTCGAGTCACCGTCCTGCTCGAGTCCCTGGCAGTCCTTGATCTTGCTGGACGCGGCCGACACATCGAGGCCGGTCAGCCCGGCCGAGCCCCGCCGGCCCGAGGCCTGGGTCACGAGCACGCCGGCGACCACCGCCACCGTCAACAGGGCCACGACTGTGAGCAGCCGACGCGTGGTCGACGGGGCGGGCGGGGTGGCCTCGAGTGCGGCGCGCCCTTCGTCGATGGCCCGGAGGACCTCGGCGGCCCGGGCCGTGTAGTCGTCTCGCAGCGTGCGGTAGTCGACGTCGTCGATGTCACCGGCGGCCCGCTCGCGTTCGAGATCGTCGAGTGAGCGGAGGAGGAAGTCGCGCTCCTCCTCGAGGGCGGCGAGCGCGTCGGGATCGAGGCGCCGGTCGCGCCCCTTGACCGTCGGAGCCGTCATGTCACCGACTCACCGGTTGCGGGCCCGGTCGACGAGGGCCCGGTCCTCGTCGGAGACCGAGAGGTCCGGTGGCGTCCGCCAGTGCCGGAAGGCGGCCACCAGCGCGCCGATGGCCAGCACGAACGCGGCGACGGGAAGGAACCAGACCAGCCCGGCCACCCCGCTGCGGGGTGGGGTGAGGAGCAGGTCCTCACCGAACAGACCGCCGATGTAGTCCCGGATCTCCTCGTCGGTCTGGCCGTTCTCGATCCGGCGGGCGATCTCGGTCCGGATGTTCCGGGCCGCGGGGGCGTTGGAGTCGGCGACCGACTGTCCGCTGCACGTGGGGCACCGGATGGACTCGCCCAGAGCCCGGGCCCGCTCCTCGGTGGAGCGAGGGCCGCCATCCCCGGCGGCGGCCACCACGAGGGCGCCGACCAGCAGGGCGATCAGGACGAGCCACGGCCACCGGGCGGTGGAGAGCCGCTTCACCGCGCCGCTCCCTGGGCGTCGGCGAGGAGCTGGTCGAGGCCGGACGCGGTGACACCGAGCGTCATCTTGGAGACGACCGTGCCGTCGGGGGCGATGAGGTACGACTCGGGGACCTGGGCCACGCCGTAGGACAGGGCGATGTGGCCGTCCGGATCGGTGACCACCGGCCAGTCGCCGCCGCGATCGACGAAGAACTGGCGGGCGTTGGCGACGGTGTCGTCGAAGACCACCGACACCACGTGGGCGTCGCCGGCCAGGGCGTGGCGCTTCTCGAAGTTGACCAGCTCGGGGTGCTCGCGGATGCACGGGGTGCACCACGTGGCGAAGACGTTCACCAGCACCCATTGGCCCCGGTAGTCGGCCAGGTCGAACTGGTTCCCGTCGATGGTCTGGCCGGTGATCGGCGGGGCCTGACGCCCGAGCAGAGGCGAGACGTCGCGGTGGCTCCCGGACGGATCGCTGGTGGCGAGCACGACGATGAACCCGACCATCACGACGAGCACGGGGGCGGCGATCCAGACGGAGCGACGGCCGGTCACGACACACCTGCGGGCTCGTCCACCCGTTCCTCGGGCTCCTCGGGTCCGGTCACCGTCGGCGGATCGACCGGCTCCGGCCGCCCACGCAGGGGGGCCGACGTCGGCTCGGTGGGGTCCCGGCGCCGGCCGGGGAAGGCGGCCAGCAACGTGCCGAACGCCATGAGTCCGCCGCCGATCCACAGCCAGCTCACCAGCGGTTGGAGGACGACGCGCACCACCACCGGATCGGTGTCGTTGGACGGCAGGTCGAGCAGCGACAGGTAGACGTCCTCGGTCAGCGACGTCCGCACCGACGGCGTCCCGATCTGCTGACCGCCGAAGGCGAACAGGTTGATGGCCGGCTCGTACACCGACCCACCGTCGACCCGGATCCGAGCTGCGGTGGTGGTCTTCTCGGGGTGGTCGGTGGTGGTCAGCCCGATGAACTCGAGCGTGTGGCCCCCGACGGTGGCGACGTCGCCGGGCTGGAGCCGCAGCTCGGTCTCGGACGAGTAGGACTGCGACGCGGCGAAGGCGATGGCGATGATCACGACACCGATGTGGACGACCATCCCCCCGTTGGTGCGGCCGACGAAGCCTCGCCACCCCTGTCGCCGGGTGGCGAGGGCGATCTGGCGTACGGCGGCGCCGCCGGCGAACGCGCCGAGCCCGAAGGCGATGGTGGGCGCCAGCCCGCGATTGCCGACGAGCACCGACCCCACCACCACGGCCACCGCGACGACGGCCGGCCAGAACAGCCGGACGCGCAGCAGCTCCCCCGACGCCTTGCGCCACGGGAGCACGGGGGCGATCGCCATCATGAACAGCAGCAGCAGCCCGACCGGCATGGTCATGCGGTTGAAGTAGGGCACCCCCACCGAGAGGCGATCGTCGTTGATCGCCTCGACGACCAGCGGGAACACGGTGCCGAGCAGGACGATGAAGGCGAATCCGGCGAAGAGCACGTTGTTGGCGAGGAACGCGCCCTCCCGGGACACCGGCGAATCGATCCGGCCCGGAGCCCGGAGCCGATCGCCCCGCCAGCCGATCAGGCCGACGGTCAGCACCACCACGGCGGCGAACATCGTGAGCAGCCACACGCCGATGTCCGAATCGCTGAACGCGTGGACCGAGTCGATCACGCCCGAGCGGGTGAGGAAGGTCCCGAGGATGGTCAGGGCGAACGTCGCGCACAGCAGCGACAGGTTCCAGACCCGCAGCATGCCGCGCCGCTCCTGGACCATGACCGAGTGGATGTAGGCCGTACCGGTCAGCCACGGCAGCAACGATGCGTTCTCGACCGGATCCCACGCCCAGTACCCGCCCCAGCCGAGGACCTCGTAGCTCCACCATGCGCCGAGGATGATGGCGATGGTGAGGAAGCCCCAGGCGAACAAGGTCCAGCGTCGGGTCACCAGCAGCCAGCCTTCGCCGACGCGCCCGGTGACCAGGGCGCCGACCGAGAAGGCGAACGGCACGGTGAATCCGACGTAGCCGAGGTAGAGCATCGGCGGGTGGAACGCCATCAGGATGTGGTTCTGCAACAACGGGTTGGGGCCGGGGCCGTCGAAGCCGGGCGCCACGCTGACCGAGTTGAACGGGTTCGCCGGCCCGACCATGAGCCCGAAGAAGAAGGCGCCGACGCCGAGCATGGTGAGCAGGGCCCAGCCGACGAGGGCGTCGTCGAGCCGGCGCCGGAACTTCTGGGCGATGAGGGCGGTGTACCCGGCCAGGACCAGGGCCCAGAGCAGGATCGAACCCTCCAGGGCCGACCACATCGTGGCCACGTTGTACAGCGCCGGGGTCTTGGACGAGCCGTGCTCGGCCACGAACTGGACGGTGAAGTCACGGGTGATGAGCGCTCGTTCCATGGCGAAGGTCGCCAGCACCGCTCCCCCGAAGGCGAGGATGGCGTAGGTGCGGCCGGTGCGGACCAGGGCGGTCCGATGGCCGCGCAGGCCGACCCCGACGGTGATCACGCCGGCGATGCAAGCGATGAGGCCGAGCAGGACGCCGGCCGAACCGAGGGCGGCGTTCACGGGGCGGCGGCGCCGTCACCGACGAAGTGGGCGGTGCGATCGGGGTTCTCGGCCACGTACTTCTCGGAGTGCTTGACCAGGATGCGGTCGCTCTCGAACACGTCGCTGGTGGTGCTCCAGTGACCCTCCAGCACAACGGGGATGTTGGGCTGGAACAGCTCGGGAGGATCACCTCGATGGACCACGTCGACGTCGACGCCGTTGTAGGTGACCGTGAACTGGACGGTGCCGTCGGTGGCGTCAACCGTTCCTTCGACCACCGTTCCTTGGAGTCGGAAGCGCTTGTCGCCGAGAGAATCGCGCTGAGCGACGGCCTCGTCGGCGTTGCGGAAGAAGACGCTGGCGTTGGACAGGCCCTGGTAGGCGACGAACACCAGCGCGATGGCGAGCAGGGCGAGCACCCCGATCACCGCCATGCGGCGACCCCGGTCGGTGTCTCCGCCGCCGACCGGCGGGGCCTGGCGCGGCGTGAGGTCGAGACCGTCGACCGCGTCCTCGTTCTCGAACGGCGCGCTGTGGTCGGGCGTGGTGGTCATGACCAGCGACGCTCCTCGGGCGGCACGATGCGCGACAGCTTTCGACCCCGCCGCACGAGGGTGGCGCCGTACGCGCCGAGCACTCCGACGGTGATGATCCACCCGGCGATGACGTAGCCCGCGTCGGTCATGGCCAGCACGGTGATGGTGGACACGGTCATCGGGCACCTTCCGCGGCGATCCCGGCCGAGGGATCGGTGTCGGCTCGACGTTCGGCGAGGGCGGCGTCGAGCTGGTGGCCCTCGGCCTGGCGCTCGAGCCACCCGACCCGGAACCGGTGGACGAGGAGCCACGCCCCGACGACCCCGATGACGACGAAGCCGAGGAACAGGGTGAACAGCATCGATCCCTCGATGGTGGCGTCGAGACGGGCGATGGTGGGGCCCTGGTGCAGGCTCCGCCACCAGTCGACCGAGTAGTGGATGACGATCACGTTGGGCAGCAGCAGCAGGCCGATGACCGCGCTCATGCGGGACCGCGACGTGGCATCGGTCGGGTAGCGGCGTACGGCGAGGTAGCCGAGCAGCAGCACGAAGAGCATGGCGGTGGAGGTGAGGCGGGCGTCCCACACCCAGTAGACGCCCCAGGTCGGGCGGCCCCACACCATGCCGGTGACGAGGCCGAGGCCGACGAAGACCGCGGCGACCTCGGCCGCGGCCGCCGCCAGCGTGTCCCAGCCGTCGGTGCGCTTGCGCAGCCACATGGCGGATCCGAACGAGCACAGGAACACGCCGACGTACATCCACGACACGACGGGGACGTGGACGTAGATGAGCCGGACCGCGTCCTCCTGGACCACGTCGCGCGGGGTGACCACCAGGCCCATCACGGCGAGCCCGATCATGCCGAGGACCGAGAGCCACCCGAGGATCCGGGTCAGGGACGACGCGGTCGACGTGGCGGCTGCGGCGGCAGGCTCGGAACGGGGGGGCGTGTTCGGCGGGGCGACTGTCATGTCACGTCTCCTCCAGGAGCGTGCTGAAGAAACTCATGCCGAGGATCGTGTAGACCGCGGCAAAGGTGGCGAGGAGCCCGCACCAGGACCAGCCGTCGTCGACGCCGGAACCGAGCGCCGATTCGGACGCCCGAGTGGCGCCGAGCAGGACAGGGGCGAGCACGGGGAGCAGGAGAAGCGGCACGAGAGTGTCACGAACCGACAACGCCGATGCAAGAACGCCGTAGAGCGTACCGGCCGCGGCGATGCCCACGGTCGCGGCCAGGCAGGTGCACGCCAGCAGGAGCGGCCCGGCCAGATCGGCCGAGTACAGGACCACGACGCCGACGCCCAGCACGACCTCGAGCGCGATCAGCTGCACAGCCACGGCACCGGCCTTGCCCAGGAAGTAGCCGGCGGGGTCGAGCCCCGAGAGGCGGACGCCCTCGCGGATGCCCGGTGCCGATTCGACCGCGAAGGCGCGCTGCACCGCGAGCAACCCGGAGAACAGCACCGCGATCCAGTACAAGCCGGCGGTGGCCCGGGTGAGGATGCCCCGGTCGGGGTCGAGCGCGAACGCGAACAGCACCAGGACGAGGACGGCGAACGGGAGCATCTGCCCGATACCGACCCGGGATCGAGCCTCGATCCGCAGGTCCTTGGCCGCCACGAGACGGGCGTCAGCCAGCATCGACCACCACCGCGGGTGGCGCCACTTCGGCGACGGCGCCGCTGTCGTCCCGGACCAGACCGCCCGCCAGGGTCACGAACCGGGTGGCCAGCCCTTCGGCCCGGTCGAGCTCGTGGCTGGCGAAGAGCACCGTCGCACCCGCCGCGGTGGCCTCCGCCACCAGCTCGTCGACCAGATCCCGGCCGGCACGGTCGAGACCGGCATGGGGCTCGTCGAGGAGCCACAACTCGGGTCGGCGGGCGATCAGGGAAGCCAGCGCGGTGCGCCGGCGCTGCCCGGCCGACAGGCGGGCGGCCGGGATGGACCCGAGCCGTCCGTCCAATCCGCATCGCGCCAGGGCCCGCTCCGCGTCGGTGGCGGATGCACCGGCGGCCATGGCCCAGAAGCGGACGTTGTCGGCCGCGGTGAGGTCGGCGTAGAGGGCGTCGTCGTGGCCGAGGAGGCCGACCCGGCGGCGGACGGCTCGCGGGTGCGCCGCGATGTCGGTGCCGAGGACGTGGGCGGAACCCTGCACGACCCGGGCGAGGCCGGCGCAGGCTCGCAACAAGGTGGTCTTGCCGGCCCCGTTCGGCCCGCGCACGAGCACGATCTCGCCTCGGGCCACATCGAGATCGACGCCGGCGAGGGCGGGGAAGCGGTCGAGCAGCACGACGGCCGCGCGGAACACGACCGCTGCGGGGGTGACGACGGACGTCATGGTGTGCATGCAACGGTACCGACGCCCGCTGATGGCAACCAAGGCGCGGCCAGCCCGTACGCTGCGGTCGTGCGTTTGGCGAGGGTGCTGGGTGGATTGGGCCGGCTGTTGATCTGGGTCGGGTCGATCATCCTGCTCTTCGTCGTCTACCAGCTCTGGGGCACCAACATCGCCGAGGCCCGGGCCCAGAACGACCTCCAGAGCCAGTTCGACGAGCTGCTCGCCACCACGACCACCACCGCGTCGACCACGTCGACCTCGGTCGTGGCCCGGTCGACCACCACGACCACGCTCGCCCCCACGCCCCCACCGGACACCGGTGACGCCGTGGCCCACATCGTGATCCCCCGGATCGGCGTCGACAAGATCGTCGTCGAGGGCGTCGGCCGCAACGACCTGCGCAAGGGACCCGGTCATTACCCCGAGACGCCGATGCCCGGACAGAGCGGCAACGCGGCCATCGCCGGCCATCGCACGACCTACGGCGCACCGTTCAACCGGATCGACGAGCTCCAACCCGGTGACCAGATCCTGATCACCACCGGGCAGGGGTCGTTCACCTACGAGGTCATCGGCACCGACATCGTGGCGCCCACCGAGGTGGAGGTGGTCGAGGACAAGGGCGACGATCGATTGACGTTGACGTCGTGCAACCCCAAGTACTCGGCTCGCCAGCGGATCATCGTGTCGGCGGCGCTGGTGGAAACGCCGGCGCCCACGCCGCCAACGGTGCCGCCGACCACGGTGCCACCGACCACGGTGGTCGGCTCGCCGACACCGCAGCCCGAACCTCCCACGATCGACAGCGTCGGCATCGAACCTCGCGGTCCCGTCGCACCCGCGATCTGGTGGGGCGCGGTGGCCCTGGTGGTGTGGTTGTTCTTCTACGCCCTCAGCCGGCGCTGGCGCCGGTGGCCGGCGTACCTCATCGGGGCTCCGTTCTTCGCCATCGCGCTGTTCGTCTTCTTCGGAGCGGTGGCCAACACCCTGCCCGCGAACTTCTGAGCCGCATCGGGGCCCAGTACGTTCGTGGTCATGCGGGCGCGGCAGCTCTTGGGAATCGGTACCGTCGCGCTGGTCCTGCTGGCGTGTCAGGGCGGGGACGACGCCACGACTCCCGTTTCCACCACCGCCAGCGCCCCGCCGGTGACCAGCGGTCCGGTGGCCGCGGTCGACCTGGCGACCGGTGACTGCCTGTCCGGCCTCGTCATCGGGGTCGCCGAGCGCGTACGGATCGACTCGGCCCAGGTCGTGAGCTGCGAATCGGCCCACGAGCTCGAGGTGTTCGCCACGTTCCGGCTGGCGGCGACCGACTTCCCGAGCACACCGGCCGGTGACTACCCCGGCGAGGAGCGGGTGGTCGCCGCCGCTGACGCCGGCTGCTCTGCGCAACTCGAACGGCTCGGACCCGACAACGCGGCGGCCTATGGGCTCATCGCCCTCTGGCCCACGAATGACTCCTGGATGCAGGGCGACCGGGCGGTGGGCTGCGCGGCGTACTCGAACGACGGGCGCCAGTTCGACGGCCGTCAGCTGCTCGCCGGCGGCTGAGCCGCTACGCCCGCGGACTTCGTCCGCCGGCTCCGCTTCTGGAGTTGGCTACCGGCCGCCGAACTGCGGTGGCCGCTTCTCCTGGAACGCCCGGATCCCCTCCAGGCGGTCGTCGCTGGTCCACACCCGCCGGAACGCGGCGCGCACGTCGTCGTCGTCGATCGCTCGACCGACGAGACGGTCGAGGGCCAGTTTCTGGCCCGCGACCGACAGCGGCGCCAGCGCCGCGATCTCGTGGGCCCACGCCATGGCCTCGTCTCGATCGCCGGCGCGCTGGGCGAACCCGATCCGCAGCGCGGTCTCGGCGTCGATGGTGTCGGCCGCCAGCAGGATCGACCGGGCATAGCCGTGGCCGGCGAGCTGCGCCAGCTTCTCGATCGTCCAGTGGTCGACCATCAACCCGAGTTTCGACGACGGGATGCCGAACCGGGCCCGGGGACCCACCACCCGCAGATCACAGGCAAGGGCGAGCTGGCAACCAGCGCCGAGGGCCGGGCCGTCGACGGCGGCCACGGTGCAGATGGGAAGCTGGCTGATGGCGTCGAGGGTGGTGCGGACCAGGGCGGCGGCCGCCTCGTCCTCCACGTGGCCGAGGTCGGCCCCGGCGCAGAACGCCGGCCCCTCGCCGGCCAGCACCAGCACGCGAGCGTCCCCGACACCCTGGGCGGCGTCGCGGAGTCGATCGAGGTGCTCGGCGTCGAGGGCGTTGCGGCGGTCGGGGCGGTCGATGGTGCACACCAGCACCCGTCCCGACCGTTCGGTGGTGATCACGGACGCATCCTGCCCGACCCGGAGCATCGGTAGCCTCATCGCCGTGCTCGGCCTGGCCCGATCGGCGTCCCTGGTGGTCGGCTGCGTGTCGATCGTGTTCGGGGTGGGCGTCACGGCGTGTTCGAGCGGGCCGTCCGCTGACGAGGTGCGACGCCAGCTCGCCGACGATCTCGTGACCGAGACCAACGGTGCGCTCGACGACCGCGCTGCCGTCTGCGTCGCCGACGGCCTGTACCAGGCCTACGGTGACCATGGGTTCCGGGCCGTGCTCGACGCCGAGCAGAGCGCGGGCGGTGCGCCCGATGACGTGCGCAGCCGGGTGATCGACATCTTCGCCGGATGTGACGCCATCGGTGCCATCATCGACTCCGGTTCCTGACCGACCCGGTACCGTCGCGTCGTGGTCCCCGTGCTCATCGCCGGCTTGATCGGCGCTGCCGTCGGTGCGTGTCGGCGCCCCCTGGGCGCCCATCTCGACGTGCCCCGCGTGGTGGTCCCGGGCGCGGTGGTCGTGGGTGCCGGGCTGCAGATCCTGCTCGGGCTGGCACAGCTCCCCGCCGAGAACCAACTCTTCGCCGCGTCCTTGGGCCTGCTGGCCGGCTTCGCGGTGGTGAACCGCCACATCGTCGGCATGGGGCTGCTCGCCGTCGGGCTGTGCTGCAACTTCACCGCCGTCGTGTTACACGGCGGGATGCCCGTGCGGGCGACGGCGCTGATCGACTCGGGCGCGGTGGAGGTGGGCCAGCTGGCCGACACCGACCTGGGTGCCGGTCGCCGGTTCGAGCGCACCGACGACCTGGCGCCGATCCTCGGCGATGTGATCCCCGTCGAGCCGCTCCATGCCGCCATGTCCTTCGGCGACCTGATCGCCCTGGTGGGCATCGCGTCGATCGCCGGCGAGTTGACCCGTTACAGCAAGCGGGGATCGCGGTGGTCGCTGGCCAGCGCGGCCACGAGGCTCGTCCACGACTGGGGTCGCGCGCCGAGCCCCTCGCCGGTGTCGGCATCCCAGTACTCGGCCCATCCCGACGACCACGCCCCGCCGACGGTCATCGATCTCACCGACTCCGCCAACGCGGCCGCACCGGCTCGCATCGCCGCCAGCCACGACAGGTAGGACAACTGGGGCCACGCCGGCCCCCGCCAGTACGCCCGGGGATCGTGAGTCGGCTCGGCACGCGACACGCCGCGGGGCCCGTAGGGAGCGCCGAAGGTGGCCGGATCGACGTACCGGGTGATGGCGGTGACGGCGTGCGGGCCGCCGAGCAGGGCCGGGAGCAGCCCGTCGAGGGTGTCGATCCGACCGCTGGTGGAGGCGGCGTCGCCGTCGTCGATCCAGGTGGTGCCGTCCCAACGCTCGTCGATGGCCTGCGCCAACTCTTGGGCGAGGGCCAGCAACCCGTCGTCCGCGGCGACCGTGGCGAGCTCGCGGGCGTTGAACGCCACCAGCGCGTTGAAACCGGCCGGTGCGGCGGCGAACGCGGGGTTGGCGATGGGCGCCCCGGTGGCCGAGCGTTCGATGCCGGCGACCAGTGTCCCCTTGGTGGTCCACCAGGCCGCCGGTGACGGGTCCGGCCGCCAGTGGTCCCATCGGGGGCTGTCGTCGCAACCCGTCTCCCACGGATGGCACACCAGGATCAGGCCGCCGGGCGTGCGAGCCCGCCGTTGGAGCAGGAACCGCAGCCCGCGCCCGGCCCGTTCGATCAGCGGCTCGCCGACCTCGAAGCCGAGCCGCACGAGCTCGGCGACGGCGTGGCCGTACATCGGCGGCTGCGTGATCGACGAGGTGCCCGGCCGGCCCCAGAACTCCTCGTGGAAGCCGGGGTCACCGGGGTAGCGCATGTGCGGCACGAAGCCGTCGTCGTCGATGGCCGACAGCGCCGACGCCAACTCGACGACGCCCCGCTCGTCGCCGAGATGCGCCCAGGCCACGGCGTGGAAGCACGAGTCCCACAGCCACTGCCAGGGATAGGTGTCGGGGTTGGGGACGCAGTACCCGCCGGCGGTCCAGTGGGCTTCGAGCACCCGGCGCGCTCGTGCGAGGATCTCCTCCCCATGGGGACCGTCGCCATCTGCTCGTTCCGACTCGGAACGGCCGACGGGGTGTCGATCGTCGCCGCTCACTGGGGCGTGGCACTCGAACGGCTGGGCTGGCGGGTCGTCACCGTCGCCGGCGACGGGCCGGTGGATCGCACCGTGCCCGGACTCGGCATCGACGATCCGGATCCGGTCGACGACCGCGCCGTGGCCGATGCCTTCGCCGACGCGGACGTCGTGGTGGTCGAGAACCTGGCGACGATCCCGATGAACCTACCGGCGGCCCGGGCCGTGACCCGGGTCCTGGCCGGCCGACCGGCCGTGCTGCACCACCACGATCCGCCGTGGCAGCGCGAGCGGTTCGCCCACATCACCGAGGTACCGGGCGACGACCCGGCGTGGCGCCACGTGACCATCAACGACCGCACCCGGCACGAACTGGCCGAGCGGGGCATCGATGCGGTGACGATCTGGAACGCCTTCGACGTGCACGCCGCCCCGGGGGACCGGACCGCCACCCGCCGGGTCCTGGGTGTCGACGACGACGTCCGCCTGGTGGCCCATCCGGTCCGCGCCATCGCCCGCAAGGACGTGCCGGCGTCGGTGCGGCTGTGCGAGGCCCTGGGTGCCACGTACTGGCTCCTGGGCCCCGCCGAGGAGGACTACGCCGCCACGCTCGACCGGGTGCTGGCCGCGGCCGACTGCCCGGTGCTGCACCGCCCCTCCCCCGGATCACTCGCCGACGCCTACGCCGCCTGCGACCTGGTCACGTTCACCTCCACGTGGGAGGGCTTCGGCAACCCTCCGGTGGAGGCCGCGATCCATCGCCGGCCGGCCGCGGTGGCCCCCTATCCCGTGGCCGCCGAGGTCCGGGCGTTCGGCTTCGACTGGTTCGATCCCGACGATGTGGCCGCGATCTCCACCTTCCTGGACCACCCCGACCCGGCGCTCCTCGACCGGAATCGCGCCGTGGCCGTCGAGCACTTCTCGCTCGAACGCCTCGAGCGCGACCTCGACCGCCTCTTCACCGACGCCGGCTGGCATCCCTGACCCACCCGTTCTGGTACCACGATGATCGGTCGCCGACCGACAGATGTGGTGCCAGAAGGGTCGGGGCGGCTCACGCCGCGCCGGAGCGATTGATGGCCGACTCGTCGGTGCCGAGGTAGGACTCGATGACCGCGGGGTGCGACAGCACCTCGTCGGGGGTCCCGCGGGCGATGACGCCGCCGGTCTCGAGCGCGACGAGCTCGTCGCAGATGCTGGCCAGCAGGGGCATGTCGTGCTCGATCACCAGGATCGAACAGCCGGTGCGCTCGCGGACGCGCAGCAGGAGTGGGCCGAGCGCCTCGGTCTCCTTCTGGGCGACGCCGCCCGACGGCTCGTCGAGCATGAGCACCGACGGGTCCTGGGCGAGGATGCAGGCCAGGTCGACGATGCGGCGGGAGCCGGTGGACAGCTCGCCGGTGAGCTTCTCGTGGTAGTCGGACAGGCCCATCAGCTCGACCAGCTCCTCGACCCGGGCCGCGATGTTGATCTCGACCTCGAACGAGGCCGGCAGCCCGAGGGCGGCGGCCACGATGTCGCGGTTGGCGAGGTGGCGCTCGCAGGCCACGGCGACGGTCTCGGCCACGGTGAGCGACGGGTAGAGCCGGGCGTCCTGGAACGACCGGCCGAGGCCGGCCTTGGCCCGCTCGTGCGGCTGCCACTCGGTGACGTCGAAACCCCGCAGACCGATGCGACCGTCCTCGATGGGGAGGAAGCCGGAGATGCAGTCCATCAGCGTGGTCTTGCCGGCGCCGTTGTGGCCGATCAGACCGAGGATCTGACCGTCGCGCAGGCTGAGGTCGACGTTGTCGACCGCGGTGATCCCGCCGAAGCGCTTGGTGACTCCCCGGCACTGGAGGACCACCTCGGCGTCGTCGGCGATGACCCGGGCCTCGCCGGCCGTCTTCGGCTTGGCCGGGGTCTTGGCGCCGGCTGCCGCGCCGTCGTGGTCGGAGGTGTCGGCGGAGCCACCGGCGATGAACACCGAGCGGAGGATGTCGGGCCGGTCGAGCAGGTCGCGGGTGGGTCCGGTGAAGCGGAACTCGCCCTTCTCCATGAACACGGCCCGCTCGGCGAGGTTGAGCGCCACGTTGACCGATTGCTCGACGACGATGATGGTGGTTCCCCGCCGGTGGATCTCGTCGACCACCTCGAGGAGCCGGGCCACGATGGTGGGGGCCAGGCCGAGCGAGAGCTCGTCGATCATGAGCAGCTCGGGCCGGGTCATGAGCGCACCCCCGAGGGCGAGCATCTGCTGCTCGCCACCGGACAGGTCGCCGGCCAGCTGGCCGGAACGCTCGCCGAGGATCGGGAACAGCTCGAGGACCTCGGCCTTGGCTTCTTTCACGCGCTGGGGTTCGTCGCGGATGAGCCAGGTGGCCAGCCGCAGGTTCTCGGCCACGGTGAGCGTCGGGAAGATGCCCTTGCCACCCGGCATCAGGGCGGCGCCCTTGTGGGTGACCAGATCGGCGGACATCCCGGTGATGTCCTCGCCCTTGAAGGTGACGGTGCCGGCCTTGGGCGCCTTCAGGCCGCAGATCGCCTTGAGCAGGGTGGACTTGCCGGCGCCGTTGGTGCCGAGCAGGGCGACGACCTCACCCCGCTTCA
This sequence comes from uncultured Acidimicrobiaceae bacterium, assembly GCA_963731885.1. Taxonomy (GTDB): domain Bacteria; phylum Actinomycetota; class Acidimicrobiia; order Acidimicrobiales; family Salinilacustritrichaceae; genus Salinilacustrithrix. Next base: position 13,946 of record CAVSXR010000040.1, on the reverse strand, counting down.
CCTCGAGGTCGACGCCGAAGAGGATCTGGACCGGGCCGTAGCTGACGTCGATCCCCTTGCACTCGAGGAGCGTCTCGGCGTCGGGATCCGCGGTGCGGGACACGGGGGTCGCCACCCGGTCGAGGGTGGTGGTGGGGGCCGCCTCCAACACGATGGTGTCGTCGCCGGAGCTCCCGTCGATGGGCGATCGGTCGTCATTGCCTGCCGCCGGGTCGGCCTCGAGGGGCCGGGCCCGCAGCGGGGCCCGACGCCGGGTCGAGTTGCCGTTCGATCTCGTCGTCATGATTGTGACCCCACCAGTGCTGCGTCGTCGTGTGTCGTGTCGTCCGGGCCGGCCGGAATCGGCGCCTCGTCGTCGTCCTCGATCCCACCCAGGGCGCCCCGCAGGAGCCCTTCGTCCTGGGCGTTGTCGGCGTCGCCGTCGACCCGCTTGTCGGCGACCAGCGACGGGACGATGATGCCCCGGCGCTCGGCGACCCGGCGCAGGTACCGGTCACGGATGCTGGCGCCGAGTTGGGCGAACCCACCCGGGAACACGAGCAACACAACGAGAAGGCCGGCGCCCGAGAGCAGTGGCCGGATGTCGCCGAGGGCGGTGATGGTGGACAGGTATTGGAAGAACAGCACCCCGCTCAGCGCTCCCGAGATGGAGCCGAGCCCGCCGATCACCGCAGTGGAGAACACGTCGAGGCTCATGTCGGGGTTGTAGGTGCCCTGGGCGATGCCGTGGAGGATGGTGACGTGGAGCGCCCCGGCGACGCCGGCGATGGCCCCGGCCACCACGAAGGTCGTCAACTTGATCCGGGTGGTGGGCACCGAGGTCGAGTCGGCGGCCCGCTCGTTGTCGCGGGTGGCGATGATCACCCGTCCGGCCCGGGTGCCCCGAACGCTGCGAGCGGCCAGGATCGACAGGGCCAGCAGCGCCAGGCACATGGCGTACATCGGATAGCCCCGCTCCATGTCCCAGCGTTGCCACAGGATGGGCCGGACCACGTTGCTGGGGATGATCGAGGAGAAGTTGCTCGGGTTGAGCACGTACTCGTTCAGCGCCACCGCGAACGCCAGGGTGGACACGGCCAGGAACAGACCGCGGATGCGCAGGGCGGGAAGTCCGACGACGAGGGCGATGAGCGAACCGGCCGCGCCGGCGCCGATGATGATCAGGAAGTAGTCGAGCCCGGTGTTCAACAGCAGGTTGCCGGCCAGCAGGCCGCCGGCCCCGGCGATGGCGAACTGCCCGAGGCTGATGTGGCCGCCCCAGCCGGTGAGCAGCACCAGGGACACGGCCACCATCGCCCAGACGAGAGCGATGGCTGCCAGCAGCTGGTTGGACGGGCCCCAGCCGGCCGGCACGAGCACGAACAACACCGCGACCACCGCCCACATCGCCCACTTGACGTAGCGGACCTCCGGAAGGTGCCGCAGCTCGCGGGGCACCGGCTTGACGATGCCCTCGGAGGTGAAGCTGGCGCTCTCGGAGTTCATGGCCCGAGACAGCGAGGCCCGCTGCAGCAACAGCGCGACCAGGATCACGGCCAGGAAGAACATGGTGGTGATCGAGGGGGTGCCGGTGCCGTTCCAGCGCACGAGCTGATCGAGCATCCCGAGGCCGATACCGGCCAGGAAGGCGGTGGGGAGCGATTCGAGCCGGGCGACCACCGCGGCGGCCAAGGCGGGCAGGAGCACGGCCGGGCCGGCGGAGACGACGCCGGGCGAGATGCCCGCCGACGGGGCCTGCAGCACGTAGGTGAGCGCGGCGAGCCCGCCGGCGATCATCCACACGATGCGGCCCAACTTGTAGACGGGGATGCCGAGCAGGAGGGCTCGGTCCTCGTTCTCGGCCGCGGCCCGGATGGCCACACCCGAATCGGTGCGCAGCAGGAACCAGGCCAGGCCGGCGATCACCGCGGGGACGACGGCGATGATGAGGATCTCGTCGCCGGTCATGGTCTTGATGCCGCCCTCGAGCGTGATCCGCAGGTCGAGCGGGATGGTGAACCCACCAGCCAGGGAGATGAAGCCGATCAGCTTGTTGGCGAACAGGCTCAGCACCCCGAAGATCTGGGCCAGACCGATCGAGGCGACCGTGACGATCAGGCGACTCGAGCCCTTGAACCGGCGGATGACCAACTCGGTGACGAACCCGACGACGATGCCGCACACCACGGCGAGAGCGAGGGCGCCGAAGAACGGGAACCCGTGCTCGAGGTGGAGCCCGAGCGCGAACGCGCCCGGCAGTGCGCCCATGGCGGCGTAGGAGAAGTTGATGAACCGGTTCGTGCGGTAGATCAGGATCAGGCCCATGGCGAGCAGGGCCGTCGTGGTGCCCTGCACGGTGCCGATGAACAGCACCGAGTAGGGCGCCTTGTCCTGGATGAACCCGGCGGTCAGCGGCAGGTTGTAGAGGCCGAAGTAGGCCGCCACGATGCCGAGACCGATGAGCCAGTTGCGGGTGCGCCGATCGAGGGATCGGAGATCGAGGTCCCTCGCGGCGGCCAGTGCGGCGGTCATGACGGCGAGAACTGGGGGTCGCCGGCGGGGATGTGGCCCGCTTCCCAGCGAGCGTTGCTGGTGCCGATGTAGCTGCCCTTCTTGCCGTTGTACGGCGAGATGGCATTGGGGTCCCAGTGGATCTCCCGGACGTCGTTGGCCGCCGTGCGGTCACCCGGTCCGAACCGCCACAGACCCACCGGTCCGTTGCGGGCCGGGTAGTTGAACAGCCCGTCGGACAGCGACTGCGGGGTCAGGTTCGGCCCGGCGCCCTCGATGCCGATGGCCAGCATGTACATCTGGTAGTAGATGAGATCGACCGAGAACGCCGGCTCCTCGTCGGGGCGGACCGTCTTGAACGCCTCGTAGGCGATGGTCTTGGTCGGCGGCACGAAGTCGGTGAGCGAGCTGATGCCGAAGGCGTGGGAGGCGAAGTTCTGGTCCCACAGCTGGCCCACGATGTCGGTGTCGGTGAGGGCGGTGCCGGCGATGATGAACTCGGGGTAGTACTGCTCGCGGTTGGCCACGCCGGACAGGAAGACCGGCAGCACGGGGTCACAGCCGCAGACCACGGTGGTGACGCCCTCGTTCTTGAGCTTGGGGATGATGTTGTTGGCCTGGCTCGACATGGTGGACAGGTCGAGCTGGTACTTCACGTTGAGGCCCGGATCGTTGCCCGCCTCCTGCTGGATGCGGCGGGCGTTGTTGACCGACTCCTGGTACCAGGAGTTCTCCGGTGCGATGGTGGCGAACTTGCGGGGCTTGCCCTTGAGAGCGCCGCCGGCATAGACGGCCGGCTTGCCGTACAGCCGCTTGTTGGAGTACTCGGCGGCGAGCTCGGAGACCAGGGTCCCGTCGGTGGCGAGCGACCAGGCGTAGGGCGCCCGCTCCTCGTGCCACTGCCGGGACAGGTACGGGGTGCCGAAGGCGATCACGTGCCGGTCAGCGAGGGCGTCGGCGTAGGGCTCGGAGGTGCCGGACAGATCGGCGAACGACCCGATCTCCTCGGCCACCTTCACGGCGTCGGCCTCGGCCTTGTCCCGGCCCTTGCCGAGCAGCTCGTTGGTGTTGGAGCCCTGACCGTTGTAGAAGGCGATCTTCATCTTGCGGCCGTAGAACTGGAACCGCTGGTTGAAGTAGTCGGCGAAGGCCGAGATGGTGTTCTGGATCGTCTGGGGGGTGTCGGAGAGGCTGGCGCCGGCGAGCTCGGCCAGCGTCTGCTGGAAGCCCTTCTCGTTGAGCACCCGGTAGGACACGAGGATGGTGTCGCCGGTGACGCCCTTGGCGGTGGCGCCTCCGTTGTTTCCGCCGCCCCAGGCCACGCACGGCGGCGAGTACGGGTCGCCCGGGACCTGCTCCTTGCGGTCGGGGCACGCCTGCACGCCGGCGACCGGGGCCACGCCGTTGCCGGCGCCGTTGGCCGCGACACCGCCGCCGCCACCGCCGGCAGCCGCGGCGTCGCCGCCACCGCTGCCCCCATCGGCCGCCGTGGTGACCGTCGAGCTGTCGCCCGACGCGGCGGTCGGGGTCGAGGAGCCGTCGGAGCCGCTGAGGAAGCCCTGGCCGGCGGCGCTGCCGGACTGGGATCCCCCACCGTCGGAGGACACGTTCTGCATCTCGGGGGCGCGGGTCGGGATCAGCGCGGCCATCAGCATGAGGAGCACCGCCAGCACGGCCAGCGGGCCGTAGCCCCGGAGCAGCCGGCTGTTGACCGAGAACGAACCCTGCGGTGGCACAGGCTTGTTCGTGGGGTTCGATGCGGCCATCAGGCCATCACCTCCATGGGTACGGAGCGTTGGGCCTGCCGCATCTTGCGACGGTCGCCCTCGGCGAGTGCGGTGAGTAGGAGGAGCCCGCCGAGGCCGACCCCGAGCAGGGGTCCTCCCCGGGAGCCGGAAACGGGAGTGACGTCACCGAGGGCGGTCTCGTTGCCGCCGGAGGACGCCGGGGTGGTGTCGACGGTCTGGCTCGTGTCGGCAGTGGGCGCGCCGGCGAGGGTGGCCCCGCCGAGGCTGCTCCCACTGGAGCTGGTGATGTCGGGGAGCGAGCTGCCTCCGCCCGACGGATCCGAGATGGGCGGCAGGCTGGGGGTGAAGTCGGAGAGGGCCCCGAGGAACGAGGTCTCGCCCAGCTCGTCGGAGGTTGCCGTCACGCCACCGAGCTCGATGCTGAGCGACCCGGCGCCGGTGACCGATCCGAGGGCGATGTCGGCGACGGTGATGTAGGAGGCGTTGCCGCAATCCGCCTTGATGAGGGCGTCGACCAGCTTCTCGCGCACCGGCGAGGCCGCGCTGAGCAGCGGGCTGGAGATGCCGTCACGGGTCTTGCTCGGCACGATGCCGATCTTGAGCGGGTCGACGAACACGATGCCGGACTCGTTGCGGACCTGCGGTGGATCGAGGGAGATGCCCAGCGGCGCGAGGGCGGCGTTGGCCTGGGTGAGGCCGTCGGCGGCGTCCTTGATGGGCAGGTCCTTGCCGGCGGACTGGACGCCCTCGATCGTGAACGAGCCGTTGATCGCCTCGTCGGGAGCGGACTGGTAGGTCGCCTCCCAGTGCAGGCCCTTGATGACGACCGCCCCGGCGGCGAAGGAGATGTTGCTCACATCGGTGACGGCGCTGGCCACCCGCTCGCCGTCGACGACGCCGGACAGGCTGCGGCTCCGGGTGCTGCCGAGCTGGACGGCAGCCGGATCGCCCACCGCGGTGGTGGTGGCGATGGACTCGGCGTAGGGATGGTTGGTGGCTTCGGCGTGCTTCTCGACGGCGTACTCCGTCTCGGTGCGGCTCTTGGTGTCGTCGGTGGAGCGCACCACCACCGGCTGGGGCTGCTTGTCCTTCGAGAGCGTCGGGTCGCCGCCGTCGCAGCCCTCGCCGGCGAGGGTGGTGCCGATCACGCCGAGGTCCACCGACCGGGACTCGCCGATGGCCACCGTGTTCTGGTGGCCGGCGAGCGCCATGCCGTAGGTGATGCCGAAGCTCAGCTGCCCCGAACGGGGGTCGATCTTGTAGCCCTGGGCATAGGCGTTGCCGGTGCCGGGGTCCACCGCGGTCTGTCCTGATGCCGCCGGTGAAACGGCGACCAGGACGCCCATGGAGGCGACCCACACCACACCGATGACGGCGGTCCGGCGGAAAGCGAACAATCTCGAGCGCACAGTGAAAACCCCTGTCGATGATCTCGGCGGTGTCTGACGAGGGCTCCGACCCCTGGAATGCAGGAGAACCCACGCCTCAGAACTCTCGGTAACGGCATTGTTCGTGACGCGGGTCACCACCTCCTGTCGGTACATCGCAGAAATCGCGATGCTCCCCGGGTGCACTCGGTGCGCGACGATCACCGACCGTGAACCTCGATCCGGTGCTCGAACGTCGTCGGCGGATCGCCCGTCTGGTGGCAATCGGCCAGCGCACCGGCTACGGACTGTTCGGACTCGCCATCGTGGCGTTCCTCGTCGGCCTCGTCGCCGGATTCGGCGCCGTGTCGGCCGTCATCGTCGCCGCCATCGCCACCGGTTCCATCGTGCTGGCGCCGTCGATCGTGTTCGGCTACGCGGTGCGCGCCGCCGAGCGGGACGACCGCGAGCACGGCCGGCCCACCCTCGATCAGCCGTCCGACGGGTCCTGACGGGTCGTCGCCGACCCGGCCGTCGCAGCTCCTGGGAGGGTTGCTACCAGCCCCGCTCGCCGGTACGCGGCGGGAGCATCCGCTTGAACCGGCGGCGGCGGGCTTTGACGGCCAGCAGGTCGGCAGACAGCTGCCGGGCTGGCAGCGGCCGGATGGGCTGGGCAGGACGTCGGGTCACCGACGAGGGAGCGCTGTTCCGGCTGGGCACGCTCGAGATGTTCGCCGTGGTCGACGACCGATCCTGCCGTCGATATCGAAGATTTTCACCGCAATTCGGCACGACCCGAGTGCCCCGCGAACCGACGGTGTTTGGGTCCGAACGCCACCGGTGATACGAATCGAGGCGATGTCGAACCGGCTCCCGGCTCCCCGCCGGAAGGAACAGCTGCTGGACGTGGCCATCGAGGTGTTCGCGGGCCGTGGCTTCCACCTCACCTCGATGAACGACGTCGCCGACGCCGCGGGCGTCACCAAGCCGGTGCTCTACCAGCACTTCCCGTCGAAGCGCGCCCTGTACCTCGAGCTGCTGCACGCGGTCGGCACCCAGCTCATGGACGCGATCGCCGAGGCCACCCAGCGGGCCGCCGGACCCCGCGAGCAGGTGGAGGACGGCCTGCGCGCCTACTTCACCTTCGTCGCCGAACACCCGCCCGCCTACCGCCTCATCTTCGGGGGAGGCACCCGCCGCGACGCCGAGTTCGCCGAGGAAGCCGCCCGGGTCGAGCGGTCGATGGCCGCGGTGATCGCAGAGCTGATCACGGTCGAGGGCCTCGCCGAGCACGATCGACTCCTCTTCGCCCACGGAATCGTCGGACTGGCCGAGGGGACGAGCCGGCACTGGATCAACGACTCGCTCGACCTCGATCCCGCCGACGTGGCCGTCCGCGTCGCCGACCTGGCCTGGCGGGGGTTGCGGGGCATCCGCTCCGACCACACGTGACCGCACCGTGAACGAGCCGGAAGCCACGGGGACCGACATCGGCGTCGGCCCCCACCCTCCGCCCTGGCCCGACGACGACCGCCTCGATCCCGAGCTGCTCGCCGGCGGCGACCGCCGCAACGTCGTCGACCGCTACCGGTACTGGACGGTGGAGGCCATCGTCGCCGACCTCGACACCCGGCGTCACCCGTTCCACGTCGCGATCGAGAACTGGCAGCACGATCGAAACATCGGTGCCGTCGTCCGCAACGCCAACGCCTTCGGCGCCGCCGCCGTGCACATCGTCGGCCGCCGCCGGTGGAACCGGCGGGGCGCCATGGTGACCGACCGCTACCAGCACCTGCACCACCACGACGACGTCGCCGACCTCGGCCGGTGGGCCGCCGCGGAGGACCTGCCGATCATCGGCATCGACAACGTCCCCGGCTGCGTCCCGCTCGAGTCGACCGTCCTCCCCCACCGCTGCGTGCTGCTCTTCGGCCAGGAGGGGCCTGGCCTGTCATCGGACGCGCGCCAGATCGCCGAGCAGGTGTGCTCGATCGCGATGACGGGGTCGACCCGGTCGATCAACGCCGGCGTGGCATCGGGGATCGCCATGCACACCTGGACCCGCCAGCACGTCCACGGGCACTCGCGCTGAGCCGGCGACCGATCGGCGAGCGGGCGCGGCTTCGACCTGGCACGATCGCGACATGGGAGCAACGGGCACTGGGCAGGCATCGATGACCGCGGACGAGGTCGACCGGTTGCGGGACAAGCTGTCGAACTGGGGGCGGTGGGGACCCGAGGACCAGCTCGGCACGCTGAACCACATCCGACCCCAGCACCGGGTCCAGGCGGCGCTCGGGGTCCGCTCCGGGCGCACCGTCTCGTGCTCGCGGCCGTTGCCGACCGTCCCCGGCCCCGAGAACCCGACGCCGGCCACGCATCACATGCTCGGCACCCACACCGAGGGCGGGGGCGCCGACTGGTTCGGCGTGGCACCGCACGGCTACGCCACCAGCCACCTCGACGCCCTGTGCCACATCTTCTGGGACGGCACGCTCTACAACGGTCACGACTCGCAGGTGGTGACGGCGCACGGGGCGGAGCAGCTCGGCGTGCATCACCTGCGCGACGGCATCGTCGGTCGGGGTGTGCTGCTCGACATCCCTCCCGTCCGCGGGGTCGAGGCGCTCGAACCGGGCACGCCGATCACGGTGGACGACCTCGAGGCGGCGGAGGACGCCACCGGGGTCTCGGTCGGCGGGGGCGACATCCTCCTCGTCCGCACCGGGCGGTGGGTGTGGCATCGCGCCCACGGCGGATGGGATCCCCGTCAGCGCCTCGCCGGGCTCCACGCCTCGTGCCTGCCGTGGCTGTACGACCGCGAGGTGGCGGTGCTCGGCAGCGACGGCGTGTCCGACTGCCACCCGAGCCACATCGACGGTGTCCGGCTGCCGGTGCACACCGTCGGCATCGTCGCCATGGGCCTCACGCTGCTCGACAACCTCGACCTCGACGCCCTCGCCGACGCCTGCGAGCGCGAAGAGCGCAACGAGTTCCTGCTCACGGTCGCCCCGCTGATCATCAACGGCGGCACCGCCTCGCCGGTCAACCCCATCGCGGTCTTCTGATCGGGTTTCTCCGCCGGCCGACGAGCTGGCCCACAATCGTCCGGTGCTGATCCTGCTGCCACCGTCGGAGGGGAAGTCGCCCGGTTCTCGGGGGCGACCCCTCGACCTGGGCCGCCTCGCCTTCCCGTCGCTCACGCCGGTGCGGGCCCGCGTGCTCGACGCCCTGGTCGAGGTCAGTGCCCGGCCCGATGCCCTCGAGGTGCTCCGCGCCCCGCCGGGTGCGACCGAGCAGGTGAAGGCCAACGTCGGGGTGCGACTGGCGCCGACCCGGCCGGTTTCGGAGCTGTACACGGGCGTCCTCTACGACGCGCTCGACGTCGGCTCGCTGGACCCGTCGTCGCGTCGCCGGGCCAACCGGCGCATCGTGGTCTTCAGCGCGCTGTTCGGGGCGCTGCGGCTGACCGATCGGATCCCGGCCCATCGGCTGTCGATGGACGTCGACCTCCCGGGCGTCGGCCGGCTGGCCGCGGCGTGGCGGCGTCCGCTGGCCGAGGTGCTGCCCGGTGCCAGCGGGCGAGGGCTGGTGGTCGACCTGCGCTCCTCCACCTACGCGGCGGCGTGGCGTCCGTCGGGCGATCTGGCCGAACGCACCGTGGCAGTGCACGTCGTCCGCGACCAGGCCGGACGGCGCACGGCGGTGAGCCACATGGCCAAACACACCCGCGGGCTCGTCGCCCGGCACCTGGTCTGCTCCGCGGCCGATCCGCGCCGCCCCGACGACCTGGCCGAGGCGCTGTCGGCGGCGTTCCGGGTCGAACTCGACCCCGCCCGCCCGGGGCGGCCACGTCGCCTCGACGTCGTCGAGCCGGCCTGAGTCCGGTCCCCACCGTTCTGGGCCGCGTCACGCGCGGATCGACGGCACGTTCCGGAACCGGTCAGCGCTCGGTGCTGCGGAGGGTCCGGCGGGCGCCGGGGATGGCGCCGATCAGGTTGGTGATGTTGCCGGTGAGCTCGCCGACCGTGGCCTCGAGGTTGCCGATCCGGGCATCGACCCCGGCGAAGGTGGCCTGCAGGTCCTCGAGACGCTGGTCCATGCTCGACAGCGAGACCTCGAGCGTGTCGGTGGTGCGTTCGAGGGCGGCGATGAGCGCCTCGATCTGCGCCGGCAACCGGACGAGCGCCTGGGACAGCTTGCGCAACCGGTAGACGGTGAACGGCGCCCGGCCGACCTCGCCGAGGACCCGGAGCCACCACTGGACGATCTCCTCCGGGGTGGGCAGGCCGACGGCGGGCGTGGACGCTCCCCGCGGTGGCTGGTCCGGGTCGCTCCCGTGGATCGGCGTCACCGTCATCGGCCCCACCCTAGGGTCCTGGTGCCGGCGGTCGAGATGTGGTGGACGAGAATGGCGCCATGGACCGCCTCGACCCGCGCCAGCGCAGCAGCGATCTCGACCGGATGCGGTCCGAGACGTTCGACGTCGTGGTGATCGGTGGCGGCGTGACCGGTGCGGGTGTCGCCCTCGATGCCGCGACCCGTGGGCTGTCGGTGGCGCTGGTCGAACAGCGCGACTTCGCCTCGGGAACGTCGAGCCGCTCGTCGAAGCTGTTCCACGGTGGCCTGCGCTACCTCGAGCAGATGGAGTTCGGCCTCGTCACCGAGGCGCTCCACGAGCGCAACCTCATGCTGCGCCGGCTGTGCCCGCACCTCACCCGGCCGGTCTCGTTCCTGTACCCGCTCACCCACCGCGTGTGGGAACGGGCCTACGTCGGTGCGGGCATCGCGCTGTACGACGTCCTCGCCGCGGTGGGGTCGAGTCCGCTCCCCCGCCACCGTCACCTGGCGAAGCGGTCGATCCGCACGATGGTGCCGTCGCTGCGTGACGACTCCTACGTCGGCGGGATCGTGTACTGGGACGCCCAGGTCGACGACGCCCGCCACACCATGAGCGTCGTCCGCACGGCCAAGCACTACGGCGCCGCGGTGGCGTCGTCGGTCCAGGTGGTCGGCGTGCGCCGCGCCGACGGCGACACCGGCCCGGTCGACGGCGTCGAGGTGCTCGACATCGAAACCGACGAGGAGTTCACCATCGCGGCCCGCCAGGTGGTCAACGCCACGGGGGTGTGGACCGATCACATCCAGGACATGGTGGGCGGCGCCTCGCTGCGGGTCCGGGCCTCGAAGGGCGTGCACCTCGTCGTCCCCCGGGACCGCATCCGCAGCGACTCGGGCCTGATCTGCCGGACGGCGACGTCGGTGCTCTTCGTCATCCCGTGGGGCTCGTTCTGGCTGGTGGGCACCACCGACACCGACTGGAACCTCGACCTCGCCCACCCCGCGGCCAGCGCCGCCGACCTCGACTACCTCCTCGACCAGGCCAACCAGCACCTCGAACCGGCGCTGACCCACGACGACATCATCGGCGTCTACGCCGGGCTCCGGCCCCTGCTCCACGGCGAGTCGGACTCCACGTCCAAGCTCAGTCGCGAGCACGCCGTTTCCACCGTCGCCCCCGGCCTGATCACGGTGGCCGGCGGGAAGTACACCACCTACCGGGTGATGGCGGCCGACGCGGTCGACGCCGTCGTGGCCGCCCTCGGCGGCCCACGTCCCCCGTGCTGCACCGACCAGATCCCCCTCGTCGGCGCGATCGGCTGGGAAGCGGTGCGCAACCGGCGCGACCAGCTGGCGGCGACCTCCGGTCTGCGCCCGCAACAGATCGAGCATCTCATCGGACGCTACGGCGCGGAGACGCCCGCGCTGCTCGAGCTGCTCGACGGTCAGCCCGCCCTGGCGGAACCGCTCCCCGGGACCGGCGACTACCTCGGGGTCGAGGTCCGGTACGCGGCGTCGCACGAGGGCGCCCTCCACCTCAACGACGTGCTCACCCGCCGGACCCGGATCTCCATCGAGACCGCTGATCGGGGGGTGGCAGCCGCGCCGGTGGCCGCCGCGATCATGGGCGCGGTGCTCGGCTGGGACGAGGCGACGGCGTCACGGGAGGTGGCCAACTACCTGGCCCGGGTCGACGCCGAGCGCGACAGCCAGGCCGCGCGCGACGACCGCACCGCCGACGCGCGGCGCCTCGGCGCCGAGGACGTCCGCGCCCGCGCCAACTGACCCCACCCACTCCGTTCTGGACGGCCGTCGCGCCACTGAGAGCGACCGACTGGCGCCGATCAGGCTGGTGATGTTGCCGGTCAGCTCGCCGACCGTGGCCTCGAGGTTGCCGATCCCGGCATCGACCCCGGAGAAGGTGGCCTGCAGGTCCTCGAGTCGCTGGTCCATGCTCGACAGCGAGACCTCGAGCGTGTCGGTGGTGCGTTCGAGGGCGGCGATGAGCGCCTCGATCTGCGCCGGCAACCGGACGAGCGCCTCGGACAGCTTGCGCAATCGGTAGACGGTGAACGGAGCCCGGCCGACCTCGCCGAGGACCCGGAGCCACCACTGGACGATCTCCTCGGGGGTCGGAAGGCCGACGGCGGGCGTGGACGCTCCCCGCGGTGGCTGGTCCGGGTCGCTCCCGTGGATCGGCGTCACCGTCATCGGCCCCACCCTAGGGTCCTGGTGCCGGCGGTCGAATGCGGTGGACGAGGATGGCGCCATGGACCGCCTCGACCCGCGCCAGCGCGGCGGCGATTCGACCGGATGCGGTCCGAGACGTTCGACGTCGTGGTGATCGGCGGCGGCGTCACCGGTGCGGGTGTCGCCCTCGATGCCGCGACCCGTGGACTGTCGGTGGCGCTGGTCGAACAGCGCGACTTCGCCTCCGGGACCTCGAGCCGCTCGTCGAAGCTGTTCCACGGCGGCCTGCGCTACCTCGAACAGATGGAGTTCGGCCTCGTCACCGAGGCGCTCCACGAGCGCAACCTCATGCTGCGCCGGCTGTGCCCGCACCTCACCCGGCCGGTCTCGTTCCTCTACCCGCTCACCCACCGCGTGTGGGAACGGGCCTACGTCGGTGCGGGCGTCGCGCTGTACGACGTCCTCGCCGCGGTGGGGTCGAGTCCGCTCCCCCGCCACCGGCACCTGGCAAAGCGGTCGATCCGCACGATGGTGCCGTCGCTGCGTGACGACTCCTACGTCGGCGGGATCGTGTACTGGGACGCCCAGGTCGACGATGCCCGCCACACCATGAGCGTCGTCCGCACGGCCAAGCACTACGGCGCCGCGGTGGCGTCGTCGGTCCAGGTGGTCGGCGTGCGCCGCGCCGACGGCCACACCGGCCCGGTCGACGGCGTCGACGTGCTCGACATCGAAACCGACGAGGAGTTCACCATCGCGGCCCGCCAGGTGGTCAACGCCACGGGGGTGTGGACCGATCACATCCAGGACATGGTGGGCGGCGCCTCGCTGCGGGTCCGGGCCTCGAAGGGCGTGCACCTCGTCGTCCCCCGGGACCGCATCCGCAGCGACTCGGGCCTGATCTGCCGGACGGCGACGTCGGTGCTCTTCGTCATCCCGTGGGGCTCGTTCTGGCTGGTGGGAACCACCGACACCGACTGGAACCTCGATCTCGCCCACCCCGCGGCCAGCGCCGCCGACCTCGACTACCTCCTCGACCAGGCCAACCAGCACCTCGAACCGGCGCTGACCCACGACGACATCATCGGCGTCTACGCCGGGCTCCGGCCGCTGCTCTACGGCGAGTCGGATTCCACGTCCAAGCTCAGTCGCGAGCACGCCGTTTCCACCGTCGCCCCCGGCCTGATCACGGTGGCCGGCGGGAAGTACACCACCTACCGGGTGATGGCGGCCGATGCGGTCGACGCCGTCGTGGCCGCCCTCGGCGGCCCACGTCCCCCGTGCTGCACCGACCAGATCCCCCTCGTCGGCGCGGTCGGCTGGGAAGCGGTGCGCAATCGGCGCGACCAGCTGGCGGCGACCTCCGGTCTGCGCCCGCAACAGATCGAGCATCTCATCGGACGCTACGGCGCGGAGACGCCCGCTCTGCTCGAACTGCTCGATGGTCAGCCCGCCCTGGCGGAACCGCTCCCCGGGACCGGCGACTACCTCGGGGTCGAGGTCCGGTATGCGGCGTCGCACGAGGGCGCCCTCCACCTCAACGACGTGCTCACCCGCCGGACCCGGGTCTCCATCGAGACCGCCGATCGGGGGGTGGCAGCCGCGCCGGTGGCCGCCGCGATCATGGGCGCGGTGCTCGGCTGGGACGAGGCGACGGCGTCACGGGAGGTGGCCAACTACCTGGCCCGGGTCGACGCCGAGCGCGACAGCCAGGCCGCGCGCTACGACCGCACCGCCGATGCGCGGCGCCTCGGCGCCGAGGACGTCCGCGCCCGCGCCAACTGAGCCGCTACGCCAGCGGACTCCGTCC
>CAVSXR010000039.1:0-35205 GCA_963731885.1 uncultured Acidimicrobiaceae bacterium | reverse complement strand
GGGTCGATGCGGCCCTCGGAGATGGCCCGGGCGACGATGCCCTGCTGGATCTGCTCGGTGCCCTCGAAGATGTCCATGATCTTGGCGTCGCGGTGGAAGCGCTCGACGTCGTACTCACGGGTGTAGCCGTAGCCACCGAGGATCTGGATGGCGCGCTCGGTGACCCAGGTCGCGGTGCGGCCGGCCTTGAGCTTGGACATCGAGCCTTCGGCGTACTTGTAGCCACCGCCGTTGCGGGACAGCCAGGCGGCGCGCCAGACGAGGAGCCGGGAGGCGTCGATCTCGGTCTTCATGTCGGCCAGCATGAAGGCGATGGCCTGGTTCTCGAAGATCGGGACGCCGAAGGCCTGGCGGTCGTGGGCGTATTCGAGGGCGATCTCGTAGGCGGCGCGGGCGATGCCGACGGCCATCGAGGCGACCGCGGGGCGGGTGGCCTCGAAGGTGGCCATGGCCGGCTGCTTCTCGCCCGTCTTGGCGCCCTCACGCGCCTTGGCCAGCTTGGCGTCGAGCTTCTCCTTGCCTCCGAGGAGCATGCGTCCCGGGATGCGGCAATCGGTGAGGACGACCTCGGCGGTGTGCGAGGCCTTGATGCCGTGCTTCTTGTACTTCTGGCCCTGGGCGATGCCGGCAGTGCCCTCGGGGACCACGAAGCTGGCCTGGCCGCGTGACCCGAGCTTCGGATCCACGGTGGCGGTGACCACGTGCAGGTTGGCGATGCCGCCGTTGGTGGCCCACGCCTTGGTGCCGTTGAGGATCCACTCGTCGGTGGCCTCGTCGTATTCCGCCCGGGTGCGCAGCGACGACACGTCGGAACCGGCGTCGGGCTCGGACACGCAGTACGCGGCGATCTTCACGTCGTCGGCGTCACCGAAGCACTGCGGGACCCACTCCATGACCTGCTCGGGCGTGCCGTTGCCCGCGATGCCCGCGGCGGCGAGGCCGGAGCCGAAGATCGACAGGGCGATGCCGGCGTCACCCCAGAACAGCTCCTCGAGCGCGATGGGCATGGTCAGCCCGGTGGGATCGGCCATCGACATGTTGGCGAAGAAGTCGAACCCGTACAGCCCGATCTTGGCCGCCTCCTGCACGATCGGCCACGGGAACTCCTCCCGGTCGTCCCACTCCTGGCCCGCGGGACGGACCACGTCCTTGGCGAACTCGTGGATCCAGTCGCGCAGCTGGATCTGGTCTTCGTTCAACTCGAGTGAGAACTCACCCATGGGGGCTCCTCCGATGTGCGGACGGACGATTCGAATGCCGATACAAGTTACCGAGGGGTAACCATTCGGCTCAAACACCGTCGTTCCCTGCCCACGGGGAGAAGGGGTTCGACGGCCCGGCGACGAACAACCGGAGACACGCCGAAGACGAGCGCAGAAGACGATGCAGAAGGGGCGGCGCACCATGGCGAACGACTACGAACTCCCCAGCGACCACGCGTTGGTCACGGCCGCGGAAGACGGCGACGAGCACGCCTTCACCACCCTGTACGAACGGCACGCACCCAGCGCCTGGCGCTTCGGCCTGGGGCTCACCGGCGACCCCGCAGGCCGCCGGCGCCGCGGTGACCGAGGCATTCGCCCGCACGTTCACCACCATCCGCGCCGGCCGGTGCCCGGTCGACACCTCGGTGCACTCCTTGTTGTTGACGACGGTCCGCCACGTCGTCCTCGACCGCCAGCGGGACGCCGACGACACCGCGACGCCGACACCCGATTCGCCTACGCCGACGGGGACGCCGCCGCGGTCGCGGCCGCGTTCGCCCCGCTCCCCGAGCGGTGGCGCTCGGTCCTGTGGCTCACTGACGTCGAGGACATGCGGCCGTCCCGGATCGCCCCCATCGTCGGTCTCGCCTCCCGGGCCACCGCACTGCTCGCCACCCGCGCCCACGCCGGGCTCATCGAGCAGTACCTGCGCGCCGATGTCGCCAGCCACCGGCAGTCGCAACTGCCAGCGGGCCGTCGCCCGTCTCGGTTCCTACGTCGCCGGCACCCTGCCCCCGTCCGACGCCGAGAAGCTCGAGCGCCACATCGACCTCTGCGACGCCTGCCGCCGCCGCCGCTCGTACCTGTACATCCTCGGGTCGCAGCTCCGGCTCCTCGCCCTGCCCCTCCCGGCCGAGCTCGCCGACGAGACCCGCGCCGCGTGGGCCGCCGCGGTCGTGACCGCCGAGCACTCGGGCACCGGGCTCTCGTCCACCGCCGAGAAGGTCCTCGCCGGCGTCAGCGCCTTCGCGGCGGCGGTCGGCGTGCTGGGCGCCACCATGTTCAACCCCTCGCACCGCAGCTCCGACGCCGAGAGCGCCATGCCCGTCTCCCCCGCGGCGAACGAGACCGTGGAACCACCGGCTCCGGTCACCGCACCGGTCGATCTGCCGGCAGCCGCAACCAGCGGCACGCCCTCGGGCGTCGCTCGCCACACCTCGTCTGGCCTGCCCCGGAGCGGCAACGGCGTGGTCGGCACCAGCACCGCCACCGGCGCCACGACGGCCACCACCGATCTGCAACAGCCGGCCGATCCCCGGGCCGACACGCCGTCGTCGAGCCCGAGCAGCCCCACCACCAGCACCACCACCCCCGCCGACAGCGGGAACGACCCGGTGGCGGCCACCTCGCCCGACGCACCGGTGTCGGTGGGCACGACGGTGGCCGACACGCCGATCGCCGTCGATGTCGGGTCGGACCCCGGCGTGACGGTGGGCCCGGTCAGCGCCGGTTCCGAGCCGACCCCCGACGACGGATCCACCGCCTCGGTGAGCGGACCGCTCGAGCCGCTGGCCCCGGTGGTCGCCCCCATCGACGACACCGTCACCGAGGTGACCGGCACCCTCGGACTCTGAGCCGCTGCGCCGGCGGACTTCGTCCGCCGGCTCACTACTGGAGTTGCTCACCCGCCGCGTCAGCGGCGCCGGATGGAGGTTCCGTCCGGCGTGTCCTCGACGACGTAGCCGTCGGCCTCGAGCTCGGACCGGATCCGGTCGGCTGACTCCCAGTCCTTGGCCGCTCGGGCCGCATCGCGGGCCGCGGCCCGCTCGAGGGCCTCGGGTGACACGTCGCCGCTGTCCGAACTGAGGACGAGACCGAGCACGCCGGCGATCTCCAGGGCGGCGGCCGCGACCGCGACATCACCATCGGCCTTGTTGGCGGCCTTCACCGCGTCGAACATCGTCGCCACCGCCGCCGGGGTGTTGAGGTCGTCGTCCATCGCGGCCCGGAACCGGTCGAGGATCGCCGGATCGGGCTCGACCCCCACGATCTGGGGCGCGAACTTCCGGGCGAACTCGTCGAGGCGGGCCACCGAGCGCTCGACCGCCCGCATCTCGTCCTCGGCGATGTCGATCGGCGAGCGGTAGTGGGCCCGCAGGACCAGCAGGCGGAACGCCCGCGGATCGAACATGTCCATCAGGTCGAGGAGGTTGCGCACGTTGCCCAGCGACTTCGACATCTTCTCGCCGTCGATCTCGACCATGCCGTGGTGGAACCACCAGTGGGCGAAGTCCTTGCCCTCGGCCACCGCCTGGGCGCGCTCGTTCTCGTGGTGGGGGAACTGCAGATCGGTGCCGCCGGCGTGGATGTCGAAGCCCTCGCCGAGCAGGTCGAGGCTCATGACCACGCACTCGGTGTGCCAACCGGGGCGGCCGTCGCCGAAGGGCGCGGGCCACGCCGGCTCACCCACCTTCGCCTTCTTCCACAGCGCGAAGTCGAGCGGTGATCGCTTCTCGTCGTTGGCCTCCACCCGCGCCCCGGCCCGGAGATCGTCGAGCGATCCGTGCGCCAGCAGGCCGTAGCCGTCGACCTTGGACACGTCGAGGTAGACGCCGTCCGACGTCTCGTAGGCGATGTCGCGGTCGATCAGCCGGCCCACCAGTCCGACCATGTCGTCGACGTACGCGGTGGCGTGGGGGGTGTGGTCGGGGCGCAGGACACCGAGGCGGTCCATGGCCGCGAACCAGACCGATTCGCACTTCTCCGTGATCTCCTGCCACGGCCGCTGCTCGCGGTTGGCCCGCTCGATGATCTTGTCGTCGATGTCGGTGATGTTGGAGACGAACGTCACCTCGTTGCCGGCCCAGGCGAGGTAGCGCCGCAACAGGTCGTAGGAGATCTGGTTGCGCCCGTGACCGAGGTGGGGCGGGCCGTAGACGGTTGGTCCGCACGCGTAGACGGACACCTTGCCCGGCTCCCGGGGCTGGAACGGCACCACGGTGCCACGGGCGGTGTCGTACAGGTGCAGCACGGCGCCGAGGGTACCGAACCGGTTCCCGCCCACCGGCCCCGGTATCGCGACGGGCCCGGAGGCGAGGGGGCCGGGGCGCTGGTCCGCCAGTCAACTCCAGGAAGCGTGCTGGCGGGAGCACACCTTCGACCAGATCGTGACGGACCAACGCCCCGACAACGACGACTCCGTGGCGGGAACGGAGCCGACGCCGCATTGGAGTGGGTCACGTCGGGAAATCCGGGCGCCCGCTCCAGGACGACCAACACTTTGGCCGATCCCGGGGTACTGGCACCCCGGTACCCCGGGAGACAATTCGTCCCCGGTCCAGGATCGATTCAGGTGCGCGCCCGGAGCGCGCGGGCGGCCTCGGACCGCGACCGGACGCCCAGCTTCTTGTACAGCCGACGGCGGTAGGTCCGGACGGTGTTGTGCGACAGGTGCAGCTCGGCGGCGATCTCCCGCTCGGTCAACGAGCCGGCCAGCATCCGAAGGACCCGCTCCTCCCCTTCGGTCAACGGATCGCCGAGCGTGGCGTCCCGGTCGGAGCCGATCAGTTGGGCGGCCTCGTTGCAGACCAGGGTCAGCGCACCGGGCGACGGGCACTCCTTCACGATGGTGCGGATCTCCCTCATGGCGGCCAGCGCCCGGGCCCGGTCGGTGGTGGCCACGTGGTAGATCTCCGCCGCCCGCACGAGCACCCCCGCGATCGGTTCGTCGATCGTCTCGGCGAGGGACTGCGCCTGCTCGAGCCTGCGGTCGTCCGATCCCACGCCGAGGATCAGTCCCATGCACAGCGCGGTGAAGTCGGCGGGTCCGGGTCGCTGCGTCCCGGACGTGGGTGAGCGCCACCTCGGCGTGGGCGTGGGCGGCGTGGTCGCCGAGCAGCCACAGCGCGACGGCGAGATGCCCGTGGATCGCGGGGAGGGCGCTGCTGGGACCACTTCGTCTCACGCTGGGCCCTGGTGAGATCTTCGACCGCCGCATCGAGCTCGCCGGCCCACACCGCGGCGACGCCGACGTGGAGGTGCAACGCAACGGGCAGCGCCCCCCGGTACGGGGTCTCGTAGTCGTCGGGCAGGTCTCGGGCGGCCTCGGCCCCCTCCCGCGCGTCGCGCAACGACTGCAACATGTCGCCGCGCCGGCGGGCGACGTGGGCACGGATCATGGCCAGCTCACCGCGGATGAAGGTGCCCCGGTCGCCGGGCAGGTCGAGCGCGGTGATCAGCGCCACCGTGCTCATCGCGAGGGGGTCGTCACCCAGGAACAACGATGCCCAGGCCGAGGCCAACTGCGCCTCGACGAGCTGCGGATCCGCCTGCAGCAGCGTCGAACACCACCGGCGTACGGCCTTCGCCTCGTCCGCCCGCCGACCATCGGTGGTGGTGCTCGAGCAGGATCTCGGCCATCAGGGCCGTCTCCCCGCCGCTGGACGCGATGAACATGGACTCCTCGAGCAGCTCCTGCTCCCAGCACCACCGCGCGGCCACGCGATGGACCGACTGGGCCTCACCGGCGTCGGCCGACCGCAGCTCGTGCTCGGCGAACGACGTGATGTGGGACGGGAACCGGCGCCAGCCTGCTCGGCCGTGCTGGCCGTCGCCGAGCAGGTGCAGCTCGACCAGGCGGTCGAGCAGGTGACCGGCATCGGCTCGGCCGGTCACGTGCGCCGCCAGCTCGGCGCTCACGTCCCGCAGCGGTGCCACCCGGAGCAGGAACGACCGGAGCCCGGGTTCGAGCGGTTCGAGCACTCGATGCTGCAGGTACGACCGCACCGGTTCCACATCGGTGGCGAAGCGCAGGACCGGCGCGCCGGTGCGGGACAGGGTGAGGAACACCCCCGCCGGCCAACCACCGGTGTCCCGATGCAGGATCTCCGCTTCCTTCTCTGTCCAGGTACGCCCGGTCACCACCCCGGCCTGGTAGGTCTGCTCGACGTCGAAGGCCAGATCGTCCTCCCGGATCTCGACCACCGAGCCGGAGAGCGCCGCGGTGGACAGATCGAGCACGGCGTCATCGCGGGTGAGCGCCACGATGCGCAGCGCCGGGGGCCGATAGCGGATGAGGATGCCGAGGCCGCGGCGGGAGTCGGGATGGACCAGGCTGTGCACGCTGTCGAAGACCAGCGTGATCGGCGTGGTCTCGCGCCCGATCGCCTCGAACACCGTGTCGGCCGCTCGGGCCTCCCATCCGGCCCCGCCGACGAGCGACGCGACGTCGAGGTCGGCGGCGAAGTCGGGACGGACCCGCCGGATCGACGCGGCGGCGTGGGCGAGCAGGCGGGCCGGGTCGTCGGCTTCGTCGAGCGACACCCAGGCCACGGTTCGGCGGGGGTCGGTAGCCCAGGAGGCCACCAGCTGGCGCTTCAGGTAGCCGGGCGCAGCCGCCACGACGGTCAGGCCGACGCGCTCGCCTCGGTCCATCAGGGCCCGGGCCGCGGGCCGATCGACCACGCCCCGGTACTGCGGAGGGATCGTGATCTTGCCGTCGACGATCGGCGTGCCGCCCATCTGCTGCGCCTCCTGCGGCGATCCTACGCTCCCCGCTCGCGGCACGCGCTGTGCCAGAACGACTTCGTCGGCGCCCGACGGCCGGCTATGCGACCTTCGTCGCCTCGCGTCGGGAGCGACGGAGGCGCCGGCGCTCGCGTTCGGACGTGCCGCCCCAGACGCCGAAGCGCTCCCGGTTGTCGAGGGCGTACTCGAGGCATTCGTCCCGGACGATGCACTCGGCGCAGATGGCCTTGGCCGGCGACAGCGACTCGCCCCGGTCAGGGAAGAAGATGTCGGGATCGACGCCCCGGCACGAGCCCAGGTCCATGAACGCCGGAGAAGCGAACAGATCACCGGGCTCGGCGAAGGTCGACGACGGGGCCTCGAGCGAGACGGAGGTGGATGCGGGCATGGAGACTCCAGATGTGCGATCGGTCTCCGCCCGACGGCTGCGCCTCAGGGTAATCCGTCAGACGCCCACGTCAAGATCTGCGTCAAGCTTTGTTGTTGGGGGCGGACCCGCTCGTTCCGTGGGGCGTGGCCCTCGATCGTTGCCCCGGGCATCGCCTTTCTCGGCCGCTCGGAGCCGCCGGTACCCTCACGCTCCGTGAGCAGCATCCCCGACAAGCCGACACTGGACGGCCTCGAAGCCAAGTGGCGGGCGATCTGGACCGAACGTGGCACCTACACCTTCGACCGGACCAAGACCCGCCCCGAGGTGTACTCGATCGACACGCCGCCGCCCACCGTGTCGGGCTCGCTGCACATCGGCCACGTGATGTCCTACACGCACACCGACACGGTGGCCCGCTACCAGCGCATGCGGGGCAAGGAGGTCTTCTACCCCATGGGGTGGGACGACAACGGCCTCAACGTCGAGCGCCGGGTGCAGATGCTCACCGCCACCCTGTGCGATCCGTCGCTCCCCTACGACCCCGACTTCACCCCGCCCCAGCCCGACGCCAAGGGCAAGCTGCCCAAGGATCCGGTCCACATCTCCCGGCCCAACTTCGTCGAGTTGTGCGAGACCGTCGTGAAGCAGATGGAGGACGAGTACCACGAGCTGTGGGCCACGGTCGGACTCTCGGTCGACTGGAGCGAGACCTACACCACCATCGGGCCCCGGGCGACACGCATCTCCCAGAAGGGCTTCCTGCGGCTGCTCGCCGAAGGCACCGCCTACCGATCCGGCGCGCCCACCCTGTGGGACGTCGACATGAAGACCGCGGTGGCCCAGGCCGAGCTCGAGGACCGCGAGGTGCCCGGCGCCTACCACAAGCTGCTGTTCGAGCTGCCTCAGGGAGGGGGCCCGGACGGCTCCGACCTGGCCATCGACACCACCCGTCCCGAGCTGCTCCCCGCCTGCGTCGCCCTCGTCGCCCACCCCGACGACGAGCGGTACCAGCCCCTGTTCGGGCAGACCGCCATCACGCCGTTGTTCGGTGCCGAGGTGCCGATCTGCGCCCACGAGCTGGCCCAACCCGACAAGGGCACCGGCATCGCCATGATCTGCACGTTCGGTGACACCACCGACGTGATCTGGTGGCGGGAGCTCGACCTGCCCATCCGCGACGTCGTCCGGCACGACGGACGGCTCGAGCGTGACATCACCTGGACCGCACCAGGGTCGGGCGGCAGTTGGGAGTCGGTCGACGCCGACGAGGCCAACGCCAACTACGCCGAGCTGGGCGGCAAGACGGTGTTCACCGCGCAGAAGAACATCGTCGAGTTGCTCATGGCCAAGGGGAAGATGGAGGGCGAACCACGCCCCATCACCCATCCGGTCAAGTTCTGGGAGAACGGCAAGAAGCCGCTCGAGATCGTCTCGTCCAACCAGTGGTTCATCCGCTACCCACCCGCGGCCGAGATCATCGAACGGGCCAAGGGTCTGCAGTTCCACCCTGAGTACATGCGGGTCCGGTTCGAGGACTGGGCCAACGGCCTGCAGGGCGACTGGAACATCACCCGGCAGCGCTTCTTCGGCGTGCCGTTCCCGATCTGGTACCCGATCGACGAGCACGGCGACGTCGACTACCTGGCCCCCATCCCGGCCACCGACGACATGCTCCCGGTCGATCCCACGACGGTGGCGCCACCCGGCTACCAGGAGTCGCAGCGCAACCAGCCCGGCGGGTTCGCGGCCGATCCCGATGTCATGGACACGTGGAACACCTCGTCGATGTCGCCGTTGATCGCGTCGAAGTGGGAGGAGGACCCGGACCTGTTCGAGCGGGTGTACCCGATGGACCTGCGTCCCCAGGCCCACGACATCATCCGCACGTGGCTGTTCGCCACCGTGGTCAAGATCCACGAACTGTTCGACGAGCTCCCTTTCCGGCACGCGGCGATCTCCGGCTTCGTGGTCGACCCCGACCGCAAGAAGCTCTCCAAGTCCAAGGACAACGCCGACGAGGGTCCGTTCGCCCTGCTCGAGCGGTTCGGTTCCGACGCCATCCGCCACTGGGCCTGCGGCGGCGGGCCCGGCCGCGACGTCGCCAACGACGAGGGGCAGATGAAGATCGGCCGCCGCCTGGCCATCAAGGTGCTCAACGCCTCCAAGTTCGCCCTCGGTCTGGGCGAACCGAGCGAGGGGGCCACCGTCACCGAGCCGCTCGACCGAGCGATGCTCCTGTCGCTCGCCGACCTGGTCGACGAGGTCACCCGGGTCTTCGACGACTACGACTACGCCCGGGCCCTCGAGCGGACCGAGACGTTCTTCTGGAACTTCACCGACGACTACCTCGAGCTGGTCAAGGGACGCGCCTACGGCGCCCACGGCGACGCCGCGGCCGATTCGGCCACGGTGGCCCTCCGGACGGCGCTCGAGACGCTGCTGAAGTTGTTCGCGCCGTTCCTGCCGTACGTGACCGAAGAGGTGTGGTCGTGGTGGCGGGAGGGTTCGATCCACCGGTCGAGCTGGCCGGACGCCGCACCGCTGCGGACCGCGGCCGGCGGGGCCGACGCGGCCGCCACCACCACGCTCACCGTCGCGGCCGAGGTCCTCTCGCTGCTCCGCAAGGCCAAGTCCGACGCCAAGGTGTCGATGCGGACCGAGATCGCTTCGGCGGAGATCCACGACACACCCGAGCGCCTCGCCGCGTTCGCCCGGGTGCAGGCCGACATCCTCGACGCCGGCAACGTCTCGTCGGTGCGCACGGCCGAGGCTGCCGAGCTGTCGGTCGACGTGGAGCTGGCACCGGAGCCCTAGGCGGTTCCGTCGCGGAGCAGCGCCCACACCTCGAGATCGTGGTACTCCCCGCGGTGGAACCAGCAGCGACGCATGGTCCCCTCCCGGGTGAACCCGCACTTGGCGGCGACGCGCTGCGAGGCCACGTTGTCGGGATGGATGTCGAGCTGCAGCCTCTCCACCCGCTTGGTGGCGAACAGGTGGCACGACAGCAGCGTCACCGCCTCGGTGGCATGGCCCTTGCCGGCGTGCTGGGCGCCGAAGATCCGGTACGACAGCTCGTAGCCGTGCAGGTAGTGGCTGATCGGGTAGAACTCGATCTCGCCGACCACCGCGCCCTCCGCGGCGATCAGGAGCATGCCTTCATCGGGCCCCCAGAACCCGGTGCGCTCGTACTCGGCCCGGAACGCGGGTTCCCCGATCAGGCCCAACGGGAAGTAGCTGCCCGCGGTCTCGAGATCGCTCAGCTGCGCGTGCAGCACGGTCAGATCCTCGGGCCGGACGAGCCGGAGCTCGACCCGTCACCCCGCAGCGTCGGTTCGGTCATGGTTCGGTTGTAGAGCATCGACGGGGATCGCACATCAGGCAGCTGCCCGATGTCTTCGCCGAACCCGACGACCGGCGCCGGGTGAGGCCTCAGTCGTCGATGTCAGCGTCGCCCGCGTAGACGCCGAGCAGGTCGCGGGCCGACACGATGCCCACCAGCGTGCCGTCCTCCTCCTCGACCAGGACGTGGCGGATGTAGCGGTCCATCATCTTGCCCGCCACCTCGTCCACGCTGGACTCCACGTCGCACCACACCAGCTCGGTGCTGGCCACGTCGAGTGCCTTGACCTGGGCGGGGTCTCGACCGGCGGCGACCGCTCGGACGATGTCTCGTTCGGAGACGAGGGCGGCCGGGCGGGCATCGTCGCCCACGACGACCGCGCCCAGTTCACCGTCGGCGAGGGCCCGGGCCACGTCGGCCAAGCTCGCATCGGCCGGCACCCGGACCACCGAATCGCCGGTGAGCATGGCGACGGCGTACGAACCGGCTGGGGTGATCTCGCTCATACCGGCATCGTCCCGCACCCCGATCCCCCGTCACCAGGGACCAAGGTCCTGCCCCGGCCGCCAGGAAGCACAACCGCTCAGCGGGCGATGACCCTGGTGGCGAGGAGGGCGGCCGCGGCCGCGACGAGCACGCCGCCCGTGGGGCCGCCGGTGGAGGCTGCGCCGACGACGAGCACCCCCGTGGCCACCACGGCGGCGATGACGACCGCGACGGCAACCCGGTCGAAACCGACGCCGCGGGGACGGACCACGGTGGCGCGATCAGCCGTTGCGGCCAGTTCGATCGAGGCCACCGTGCCGGCGGCGAGGACGACGACGAACCAGTCGTGGCCGGCCGCCACCGCTCCCGCGACGAGCGCCAGCGAACCCAGGACCTGGACGAAGGCCAGTTGGCGGTCGAGCACGCCACCGATCGACGCCGCCGCGACGGCCGCGGCCGCCATCCACCACCAGCCACCGACGAGCCCGCCGGCCGCCAGGCCCACCACGACCCCGATGGCGGCGCCGGCGAGACGGGTGCGCAACACGGTCACGCCACCCGTCGCGAGCTCGGTTCTCGTGTCCGTCCCGCCGGCCGACGACAACGCACCCCGAGCCAGCCGAGCACGGATGCGGGGTCGTCGGCCACCAGCATCGACGGCACGCCGGCCCCCGACAGCTTCGCTCGCCGGGCCTCGGTCTCGACGGCCCACAGTCGCCGGGCGGCCCGCTCGACCTCGTCGGTGGGGGGAGCCAGCAGGTCGGCCAGCTCGATGCCGACGACCACGGTCGGCCGGCCGAGCCGGCGGTGGTGAACCGCCCCCGCGACGAACGCGTCCGACTGCAACGACGAGAC
This sequence comes from uncultured Acidimicrobiaceae bacterium, assembly GCA_963731885.1. Classification (GTDB taxonomy): domain Bacteria; phylum Actinomycetota; class Acidimicrobiia; order Acidimicrobiales; family Salinilacustritrichaceae; genus Salinilacustrithrix. Next base: position 23,423 of record CAVSXR010000039.1, on the reverse strand, counting down.
ACCGACCACGACGGCGTCGGCGGGAACGGTTGCCGCCGCCTCCCACCGCCGACGGCGGGCATCGGGTCGGGCAGGAGACGATCCGGCGACGGTGGCACCGACCGCCAGGAGGGCGTCGAGCACCTGCCAGCGCGCCCGGCGGCCGGCCGCCGGCGGCAGCCACACCGGCGCGGCACCCGTGGAGAGCAGCCCGACGCGGTCACCCACGCTGAGGTGGTGACGGGCGATCGCCCACACGATCCGCGCGGCGCGGTCGAGGGACCCCGGCGGTACCCCGACCTCGACGAAGCCGTCGAGCAGGACCACGAGGGTGCCCGTGCGTTCGGGGTGGTGGACCACGACCCACGGCTGTTCGCTGCGGGCCGAGGCGGTCCAGGAGATGTCCCGGAGTCGATCGCCGGGGGCGTAGGGCCGGAGGTCGGCGAAGTCGGTTCCCGGGCCCCGGGCGGCGGCGACGTGGCCACCGGCTGCAGTCCGAGGACGAACCGGCGACAGCAGCTCGTCGAGTCTCCGCGCTGCCGGGAGGACCCGGATCGTGCCCGACAGCGGGAGGTGGACGTCCCACCGCAGCATGCCGCCCGGGCGCCGGGCCCGGACCTCGAGGCCACCGAGCTCGTGGCGACCCCAGCGCTCGGCGACAGCTCGCAGCTCGACGCTTGCCCCGCCGGTGGCCGCCACGCACCAACCGCCGTCACCCACGACCCTGCTGCCTCGCATCCCGGTGTGCAGGACGTCCAGCTCGGCCGGCCCGGTCCAGGCGAGCCGGACTCGCAGCGTCCAGGGGTCGCCCTCGAGCAGCCGGACCGGGGCCTCCACCCCCAGGACCTCCACCTCGAGGCGACGGCGATCGGCCAAGCCCATCACCACCAGCGCGCCGGCCGGCGCGGCCGCGGCGGCGAAGGCGGACCGCCCGGTGAGCAGCGCGGCGACGAGGCCGGCCACCGCCAGCACCGTGTAGGGCCCCAGGCGACGATCGGCGCTGACCACGGCGGTGGATGTCGGCACCGTCACCCCGCCGTCACGACCAACTCGGTGCCGGCACCCGGTCGATGACCCGCCGGACGACGTCGTCGACCAGCGTGCCGCGGACCCAGGCATCGTCGTCGAGGGTGACCCGGTGGCTGATCGTCGGGATCGCCAGCGTCCGGATGTCGTCGGGCCCCACGTAGTCGCGCCCGCGGACCAGGGCCCAGGCTCGCGCCAGGGTCACGAGGGCCAACGAGCCGCGGGGACTGGCACCGACGGCGATGTCGGGTTCGGCCCGCGTGGCGGTCACCAGGTCGAGGGCGTACGACACCAAGGTGGGGTCGACGTGGACGTCGTGGACCGCTCGCTGCATCGCCAGCATCGTCGGCGGGTCGACCACCGCGCGCAGCTCGACCTCGGGAGCGGCGCGTCCGAGCCGGCCGCGCAGGATCGACAGCTCGTCGTCGCGGGCCGGATACCCCAGCCCGACCCGCACGAGGAAGCGGTCGAGTTGGGCCTCGGGCAGCGGGTAGGTGCCTTCGGCCTCGACCGGGTTCTGGGTCGCGATCACCGCGAACGGTTGCCCGAGCGGGTGGGCGCGACCGTCGACCGTGACCTGCCCCTCCTGCATGGCCTCGAGGAGCGCGGCCTGGGTCTTGGCCGGAGCACGGTTGATCTCGTCGGCGAGGAGCACGTCGGTGAAGACGGGACCGGGCCGGAACTCGGGGGTCCGGGTGGCCAGATCGAGCACCAGGCTCCCGGTGATGTCCGACGGCAGCAGGTCGGGGGTGAACTGCACCCGCGAGAACTCGAGTCCGCACGCGGTGGCGAGCGATCGGGCCAGCAGCGTCTTGCCGACGCCGGGGACGTCCTCCAACAGGACGTGCCCACCGGCCAGGATCGAGGCGAGGACGAGATCGACGACGTCGCGCTTGCCGACCACGGCGCGCTCGACCTCGGCCGCGACGGCGGCCGCGAGATCGGCGGCCGACGGTGACCGTCTCGGCGGGATCGACTCGGTGCGGTCGTCAACGGTGGCCATGGGCAGCTCCGGCGGGTCGATCGATGGTGGCGAGCTCGTCGAGCACTCGGTGCACCGCCCGCGCCGCCGCCACCGGGTCTCGGGCGGAACCCGGCGCCGGCGGCGTCGTCAGCACCCGCCAGGTGCCGGACCCGAGGCCGGCGACGGGGACGGCCGACGTCCGCACCAGCGCGGGGTCGAGGCCCGCTCTCGCCAGGCGCATCGCGGCCGCGGTGACGAGTCGATCCCGCACCGGCGGCGGCAGCGCACCCGGGGCTGCGGGTCGGTCGAGGTCGCGGCGGGCGTCTCGCAGCCCGTGCGGGTCGAGCGGGCTCGCGGCGCCGGTGGGCGCGGCGTCGAGGGCGGTGGACGGTGGCTCGGCGGCCACCAGGGGTCCGACCGCGCCGAGCACGAGCCCGCCGGCCACCACGACCACGGCGACCGCGGCCACCCGGGCGATGCTGGCCAGATGCTGCGGGACGAGGACCGTGGCCGCACCGGCGAGGACGGTGGCGGCGAGCGCAGCGGTGACGATGCGTTGGTTCACGTCGACGCACCACGGCCGACGGATGCGGGTTCCCGGGTCGGAGCGACGCCGGGGCCCGCGACGGCCTCTCGCCCATCGCTGGCCTCGAGCCGGAGGTCGGCCACGGCATCGGCGAGGGCGCTGATCGCGGCCTGTCGGTGGTCTTCGGTGACCGGGTGGGGCGTGAACCGGGCCCGGACGAACAGCTCGGCCAACCGGTGGACGGGTTGACGACGCACCCCGAGGGGTCCGAGGCATCGCCACAGGTGCTCGTGCGGACCCTCCTCCTCGCGGCGCGGGAAGCCCGCTTCGGCCAGCGCGGTGAGCAGGCGGGCGTAGGCGCCGATCACGGAGGTGCGGGGGTCGGGGTCGGCCAGCATCGATCGCAGCACGCCGGCCAGCCCGGCCTCGATGGTGGTGGGCGGGGGCGGCGGCTCGTCGATGGGTTCGTCATCGACGATGACGGCGATGCGAGCCCGGTCGCTGAGCCGGACGACGGGCGGGGCGAACGCGAGGAGGGCGAAGCAGCCGAGCAGGACGGCGAGGATGGCGTCGAGACCATCGGCGGGGTCGGGGGCGTCGGCCTCGAGCGGCGCCGGCACCTCGAGCACGGCCCCGCGCTGGACCGCGACGCGCGACCCGTCGTCCCGTTCGATGGTCACCCCACCCAGGGCCACATCGGGGCCGAGGGAACCGCCGTCGTCGCGGGTCGCCACCCCATCGACGACCACGACGGTGGCGCCGTGGGGACCGATCACCGAGCCCCCGCCGGCAACGGCCGTCGTCCCGATGACGATGTGGCCTCCGGCCGGGCTGGTGAGGATGATCCGGCCGGCCTCGACCACGACATCGCCTCCCGGTGGCAGGGCGAGCACGCCGGGCCCGGACGGCGCTCCCGGAGCGCTCGGCTGGATCACGCCGTCGCGTCCGGCCTCGGCTGATTCGGCCCGCGGCGCGCCGCCACCGCCGGTGTCTCGGTCGGGCGCCGCGGCCCACGGCGGGGTGACCACCGATGCCGGGAGGGTCAGCACGCACACGCCGAGGCCGCTCAACGCCACGGTGGCGAGCATCGTGGTGGCTCGGGCCCAACCGTCGAGCCGGACGAGGGCACCGCCCGCCCCGATGGCGACCACGGCCCCCATGACCCGGGCCAACGGCACCGGCGGGGCCGCCGGGAGGAGCAGGCCCGCGCCCGTCACCCCGAGCGCCACCAGGGCGGAAGCGACCCCGACGACGGCGGCGAGTTGGGCGCCGCGCCGGGCGCCGGGGCGCGTCACCTCGTTCCCAGCGGTGGACATACCGCCCGAAACGGTACCGATCCATCCGACCGGCCTCGGGGATGCCGGACCGCCCGAACCGGCCCGCCCGGACGGGTGGGATCAGCCGGCGAAGTGCGCCGCCACGTTGGCGACGCTCTGCTGCACGTTCTCGCGGTGGCCCTCGGGATAGCCGAACAGCCGCAGGGCCGGCTTGAGGGGCGAGGTCGACATGTCGAAGGTCTCGGTGACCTTGGTCCCGCCCTCGGGCTGGGCCTCGACCTCCCAACGCCAGCGGTGCTTGCCGGGATGACACCAGGCGATCTTCCGACCGGCCTCGAACTCCACCACCTTGTTGGTGATGCGGTACGGCAACCCGAACATCTTCATCGACATGCCGAAGCTGTCACCCACCGCGGCGAGCTGCTCGGGGCCGTGGCGGTCTCCCTTCACGGAGTGGTCCCCGCTGATCTCGGGATGGTTCGCCGGTCGGCAGATGAACGCGAAGACCTCGTCGGCCGGGGCGTCGACGACGGCGGATGCGGACACGGTGTTGTCGGACATGGCACCGGTCTAGTGCTCGGCTCCCGGTACGGTCGAGACCCACATGGCTCCCACCGTCCGAGACGCTGCCGACGCGGTCGCCGTGGTCGATCTCGAGGGGCCGTACTCCGTGCGTCACGCCCTGCCGGGTGCGGGGCACACGATCGACCCCACGTACGCGGCCCGGCCCGATTCGGTCCGGTTCGCGGCGCGATCCCCTGAGGGTCCGGTGGCGGTCCGGGTCCGGGCGAACCGCGGGAGCCTCACCGTCGAGGCATGGGGTGACGGCAGCGCCTGGATCACTGATCGAGCCCGGGCCTTCGCCGCGGCCGACGACGATCCCCGCTCGCTCCACTTCGGCGACGACCGCCTCGATGAGCTCAACCGGCGCCACCCCGACCTGCGCCACGCCGCCCACGGCTGCGTGGTCGACGGCCTCCTGAGCCGGGCCATCGGACAGCGGGTCCTGGCCGTGGAGGCCGGCCGGTCGTGGGCCGCGTTGTGCCGCGAGTTGGGCGACGACGCGCCGGGGCCGCTCGGTCTCCGCCTCCCACCCGACCCCGAACGGGTCGCGCAGACACCGACCTGGTGGTTCCACCAGCACGGGGTCGAGCGGAGCCGGGCGCGGACCCTGGTCACCATCGCCCGCCACGCCCACCGGCTGGCCGAGGTGGTCGATCTCCCCCTCGACGCGGCGTACAGCCGGATGCGGGCCGTGCCCGGACTCGGCCCGTGGACCGTGAACGGGGTGGCCCGCACCGCGCTCGGCGATCCCGATGCCATCGTGGTGGGCGACTACTGGATCAGCCACACGGTCTGCTCGTACTTCACCGGACGACCCCGGGGCAGCGACGAGGAGATGCTGGCCCTGGTCGAGCGCTGGGCCGGCCAGCGGGGCCGGGTCGAGCGTCTCGTGCACCTCTCGGGTCACCGCGTCGCGCGCTTCGGTCCGGGTCGACGCACCCCCCGCATCGCCCATCTCTGACCCTCGGTCGCCCTCCACCCCCACGTTCTGGTCGGCTATCGCGCCACCAGCAGCGACCGAGGGGCTACCAGAACGCTCGGGGTGGGGGTCACGGCGGGGTTCGGGGCGCGTCACCCGTTCGTCATCTGCGACTCGCAATTGGCACATATCGTCATGTGACTTCGTCGATCACTGGGCGATCAGACCAGCAGGTGACGCCACCGGGGGGTCATCGCTACTCCAGTAGGAGGAAGTCATGTATCACTTCGCGATCGTCGTCCTCATGGCGTTGGCGCTCGTCAAGGTCGTCGACTTCGTCGTCGACCAGTCCGCCGGCTTCGAGCGCATGCGGAGCATCCTCACCTTCATCGGTGGGATCGGGGCCATGTGGGCGATGGACTACTCGCTGTTCCGGGCCTGGGGCGTCGAAGTCACCAGCGACTGGATGGGCGTGTGGGCCACCGGCTTCATCGTCGCCGGCCTCACGGTCGTGTGGCGGGGGGTCTTCAGCTACCTCACCCACCACCGCTCGCCCGTCGACGAGCCTCTGGGGGATCACCACCCCATCCTCGAGCGAGTCGCCTGAACCACCTCGTCGAACTGCAGCCCGTCGACGGCCCACCGCTGCCGCGGTGGGCCGTGGCGCGTCCGGGCCCGGCCCCCTAGGATCCCCGAACATGCGTTCGACCCCGGCCGCCGTCACCCCTGGTCCGTAGCATCGGGCCCATGTCTGTCCCCGGACCTGCCCTGCTCGGTCGCGGCGTCGTGGTGGTCGACGGCGCCCGCCCGCCGGCGCCGTGGGCCGATGCTCCGGTCGTGATCGTCGACGACGACGTGGTGGCCCACCCGGCCGCCGTCGTGCGTGATCTCCACCACGCGTGGGCCACGCGGTCGCCCAGGGTGGTCGACCTCCACGTCGACCCGGCCACCTTCCGTCGGCCGGCGGCGTACACCATCGTCCCGTGGGAGCTCTCCCCCGACTTCGAGCTGTGGCACGACCGGCTCCACTTCCTGGTGTGGAACAACAACTACGACTGCCGCACCGGCGATCCCATCTGGTGGTGGAGTCGCAAGGCGGCCCGCATCGAGGGCACGGCATCGGAGGACACCGGTGCTGACGGCGATGTCGTCCTCCCCGATGGCACCATCGCGTGGATCGACGGCGGACCGCCCGACGACGTCGATCCAGCGGCACTGTCCGGGGCCATCCTCGTCCGGGCCGACGCGGTCGACGGCGGCCGGATCGACAGAGTGCCACCGTGGGTGGAGCCGGCGGCGGAGCTGGCGGCCGATCAGCTCGCGGCGGTGAGCCACCGTGGCGGCCCGGCCCGGATCATCGCGCCGGCCGGCTCGGGCAAGACCCGGGTGCTGACCGAACGCCTCCGCCATCTGCTGGCCGATCGGGGTCACGATCGTTCGGGCCTGCTCGCCGTCGCCTACAACCGCAAGGCCCAGGAGGAGATGGCCGAACGGACGGTCGAGCTCGGCGCCCGCATCCAGACCCTCAACGCGCTGGGCTACGAGTTGATCGGCCGCCACGGCGGCGGGCGGCCCGACATGATCGACGAGCGGGAGATGCGCCGCCGGCTCGAACCCCACCTCCCGAAGCTGCAGCACCGGCTCAACACCGACCCCATGGCGCCGTACCTCGAGGGGCTGTCCATCATCCGGCTCGGGCTCCGCGACCCCGAGGAGGTCGAGCTCGAGGCCGACGCCCCTGGCCTGGCCGGTGCCATCGAGCCGTACCGGGCCGGCCTGCGGCGCGACCGCGTGCTCGACTTCGACGAGCAGGTGATCCACGCCATCGAGCTCCTCCTCGCCGACGGCGAGTTCCGCCGCCGCGAGCAGGCCCGCCACCGGCACCTGCTGGTCGACGAGTTCCAGGACCTCACCCCGGCCCACGTGCTGCTGCTCCGGCTGCTCGCCGCCCCCACCTTCGACGTGTTCGGGGTGGGCGACGACGACCAGGTGATCTATGGCCACGCGGGCGCCACGCCGCGGTTCCTGATCGGCTTCTCCGAACTGTTCCCCGGCGCTCACGAACACGCCCTCCAGGTGAACTACCGGTGCCCGCCGGCCGTGGTCGACGCCGCCCGCCACCTGCTGTCCTACAACGACCAGCGGGTGACGAAGACCATCGAAGCCGCCCGACCCGATGTCGACGACACCGCCCTCACCATCGAGACCCATGCCCCCGAGGCGGGTGCCTCCGCCCTGGTCACCGCGGTCACATCGGCCATCGAGATGGCCGGCACCCCCGGCGCGGTGGCCGTCCTGACCCGCACCAACTCGCTGCTGCTCGCGCCGCACGTCGCGCTGGTCGGTGCCGGCGTGCCGGTGACGTCGGTGCTGCGGTCCGACGTGCTCGGCCGGGTCGGCCTCCGGGCCGCGCTGGCGTGGCTGCGGATCGCCACCGATCCCGGGAGCATCGACCCCAAGGACCTGGTCGAGGTGTCGCGGCGGCCGAGCAAGGGCTTCCCCCGATGGATCGACAAGTGGCTGGGCCGGTGCCGATCGGGCCACGAGGTGGCCAAGGCGGCCGAGCGCATCGACGACGCCCGCGTGGCCGACAAGATGCTCGACCTCGCCGACGACATCGAGCGCCTCGCCGCGGTGGCCGACGGCGCCACGACGCGAGCGGTCTTGCAGGCCATCCGCGACGACATCGGCCTCGGTGGCGCCATGGAGCTGCTCGACGGCCGGCCCGGCGCCGAGGGGTCGTCCCACCTCGATGACCTCGACGCCCTGCTCCAGGTGGCCGACATCCAGCCCGACCCCGAGCTGTTCGAGACCTACCTCCGCCGCGCCCTGATGGCCGACCGGGCCCCCGACGACGGCGACCCCGCCCAGCGGGGCGTGACGTTGTCCACGGTGCACCGGGTCAAGGGCCGGGAGTGGCCCCACGTCATCGTGTTCGGCGCCAACGGCGGCCTGTTCCCCCACCGCCTGGCCGAGGATGTCGAGGAGGAGCGGCGGGTGTTCCACGTGGCCATCACGCGCGGGATCGAACGGGTCACGGTGCTCGCCGACGCCGATCGACCGTCGCCGTTCATCGCCGAGCTCGACGGCCGCGCCCCGAAGCGTCCCGCCCTCCAGCTCGCCACCAGCGGCGGCCGCGCCCCGGCCCCCGCCGCCCGCACCGCGTCCCGGGCGGCCGGCTACGACGGCGACGACCTCGAGGGCGAGGACCTCGTCCTGTTCGAGGAGCTGCGCAAGTGGCGAGCCGAGGTGGCCAAGCGGCAAGGCGGGCCGGCGTTCACCGTGTTCAACGACGCCACCCTCAAGGCCACGGCCCGGGCCCGTCCCGACTCGCTGCGGGCGTTCAGCGCCATCAAGGGCGTGGGCCCCACCAAGTTGGAGAACTACGGCGACGACGTGCTCGACATCGTCCGTCAGTTCGCGTGACCGGCCACCCATCGCCCCCTCGCGCCGTCGCCGGTGCGATCCGCCCCTCGGACCGTCCATACTGCGGCCATGGCTGAGGCGTTCGACGAACGCGGGAGACGACGACTTCCGCTGCGCGGTCTGGACCGCGGGCCAGGGGTTCGACCCCATCGGCTCCGCTCCGCAATTCGATCGATTGGTCGCGGTGGAGGTCCCGCTACCGTGGCCGAGCGATGTCGGCGAACTGGCCTGGGTCGCACCCATCAACGTTCCGGACGGCACCCGGTTGCAGGCCATCGTGCCCGAGGTGGGCCGGCTCGACGGCTCGGTGATGCTCACCCGGTGGGAGCGACGGGGCGCGGTGCTCGACGGCCTCGATTGGCTCGTCCCCGCCGCGGAGGTGTCCAGCGCGCTCGCCCTGCTCGTCACCGGCGAGGAGCCGTCGGGCGACGTGAGCGCCGCGCCGGCCGAGGTGCTGATCTGCGGGCACGGCACGAGGGATCGGTGCTGCGGCGGGGCCGGTACCCGGCTCACCATCGAGGCCCGAGCCGCGGTTCCCGACGTGCGGGTCCGCCGCACCAGCCACCTCGGCGGGCACCGCTTCGCCCCCACCGCCCTCACCCTGCCCGACGGGCGCATGTGGGGCTTCCTCGATGCCGACGTCCTGGCCGGGATCGTCCACCGCACGCTCCCGGCGCCCGAGGCCCGCGAGTTCTACCGGGGCAACGTCGCCCTCGACCCGTGGGCCCAGGTGGTCGAGGGTCAGGTCCTGGCCGACTCGGGCTGGGATGCGGTCGACTTCGACCAGCTGACCGCCCGGTCGGAGATCGACGGCGACCGCACCGAGGTCACCCTCGAGTGGACGGCGGGCTCGCTCGTCGACGAGCGGATCGCCGCGGTCGAGGTCGCGACCTGGTACCCGGTGCTGCAATGCGGCCTCGACCCGTCCGAGGCCAAGAAGACCTCGGCCGAGTACCGGCTCGCCTGAACCGGGCTCGCCTGCCGGGCTCGCTTGGCCGGGCTCACCTGATGCAGCTCAGTCGGTCCAGTCGACCCGGTCGTCGCGGGTGGGTTGGCGACCGGTGCGCAGCGGGCTGAGCGGCGCGTCTATCAACAGGATCCGGTGGCGGCGGGTGACGACGTCGGCCGACCACTCACGCCAGTCGGCGAGGCCGGCGTGCCCACCGGGAAGGTGCCCGTCCTCGAAGCGGGCCCACGCGTCCCACGTCGGGATCGACCACAGCAGGAGACACTCGTCGTCGTCGACCATGGTGGTGGCGAACGCCCCGACCAGCTCGAAGCCGAAATCGGCGTACACCGGCACGGCCCGCTCCCGCACGAGCTCGAGCAGATCCCAGCTCGTGCCGCCGCGGACCCCGATCAGCTCGTGGGCATAGGCCACCCCACCGGCACCGGCCGCGCACAGCTCGTCGATGGTGGGACTCCACGGCGCCGGCTTCACCAGGCGGTCGAACCCGCCCCGACGGAACTCGGCTGCCGCCGTCCACCACTTCTCCAGCGCCGGGTCCTGCGCGCCGGGGCCGACCGCCTCGGCCGCGAACGACTCGGCCAGACCGGCGAACCCTTCCTCCTCCCACAGATTCACCACCTGCGGCCACGGTCCCGTCGAGCCGAGGACCGACCAGATGCCGAACAACTTCTGGTTGCGGGTCTCCTGGGCGAGCGGGCTCCAGTTGGCCGCCATGTGCTGGACGTAGTCCGCCCGGTGGTGGCCCCGGATGTCGATGAACTCGTGGATGTAGACGCGGTCGTTCGGTGCCCGTGCGGTCATCGCTGCGCCCTCATCGGGCTAGGCGCCCGCGGTGGGGTCGGTCATGGCCAGCGGATCGACCCAGGCGTCGAACTCCTCGGCGGTGAGGAACCCGAGGGCCAGCGCCGCCTCCCGCAGGGTGGTGCCGTCGGCGTGCGCCTGCTTGGCGATCTTTGCCCCCTTGTCGTACCCGATGTGCGGGTTGAGGGCGGTCACGACCATGAGGTTGCGGGCCAGGTGCTCGGCGATGCGCTCGCGGTTGGGTTCGATCCCCCGGGCACAGTGCTCGTCGAAGCTGCGGCAGGCATCGCCGAGGAGGGCGATCGACTCCAGCACGTTGTGGGCCATCACCGGCTTGTACACGTTGAGCTGGAAGTTGCCCTGACTCCCGGCCATCGCCACCGCGGTGTCGTTGCCGAACACCTGGACGACGACCATGGTCAGCGCCTCGGCCTGGGTGGGATTGACCTTGCCGGGCATGATGCTGGAGCCGGGCTCGTTGGCCGGGATCTCCAGCTCGCCGATGCCGTCGCGGGGACCCGAGGCGTACCACCGGACGTCGTTGGCGATCTTCATCAGGGCGCCGGCGAGGGTGCGGAGCGCGCCGCTGGTGGTGACCAGGGCGTCGTGGGCGCTGAGAGCGGCGAAGGGGTTGGGTGACTTCACGAACGGGTGGCCGGTGAGACGGGCCAACTCGGCCGCGACCTCGTCGCCGAACTGCGGATCGGCATTGAGCCCGGTGCCCACCGCGGTGCCACCGATGGCCAGCTCGAGCAGACCGGGCTCGGTGCCCCGCACCGTGTCGAGCGCGGCGTCGATCTGGTGGACCCAGCCGCCGATGACCTGGCCCAGGGTCACGGGGGTGGCGTCCTGGAGGTGGGTGCGCCCCACCATGACGACGTCGGCGAACCGCTCGGCCTTCGCGGCCAGCGTGTCACGCAGCTCGGTGACGCCGGGGTAGAGCTGGCGGTGGAGGGCCAGCTCGATGGCGACGTGCATGGCGGTGGGGAACGTGTCGTTGCTGGACTGGCCCCGGTTGACGTGGTCGTTGGGGTGCACCGGCGTCTTCGACCCCATCTCGCCGCCGGCCAGCTCGATGGCCCGGTTGGAGATGACCTCGTTGGCGTTCATGTTCGACTGGGTGCCCGACCCGGTCTGCCAGACGACGAGGGGGAAGTGGTCGTCGAGATCGCCGGCGATGACCTCGTCGGCGGCCCGCACGATCAGCGATGCGGTGTCGGCGTCGAGCTGGTCGAGAGCGCTGTTGGCGGCGGCGGCGGCCCGCTTGACCAGGCCGAACGCCTCGATGATCGGCCGGCCCCACACGAATCGGTCGCGCCCGATCGGGAAGTTGGCGATGCTCCGTTCGGTCTGCGCGCCCCAGTACCGGGTGGCGTCGACCTCGATCGGGCCCATCGAGTCGGTCTCGGTGCGTGTCGTGGCAGGTGTGGAGCTCACGGCTGCGACGCTAACGCCGACCGAAGGATCGCCCGGGCGTTGGATCGCAGGATCTCCGTGACCTCGTCACGGGGAACGCCGGCCACGTCGATCAACCACGCCATCGATTCGATGCCGGTCGCGCTCCTGATCGCGATGGCCAGCCGGTGGACCTCGTCCTCGGTCATCGATTCGGCGAGTGGTGCGAGGGCTTCCTCGATCCATCCGATCGCCCGACCCTGCCGAAGCGGGAGCTGCGACCGGAGCTCGCGATCAGCCCCCAGGGACAGCCGCAGCATGGTGCGCTGCTGCTCCTCGTTCTCGAGGTTGGTCCGGACGTAGCTGCCGATCACGAGGTCGAGGCGGGCCTCGACCTCGTCGGGCGGGTCGTTCGGCAGCAGTGACGTCGCGCCCGTCTCCGGGTGCGCCGCGGCCAGCAACGCGGCCTGGTTGGGAAAGTAGCGATACGCCGTGGCCCGCGAGACCAGGGCGGCCTCGGCCGCGGCGTCGACCGACGGCGTCTCACCACGGGCGACCAGTTCGCGCGCCGCGGCCACGAGAGCCTGGCGCGTGCGGCGCTTCTGGTCGACGCGGCCCACCGCTTCGTACGAGGTTGACACGACACTCATGATACCTTAGTTTCGTCATGAGACATATATCTCATCAACTGGAGGTGGCCATGACGGAACCCGTGCCGATCATCCGGCAGGCGGGCGAGGGAGACCGGAGGTCGTTCTTCGGTGGCGGCCTCCACGTCTGGAAGCTCCTCACCGAGGACACCGGGGGCGACTTCTTCCTGTTCGTGGACGAGATGGCGCAGGGAAAGATGACACCGCTGCACCGCCACCCCGAGGCCGCGGAGACCACCTACGTGATCGAGGGCGAGATCCTCGTGAACGTCGACGGTGTGGAGTCCCACCTGGGTACGGGCGGGATCTCCTACGTGCCCACGGGCGTGCAGCACGCGTTCATGGTCGTCTCGGATCACGCCCGGCTCCTCACGATGCAGTCGCCGGGCATGGGCCAGGGGTTCTACCGGGGCGCCAGCGTGCCCAGCACCGCCGACTCCTCGGAGACCGTCGACATCCCCCGGCTGCAGCAGTCGGCACAGGAGCACGGCGGGGTCGAGTTCCTCGGTCCGCCGCCGTTCCCGCAGCCCATCTCGGCGTCCTGACCACCGAGATCGACGGCTACGCGAGGGACTCGGCAGCCCGCGCTCGGAGTTCGAACTTGAGGACCTTGTTGCTGGCGTTCATCGGGAGGCTGTCCACGATCTCCACCAGCCGCGGGACCTTGTAGTTCGCCATGTGCTCCTTGCTCCACGCGGTCAGTGCACTGGCGTCGAGGTCGACCCCGGTGCGCGGGATGACGAAGGCGGCGCACACCTCCCCCATCCGTTCGTCGGGCACGCCGACCACCGAGGCCTGCGCCACGTCCGGGTGCTGGCCCAGGATGGCCTCGACCTCGGCCGGATAGACGTTGAACCCGCCGGTGATGAACATGTCCTTGAGCCGGTCGGTGATCTTGATGTTGCCGGCCGCATCGAGGACGCCGATGTCGCCGGTGTGGAGCCAGCCGTCGGCATCGATGGCCTCGGCCGTGGCCTCCGGGTTCCCGATGTAGCCGAGCATCAGGTTGTAGCCCCGCACCCAGATCTCCCCGGGTTCGCCCGGCGGCGTGGCGGCGCCGGTGTCGTCCACCGTCTTGACCTCGACCCCGTCGATGGCCCGACCGTCGGACGACGAGATGAGCTCGGGCGGGTCGTCGTGGCGGTTCATGGTGACGATCCCGTGGGCTTCGGTGAGCCCGTAGCCGGTCACCACCGTCTCGAAGCCGAGCACGGACCGCATGCGTTCGAGCATCTCCACCGGCACCGGCGCTGCGCCCGTGACGGCGAGGCGGAGGCTGGCGAGGTCGCGCGCCCCGAGGTCGGGGTGGTTGAGGATCGTCTGGTAGATCGCCGGCGGCCCGGGGAGCATCGAGATGCGCTCCTCCTCGATCCGCCGCATCACGGACGGGACGTCGAACACGGGGTGCGGCACCATGGTCGACCCCCGGAGGATGCAGGCGAGGATGCCGGCCTTGAGCCCGAACGAGTGGAAGAACGGGTTGATGATCAGGTAGCGGTCCTCGGCCCGCAGCCCCACGACCCCGCTCCACTCCCAGAAGGCGCGGATCGAGGCCGCGTGGCCCATCATCGCCCCCTTCGGCGCCCCGGTGGTGCCCGAGGTGAAGATGATGTCGCACATGTCGTCGCCGGCGATCCCGGCGGCCCGCGCCGCGACCTCGTCCGGCGGTGAGCCGTCGGCCCGGTCGAGGAAGTCGTCCCACGTGATGCTCCCGTCACCGGCCGGTCCCCGGAAGACCACGATCTCGTCGACGCAGTCGGGGACGCCGCCGTCGGCATCGCGGAGCATGGCGACGTAGTCGGTGTCGAGGAAATCGGTGACCGTGAAGAGCATGCGGGCGCCGGCGGTCCGGATGTTGTGGGCGCCTTCGCGGCCTTTGAACCGGGTGTTGAGCGTGGCCACCGCGGCCCCGACGCGGTGGACGGCACAGGCCGCCACCACCCACTCGGCGATGTTGGGTGACCAGATCGCGATCCGGTCGCCTCGCTCGACCCCGCTGGCCATGAGGGCTCGCGCCGCGATGTCCACCTCGTCGGCCAGTTCGGACCAGGTGAGTCGCACGTCGCTCCCCACCAGCGCCTCACGGTCGCCGAACTCGGCGACCGCCCGGTCGAGGGCGTCGGGGATCGTCGTGGGCAGGTCCGGGGGCGGCGCCATGGAGCCAGCATGCCTCAGGATCTGACACACCGTCAGATCATTGGGGTCGTGACCCGATCAGTCCCCGTCGGCCAGGCCCACCAGCATCGGCCACAGCGCCTCGAGCGCGTCCACCACGTCGCCTCCCCCGCGCGAGACCGCGGCCAACTCGTCGCCGTGGGCCACCTGCTCGGCCAGGGCGAGATGGTCCGGTCGCAGGCGGCGGTGCGCGTCCATGACGGGTTCGTCGGCGACCCAGAAGGTCATCCACGAGACGTGCAGGACGTGGGCGAACGCGCCGATCGGGCCGCCGAGCTCGGTCCGCACCGGGACCCGTTCCCGTGCGAAGGGCAGGGTGGCGAGGCCGTCGTGGACCTCGTGCACGACGGGATCGGCCGCCGCGTAGCGGACGCGTGGGATGCGGGCCTGGAAGATCGTGGCCGCGCACATCAGGCAGGGCTCGAACGTGGTGGAGATCGTCAGTTCCGCCGTGGGGCCGAGCGGGAGCACGGCCATGGCGTTCATCTCGGCGTGGGCGATGGCGGTGGAGGCGAGGACACCGGGCTCGATCCGCTCGCTGATGATGCGGTTGCGGCCCACGGCGACGATCGTCCCGGCCGAGTCGCTGATCACGGCGCCGACCCCGGCGCAACCGGCTCGCCACGACTCCCACGCCTCAGCCAGCGCCACCCGCCACGGCACGTCGAGGGCGAGGTACTCGGCTCGGGCATCCGACATGCGGGCGAGGTTAGGGGCGACGTCTCCGGAGCCGGCGCCACGCTGTCCACCGCTCGTAGACGTCGATGACCTCCTCCATGTGGGAGCAGGGGCCGACGCCGAGGAGTTCGAGCGCGGCCTTCATCGACGTCGTGCCCGTTCGCCCGATGCCGGATCCGATCACCTCCATGACGCGAGTCTGTAGGACGCGGCGGATCCGTCCGGAGTCGGTCGCCGACGATGTCGCACGGCAGCCCGTGGGCGAGGTGCTCGGACTCGGTGATCGCTCGCCACACCTTCTCCCGTGGGTGGCGCAGCTCCATGGATCATGCTGTGGCGATGGCCCTGAACCCGCCCACGCAGTACGCCGACGACGGGAACCTCCGGGCCCGGCAGCGCCTGTGGGAGCACCAGGAGCCGCCGTTCGACCTGATCGGCTGGGTGCTCGACCTGGCCGCGATCGCGCCGCCGGCCTCGGTGCTGGACGTCGGGTGCGGGAACGGCGCCTACCTGCGGGAGCTCGCCCGACGCGGCGTCGAGGTGGTGGGCTGCGACCTCTCGCTCGGGATGCTCCAGGCCGCGGGTCGGACCGCACCCCGGGTCAACGGCGACGTGACCGCACTTCCCGTTCGGGACGCGCGGGTCGACATCGTCCTCGCCCCGCACATGCTGTACCACGTCCCCGACCGGACCGCCGCCGCCCACGAGCTCCGCCGTGTCCTGCGCGCCGGGGGACGCTGTGTCGCGGTGACGAACGGGGCCGCCCACATGGCCACCGTCCGCCGGCTGGTACAGGAAGCCGTCCACGAGGTGAACCCGTCATGGGAGATGCGCAACCCGTCGACTCACGCCTTCTCCCTCCAGAACGGCGCGGCACAGCTCGGCGTCGCGTTCGACGAGGTGACCTGCGTGCGAGCGGAAACAGTGCCGGTCCGGATCCGGGACGTGTCGGTCGTGACCGACTACGTGGCCAGCGTGGCCGATCACTACGAGGCCGGTGCGGGTCTCCCGTGGAGCGACGTCGTGGATCACGTGGGCCGGGCGGTGCAGCGGGTGATCGACGCCGACGGCGTGTTCGAGGTCGCCGGCGAATCCGGCGCGTTCGTCTGCCGATGACCCGTCTCCGCCCCGAATTCCCGGCCGGGCCGGCGACGCACCGGCCAGGATGGCGTCGTGCTGATCCATGACGTGGACGGTCCCCTCGACGGCGAGGACTGGCGACGCTTCGTCGACACGCACGCCTTCGGTCACCTCGTGGCGGGCGGCGCGGGTCGCTCCGTTCCGGTCGTGGTGCCGACGCAGTTCGTGCTCGACGGCGACGCGGTCCTGCTCCACCTCGCCCGGCCGAACCCGATCTGGGAGGCCATCGCCGAGAACCCGATGGTGGTGATGAGCGTGGCCGGCGACTGGGCCTTCGTCCCGTCGGAGTGGAAGGCCATCGGCGACGAGGACCCACGGCGGGGCATCCCGACCACGTACTACGCGGCGGTCCAGCTCACCGGCCGGGCCCGGGTGCTCGACGATCCCGGCGACGTGGCCGGGGTGCTCCGGTCCCAGTTGGCCGACCTCCAGCCCGAGGTCGAGGCCGTCGACCCGAGCGAGCACGGTGGCCGCCTGCGAGGCATCCGGGGCGTGCGCATCACGATCGACGAGGTCCGGGCCAAGTTCAAGTACGGCGGGAACGTGGACGTCGCCCACCGGCAGGCGGTCCACCAGCGCCTCCTGATCCGGGACGGGCCCGGCGACCGCGCCGCCGCGGCTCACCTGGCTCGGCGCCTGGACAGCTGACGCCTCAGCCCGGTGGACGCATTCGGCGGTAGATGCACTGGCCACCACCGGACGCGTGCAGCGCCCCGCCCGGCGACCACACCCGCGCCGTCCAGCCGAACAGACCGCGGGTCGAGACCGGCGCGACACCGTCGCACAGCAGCCACGGCTCGTCGTGGGTGGGCCGGTGGAAGGCCACGTTCAGGTCGAGCGTCGGAGCGATGAACGGCGGCTCCTTCCAGGCGTGCTGGCGGTTGGCGGACGGCCAGCTCGGGAGGTCGACGAGGATCACGCAGCGGGTGGCGTCGACCCACGGATCGTCGAACGTCGACGTGGGGACGAACCGCAACCACTCCTGCCAGGCCGGCGGGCGCGGTCCGGACGGTGGCCACTCGGCCTCGAAGTGCAGGGGCTTGGCGTCGAGGTTGCGCCAGAAGGCGTACGGCGACTCGGCGTCGTCGGGCAGGAGCTCCTCGATGCTGGGCAGGGTGTCGGGCCCGGGCACGTCGGGTGGGGTGGCGTGGTCGTGCTCGAGGCCGTCGTTGTCGCTCACGCTCCACACCAACGCGTCGAGGATCGGCATGTCGTCCTGGGTGATGCGCACGCTGTGCGAGCTGGCCGAGCGCCCGTCGCGGCGCGCCTCGACCCGGATGTCCACCGGCTCGTGCCGGGCGACGCCGAGGTAATGGCAGGAGAACGCGGCCGGGTACCGGTGCGAGGTGGCGGCGCCCGCGGCCCGGAGGGCGAAGGAGGCGATGTAGCCACCCATCGGTCCCCAGATCTCCCAGTCGGGCGACGGGGTGCCCCGGTAGTGGCCCTCGTCGATCTGCTCGACCGTCGTGTCGACTCCCAGATCCCCCATACAGGCGCCACCGTGGTCGAGAGGGGCCCCGTGGCACAAGGAAGAATCGGCGACCGCTCAGCTGGTGATCGCGACGGCCGCCTGCACGAGGACGAGGACGGCGATCGACGCGAAGCAGTAGACGTGGTCGCGGTAGATCCGGCGGGCCAGCACGGACTGCTCGACGAGGTCGTCGGCCCGGGTGCCGAGGCGGACGGCGTTGGGGACCACGCGCGCCCCGGCAAGCGCGATGGGCGGAACGGCGAGCAACGCCGACACGATCGACCACGCGCCGGCGACATCGTCCACCGTCGCCTGGGCGGCGACCGCGGCCAGCGTCACGACCATGCCGAGGGCGACGAACCGGTTCATCGGCGCCGCCTGGGTCGTGACCCGCGAGTAGTACCCCGCGATCGACGCCAACACCGGTTCCGGCAGGGTGTCGCCGTGATGGCCGCGCACCTGGACATCGAACATCAGGTCGAACCAGAGGACGGCGAGCAGGAAGCCGGCGCCGGCGAGGACGGCGGCGTGCATCAGCGATGGCGGCCGAACGCAAGGCGCATGCGCCGAGGATAGGACGGTTGCGGACCGAGGCCCCGGCCCGCTCCGGGCCACCGTGGCTACGGTACGGGCATGTCGAGCGAACGGGACTGGGCCCGACCCGTGGTGCACTGGTCGATCGACGCGGTCGACCCCGCGGCGCAGCGCCACTTCTACGCCGAGCTGTTCTCCTGGGACATCGCCGACGGCGTGTTCATGCCGATCCCGGCCGGCTTCGGGGGCCCGGAGCCCGGGCCAGGGGGCCACATCCAGCCCGGCGAGACGCCGCGGGTGACGCTGTACGTGCAGGTCCGCGACCTGCGGGAGTCGCTCGATCGGGCCGTCGAGCTGGGCGGCACCATCGTCGCCGAGCCCTTCCAGCTCCCCGGCCAGCCGACCCTGGCCCAGATCACCGATCCCGAGGGCAACCCGGTGATGCTGGTCCAGCAGTGACCGTCGACGACCTGCTCGACGCGGCCCGGGCCCGGCTCCCCCACCGGCCCGCCGCCGACGAGCTGCCTGCGTTGGTGGCATCGGGCGCAGCCATCGTCGACATCCGACCGTCGGAGCAACGCGAGCGGGACGGCGACCTGCCCGACGCGGTGGTCGTGGACCGCAACGTCCTCGAGTGGCGCCTCGACCCCGCCAGCCCCCACCGGATCATGGACCTGATGCCGGACCAGCCAGTGGTGATCGTGTGCAACGAGGGCTACGCGTCGTCGCTCGCCGCCGCCACCCTCCAGGACCTCGGGCTCCGCGGCGCCACCGACCTCGACGGCGGCTTCCAGGCCTGGCTGCGGGCGACGCGCCCTCGTTGACCCGCCTCACTCCGGCGAGTGGCACACCGCTTCGACGTTGTTGCCGTCGGGATCGCGGACGAAGGCACCGAAGTAGTTGGGGTGGTACTCGGGCCACAGGCGCGGCTCGTGGAGGACCGCGGCGCCGGCCGCCACCGCAGCGTCGAAGAACGCCGTGACCGCGGCCCGGTTCGGCGCGGAGAACGCGATGTGCGACTCGCGGAACCCGTCGCCGGAATCGAACGGGCCGAGCCAGAAGTCGGGCATCGGGGGCACGCCGTAGCCGATGGCGTCGCCGAACTCCATCACCCGTTGGCCGCCGATCGTGGCCAGGACGGGGTCGTAGAAGGCGGCGCTGGCGGCGACGTCGGCACACTGGATCGAGAGGTGGTCGAGCATCCCGACATCATGCGCCCCCCGGCCCCGGGACCGCCCGTTCCGCCCCGTTCCGGCACCACGACGACCGCTCCCTGACCGAACGATGTGGGGCCAGAACGCCGAACCGCCCGAACCGCCCCGTTCTGGCACCACGACAACTGCTCCCCGACCGGACGACGTGGTGCCAGAACCTCAGACCACCCGTTCTGGCACCACGACGAGCGCTCCCCGACCGGACGATGTGGGGCCAGAACGGCGGTGGGGGTGGGATCAGTCGAGCGTCTCGTAGTGGTGCACGGCCGAGGTGACGGCGTCGATGCACTCGGACAGCGCCCGCACCGCGGGGTGGTCGGCGCGCTCCGGTGACTCGGCGTCGGCGGCACTGCCCCACAAGGTCTCGATCAGCCAGCCGCCGTCGGCCGACCGGGCCGTCGTGCGACGGATGAAGCCGGGGCAGAACGGGGCCGACTCGGTCTGCACGCGCCGGTCGGCGTCGAGGAAGGCGCCCTCGGCCACGCCGTCGGCGAGACGGAACGTGTGGTGCTCGATGATCATCCGCGGGCGCCGGCGAGCTGCTTCGCCGAGCGGAGGAGCGCCTCGTTGGGCTGGTCGGGCAGTTCGGTGAGCGGCTCGGCGAGCTCGGCCGGGGTGGGTCCGACGCGCTCGGCGATCGGGGCCAGGGCGTCGAGGTCGAAGTCGTAGAACGCCGCCGCCGATCCACCGAGGAAGGCCCGGACCTCGTCCTCGGGGCGACCGCTGAACACCTGGCGCAGGTGCTCGCGGGTGAACGGGGCCGTGCCCTCGGCGTGCGGGTAGTCGGCGCCCCACATCACGTGGCTGACGTCCAGCACCCGCAGCACGCTGAGGTCGGACGGCGTGGGCTGGCTGACGCCGAGCCACAGGTTCTGCTGCACGTACTCGGTGGCGGATCGGGGGAGGATGTGCTCGTCGGAGAAGCGCAACTCGCCGAGGCGGCCCTTGTCGCGCACCGACTCGAGGATCATGTCGAGGTTGTCGACCAGGCCGGGCAGCCACCCCGCGCCAGCCTCGGTCATCACGAACTTGAGGCCGGGGAAGCGCTCGAACACGCCGGACGTGATGAACTGCACCAGCGGCCGCTGGGCGTAGAAGGGCGCCTCGTTGACGTAGAGCAGCGCGGTGGCCATGTAGGGGCCGTGGTTGGGCAGGCCCGTACCGCCGTGCACCGTGACCGGCACGCCGAGCTCCTCGCACACCGCCCACAAGCGGTCGTAGCAGGGGTCGATGTAGGGCTTCACCCAGTCGCAGTCGGGCGCGATGTTGGGGATCAGCACGCCGCCCCGGAGGCCGTTGGCGTGGCACCAGCGCACGTCCTCGATGGCGTCGTCGACATCGTTGACGAAGATCTGTCCCAGGCCGGCCCGGCGCTCGGGGAACCGGCTGCAGAAGTCGGCGATCCAGCGGTTGTGGGCCCGGATCCCGGCCAGTCGGTGTTCGTAGTCCTCGGCCTTGGGCGGGCCGACGAAGAGCACGAAGCTGGGGAAGAACGGCGGGACGGTGTTGGGGAAGATGACCTCGCCGGCGATGCCCTCGGCCTCGAGGTCGGCGTTGCGGATCTCGTCGTCCCAGTTGCGGACTCGGCCTCCGTCCTGGAGGTCGCGGAACGGGTTCTTGTACTTGTCCCGCCAGGCGTCGAAATCGTCGCGGTACGCCGGATCGAGGAACTCCCGGTACTGGGCGTGGCTGCCACCGGCATGGCAGTCGGCCGAGATGATGGTGTAGCGGTCGCTCATCGGTCCCCTGTCGTTCCCTGACGGACTGTCAGATCCACGGTAGCGCCGCCGCGGTACGGTCCGGCCATGCGTGCGTTCGCGTTCCTCCGCGGCATCAACGTCGGCAACCGGCGGCCCAAGAAGGACGAACTCATCGCCGCGATCGCCGGCGACGGCATCGAGGACGTGTCCACGTACCAGGCCGCCGGCAACGTCGCCTTCGCCACCGAGCTCCCCCCGTCCACGCTGGAACCCGAACTCGAGCAGCGGCTCCAGGCTGCGCTCGGCTACGAGGTCGTGACTCTGGTGCGCTGCCTCGACGAGCTCGTCGCGCTGGTCGACCACCTCCCTCCCCTCGACGACGGCGAGAAGCACCAGGTGGTCTTGTTCCGGGATCCGCCCGACGACGCGATCCGTGCCGCGTACGCCGCGGCGGCCGAGCCCACCGACCGGTTGTCGTGGCGGGACCGTGAGCTGGTGTGGACCCACGTCGGCGGCATGATGGACTCGGGCCTCTCCCAGGTGGCACTCGCCGGCGACGGGCCGCCTCAGACCGTTCGCACCGGCGGCACCATCGAGCGGCTGGTGGCCAAGTTCCGCTGACCCGGCCGCACGATCTACATTCGCAGATCTGACGCGCCGTCAGAAACCAGGTCCGATCCGCCTGCCGGGACACCGACATCGATGCAGCTCGCCCCCACCGCCGAAGAAGCCGCCTTCCGGGCCGAGCTGCGCGCCTGGCTGGCCGAGACCCTCCCCACGTTCCCCCCACCGCCCGACGGGCGCGAGGACTGGGCCGCCAAGTCGGCCTACGAGGCCAGCTGGCAACGCACGCTGTTCGAGGCGGGCTACGCCGGCGTCTCGTGGCCCACCGAGTACGGCGGGCGCGGCGCCACCCCGGCCGAGGAACTGATCTTCCTCGAGGAGACCGAAGCCGCCGGCGCGCCCTACGTCGGGTGCAACTTCGTCGGCACGCTGCACGCTGGTCCCACCATCGGCGTGGAGGGCACGCCGGCGCAGCGGGCCCAGTACCTGCCCGGCATCCTGCGGGGCGACGACATCTGGTGCCAGGGCTTCTCCGAGCCCGAGGCCGGATCCGACCTGGCGTCGCTGCGGACCACGGCGGTGCGCGACGGCGACCACTACGTGGTCAACGGCCAGAAGCTCTGGACCTCGAACGCCCAGGTGGCCCGGTACTGCGAGCTGCTCGTCCGCACCGATCCCGATGCCAACAAGCACGCCGGCATCACCTGGCTGGTCATGCCGATGGACTCCCCCGGCATCGACATCCGACCGCTGCGGTCACTTACCGGCGGCCCCGAGTTCAGCGAGATGTTCCTGCACGACGTCCGCATCCCGGTCGAGAACCGCGTCGGCGACGAGAACGACGGCTGGCGGGTCGCCATGGTCACCTTCGGCTTCGAGCGGGGCACCGCGTTCGTGTCCGAGCTGCTCGGTTCGATGGCCCTCGCCGCCGATCTCGCCGCGGTGGCCCGCACGACCGGCGCCTGGGACGACGCCGGCGTCCGCCGAGACCTCGCCCGGGTGTCGGCCGAGCTCGACGCCCAGTGGGCCTACACCAAGCGCAACGTGAGCCGCGCCGCCCGATACGGGAACACCGGGGTGGGCGGCTCGATCTTCAAGCTCGGCTACCACGAGACCCGGCACCGGCTCGGCGACCTCGCCATGCAGGTCCTCGACCGCGACGGGTTGGCCATGGGTGCCCGGGTCGGCCGCGAGGACCACGTCGAGGAACGTCTCTACGCCATCTCGCTCTCGATCGCGGCCGGGACCGCCCAGATCCAGCGCAACATCGTCGGCGAGCGCCTGCTCGGCCTGCCCAAGGAGCGCTGAGCCGTGGACTTCGAGCTGTCCGACGACCAGGTCGCCCTGCAGAGCGAGCTGCGTCGCTTCCTGACCGACCGGGTCGATCACGACGGCCGCCGCGCCGCCGGCGAGCTCCCCGGCGCCGTCGATCGCGAGCTGTGGCAGGCCC
>CAVSXR010000038.1:0-19807 GCA_963731885.1 uncultured Acidimicrobiaceae bacterium | reverse complement strand
CGGCGTGCTCTGCGAGGACGAGGACCGGGCCATCGACGTGGCCAAGCGGATCCGGACCGGCACCGTCAGCGTCAACGGCGGCATGTGGCACGCGCCCGACGCACCGTTCGGTGGCTACAAGCAGTCCGGCATCGGCCGGGAGAACGGCACCGCCGGCCTCGAGGAGTTCCTCCAGACCAAGCTGCTCGCCACCCCCGCCGGCTGAGCGGGAACCCCACAACGAAACTGGACGCGCCGGCGTACCGCCGAGCTCAGTAGCTCTTGGGCAGGCCGAGCACGCTGGTGCTGATGTAGTTGCAGACCATCTCCTGGCTCACCGGGGCGATCTTCATCAGCCGGGCCTCGCGCCAGTAGCGCTCGACGTGGTACTCGCGGGCGTAGCCCATGCCGCCATGGGTCTGCACGGCCCGGTCGCAGGCGAAGAAGGCGGCCTCGGCGGCCAGGTACTTGGCGGTGTTGGCCGCTTCGCCGCACGGCAGGCCCCGGTCGAAGGTCCACGACGCCTCCCGCACCGCCAGCTCGGCGGCGTGGAGCTTCATGTGGGCCTCGGCGAGAGGGAAGGCGATGCCCTGGTTCTGGCCGATGGGCCGGCCGAACACGACCCGGTCCTTGCCGTACTGCACCGCCCGGGCCATGGCCGCCCGGCCGATGCCGAGGGCCTCGGCCGCGATCAGGATCCGCTCGGGGTTGAGCCCGTCGAGCAGGAGGCGGAACCCCTCGCCTTCCTCGCCGATGCGCCGGCTCACCGGCACCCGCAACCCGTCGTAGCGGACCTCGCACGACACCACCGCGTTGCGCCCGAGCTTGGGGATCGGCGTGATGTCGACCGCCGGGTCCTGGAGGTCGATGAGCAGGAGCGTCATGCCCTGGGTCGGCTTCTCGCACTCGTCGCGCGGTGTGGTGCGCACGAGCAGCAGGCACATCTCGCAGTAGGGGGCCTTGGTGGTCCACACCTTCGCACCGGTGACGACGTACTCGTCGCCGTCGCGCACGGCCCGGGTCCGGATCGAGGTGGTGTCGGTCCCGGCGTCCGGTTCGGTGACGCCGAACGCCACGTGCAGCTCACCGGTGGCGACGCGGGGCAACACCTCGGCAGCCAGCTCAGGCGATCCGTGACGGCGCACCGGCTCCATGCCGAAGATCGACAGATGGACGGCCGAGCACCCGTTCATGGCCGCGCCCGACGCGGCGATCTCCTCCAGCATGATCGACGCCTCGGTGATCCCCCGGCCGCCGCCTCCGTACTCCTCGGGGATGGCGATGCCGACCCAGCCGCCCTCGGCCAGCGCCTCGTAGAAGTCCCAGGGGAACTCGTGGGCCTCGTCCTTGGCCGCCCAGTACTCATCGGGGAAGTCGGCGCAGATCCGCCGGATGCCCTCCCGGATGGCGTCGTGATCCTCGGGTGCGCTGAAGTCCATCACCGGTCGTCTCCGGGCTCGGCGGCGGACCGAAGGCCAGCTCGCAGGTCGACCTTACGGATCTTGCCCGACGCGGTGCGGGGGAAGTCGTCGACGATGCTCAGCGCCTCGGGCCACTTCTGGCGGGCGAACCCGGCATCCTCGAGATGCAACCGCAGATCGGCGAGGGCGAGTGGCTCGGTGCCCGGCTGCATGCGGATGACGGCCCAGGCCCGTTCGCCGAGGCGATCGTCGGGCGCGGCCACGACCGCGACCTCGGCGACGCCCGGCACGTGCTCGATGGCGTTCTCGATCTCGGCCGCCGACAGGTTCTCGCCGCCCCGGATGATGATGTCCTTCACCCGGTCGGTGATGGTCAGGCACCCGTCGGCGTCGAGGACCCCGATGTCGCCGGTGTGGTACCAGCCGTCGGCATCGAAGGCGTCGTTCAGCGCCGGGTCGGTGTAGCCGAGGCACAGCTCGGGGCCGCGCGAGACGATCTCGCCCGGCGTGCCGGCCGGGACGTCGTGGCTGTCGGCGTCCACGATGCGGAGCTCCACGCCGGGCATCGGCGGTCCGTCGGTGGTGTGGCGCTGATCGGCCGGATCGTCGAACTGGCTCCCGGTGATCGACGGATGCTCGGTGGACCCGTAGGCGCGGATGATGCGGATGCCCATCGCCTCGGCGCGGCGGCCGAGCGCGACCGGCACCGGTGCGCCACCGAGGCCGACCCGCGCCATGTTGGCGGCGTGGTCGGGGCTGAAGTCGGGGTGGTCGAGCAGCGAGGCCAGGAAGACCGACGCGCCCGTGCCGCCCCCGATGCCGTGGGCCCCCATCACCTCCAGGGCGTGGCCCGGGTCCCACCGGTCGATGAGGTGGATGTCGCCACCGCGACGGAGCGGCCCGAGCACGGCGCCGAGCATGCCGGTGGCGTGGGTGACCGGTGAACCCATCAGGTTCGGTCGTTCGGTGACCCAGCCGTTCATGTGACGCAGCTCGCTGAGCAGGCTCCGATGGTCGTGGATCACGCCCTTCGGGTCGCTGGTGGTGCCGGACGTGTAGGCGAGGACGACGACGTCGTCGGCCGCGATCTCGGGGAGCTCGGTGACCGGGTCGAGGACGTCGAGGGTGCTCCAGGGCAGGCGGTGCACGAGCGCCGGTGCCGGACCTCGGGCCTCGTCACCGACGACCAGATGCACCCGGAGCGTGTCGGGCGCGTGCTGGTCGATGATCGTGGTGTAGTCGACGTGGCCGTGGGACCCGGGGGAGATGTAGGCGTCCGCACCGCACTCGCCGAGGATGAACGACACCTCCTTGCGGCCGTAGATGGGCACGATCGGAACCAGCACGTACCCGCCCATGGCCAGTCCGGCGAAGGCCACCACCGCCTCGCGCCAATTCGGCACCTGGAAGGCCACCACGTCGCCCGGTTCGATGCCCTCGTGGCGGAGGAGGGCGACCAGGCGCCGAGCCTCGGCGTCGATGTCGGCATAGGTCCCGTGCCAGTCGTGGGTGCGCGAGTGGACGTGGACGGTCGCGTCGGGTGCGGCCGCCAGCCAGTCGGCCACCTGCCCGCCGAGCGTCGCGTCGGTCCACCATCCCTCGCGCTCGTACCGCTCGACGAGCTCGACGGGGAGATCCCGGAGGGGCCATCGGCGCTCGTCGCTCATGCCGTACCGGCCCGGGACCGGAGCTCGTCCTTGACGACCTTGCCGGCCGCGTTGACCGGGAGGGAGTCGATGATCGCCACCTGGCGGGGGACCTTGTAGTTGGCCATGTGTTCGCGGCTCCACGCCATGATCTCGTCGGGGTCGGGGTCGTGGCCGGCGCGGGGAACGACCCAGGCCATGCCCACCTCGCCCATGCGGTCGTCGGGGATGCCGACGACGGCGACCTGGGCGATGTCGTCGTGGCGCAGCAACGCGTTCTCGACCTCGGCCGGGTAGACGTTGAACCCCCCGACGATGATCATGTCCTTCAGGCGGCCGACGATCGTGACGTAGCCCCGGTCGTCCATGGTGGCGAGGTCGCCGGTGTGCAGGAACCCGCGGGCATCGATGGCCTCGGCGGTGGCCGCGGGGTCGTCGAGGTAGCCCTGCATCACGCTGTACCCCCGGACCAGCAGCTCGCCGGTCTCGCCGGTGGCGACCTGGTTGCCGTCGCGGTCGGCCACGAGGAGCTCGAGGTCGCGGGTGGCGCGGCCGGCAGTGGTGGCGATGGTCTCGGCGTCGTCGCCGGGCTGGGAGATCGTGGCCGTCCCCGCCTCGGTGAGGCCGTAGCCGGTGAGGATCCGCGAGAAGGGAAGCCGCTCGCGCATCTCCTCGATGAGGGTGACCGGGATGTCGGCCGCGCCCGTCACGGCCACCCGCAACGAGCTGATGTCGTGGTCGCCGAGACCGGGGTCGTCGAGCATCGTGCGATAGATCGTGGGCGCCCCGGGGAACACGGTGATCCGCTCGCGTTCGATGATCGAGCACACCCGTTCGACGTCGAAGACGGGCACCGGGAACACGGTGGCGCCCCGCAGGAAGCTGGCCAGCCAGCCGGCCTTGTAGCCGAACATGTGGAAGAAGGGGTTGACGATGAGGTAGCGGTCACCCGGTTCCAGACCGGCGTAGTCGCACCAGTCGTTGAACTGGCGCACCGTCTGGGCGTGGGTCATGACGACCCCTTTGGGCCGGCCGGTGGTGCCGGAGGTGAACAGCACGTCGCTCGGGTCGTCGGGCCGCACCGACCCGAGTCGGGCGACGGCGTCGTCGGGGGACACCGCGGCGCCGGCGGCGACGAAGTCGTCCCAGCCCTGCGTGGGTGGGTCGGCATCGCGGTCGCCGGACGGGGCCGAACCGGGCAGCAACACGATGCGCTCGAGGTCGGCCAGCTCGGTGTCGTCAGCGTCGAGCATGGCGACGGTGTCGGTGTCGAGGAACCCGATCGAGGTGCACAGGAGCTTGGCCTTCGACGCGGTGAGGAGGTGGGCCGCCTCCGACCCCTTCCAGCGGGTGTTGACCGGCACGAGGGCGGCACCAGCGCAGTGGGCGCCGAGGGCGGCGACGATCCACCCGAGGCTGTTGGCGGCCCACACCGCGACGCGGTCGCCGGGGCCGACCCCCGCCGCCATCATGGCTCGGGTCGACTCGATGACTCGATCGGCCAGTTCGGCGTAGGTGACTCGTTGGTCGCCGTCGACGACTGCCTCGGAATCGCCCCGGGCCGCGACGGTGCGCATGAACGCGGCAGGGATCGTGTCGGTCACGGGCGGGAGTCCTCCTGTTCGAGGGACCATGCACTAGCAGAGCTCGACATGTCAGAGCTCGATCAAGCGGGGCGCGCCGCCCCGAGCCAGCAGGTCGGTGCCGATCTCGGCCGGGAGCGAGCGCGCCGAACCGAAGAGCGTGTCGACGACCAGGGTGCGCTTGAGCCAGCGGTGGAACTGGTGATCGGCGGTGAACCCGATGCCGGCCAGGACCTGCTGCGAGTGCGTGGCGGTGGTGTGGGCCGCGTGGCCGGCCAGCGACTTGGCCAGGGCGGCGACGAGCGGATCGACATCGTCGGTCGCGACGTCAGCGGCGGCGGCCGCGCCCTCGATCTGGACGAGCGCCTCGGCCAGCTGGTGGCGAACGGCCTGGAACGAGGCGACGGGGCGACCGAATTGCACGCGGTCGACCGCGTGCTGGCGGGCCAACGCGAGCATCGTGCGCGCCGATCCCACGAGCTGATGGGCGAGGGCGGCGCGGGCGGCCGCCACGGCACCGGTCCACGTGCCGGTGACCTGGATCGGGGTCACCGCGTCGCCGTCGAGGTCGAGGCGGACGCGACGGAACGCGGGGGCGGGATCGAGGGCATCGACATCGGTGCCCCGAACCGTCGTTGCGTTGACGCTCGCGAACTCGACGCCGGCGGGCGCCTGGATCGCCAGCACCGCGGTCGTGGCGTGGTCGGCCCGGCGGGAGACGATGCCGTCGACGACGACGCGGTCGTCGGCGCGTCGGGCCGGGGCGGCCGACCGGTGGGGAGCCGGCAGCACGATTGCGCGGTCGAGGGAGACGTCGAATCCGAGTGCACGCGCGAGCACGTCGTCGATCAGTGCCGCGACCGAACCGGTGGTGCCGAGCACGCCGAACGCCATGGCGGCTCCCTGGGCCGGCGCGGCGGTGACCAACTCGTCCCAGCCGAGGTCGAACAGGGCCCGTGACGCGGCGTCAGGGCCGGCGTCGCGCAGCGCGGCCTCGAACCCGATGGCCAGCGCGGCCAGGTCCCCAGCGTCGATGGCCTCGGTCACGCCTCGGGTCCGAGCTCGAGGAGGCGGCGGGCCACGATGTTGCGTTGGATCTCACCGGTGCCGCCGTAGATGGTGGCCGCCTTCGAGTAGAGGTAGTCCTCCCGCCAGGCGGCGGCGAGGGGATCGTCGTCGAACTCGATCACCCCGGGGAGCAGGTCGCGCGCGGTCTCCAGCAGCTGCTGCTCGGCGGTCGCGATGAGGATCTTGTCGATCGAGGTCTCCGCTCCCAGCGGCTCGCCGTTGGCCAGCCGGTGCTGCGTGGCGCGGGACCGCATCCGGAAGGCGAAGACCGACTGGAACGCCTCGCCGAGTGCCCGGGCCTTGGACTCGGACGCCTCGCCGCCGGCCGCCACCCGGGCGATCAGGTCATCGCAGCGCCGGTGGAGGTGGGCTCCGCGGTGCCAGAAGGTGGTGGACCGCTCGTAGGGGAGGACGTCCATGGCGACCTGCCAGCCTTCGCCCTCGCGGCCCAGCATCCGCTCGATGGGGACGAACACGTCGTCGTAGAACACCTCGCAGAACTCCAACCGGCCGTGTTGGGTCTCGATCGGGCGGTAGGTGAGGCCGGGGGAGTCGACGTCGACGAAGAACGCGGTGATCCCGCGGTGGGCGCTGCCGGGCTCGCCGGTGCGGGTGAGCAGGACGCAGCGGCGGGCGTACTGGGCGAAGCTGGTCCAGACCTTCTGGCCGTTGACGACCCAGCCACCATCGACCGGCGTGGCCCTGCAGGTGAGCGAGGCGAGGTCGCTCCCCGCCCCCGGCTCGGAGAACCCCTGGCACCACAGCTCCTCGCCGCGGAGCAGTGGCGGGACCATCTCGGCCACGAGCTCGGGGGCCCCGAACGTCATGACCGTCGGGGCCAGCACCTCGATCATCGACCAGCAGCCCGGGTCGGCCAGCTGGCGCATCGCGACCTCCTCGCCCACCACGGCCCGCAGCAGTGGTGGCGTGCCGAGACCGCCCACCGCCTCCGGCCAGCCGTGGCGGCCGAAGTCGGCGTCCCAGAGCGCGCCCTTGACCCGGAAGTACTGCTGCATCTGCTCGTCCAGCGAGCCCGCGCCCGCGAACGGCGGACGCAGGTCGGCGTGGTCGAGCCACGTGGTCAGATCGTGGCGGAACTCGGCGATGTCCACGGATGGGGCCGGCTCAGAGCACCGGCTCGGTCACCATCTCGAGGTCGGCGGCGCCGCTGTCGGGCACGCGGGGCTGGCGCCAGGCCTCGACCGGGAACGACGCCTCACCGAGCGCGAACACCAACTGCATCAGGTGCCGCACGTCGTCGGGGAGGTCGTCGATGTCGAAGCCGTTGCAGTACTCGATGATGTCGTCGAGCAGCGGCATCGTGGTGTCGTAGAAGGCCTGCATCTCGTCCATCGACGACGCCAGACGCTTCTCGTAGCGCTCGCGCCAGGTCTCGAAGATCCAGTCCGAGAACGGTGCCAGCTCGGTGGCGAACTGCTCGGGCAGGGCTCTGGTGTCGCTCATCGGGTTCCTCTCAGACCGTGATCTCGACCGGGGTCCACCGGTAGCCGTCGGGACGTTCGCCGGCTTCGACCTGCGCTCGTGCCGCCTCGTGGTGGTGCCGGCACAGGATCTCCTGGTCGTTCAGCACGAAGGTGTCGACCGCGCCGCTCTCGATCATCGACTGGGTGGCCTCCAGCGTGTTGGCGTCCTGGAAGGCGTACTCCTTGAACACCGTGAAGGCGTACTCCTGGGCGAAGCGCTCCTGGGCGTTCTTCGGCGGGGCGAAGTACAGCGACGACTCGAAGAGGTGCTCGCTGGGCCCGGTGGGCCAGTAGTGGTAGGTGAGGTACCAGCCCGGCTCCCAGACGAGGATCATGAAGTTGGGCCAGATGAGGAACGAGTCGGTGCCCCACGCCCGGTGGCCCGAGGGGTTGACCAGCGGGGGCAGGTCGGCGTTGTCGTTGACGACGTCGGGCTTGTCCCACGGCCCGAACAGGCCGCTGCGGAACTTGTTCTCGATGGGCCGGACCATGCTCGGATCCTTGGGCGGCGCCATGCCACCCCACGACGACACCATCGAGTGCGGGCTGAGCAGCTCGTAGTGCAGGCCCTCGAAGCCGATGGCGGCCAGCTTGGCCGCCTCCTCGGCCGAGGCCTGGCGCTGGTGGAGGATCGGTGCGTGGTAGAACTCGACGAAGGCGTCGACGAACAGCTTCCAGTTGCTGCGGATCTCGGAGCGGACCTTGTAGCGCTGGGTCATCTCGCCGTACGGGTACCCGGCGAGACCGTCGGCCAGGGGGCCGAGGGCCTCGGTGAGGGTCTGCTTCGGTTCGGGGTCGAGGTTCACGAAGATGAACCCCTCCCAGACGTCGCAGGCCACCGGGACCAGGCCGAGCGAGTCCTTGTCGAGGTCGAAGAACTCCGACTCCTGCTGGACGAAGTTGAGTGAGCCGTCGAGGTTGTAGCGCCAGGCGTGGTACTTGCACGTGAACTGCCGGCACATCCCCGAGGTCTCCTCGGTGGGGAAGTCGTCCCACACCAACTTGTTGCCGCGGTGACGGCACACGTTGTGGAAGGCGCGGACCGTGCCGTCGCCGCCCTTGACCACGATGATGCTCTTCTTCGCCCAGGCGAACTCCTTGGTGAAGTAGCTCCCGGTGCGGGGCAGCTCCTCCACCCGGCCCACGTTCAGCCACTCCTTGCAGAAGATGGTGTCGATCTCCTTCTGCCAGTGCTCGGGGTCGTAGGAGTCCCGGTACGAGATCGGCCCGGTTCCCAACCCGGGGTAGTGCTCGGTCCAGCTGCCTTCAGCCGGCTTCGAGAAGTGGGCCATGAGACCTCCTGCGTCCCCCGTGAGAGTGAGCTTGCAAAAAGTGAGAATAACGTTTCCGCGACGCGGGCGCAAGCGACCCCGGACCGGTCAGAGGTCCTCGTACTCGATGGCCACCACGGGGCCGACCGGGAGGGCCTGGCAGGTGAGCGCCCAGCCCTCCTCGACCTCCTCCGGGGTCAGGGCGTTGTTGGCCCGCATCGTCACCGCGCCTTCGGTGACCAGCGCCATGCACGTGGCGCAGTTGCCCTGCTCGCACGAGAACGGGGCCTTGAGCCCGGCCCGCCGCGTGGCCTCGAGGACGGTGTCGCCGGCGACGTGTCCGAGGACGTGGCGCTTGCGCCGGATGGTGATCTCGAGCCGGGTCCCGGCCGCCTCCTCCACCTGCTCGTCGGCCAGTTCCCCGGCGGGAGTGTCCGGGGCGTTCACGAATCGTTCGATCGAGACCTGATCCGGCGCGATGCCCGCGGCCGCCACCCCGGCTTCGACGAGATCCATGAACGGGGTCGGTCCGCAGACGTAGACGTGGGCGTCGGTGTCGCGCCCCACGAAGGCGGTGATGTCGTCAGCGGTGAGGAAGCCCGAGTCGGCGTCGAGGTGGTGCTCGACGGTGAGCCGGTCGGGGTGGGCGCGGGCGAGCTCGTCGAGCGCGTCGCGGAAGATGACGGAGTCCTCGTCGCGGTTGGCGTCCAACAGGCGAACCGGGCGGGTGCCGCGGGCGAGCACCTGCTTGAGGATCGAGAACACCGGGGTCACGCCGCTCCCGCCGCAGAAGGCGAGGATGGGAACGGCGCCGTCGCGCTCGCAGAACACCCCCGCCGGTGGCATCAGGTCCAGCTCGTCGCCCGGGGCCACGTGGTCGACGAGCCAGTTCGACACGATCCCCCCCGGTACGCGCTTGACGGTGAAGGCGAGATGGTCGTCGGTGGCCGGTGCGCTGGACATCGAGTAGCACCGCTGCACCTCGTTCCCGTCGACGGTGACCCGGACGGTGCAGAACTGGCCCGGGCGGTACTGGTACAGGTCGGCCAGCGCGGCGGGGATGTCGAACACGAAGGTCCGGGTGTCGGCGGTCTCGTCCACCACTGCCCGGACCGGGACGGGATGGTGGGCGTGGCGTCGGATCGTCAGTTGGTGCGAAGCCGCGTCGTCGACCATCGGTCGAACCTCCTCTCCGGGGCGCGTGGTGAATACAGTACTCTACCTCAACGCGAAGATCATTCTCAGGCCGGGAGGTCGAACAGGCGGCGGGTCACGGCCAACATCTCGCGGCGCAACGTCTCGTCGTCCAGATCGGCGACCAGTGGGTGCACGATGGCGGCGCCGATGGCGCCCGACACGATGGCGATGCGCGCTCGGGTCGATGGGCCGGCGTCGACGCCGAGGAGGAGCGAGTAGACGCGGCTCATCAGGTCCAGGAACGGTTCGTGGGTACCGAGGAGCCGGATCATCACCGGATCGCCCTCGAGCGCGCTGACCCACCGCCGGCGCTCGATGGCCAGGTCGATGACGCTGGTCAGGAGCACGTCACGCGCCCGCTCGGCCGACGGCTCGGCCTCGGCTTCGGCCAGGGCGGCCTGCAGCGGGGCGAGTCCGACCTCGGCCACCGCCAGCACGATGGCGTCCTTGGTCTTGAACTGGTGGTAGACGGCGGCCTTGGTGACGCCGAGGCCGTCGGCGATCATCTGGAACGACGTGCCGCTCACGCCGTGGTCGGCGAAGAGCTCCATCGCGATGTCGATCGTGCGACGCTGCGCCTCGCTGTAGCGGTCGGGGCGCAGATCGAGCCGCTCGGTCTCGTTCGCCGTCCGGGTCATGGTGCCGGACGGTAGTCCACCGGCCTTGACCGGGACTAGACGCCCGTCTAGCCTCGACCGCCGAGCCGACCGAGGAGGACCCGTGTCCGACCAATCCACCGCAGCGAACCTCGACGAGTTCCTGCAGATCCGCAAGCCGGGCGCGCATCTCGAGGAGGGCGTGGTCGCCGACGACTTCGCCATGCAGATCGGCGTCGACCTGACCAACTACCCCAAGTTCCCCCGGGCCGACGACACGGTCACCTATCCGAAGGCCGACCTCGACCTCCGTCAGGACGTCGAGGTCGACTCCGGCGCCGAGCTGGCCGACTACAGCGGCCCCTACCGGCCCGACCTGCGGTTCACCGACTTCTCCCGGGAGGCCCTGGCCACCAAGTTCCTGCCGTGGAGCGAGGCGTACCTGGTGCTGGTCGTCGACGGGTGGGCGGCCGAGGTCACCCGGCGCTACGGCGCCGAGACGATGTCCGAGATCGAGTGGGCGGCGTGGAACGACCAGATCGTGCCCGAGATCGCCCGGATGAAGGACGAGTACCTCCCGGCCGACCTGGTCTACGAGGACCCCAACCAGCGGGTGGCGGACGGCGACCGGATCGGCACGAGGGTCGTCTACACCGGAGTGTTCACCCCCGGACCCGACACCGTGGAGCTGACGAAGCCGGAGCTGGTCAGCTGGTTCCTCGGTAGCCACGAGTACCTCTTGCAGTGCATCGAGGCGTGGGCCACCCAGATCACCGTTCGCTACGGCCTCGACGAGATGTTCGACATCCAGTACACGCTGTGGGGCGACACCGTGCTCCCCGGGGTGAAGACGCTGAAGGAGGAGTACCTCGGCATCACGGGCCACTCGGTCGAGGACTGGATGAAGGATCTGCAGATCGACGCCACCGCGCTCCCGGGCAAGGCGTTCGACCTCTCCTTCGAGATGCCCGAGCCCGACGTCGGCATCATGACCTTCAACCGCTGCGTCGCCGTCGACCAGTGGGAGGCCATGGGCCGGCCCGACATCCTCGAGAAGAACTGCCACTCCACCTGCCCCAAGTCGATGATCGTGACCACCGCGATGTACGACCCGAACATGAAGGTCGACATCCTGGCCATCCCGCCCCGGAAGGCGGAGGGCGACGTCTGCTGCAAGTGGCGCTTCAGCATGCGCGACGAGTCCGACCCCGACTACGTCCCGATCGAGCTCACCCGCAAGCCGGGATGACCCGCTGACCAGGCCGCGCCGACACCAGCCATGGGGATCGTGACGAGGAGATGGCGACGCGCCGCCGCGGCGCTGGCGGTGGCCGCATCGATGGCGGCCACGGCCGGCTGCGGGGCGCGTTGGACCGACGACCAGCGCGCCGCCGTGCTGTCCCGGGACCACCAGCCGACGACGGCGGCGGCCGGCGAGTCCGCGTCGGTGAGTCCCACCACCACGGCCGCCATCGGGGCCGGTGAGCCGGCCGCGTCTGCGACTGGTGGTGGTGCCGGGTCGTCGTCCGCCGCGACGAGCTCCGGGCCCGACGCGGCCGGAGGAGGCGCGCCGGCCAGTCCGGGGGACGCGCCGGCGGCCGAGAACGGGGCGCGACCCTGCGACGCGCCATCCGACGCCCCCGGCGTGACCGCGGACCAGATCGCGGTCGGGTCCATCTCGTCACTGAGCGGCCCGGTCCCCGGCCTCGGCGCCTCTTCCGCGGCCGCGGTGCGGGCGTACGTCGCCTACCGCAACGCGTCCGGGGGCATCTGCGGTCGCCGGGTCGTCCTCAAGGAGGCCGACGACGGCACCGACACCGGTCGCTACCGGTCGGTTCTCAGCCAACTCGTGCCCGACGTCGTCGGCATCGCTGGCGGATTCGCCCTCGGCGACGTCGGAGGCACCGAGGTGGTCGCGGACAACGGAGTCCCGGTGGTCAACGTTCCCAGCGGGGACGCGGTGACCGCGCTCCCCACGGCGTTCGACATCAACCCGCCGTACGACAATCCGGACGCGGTGATCGGCAAGTACCGCTACCTGCGCGACCACGGCGCGTCCAAGGTGGCCATGGCGTACCTGGCGGTCGACCAGTCGCGCGCCGAGGCGCGGATCCAGCAGCGGTTGATGGAGGCCGCCGGGCTCCGGATCGCGCAGGTCCAGGAGCTGCCCGTCGCCACGCTCAACTACGACGCCGCCGCCCGCAAGGTCGCCAACAGCGGCGCGGACTATCTCTTCTTCATCGGCGACGAGCACGGCAACGGCAGCATGGCCGCGTCGATGCACGACACCGGGTACCAGCTGAAGTTCGCCGAGTACTTCACCTTCTCGTACGGCGCCGACTTCATCGACCTCGCCGGCGCGGACGCCGCGGAGGGAGCCACGTCCTGGATCCGGACCATGCCGAACGAAGAGGCCGGGACCAATGCCGAGATGTCGGCGTTCGTGGACTGGATGGGGCGGGTCTCACCCGGCGACGTCAAGGATGTCTTCGCGGCCGACTCCTGGGCGGGGGCCAAGGCGTTCTTCGATTCGCTCGAGTCGCTCCCGGGCCCGATCTCGCGAAAGTCGCTCGTCGCCCAGCTCGCCAGCGTCGGCACCTACGACGCCGGCGGCATGCTGGGGCCGATCCGGCTCGGGGCGGAGCGCACCAACGGGTGCTTCATCGCCATGCAGGTCCGATCGGGTAGGTGGGTGCGTCTCGCGCCGGCGACCGGCTTCCTCTGCTGACCCGGCTCATCGGGGGGAGTCCACCGCGGTGAACTCCAGGTGCAGCTCGGTCAGGCCGCGCAGGATCCAGGTCGGCTCGTACCGGAAGCGCCGGTCGCCGTCCGGGCCGTGGTGCTCCTCCGACAGCCGGATGTCCCGGGTGCGGTCGAGGATGCGCTCGATGCTGATCCGGCCCTCGGCCCGGGCCAGCGGTCCTCCCGGGCACGAGTGGACACCGCGGCCGAACGCGATGTGGGCCTGGGCGTTGGGTCGATCGACCCGGAACTCGTGCGGGCACTCGAACCGGCGTGGATCGCGGTTGGCCGCGCCGTTGAGCAGCATGAGCGGGGTGCCGGCCGGGATGTCGACCCCGCCGACGGTGGTCGTGCGCTTGGTGAGCCGGAAGTCGGTCTTCACCGGGCTCTCGGTGCGCAGG
This sequence comes from uncultured Acidimicrobiaceae bacterium, assembly GCA_963731885.1. GTDB lineage: Bacteria > Actinomycetota > Acidimicrobiia > Acidimicrobiales > Salinilacustritrichaceae > Salinilacustrithrix. The sequence goes on along the minus strand of CAVSXR010000038.1, from coordinate 6,419 downwards.
GCCTCCTCGATGAAGTTCGGGATCAGCTCACGGTCCTCCCGCAGCTCGTCCTGGAGCTCGGGGTGCTCGGCCAGGTGCTTGAGGGCGGTGGCGAGCAACCGCGCCGTCGTCTCCTGGCCGGCGGCGAAGAGGAAGGTCGCGGTCCGCACGACCGAAGCCACCTCGGGGGTGGCGCCGTCCGGGTAGGTCGCCAGGGCGAGGTCGGTGAGCACGTCCTTGCGGGGGTGCTGCCGGCGGTCCTCGACGTAGCCGGCGAACCAGTCGTCCAGCCACGCCAGCGCGTTCAGCTCGTCGCCGTGTTCGTTGCCGGCCCCGACGTTGCCCACGCCCTTCGTGAGGCCGAAGCCCTCCTTGAAGCGCTGGTGGTCCTGTTCCGGTACCCCGAGGAGGTCGGCCACCGCGAGCATGGCGAAGGGCTGGGCGTAGGCGGTGATGAACTCGCAGTGACCATCGGCGGCGAACTCGTCGAGCTGGCGGTCGGCGAGGCCCCACATGAACGCCTCGTTCTGCTTGAGCCGCCTCGGGGTGATCAGCCGCATCAGCAAGGCCCGCTCGTGGGTGTGCTCCGGCGGATCCATCGTCACCATGTGCTCGAACATCGGCAGCTGATCTCGGTGGCGTTCGATCAGCTCGCTGACGTCGTCGCCCTCGAGCGGTACAGGGAACGGCGCGAACGGACCCACCACCGAGTTGCACGACGAGAAGGCGTCGGTGTTCCGGTAGACCTCGTGGGCCTCGTCGTAACCGGTCACCGCGACGACGCCCAGGTGCGGGAGGGGGAGGACGGGGCACTGGGCGCGCAGCTGCTCGAGGTAGGGGTACGGGTCTCCGACGAGCGACTCGTCGCTGAAGTAGTCGATCGTCGTCCAGTCGCTCACACCGGTCTCCTCTGGGTGCCGGACGAACACCCGGTTTGGGCACTCGCCAAAAAAGTCTGTGCGACTGCTTAGCACTGGGCTGTGGGAGTGGCAAGGTGGTGCGGTGGGATCCCGCTCGTCACGTCGCATCGGCGCCGCCGACTCCAAGACGCGTGCCCAGCTCGTCGATGCGGCCGAGCAGCTCCTGGTCGAGGAGGGCTACGCCGCGGTCACCTCCCGCCGGGTCGGGACCAAGGCGGGCTTGAAGCCGCAGCTGGTCCACTACTACTTCCGCTCGATGGACGAGCTGTTCCTCGAGGTGTTCCGTCGCCGGGCCGACGCCAACATCGCTCGCTTCGAGCGGGAGATCGCCGCAGACCCCTCGCTGGGAACGCTGTGGCGGCTCGCCGCCGACCCCCGCGGCGCAGCCTTCACCGTCGAGTTCGCCGCCCTGGCGCGCCACCGCAAGACGATCCGGACCGAGATCGCTCGCTACGCCGAGCGGTTCCGCGCCGCCCAACTCGACGCGCTGTCCACCGTGCTCGCCACCGAACGGATCGCGGCCGAAGGCCTCCCCCCGACCGTGGTCCTCCTGCTGATGACCGGCGTGACCCAGATCCTGGCCCTCGAGCAGGACCTCGGCGTCACCGCGGGCCACCAGGAGACCATCGAGTTCGTCGAGCAGGCGGTGGCCTGGCTCGACGCCCAGGCGGCCGAAGGGTCAGCGGGCTGATCCACGCCGTCGCCGGGTGCTGAGCCACCGGAGCGGTGCTCAGCCGGCCGGCAGGTCCTCGTCGAGCGGCGTCCGGCACGCCTTCATCATCATGGCCAGGACGTCGTAGGCACCCACGGTGAACACCAGATCGAGCAGTTGCTGCTCGTCGAGCTCGGCATCGAGCGCCGCCCACGTCTGATCGCTGATGGTGGCGTCCGCCACCAGCTCGTCCACGGCCCGGAGCAGCGCAGCGTCAGCCGGCGACCATCCGGGCGCGTCCGGGCCCGACCGCACCCGGTCGAGCTGGTCGTCGTCGATGCCGTGATCGCCGGCGATGACGGCGTGCTGGGCCCACTCGTAGTCGGAGCGTCGCAGGGCGGCGACCCGCAGCACGATCAGTTCGCGCTGGCGAGGCTCGAGCGTCGTCATGTGCAGGACGTGGCTGTTGAAGACCATGAACGCCCGGGCCAGCTCGGGATGGTGGGCGAACGTGCCCAGCACATTGAGGCCCTTGGGTCGGCCCTCGGTCGGGGGGAGCGGGTGACGCGGGTCCGACGGGCGCAGCGGAGCCAGCGCCTCTCGCATCTCCGCCGGCCACGCTCGCGGGGACAGCGGCGTGATGCGTTGGCTGGGCTCCTGGGGTGGCATCGGCCGAGTATGGCCCACGTCCCCGCCTCGGATCGCCCGCTCCCGACCCGCGTCGCACCCGGACCCGGTTGGCCTAGGTTGCCCCCATGCGTTTCGGACTGGATGTCGCCCAACAACGGATGCCGTGGGACGAGCTGGTGCGGCGGGTGCAGTTCGCCGAGGAACTGGGCTTCGACGGCGCCTGGGGCTTCGACCACTTCGAACCGATGTACGGCGAGGGCCCGGGGGAGACGTTCGAGGGCATGACGACGCTGGCCGCGCTGGCCGGGATGACCTCACGCATCCGCCTCGGTCTGCTGGTCACCGGCGTGACCTATCGCCACCCCTCGGTGTTCGCCGCCGAGGCGGTCACCGTCGACCACGCATCGCACGGTCGCCTGGAGCTGTCGCTGGGCGCGGCGTGGCACGGCGGCGAGCACCACCAGTTGGGGATCCCGTTCCCGTCGACGTCGACCCGATTCGATCTGCTCGAGGACGCCCTCGAGATCGTCACGCGACTGTTCACCGGCGACGTCGTCTCCTACGAGGGTCGGGTCGTCTCGCTCCACGATGCGCAGGTGCGCCCGACACCCGTGCAGCAACCCCGGCCGCCCATCTGGATCGGCGGGAGCGGCCCGAAGCGCACGCTGCCGCTCGTCGCCCGCTACGCCGACGTGTGGCACTCCTGGGGTTCGCCGAGCTCGCTGCGAGAAGCAAACGAGCGCGTCGACCGGCTGGCGACCGAGGCCGGACGCGATCCGGCATCGATCACCCGGGCCAGCTCGCTCTCACTCGACGACCTCGACACGGCGCGCAAGCACGCCTCGAAGTGGTACGAGGCCGGCTGCGGCTACCTGGTGTGCGGTTGGCCCGACGCCGGCCGGGACCAGGTCGAGGCCTTCGTCCGCGACGTCATGCCCGAATTCACCGACTAGCCGATCCGATCAGGGGGCGGAGTAGCCGCCGTCGACGACGAGTGCCGAGCCGGTCGTCCAGGCCGACGCGTCGCTCGCCAGGTAGGCGTACGCGCCCACCAGGTCCTCGGCCGACCCCAGCCCCAGCGGATGCCGGCCGGCGATGGCATCGAGGGCCTGCTCCGGAAGCTCGTCGTGGATGGCCGAGCGGAACGTGCCCGGGCACACGCAGTTGACCCGGATCCCGTCGCGCGCGTACTCGACCGCGGCCACCTTGGCGAGCTGGATCACCGCCGCCTTGGTGGCGCAGTACGGGGCGGCGTGCGACCACGCGGTGAGTCCGGAGACCGACGCGGTCAGCACGATCGACCCCGACCCCTGCTGGCGCATCACCGGCACTGCGGCCCGGATGCCGTTGACCGCGCCCATGACGTTGACCCGGAACGCCCGCTCCCAGTCCTCGGTCGACAGGTTGTGGATGCGGCCGTTGGGGGAGAGCACCCCGGCATTGCTGATGAGCACGTCGAGCCGCTCGAAACGCTCGACGGCCCGAGCGACCACCGCTTCGACCTGGTCGATCTCGCTGACGTCGGCCACGACCGACTCGACCCCACCCTGCACCTCGGTCAATTCGCTCATGGTGGCGTCGAGCGACGCCTCGCTGACGTCGCTCAACACGATGTCGCAGTCGGGCTGGCGGGCGAAGTGGGCGGAGAGCGCGCCGCCCAGCGCCCCGCCGGCCCCGGTGATGGCGATGACCGTCATGTGAGCAGGTATCCCCCGTCGACGTGCAGGACCGTTCCGGTGATGAAGGCGGACGCCGCCGAAGCGAGGAACAGGTAGGCGCCGGCCAGGTCGCCGGCAGTGCCCCACCGCTCCAACGCGGTGTGGCCGAGGATCGCCGCCTCCAGCTTCGGGTTGCGCTTCCACCCGTCGGCCAGGGGTGAATCGAACCAGCCGGGGGCCACCACGTTGACGGTGATGCCGTCCGGCGCGAGATCGAGCGCGAGGGCCTTCGCCAATCCGACGAGCCCGGCCTTCGCCGCGCTGTACGCGCTCAGTCCCTTGCCGGGCCGTTCCCCCAGCACCGACCCGGTGAAGATGAGCCGGCCGCCGTCGCCCAGGACGCGAGCCGCGGCACGGGCCCCGAGGAACGATCCGGTGAGGTTCACGTCCATCACCTCGCGCCAGATCGCCGGGTCGGTCTCGAGCGGACCGGCCACGATCGGCGAGATCCCCGCGTTGCAGATCCAGGTGTCGACCCCACCCCATTCGGCCACGGTGGCGTCGGCCACGGCGTCGTTGAAGTCGGCATCGGTCACGTCACCCCGGCACACCAGCGTCGGCCCGGTGAGCTCGGCGGCGATCTCCTTGAGGTCGGACTCGGTGCGGGCCACCAGGGTGACCGAGGCACCGGCCTGGGAGAAGGCATGGGCGAGGACCCGGCCGAGGCCGCGGCTCGCGCCGGTGATGACCACCCGCTGGCCCCGGACGTCGCCTCCTCGTGGGAAGGAGCGTGGGATCTCGATCTGTTCGCTCATGGCCCTTCCCGATCTTGTACCGACCAGTACAGTACCTCGCTGATGTTCTCGGACGACGACCTCATCGAGATGCATCGGCGCATGCTGCTGATCCGGGGGTTCGAGACGCGGGTGTCCGCCCTGTACCGCGACAGCGAGGTCCCCGGATTCGTGCACCTCTCGGTCGGGCAGGAGGCGTCGGCGGTGGGCGCGTGCTGGCCCCTGCGGCCGGCCGACGTCATCACCTCGACCCATCGGGGCCACGGCCACTGCCTGGCCAAGGGTCTGGACCCCCTCGGCATGTTCGCCGAGCTGATGGCGAGAGAGGCGGGAACCAACCGGGGGCGGGGCGGCTCGATGCACATCGCTGATCCGAACCTCGGGATCTTCGGGGCGAACGGGATCGTCGGGGCCGGTCTGCCGATCGCGGTGGGCGCGGCGACTGCGGCCCGGCTGCGGGACGACGACGGCGTCGCGGTCGCGTTCTTCGGTGATGGCGCGGTGGCGCAAGGGGCCTTCCACGAGGCGATGAACCTCGCCGCGGTGTGGCAGCTCCCCGTCGTCTTCTTCTGCGAGAACAACGGCTACGCCGAGTTCTCCGCCGCGGCCGACCAGCACGCCGCCACCCTCGAGCACCGTGCCGCCGGCTACGGCGTCGATCACGTCGCGGTCGACGGCAACGACGTCGTCGAGACCGCATCGGCGATGAGCGACGTGGTCAGCGCCGTGCGCGGCGGGCGCGGGCCGATCATCGTGGAGGCCACCACCTACCGGTGGCACGGTCACTACGAGGGCGACCCGCAGCGCTACCGGACGCCCGACGAGCTGAAGGAGTGGGAGGCCCGCGACCCGCTCGTGGTGCACGCGGCCCGCCTCCGTGACGCCGGCGTCGCCGACGAGGTGATCGGCTCGCTCGCTTCGACCGTGGCCCGGGAGCTCGACGAGGCGGTCGACGAGGCACGTCGCTTGGCGAGCCCGTCGCCGGACACCCTGTTCGACTTCGTCACCCGGGCCAGACCGCAACGACCCGAACCACCCACCCCGGACGACGATGCGCCGGTGTTCCGCACCATGGACGCCATCCACCATGCCCTCGAGATCGAGCTGGCCGAGGACGAGAGCGTCTTCGTCGCCGGGATCGACGTGGGCGCGGGCGGGAACGTGTTCGGTCTCACCCGAGGGCTGCGCGATCGATTCGGCGACCGCGTCCGCGACACGCCCATCTCCGAGACGGCCATCATGGGCCTTGGAGTCGGTGCCGCCATGGCCGGCATGCGTCCCGTCGTCGAGCTCATGTACCTCGACTTCGTCGGCGTCTGCCTCGACCAACTCCTCAACCAGGCGGCGAAGCTCCCGTTCATGACCGGGGGCGCGGCCCAGATGGCCCTGACGGTGCGGACCCAGTTCGGCGCGGGCCGGTCATCGGGCAGCCAGCACTCCCAGAGCCTCGAAGCGCTGCTCGCCCACATCCCCGGCCTGAGCGTGGTCATGCCGTCGACACCGGCGGACACCTACGGTCTGCTCCGCGCCGCCATCCAGGACCCGAACCCGGTCGTGTTCATCGAGAACCGGCTGCTCTACGGGATGAAGGGTCCGCAGCCGCCGGCCGACCACATCGTCCCGATCGGGCGGTCCCGCGTCGTGCGAGCGGGGCGCGACGTCACCGTCGTGTCGGTGTCGCGGATGGTCCACGAAGCGCTGGCCGCCGCCGACACGCTGGCGGGCGAGGACGTCTCGGTCGAGGTGATCGACCTCCGCACGGTCGCGCCGCTCGACATGGCCCCGA
>CAVSXR010000037.1:0-33555 GCA_963731885.1 uncultured Acidimicrobiaceae bacterium | reverse complement strand
GTCTCGATGCCCCGTTCGGTGACGCGGATCATCGGCGTCTCGCGGAGATCGACGAGCGACACGTTGGGCTTGTTGTAGGCCTCGTAGTAGTCGGTGACGAACGGCGGTCGCTTCTCCCCGAACCGGTGATCGTTCGGGATCAGCTTCTCGGCCGTGGCGGGGTCGTCGACCACGGCCCGCACCTTGGCGGCAATGAACTCGCACCACTCGGCGTTGGCCGCCGGGTCGACCAGCAGGTCGGTGTAGTTGCTGGTGAGCTTGGTGAAGCCGGGGCTGTGCCACATCTTCTCGAAGAAGGCCTGCCGCTCCTCGGCGGAGTCGTCGAAGGTGGCGCGGTCGTGGGCCTCGTGGAGGAAGCCGTGGACCGAGGTGTTCAGCACCTGGCGGATGGATTCGAACTCCGCCCGCAATCGGGCCTGCTCGTCCGGGGTGATGGGCGCGTTGTTGAGCGGGGTGCACCAGTTGGGCGTGCGCTGGAACACGGTCAGAGACGCGACCTCGTCGGCGATGACCGGCACGATCTGGACGCCGCTGGAGCCGGTACCGACGACGGCGACCCGCTTGCCGCCGAAGTCGACCTGAGAGGTGGGCCACCGACCGGTGTGATGCGACTCGCCGCGGAAGTCGTCCCGGCCGTGGACGTCTGGGAAGTGCGGCACCGACAAGACGCCGGTGGCCGCCACGAGGAACCGGGCCCGGTGCTGGTTGCCGTCGTCGACGGTCACGGTCCACGTTCCCGACGCGTCGTCCCAGACCGCCGAGGTGACCTTGGTGTCGAAGCACATGTGACGCCGGAGGTCGAACCGGTCGACCACGTGGTTCAGGTAGCGCTCGGTCTCCGGTTGTTCGGCGAAGCGCTCCTGCCACTCCCAGTCGTCGAACAGCTCCTTCGAGAACAGGTAGGCGTAGGTGTAGCTCTCCGAATCGAACCGGGCCCCCGGGTAGCGGTTCCAGTACCAGGTCCCGCCGACGCCGCCTCCGGCCTCGAGCAGCCGGGCCGAGAAGCCGGCCTCGCGGGCGCGGTGGAGCTGATAGATGCCGGTGACGCCCGCACCGACGATCAACACGTCACAATCCAGAGTTGTACCGATCGGTCTACTCTATGACATGGACTTCTCGCTGACCGAGGCCGAGCGCGATCTGGTGGACCTGTGCCGCGATTTCGCCCAGCACGAGATCGCCCCGCGAGCCCCCGAAGCGTGGGAGCAGGCCCGCTGCCCGACCGATCTGCTGCGGGAGATGGGGGCGATGGGCCTGCTCGGCATGTTGGTTCCCGAGGAGTGGGGCGGGATCGGGATGTCCACGGTGGGCTTCGTCGCCGCCATGGAGCAGATCGGCCTGGCCGACCAGTCGGTGGCGGCTGCCTGGCAGGCCCACGTCACCATCGGATCGCTCCCGCTGCTGCTCTTCGGTGACGACGGCCAGCGCGAGCGCTGGCTCCGGCCGCTGGCCGAGGGTCGGGCCCTCGGCGCCTTCGGCCTCACCGAACCCGACGCCGGCTCGGACGCCCGGGGCATCCGCACCCGGGCCGAACGGCGCGACGGCGGCTGGGTGATCAACGGCCGCAAGACGTTCATCTCCAACGCCGGCACCGACATGTCGTTCGGGGTGACGTTGCTGGCCCGCACCCCCGCAGCCGACGGCGACGCGCCGCGCTACGCCAGCTTCGTGGTGGAGAAGGACACCCCTGGGTTCACCACGGGATCGAAGATGCGGGGCATCGGGTGGCGGGGCCTCGACACCCGGGAGCTGTTCTTCGACGACGTCTGGGTGCCCGACGAGCACCTGATCGGCGATCCCGAGATGGGCCTGGCCCAGTTCCTCCGGACCCTGGAGGTGGGCCGCATCTCCATCGCCGCCTTGTCCCTCAGCCTGACCCAGGCCGTGCTCGACCTCGCCCTGGCCTACGCCGGCCAGCGGGTGCAGTTCGGGCAGCCGATCTCGAAGTTCCAGGCCATCCAGTTCAAGCTGGCCGACATCGCCACCGAGCTGGAGGCGGCGCGTTGGCTCACCTACCGCGCCGCCTCGTTGCGTGACGCGGGGCAGCCGTTCCTGAAGGAAGCGGCGATGGCCAAGCTCAAAGCGAGTCGGGTCGCGACGTGGGCGGCGTCCGAGGCGGTGCAGATCCACGGCGGTCTCGGCTACATGCTCGAGACACCGGTGGCCCGCTTCTACTGCGACTCGAAGGTGCTCGAGATCGGCGAGGGCACCAACGAGATCCAGCACATGGTCATCGCGAGGGCGCTGGGCTGTTAGGCCGCGACGACCCGCCGGATGGCGGCGGCGACGTCGTCGCGATTCGGGAGCCACGCCCGCTCGAGGTCGGGGGCGTAGGGCGGCGGGGTGGCGGCGGCCCCGACCCGCTCGATGGGGGCGTCGAGATCCCAGAAGGCCTCGCGGGCCACGGTGGCGGCGATCTCCGCACCGATGCCGAACGGCACGACCGCCTCGTGGGCGATGAGCAACCGGGACGTCTTGGTCACCGACTCGAGGACCGGGACCAGATCGAGCGGCGCGACCGTGCGGAGGTCGATCACCTCGACCGACACGCCCTCGGCCGACAGGGTCTCGGCGGCGGCGAGCGCCTCGTGGACCATCCGCGACACCGACACCACCGTGATGTCGCTTCCCGCTCGCACGACGCGAGACCGCCCGATCGGGACGACGTGGTCCGCCGGCGGCTGCGGACCCTTCATCCCGTAGAGCAGCCGGTTCTCGATGAACACGACCGGGTTCGGGTCCTGGATGGCGGCGCGGAGCAGACCGTAGGTGTCCGCCGGCGTCGACGGCATGACCACGCTCAGGCCGGGGATGTGAGCGAGCAGCGATTCGAGGCTCTGGGAGTGCTGGCTGCCCGATGAGCGGCCCGCGCCGAACTGGGTCCGCACCGTCAGGGCCATCTGGGCGGCACCCCCGGTCATGAACGGGAGCTTGGCCGCCTGGTTGAGGAGCTGGTCGAGGCAGACGCCCACGAAGTCGAGGTACATGAGCTCGACGACGGGACGCATGCCCGCCATGGCGGCACCGACACCGAGGCCCATGATGGCCGTCTCGGAGATCGGCGTGTCGCGGACGCGGTCGCCGAAATGGTCGTGCAGCCCTCGGGTCAGGCCGAACACGTTGCCGCCCGCGCCGACGTCGATCCCGGCGACGAACACGCGATCGTCCTCGGCCAGCTCGATCTCGAGCGCATGGTGGATGGCGTCCATGGTGCGGAACACCGGCGCATCGTCGTCCGGGGTCGGCGGTTCGGGGCGTTGCGGTGTGGCCCGGGTGACGAAGTCGAACAGCGTGTCCGGCGACGGGCTCGCCAGGCGGCGGGCCTCGTCGACCGCCTCGTCGAGCTCGCGGGCCACGGTCGACTCGAGCGAGCCGATCACGTCGTCGGGGATGCCGGCGGCGCGGAGCCGGGCGGCGTGCACCACGAGTGGGTCACGGGCCTCCCATTCGTTCAGCTCGTCGGGGGTCCGGTAGCGCTGCGGGTCGCCCTCGTAGTGGCCGTGCCATCGGTAGGTGGTGGCCTCCACGATGACGGGACCGTGCCCGCCGCGCACCGCGCCGACCAGGTCGCTCGTCGCCGATGCGGTGGCGACCACGTCGTTGCCGTCGACCGCGACGTGTTCGACCCCGTAGCCGGCGGCTCGGTGCTCGAGGGTGGCGGCGTGCTGGTCGGCCGCGGCGGAGAACTCGGCGTAGCCGTTGTTCTCGCAGAAGAAGACGACGGGGAGCTGCCACACCGCGGCGAGGTTCATCGCCTCGTGGAAGGCCCCTTGCGCCACCGCGCCATCACCGAAGAACGCCACGGCGACGTCGTCGTCCGCCCGCAGCCGGGATGCGGCCGCCGCGCCGACCGCGATCGGCAGGCCGGCCGCCACGATCCCGTTCGCCCCGAAGATGCCGAGGTTCGGGTCGGCGATGTGCATCGAGCCACCCCGCCCGCGATTGGTGCCCGCGTCCTTGGCCATGAGCTCGGCGAACATGCCTAGTGGGTCCAGCCCCTTGGCCAGGCAATGACCGTGGCCGCGGTGGGTCGACGTGATGACGTCGGCCGGCTGCAGGGCCCAGCACGCGCCCACCGCCGACGCCTCCTGCCCCACCGACAAGTGGACGAACCCGGGAATCTCGCTGTCGCGGTACAGCGCGGAGACGCGCGTCTCGAACCCCCGGATCAGCAGCATGCGTCGGTGCATCTCGATGAGGTCGTCGTCCGAGAACATGAGCGAGGTACTGTACTGGTCGGTACAAGACCGGGAAGGGCCATGCGCGAACAGATCGAGATCCCACGCTCCTTCCCACGCGGAGGCGACGTCCGAGGCCAGCGGGTGATTCTCACCGGCGCGAGCCGGGGCCTCGGCCGCGTCCTCGCCCATGCCTTCTCGCAGGCTGGCGCCTCGGTCACCCTGGTGGCCCGCAGCGAATCCGACCTCAAGGAGGTCGCCGCCGAGCTCCCCGGGCCGACGCTGGTGTGCAGCGGCGACGTGACCGACGCCGACTTCAACGACACCGTGGCCGACACCACCGTGGCCGAATGGGGTGGGGTCGACGCCTGGATCTGCAACGCCGGGATCTCGCCGATCGTGGCCGGTCCGCTCGAGACCGACCCGGCCATCTGGCGCCAAGTGGTGGAGACCAACCTCACCGGATCGTTCCTCGGCGCCCGGGCCGCGGCCCGGGTCCTGGGCGACGGCGGCCGGCTCATCTTCACCGGGTCGGTGCTGGGAGAACGGCCCGGCAGGGGACTCAGCGCCTACAGCGCCGCCAAGGCCGGGCTCGTCGGGCTGACGAAGGCCCTCGCGCTCGACCTCGCGCCCGAGGGCATCACCGTCAACGTGGTGGCCCCCGGTTGGTTCGACTCGCCGCTGGCCGACGGATGGAAGCGCAACCCGAAGCTGGAAGCGGCGATCCTCGGCCACACCGCGTTGGAGAGATGGGGTACCGCCGGCGACCTGGCCGGCGCCTACCTGTTCCTCGCATCGGCCGCCTCCGCCTTCATCACCGGAACCGTCCTGCACGTCGACGGGGGGTACCTGCTCGCATGACGGTCATCGCCATCACCGGGGCCGGCGGCGCGCTGGGCGGCGCGCTCTCCGCCCACTTCGCCCGCCAGCCCGACTGCGACGTCGTGTTGAGCGATGTCAGCCAGGCATCGCTCGACGCCACGACGAGCGGACTGGCCGAGGTACAGGGCGGTGTCGAGTCGGTGGTGGCCGACGTCAGCCAGATCGACCAGGTCGAAGCAGTGGTCGCTCGGGCCGTCGAGCGCTTCGAGCGGCTCGACGTGCTCATCAGCAACGCCGGCGTGCTCTCCCCCAACGGCCGCATCCACAATCTGTCGACCGAGGACTGGGAGCGGGCCTTCCGGGTCAACGTCCTGGGCGCGGTGAACGGCATCCGGGCCGCGGTGCCGGTGATGCGCCAGCAACGGTCGGGCTCGATCATCCTGACCGCGTCGGTCTCCGGACTCACCGCCTGGTCCCACGCCGCCCCGTACTGCGCCACCAAGGCGGCGGTGATCCACCTCGCCAAGGTGGCGGCGATCGAATACGCACGCGACGGGATCCGGGTCAACTGCGTGTGCCCGGGCACGTTCCGCTCGGCCATCCACGACGACCTTCCGGAGCAGGCCCTCGATGCCATCGCCGGCCGGCATCCGCTCGGGCTCGGGTCGGCCGATGACCTGGTGGGCGCCTACGCCTACCTGGCGGGCGACGGGTCGGCGTGGACGACCGGTTCGGCGCTCGTCGTCGACGGCGGGTACGCCGCGCCGTGATCGGATCGGCTAGTCGGTGAACTCGGGCATGACGTCGCGGACGAAGGCCTCGACCTGGTCCCGGCCGGCGTCGGGCCAACCGCACACCAGATAGCCGCAGCCGGCGTCGTGCCACTTCGAGGCGTGCTTCCGGGCCGTGTCGAGATCGTCGAGGGAGAGCGAACTGGCCCGCATGATCGATGCCGGATCGCGTCCGGCCTCGGTCGCCAGTTGGTCGACGCGTTCATTCGCTTCTCGCAGTGAGTTGGGTGAACCCCAGGAGTGCCACACGTCGGCGTAGCGGGCGACGAGCGGCAGCGTGCGCTTCGGGCCACTCCCGCCGATCCAGATGGGCGGCCGGGGTTGCTGCACGGGCGTCGGGCGCATCTGCGCGTCGTGGAGCGAGACGACCCGACCCTCGTAGGACACGACGTCGCCGGTGAACAGCCGGGTCACGATCTCGAGCGCGTCCTCGAGCAGATCGAATCGGGTCGACGTCGACGGGAACGGGATCCCCAGCTGGTGGTGCTCGTCGCCGTGCCACGCCGCGCCCAGCGACAGCTCGAGGCGACCGTGCGAGGCGTGGTCGACGGTGACGGCCTGGGCGGCGAACACCGAGGGGTGGCGATAGGTCACGCCGGTGACCAGCAGGCCCAGGCGAATGCGCGACGTCACCCCGGCCAGCGCGGCGAGGGTGGTCATGCCCTCGAACGTCTCCCCCGGGCCCTCGCCGTACATCGGTTCGAAGTGGTCGAAGCCCCAGGCGCCGTCGAAGCCCAGTTCCTCGGCGAACTGCACCCGTCGTACGACCTCGTCCCACGGCATCCGTTGTTGGGCGACATCCAAACCGAAACGCATGGGAGCAACCTAGGCCAACCGTCTGCGGGTGCCACGCGCTTCCGGAGCGGGCGATCCGAGGCGGGGACGTGGGCCATACTCGGCCGATGCCACCCCAGGTGCCCAGCCCACGCATCACGCCGCTGTCCCCGCGAGCGTGGCCGGCGGAGATGCGAGAGGCGCTGGCTCCTCTGCGCCCGTCGGACCCGCGCCACCCGCTCCCACCGACCGAGGGCCGACCCAAGGGGCTCAACGTGCTGGGTACGTTCGCCCACCATCCCGAGCTGGCCCGGGCGTTCATGGTCTTCAACAGCCACGTCCTGCACATGACGACCCTCGAGCCTCGCCAGCGCGAGCTGATCGTGCTGCGGGTCGCCGCCCTGCGACGCTCCGACTACGAGTGGGCCCAGCACGCCGTCATCGCCGGCGATCACGGCATCGACGACGACCAACTCGAGCGGGTGCGGTCGGGGCCGGACACCCCGGGTTGGTCACCGGTTGACGCCGCCCTGCTCCGAGCCGTGGACGAGCTGGTGGCGGACGCCGCCATCAGCGATCGGACGTGGGCGGCGCTCGATGGCGAGCTCGACGAGCAGCAACTGCTCGACCTCGTGTTCACCGTGGGCGCCTACGACGTCCTCGCCATGATGATGAAGGCGTGCCGGACGCCGCTCGACGAGGACCTGCCGGCCGGCTGAGCACCACTTCCGGGGCTCGGCATCCCCGCGATGGTGTGGATCAGCTCGCTGACCGCTTCCCGGCCGCCTGGGCGTCGAGCCAGGCCACCGCCTGCTCGACGAACTCGATGGTCTCCTGGTGGCCCGCGGTGATGCCGAGGTCCTGTTCGAGGGCGAGGATCTGGGTCACGCCGGTCATCAGCAGGAGGACGACGGTCGGTGGGATGCCCTCGGCCGCGATCCGCTCGGTGGCGAGCACGGTGGACAGCGCGTCCAGTTGAGCGGCGCGGAACCGCTCGGCGTAGCGGGCGATCTCGGTCCGGATGGTCTTGCGGTGGCGGGCCAGCGCGGCGAACTCGACGGTGAAGGCGGCGCCGCGGGGATCGGCGGCCAGCCGCCACAGCGTTCCCAGCGAGGGGTCGGCGGTGATCTCGCGCTCGAAGCGGGCGATGTTCTCGTCGGCCCGGCGGCGGAAGACCTCGAGGAACAGCTCGTCCATCGAGCGGAAGTAGTAGTGGACCAGCTGCGGCTTCAAGCCCGCCTTGGCACCGACCCGGCGAGAGGTGACCGCGGCGTAGCCCTCCTCGACGAGGAGATGCTCTGCGGCATCGACGAGCTGGGCGCGGGTCTTGGAGTCGGCGGCGCCGATGCGACGTGACGAGCGTGATCCCACGCGCACCACCTTGCCACTCCGACGCGCCGGTGCTAAGCAGTCGCACAGACTTTTTTGGCGACTGCCCAAACCGGGTGGTCGCCCGGCACGCGGAGGAGACCGGTGTGAGCGACTGGACGACGATCGACTACTTCGGCGACGAGTCGCTTGTCGAGGACCCGTACCCCTACCTCGAGCAGCTGCGCGCCCAGGGCCCCGTCCTGCCTCTCCCGCACCTCGGGGTCGTCGCGGTGACCGGCTACGACGAGGCCCACGAGGTCTACCGGAACACCGACGACTTCTCGTCGTGCAACTCGGTGGTGGGTCCCTTCGCGCCGTTCCCGGTGCCGCTCGAGGGCGACGACGTCAGCGAGCTGATCGAGCGCCACCGCGATCAGCTCCCGATGTTCGAGCACATGGTGACGATGGATCCACCCCAGCACACCCACGAGCGGGCCTTGCTGATGCGGCTCATCACCCCGAGGCGGCTCAAGCAGAACGAGGCGTTCATGTGGGGCCTCGCCGACCGCCAGCTCGACGAGTTCGTGGCCGATGGTCACTGCGAGTTCATCACCGCCTACACCCAGCCCTTCGCCATGCTCGCGGTGGCCGACCTCCTCGGAGTGCCGGAACAGGACCACCAGCGCTTCAAGGAGGGCTTCGGCCTGACCAAGGGCGTGGGCAGCGTCGGTGCCGGCAACGAACACGGCGACGAGCTCAACGCGCTGGCCTGGCTCGACGACTGGTTCGCCGGCTACGTCGAGGACCGCCGCCAGCACCCCCGCAAGGACGTGCTGACCGACCTCGCCCTCGCGACCTATCCGGACGGCGCCACCCCCGAGGTGGCCTCGGTCGTGCGGATCGCGACCTTCCTCTTCGCCGCCGGCCAGGAGACGACGGCGCGGTTGCTCGCCGCCGCCCTCAAGCACCTCGCCGAGCACCCCGAGCTCCAGGACGAGCTGCGGGAGGACCGCGAGCTGATCCCGAACTTCATCGAGGAGGCGCTGCGCACCGAGAGCCCCGTCAAGACCGACTTCCGACTCACCAAGCGTACGACCACCGTCGGCGGCGTCGACATCCCGGCCGGCACCCCGCTCATGCTGCTCAACGGCGCGGCCAACCGCGACCAGCGCCGCTTCGAGTGCCCGCACGAGTTCCGGGTCGATCGACCCAACGCCCAGGCCCACATCGCCTTCGGCCGCGGCGTCCACTCCTGTCCGGGGGGACCGCTGGCCCGGGCCGAGGGCCGGATCAGCATCGAACGCATCCTCGACCGCACCCGCGACATCCGGCTGTCGGAGGAGCACCACGGCCCGGCCGACGACCGGCGCTTCCGGTACGAGCCGACCTGGATCTTGCGCGGGCTGACCGAGCTGCACCTGGAGTTCACCGCAGTGGACGCGCCCCGATGAGCCGGGTCGCCGCCGTCACCGGAGGCGCGTCGGGCATCGGCCTCGGCATCGCCCGCGCCCTGGCCGCCAACGGCCATCGCGTCGCCATCCTCGACCAGAACGCCTCGGCCGCCGCAGCCGCCGCATCCGAGACGAGCTCGGTCCGATCGAGATCGTCGTCACCAGCACGGGGATCGAGTCGTTCGATCGCCTGCTCGACATCACGGCCGAGAAGTGGGACCGGCTCCTCGCGGTCAACCTCACCGGCACCTTCACCTGCATCCGCGCCGCGGTCCCCGACATGGTCGACGCCGGTTGGGGGCGCATCGTCACCATCGCCTCGTCCAGCGCGCAGTCGGGCGCTGCGAACATGGCCCACTACGCGGCGTCGAAGGGCGGCGTCATCTCGCTGACCAAGGCGCTGGCGGTCGAGCTCGCCCGCAACGGGATCACGGCCAACTCGATCGCACCGAGCCTGGTCGACACCCCCATGGCGCGCGCCGCGGAGGCGGCCGGCGACTTCCCCGGCGTCGACGTGGTCGCCCCGATGGTCCCGCTGGGCCGAGCCGGCACCCCCGCCGACATCGCCGCGGCCTGCGCCTTCCTCTGCTCGGATGGCGGCGAGTACGTCACCGGCCAGGTCATCGGCGTGAACGGCGGCATGTACATCTGAGCCCGGCGTCTCCGGGACCGGCGTTCGAGTCGGTCAGCAGAGGAAGCCGGTCGCCGGCGCGAGACGCACCCACGTGCCCGACCGGACCTGCATGGCGATGAAGCACCCGTTGGTGCGTTCCGCCCCCAGCCGGATCGGCCCCAGCATGCCGCCGGCGTCGTAGGTGTCGACGCCGGCGAGCTGGGCGACGAGGGCCTTCCGCGAGATCGGGCCCGGGAGCGATTGGAGCGAGTCGAAGAACGCCTTGGCCCCCGCCCAGGAGTCGGCCGCGAAGACGTCCTTGACGTCGCCGGGCGAGACCCGTCCCATCCACTCGACGAACTTCGCCATCTCGGCGTTGGTGCCGGCCTCTTCGTTGGGCAGGGTCCGGATCCAGGACGTGGCGCCTTCGGCGGCGTCCGCGCCGGCGAGGTCGATGAAGTCGGCGCCGTACGAGAACGTGAAGTACTCGGCGAACTTCAGGTGGTAGCCGGTGTTGTGCATCGACACGGCCATGCTGCCGTTGCTGCGCTCGTCGCCGATGAAGAAGAGGTAGTCGGCGCCGCTGTTGGCGACCTTGCGAGCGGCGGCGTCGTAGTTGAGCGTGGCCACCGGCAGCTCCTGCACCTGCGCGATCTGGAGCCCGGCGGCCTCCATCAACCGCCGCTGGACCCGGGCTTCGGCACGGGACTGGTCGACCGCCAGGTACACCATGGCCACCTTGGACGCGCCGTGGTCGCGCAGGTAGCGGTACTTGCCGATCACCGCGTCCGGGTTGTCGTACGGCGGGTTGATGTCGAACGCGGTGGGGAGCGCGGTGACCGCGTCGCCGCTGGGGACGTTGACGACCGGGAGACCGTTGTCGGCGACCACCTCGGTGCCTCCGACGTCGCCGAGCGCGAAGCCGCCGGCGATGCCGAGGACGTCGGGGACGAGTTGGCTGACGACCGACCGGTAGCGACCGGTGTCGGTCCCGTCGTCGGCCTCCTTGAGGACGAGCCGGCGACCGCAGATGCCCCCGGAAGCGTTGCGGTAGGCGACGTACGCCCGCACTGCGGCCGCAGCCGAGGCACCGAGCCCGGGAACCGGACCACTCAGCGACGAGATCGATCCGACCGCGATCTGATCGCCGGTCACACCAGGTGCATCGGATGGTGCGTCGCAGGGACGTGCTCCCGTTTCCGCGGCCGTCGCGGGCCCCGAGTCGGCCGAACCGCCTCCGCCGGCCGGATCGGGCCCGGCGCTCGTCGGCGTGGAGGATCCGGCACCACCTCCGGAGGCGGTCGCCGCGGGGTCGCTGACCCCGGCAGCAGCCGTCGTGGTGGTGGTGGTGGTGGGACTCGCCGACGCGGTCGTGCCGGCCGCCACCGCCGTCGGTTGGTCGTCCCTGGCCAGCACGGCGGCGCGCTGGTCGTCGTTCCAGCGCGCGCCGCAGCCTGCGGTGGCCGCCATCGATGCGGCCAGCGCCAACGCTGCGGTGGCGCGCCGCCATCTCCTCGTCACGGTCCCCATGGCTGGTGTCGGCTCGGCCCGGTCAGCGAGTCATCCCGGCTTGGGGGTGAGCTCGATCGGCACGTCGTCGGGGTCGGACTCGTCGCGCATGCTGAAGCGCCACTTGCAGCAGACGTCGCCCTCGGCCTTGCGGGGCGGGATGGCCAGGATGTCGACCTTCATGTTCGGGTCGTACATCGCGGTGGTCACGATCATGGACTTGGGGCAGGTGGAGTGGCAGTTCTTCTCGAGGATGTCCGGCCGACCCATGGCCTCCCACTGGTCGACGGCGACGCAACGGTTGAAGGTCATGATGCCGACATCGGGCTCGGGCATCTCGAAGGAGAGGTCGAACGCCTTGCCCGGGAGCGCGGTGGCGTCGATCTGCAGATCCTTCATCCAGTCCTCGACCGAGTGGCCCGTGATCCCGAGGTACTCCTCCTTCAGCGTCTTCACGCCCGGGAGCACGGTGTCGCCCCACAGCGTGTACTGGATGTCGAACATCTCGTCGAGGCCGTAGCGAACGGTGATCTGGGTGGCCCAGGCCTCGATGCACTGCAAGAGGTACTCGTGGCTGCCGAGGAACCAGCTGACGAGCTCCGGCTTCGTCAGCTCCACGGTGTCGGGTCCGGGGGTGAACACTCCGGTGTAGACGACCCTCGTGCCTACCCGGTCGTCCTCCGCCACCCGCTGGTTGGGGTCCTCGTAGACGAGGTCGGCCGGGAGGTACTCCGCCTTCATCCGGGCGATCTCGGGGACGATCAGGTCGTTCCATGCCGCCCACTCGATCTCGGACATCGTCTCCGCGCCGTAGCGCCGGGTGACCTCGGCCGCCCACCCGTCGACCACGAGCACCAGGTACGCCTCGCTCCATGGCAGGAACTTGGTGGCCAGGGCCTCCCGGGAGAAGTCGGTGAACCGCAAGTCGGGGCGATAGGGGCCGCTGTAGTCGGCCAGCTCGGCGCCGGAGTCGACCTCGACGTCCTGGCGGCGGTCGAGATCCGCCTTCGGATAGGTGACCGTGTCGTCGACCCGGGGGAACTTGGGGTAGTTCGTCAGGTCGACGCCAATCTGCATGGCGAAGTCGTCGGCGACCACGCCCTCCTCGAGATGCGCACCCGGCTTGCGGATCTGCAGGAACTCGTCGAGGTGCGCTTCGGTGGATTGGTCGGACACGGATCCTCCTCGGTCGGCTCGGCGCCCGAGACTAGACGGACGTCTAGCCTCGGTCAAGGTCTTTGGGCTACCCTCCGGCCCGTGACCCGGACGGCGAACGAGACCGAGCGGCTCGATCTGCGCCCCGACCGCTACAGCGAGGCGCAACGTCGCACGATCGACACCGCGATGGAGCTCTTCGCCGACCACGGGGTGAGCGGGACCTCGTTCCAGATGATCGCCGACGCCCTGGGCGTCACGAAGGCGGCCGTCTACCACCAGTTCAAGACCAAGGACGCCATCGTGCTGGCGGTGGCCGAGGTCGGCCTCGCCCCGCTGCAACTCGCGATGGCCGAAGCCGAGACCGAGCCATCGGCCGAGCGGGCCCGGGACGTGCTCCTGACCAGCGTGATCGACCTGGCCATCGAGCGCCGGCGATGGGTCAGCGCGCTCGAGGGCGATCCGGTGATCATCCGACTGCTCGGTACCCACCAGCCGTTCCTGGACCTGATGGGCCGCGTGTACTCGCTCCTCCTCGGCGTCGACGCCGGCCCCTCGACCCGGGCGCGCATCGCCATCGTGTCGGGCGCCATCGGCGCCGCCATCGTGCACCCGCTGGTCGCCGATCTCGACGACGAGACGCTCCGCCGCGAGATGTTGGCCGTGACCCGCCGCCTGTTCGACCTCCCGGACTGAGAATGATCTTCGCGTTGTTGTAGAGTGTCATACTCACCCCGCGCCCCGGACAGGAGGTTCGACCGATGGTCGACGACACGGCTTCGCACCAACTGACGCTCCGACGGCACGCCCACCATTCCGTCCCGGTCCGCGCGGTGGTGGACGAGACCGCCGACACCCGCACCTTCGTGTTCGACGTCCCGGCCCCGCTGGCCGACCTGTACCAGTACCGCCCCGGCCAGTTCTGCACCGTCCGGGTCACCGTCGACGGGAACGAGGTGCAGCGGTGCTACTCGATGTCCAGCGCACCGGCCACCGACGACCACCTCGCCTTCACCGTCAAGCGCGTACCGGGCGGGATCGTGTCGAACTGGCTCCTCGACCACGTGGCCCCGGGCGACGAGTTGGAGCTGATGCCGCCCGCCGGGGTGTTCTGCGAGCGCGACAGCGACGCCCCGATCCTCGCCTTCTGCGGTGGGAGCGGCGTGACCCCGGTGTTCTCGATCCTCAAGCAGGTGCTCGCCCGCGGCACCCGCTCGGTTCGGCTGTTGGACGCCAACCGGGATGCCGCCTCGATCATCTTCCGCGACGAGCTCGACGAGCTCGCCCGCGCCCATCCCGATCGACTCACCGTGGAGCACCACCTCGACGCCGACTCGGGCTTCCTCACCGCGGAGGACGTCACGGCCTTCGTGGGGCGCGACACCGATGCCCACGTCTACGTCTGCGGACCGACCCCGTTCATGGATCTCGTCGAGACCGGGGTGGCGGCCGCCGGTGTCGCGTCCGACCAGGTGTCGATCGAGCGATTCGTGAACGGCCCCGATGGACCGGCGGCGCCGCCGACCGCCGAGCCGGTGGAGGCGGCGGTGGAGGCGGTGCCGACCCGGCTCGAGATCACCGTCCGGCGCAAGCGCCACGTGCTGGAGCACGTGCCCGGCGACACCGTCCTCGAGGCAACCCGGCGGGCCGGGCTCAAGGCCCCGTTCTCGTGCGAGCAGGGCAACTGCGCCACCTGCATGGCGCTGCTCACCGAGGGGTCGGCGACGATGCGGGCCAACAATGCGCTGACCCCGGACGAGGTCGAGGAGGGCTGGGTGCTCACCTGCCAGGCCCTCCCGGTCGGTCCCGTGGTGGCCATCGAGTACGAGGACCTCTGACCGGTCCGGCGGCGCTTGCGCGCGCCGGGCGGAAACGTTATTCTCACTTTTTGCAAGCGCACTCTCACGGGGACACTGGAGGTCACATGGGCCACTTCTCGAAGCCGGCTGAAGGCAGCTGGACCGAGCACTACCCCGGGCTCGGCACCGGGCCGATCTCGTACCAGGACTCCTACGACCCGGACCACTGGCAGCGCGAGATCGAGACCATCTTCCTCAAGGAGTGGCTCAACGTCGGCCGGGTCGAGGAGCTCCCCCGCACCGGGAGCTACTTCACCAAGGAGTTCGCCTGGGCGAAGAAGAGCATCATCGTCGTCAAGGACGGCGACGGCACCGTCCGCGCCTTCCACAACGTGTGCCGCCACCGGGGCAACAAGTTGGTGTGGGACGACTTCCCCACCGAGGAGACGTCGGGCATGTGCCGGCAGTTCACCTGCAAGTACCACGCCTGGCGCTACAACCTCGACGGCTCACTCAACTACGTGCAACAGGAGTCGGAGTTCTTCGACCTCGACAAGGACTCGCTCGGCCTGGTCCCCGTGGCCTGTGAGGTCTGGGAGGGGTTCATCTTCGTGAACCTCGACTCCGAGCCGAAGCAGACGCTCACCGAGGCGCTCGGCCCGCTGGCCGATGGCCTGGCCGGGTACCCCTACGGCGAGATGACCCAGCATTACAAGGTCCGCTCGGACATCCGCAGCAACTGGAAGCTGTTCATCGACGCCTTCGTCGAGTTCTACCACGCACCCATCCTCCACCAACGCCAGGCATCGCCCGAGGAAGCCGCCAAGCTGGCCGCCATCGGTTTCGAGGCCCTGCACTACGAGCTGTTCAGCCCGCACTCGATGGTCTCGTCGTGGGGTGGCATGGCGCCGCCCAAGGACCCGAGCATGGTCCGGCCCATCGAGAACAAGTTCCGCAGCGGCCTGTTCGGGCCCTGGGACAAGCCCGACGTGGTGAACGACAACGCCGACCTGCCCCCGCTGGTCAACCCGTCCGGCCACCGGGCCTGGGGTACCGACTCGTTCCTCATCTGGCCCAACTTCATGCTCCTCGTGTGGGAGCCGGGCTGGTACCTCACCTACCACTACTGGCCCACCGGGCCCGGTGAGCACCTCTTCGAGTCCTCGCTGTACTTCGCCCCGCCGAAGAACGCCCAGGAGCGCTTCGCCCAGGAATACGCCTTCACGGTCTTCAAGGAATACGCGTTCCAGGACGCCAACACGCTGGAGGCCACGCAGTCGATGATCGAGAGCGGCGCGGTCGACACCTTCGTCCTCAACGACCAGGAGATCCTGTGCCGGCACCACCACGAGGCGGCGCGCGCGCAGGTCGAGGCGGGCGAACGTCCCGACGGCTACCGGTGGACACCGGTCGAGATCACGGTCTGAGAGGAATCCGATGAGCGAAACCAAAGCCCTGCCCGAGCAGTTCGCCGCCGAACTGGCACCCCTCTCCGACTGGATCTTCGAGACCTGGCGCGAGCGCTACGAGAAGCGGCTGGCGTCGTCGATGGACGAGATGCAGGCGTTCTACGACACCACGATGCCGCTGCTCGACGACATCATCGAGTACTGCAACGGCTTCGACATCGACGACCTCCCCGACGAGGTGCGGCACCTGATGCAGTTGGTGTTCGCGCTCGGCGAGGCATCGTTCCCGGTCGAGGCGTGGCGCCAGCCCCGCGTGCCCGACAGCGGTGCGGCCGACCTCGAGATGGTGACCGAGCCGGTGCTCTGAGCCGACCCCATCCGTGGACATCGCCGAGTTCCGCCACGATCTGACCACCTGGCTCGACCGCTCCGACCTGCGGCCACCGTTCGCGGGCGCGGGGTCGCTGGACGAGCAGATGCAGCAGTACTTCCGGGTCAAGGCCGCGCTCTGGGACGCAGACTTCGGACGCCACGGCTGGCCCGAGGCGGTGGGCGGGCTCGGCACGCCACCGTTGCTGCGGGCCGTGGTGGGCGAGGAGGTCGCGGCGCGCCAGCTGGCCGATCCGGGTTGCTGGTCGATGATCGAGGTCCTGGCCCCGACGGTCATGGCGTTCGGTTCCCCCGAGCTGGTCGCCGAGACGGTCCCGCCGCTGCTCCGCGGCGAGGAGCTGTGGTGCCAAGGGTTCTCCGAGCCCGGGGCAGGGAGCGACCTGGCCTCGCTCACCTGCAAGGCCACGCCGGTCGACGACGGCTGGGTCGTCAACGGCCAGAAGGTCTGGACCAGCTTCGCCCAGTACGCCCAGCGCTGCGTCCTGCTCACCCGCACCGGCGAGCCCGGCAGCGCCCACCGCGGGATCACCGCGTTCTTCGTCGACATCGACTCCCCGGGCCTCACGTATCGCCCGATCGAGACCCAACACGGCCGGTTGGAGTTCTGCGAGGTGTTCTACGACGACGTGTTCGTCCCCGCGTCGCGGATGCTGGGCCGCGAGGGCGAGGGCTGGCAGGTCGCCATGGACGTCCTCCCCTACGAGCGCTCCACCACCTTCTGGCACCGGGGGGCCCACCTCCACCGGCGCTGCGGGGACCTGATCGCCCGGGTGGCGACGGACGGCGAGGCGTCCGAGCCTGCAGCCCGGGCCCTCGGCGAGGCGTTCCAGTCGATCTTCGCCTTCCGGATGCGCTCCCGCGCCACGCAGCACCGGCTGGCGAACGGCGAGCCGCTGGGGGCGGAGACCTCGATCGACAAGATCCTCATCGCGACCGCCGAGCAGCAGCTGCTGGAGACCGTGCGCGATCTGCTGCCCGGGGTGATCGAGTTCGACGACGATCCCCTCGCCGCCGCCTGGCGGGAGGACTACCTCTACTCCAAGGCGGCCACGATCTACGGCGGCACCGGTGAGATCCAACGCAACATCGTGGCTCGCCGCCTGCTCGACCTCGGACCCGAGGCATGACCGAGGTGATCGACGCCGGCGATCTGGCCGCGCTGGCCATCGGGTTCGAGGCCGCGCTGCGCGGCGCCGACGCCGACGCCGCAGCCCGGGCCGTGTTCGACCTGGGCTGGGACGAGTTGGTCACCGCCGCGCCGGCCCAGGGAGCTGCCATGGCGTTCGGCGTGTTGGGCACCACCGGTTCGGCCGCGGCACTCATCGACGACGTGCTCGCACGCGCGCTCGGATTCGACGTCACGGTCGACCGCGCCATCGTGCTGCCCGCTCCCCACCGGTCGGTGGCCCCGGCCCGACGCGCCGGCGACCGCGTCGTCATCGACGGCATCGTCTCCCGCCGGGTCGACCAGGCCACGACCGCGGTGCTGGCGATCCAGGCCTCCGCCGGCATCGAGTTCGCGGCAGTCGACGCGACGATGGTCCGGAGCGAGAAGGTCGATGCCCTCGACCCCGCCCGGGCGTTCCGTCGCATCCGCGCCGACCTCGACGGCGACGCGCTGACGCCGATCCAGGTCGCCGGGTCGTGGACCGGAGCCGGGGCGGCCGCCCGCGCCGCCCTCGCCCACCAGCTCGTCGGATCGGCGCGCACGATGCTCGCGCTGGCGCGCCAACACGCGATCGACCGCGTGCAGTTCGGCCGATCGGTCGCCTCGTTCCAAGCAATCCGCCACAAGCTGGCCGAGGCGCTCGTCCAGATCGAGGGGGCGGCTGCCGTCGCCGACGTCGCGTCCGACGATGTCGATCCGCTCGTCGCCGCCCTGGCCAAGTCACTGGCCGGTCACGCAGCTCACACCACCGCCACCCATGCCCAGCAGGTCCTGGCCGGCATCGGGTTCACCACCGATCACCAGTTCCACCGCTGGCTCAAGCGCACCCTGGTCGT
This sequence comes from uncultured Acidimicrobiaceae bacterium, assembly GCA_963731885.1. Lineage (GTDB taxonomy): Bacteria > Actinomycetota > Acidimicrobiia > Acidimicrobiales > Salinilacustritrichaceae > Salinilacustrithrix. Next base: position 15,349 of record CAVSXR010000037.1, on the reverse strand, counting down.
CGACACGCTCTTCGGTTCGGCGAGCTCGCTCCCGGCCGAGATCGGCACCGACCTGTTGGCCCGCGGCGACGCACCCCGCTTGGTGGAGCTCTGACATGTCGAGCTCTGCTAGGGCATGGCCCCTGGAACAGGAGGACTCCCGCCCGTGACCGACACGATCCCTGCCGCCTTCATGCGCACCGTCGCGGCCCGGGGCGATTCCGAGGCGGTCGTCGACGGCGACCTGCGAGTCGCCTACGCCGAGCTGGCCGATCGAGTCGTCGAGGCGACCCGATCGATGATGGCCGCGGGAGTCGGTCGCGGCGACCGCGTCGCGGTGTGGGCCGCCAACGGCCTGGGATGGATCGTCGCCGCCCTCGGCGCCCACTGCGCCGGCGCCGCCCTCGTACCGGTGAACACCCGCTGGAAGGGGTCGGAGGCAGCCCACCTGCTCGCCACGTCGAAGGCCAAGCTCCTGTGCACCTCGATCGGGTTCCTCGACACCGACACCGTGGCCATGCTCGACGCCGACGACACCGAACTGGCCGATCTCGAACGCATCGTGTTGTTGCCCGGGTCGGATCCGGTCGGTGACCGCGAGTTCGAGCCCGCCACCCAGGACTGGGACGACTTCGTCGCCGCCGGCGCCTCGGTGTCCCGCGACGACGCCATCGCCCGCCTCGAGTCGGTGCGACCCGACGACCCGAGCGACGTGCTGTTCACCTCCGGAACCACCGGCCGGCCCAAGGGCGTCGTCATGACCCACGCCCAGACGGTGCGCCAGTTCAACGACTGGTGCGACTACGCCGGCCTGGAACCGGGCGACCGCTACCTCATCGTCAACCCCTTCTTCCACATGTTCGGCTACAAGGCCGGCTGGCTGGCCAGCTTCCTGCGGGGGGCCACCGTGTTCCCCGTACCCGTCTTCGACGTCGAACGGGTGTGCTCGATCATCGAGCGCGAGCGGATCACCGTGTTCCCCGGGGCGCCCACGATCTACCGCACGATGCTCGACGATCCCCGCCTCGGCGACCACGACATCAGCTCGTTGCGGGTGGCCGTGACGGGCGCGGCCGACATCCCCGTGACCCTCATCGAGGAGATGCGCGAGCGGCTGCCCTTCTCGCGGATCCTCACCGGCTACGGCCTCACCGAGGCGGGGACGGCCACGATCTCCCAGCCCGGCGACGACGCCGAGACGATCGCCACCACCGCCGGCCGTGCCACCCGCGACCTCGAGCTCCTGGTGGCCGACCGCGACGGCAACGAGGTCGCCACCGGTGAGACCGGCGAGCTGCTGATCCGGGGGTACAGCGTGATGCAGGGCTACCTCGACGATCCCGAGGCCACCGCCGAGGCCATCGATGCTCGCGGGTTCCTGCACACCGGCGACCTCGCCACCATGGACGACCGGGGCTACGTCACGATCGTCGGCCGCCTGAAGGACATGATCATCGTCGGGGGGTTCAACGTCTACCCGGCCGAGGTCGAGAACGCGATGCTGCGCCACGACGACATCGCCCAGGTCGCGGTCGTCGGCATCCCCGACGACCGCATGGGCGAGGTGGCCATGGCCTGGGTCGTTCCCCGGCCCGGCCACCACCCCGACCCCGACGAGATCATGGCGTGGAGCCGCGAACACATGGCCAACTACAAGGTCCCCCGACGGGTGGCGATCATCGACTCCCTTCCCGTCAACGCCGCCGGCAAGGTCGTCAAGGACGAGCTCCGATCCCGGGCCGGTGCGGCATGAGCGACGATCGCCGATGGCACCTCCGGGATCTCCCCGTCGAGCTCGTGGAGCGGTACGAGCGCGAGGGCTGGTGGACCGACGCGACGCTCGGCGCTCAGGTGGCCGACTGGCTCTCCGCCGCACCCGACGCGACCGTTCACGTCCACTCGCGCACGCACGACTGGCACGGGGCCTATGCCGACATCGACGCCGAGGCACGGCGCCTGGTCGCACTCCTCCGTGATGAGGGCATCGAACCGGGCGACGTGGTCGCCTTCCAGGTCCCCAACTGGCGGGAGGCGGTGGTGGCCTTCGCCGGGCTGGCCATGGGCGGTTACGTGCTGGTTCCGATCGTGCACATCTACGGCCGCAAGGAGGTGTCGTTCATCCTCGGCGAGTGCGGGGCCGACGCCTACATCTCCCCCGGGTCCCACGGCCACGTCGACTACACCGCGATCATCGACCAGCACGCGCCCGACACGCTCCGAGTGCACCTGGTCGTCGGTGACGAGGCTCGAGGTCCCGCACCGGCGCTGGTGCACCGCCTGCCCTGGAGCGCCGTCGACACCTTCGACCCGGTCACCGAGCTCCCCGTGGTCGCGGCCGACGACGTCGTCGTCCTCGCCTACACATCCGGCACCACCAGCGATCCGAAGGGCGTCATCCACGATCATCGCAGCCTGCTCAGCGAGTTGCGTCACATGAGCGGCTGGGTCACCGAACGACCGAACCTGATGGGTTCACCGGTCACCCACGCCACCGGCATGCTCGGCGCCGTGCTCGGGCCGCTCCGCCGCGGTGGCGACATCCACCTCATCGACCGCTGGGACCCCGGCCACGCCCTGGAGGTGATGGGGGCCCACGGCATCGGAGGCGGCACGGGCGCGTCGGTCTTCCTGGCCTCGCTGCTCGACCACCCCGACTTCAGCCCCGACCATGCCGCCAACATGACGCGGGTCGGCCTCGGTGGTGCACCGGTGCCGGTCACGCTCGGCCGCCGCGCCGAGGCGATGGGCATCCGCATCATCCGCGCCTACGGGTCCACCGAGCACCCGTCGATCACCGGGAGCCAATTCGACGACCCCGCCGATCAGCGCCACACCACCGACGGACCGCCGATGCCGGGAGTGGAGCTCCGCATCGTGGACGTCGACGGCCACGACGTCCCGGCCGGCACGCCGGGCGAGATCGTCTCGCGCGGTCCTGAGCTGTGCCTCGGCTACACGGACCCGGCGCTGAACGACGCCTTCGATGCCGACGGCTGGTACCACACCGGCGACATCGGGATCATCGACGCCGACGGGTGCCTGACCATCACCGACCGGGTGAAGGACATCATCATCCGGGGCGGCGAGAACCTCTCGGCGGCCGAGATCGAGAACGCCATCGAGCACGTGCCCGATGTCGCCGAGGTCGCGGTGGTGGCCGTGCCCGACGATCGCCTCGGCGAACGGGCCTGCGCCGTCATCCGCATGCAGCCGGGCACCGAGCCGCTCGCCCTGACCGACCTGCGGTTGCACCTCGAGGATGCCGGGTTCGCCCGCCAGAAGTGGCCCGAGGCGCTGCGCATCGTCGACGACTTCCCCCGCACCGCGTCGGGCAAGGTCCGTAAGGTCGATCTGCGAGCTGGCCTTCGTTCCGCCGCCGAGCCCGGAGACAACCGGTGATGGACTTCAGCGCACCCGAGGATCACGACGCCATCCGAGAGGGCATCCGGCGGATCTGCGCCGATTTCCCCGACGAGTACTGGGCGGCAAAGGACGAGGCCCACGAGTTCCCCTGGGACTTCTACGAGGCGCTGGCCGAGGGCGGCTGGGTCGGCATCGCCATTCCCGAGGAGTACGGAGGCGGGGGCCGGGGGATCACCGAGGCGTCGATCATGCTGGAGGAGATCGCCGCGTCGGGCGCGGCGATGAACGGGTGCTCGGCCGTCCACCTGTCGATCTTCGGCATGGAGCCGGTGCGCCGCTACGGATCGCCGGAGCTGGCCGCCGAGGTGTTGCCCCGCGTCGCCACCGGTGAGCTGCACGTGGCGTTCGGGGTCACCGAACCCGACGCCGGGACCGACACGACCTCGATCCGGACCCGGGCCGTCCGCGACGGCGACGAGTACGTCGTCACCGGTGCGAAGGTGTGGACCACCAAGGCCCCCTACTGCGAGATGTGTCTGTTGCTCGTGCGCACGACGCCGCGCGACGAGTGCGAGAAGCCGACCCAGGGCATGACGCTCCTGCTCGTCGACCTCCAGGACCCGGCGGTCGACATCACGCCGATCCCCAAGCTCGGGCGCAACGCGGTGGTGTCGTGCGAGGTCCGCTACGACGGGTTGCGGGTGCCGGTGAGCCGGCGCATCGGCGAGGAAGGCGAGGGGTTCCGCCTCCTGCTCGACGGGCTCAACCCCGAGCGGATCCTGATCGCAGCCGAGGCACTCGGCATCGGTCGGGCGGCCATGGCCCGGGCGGTGCAGTACGGCAAGGACCGGGTCGTGTTCGGCCGGCCCATCGGCCAGAACCAGGGCATCGCCTTCCCGCTCGCCGAGGCCCACATGAAGCTCCACGCCGCCGAGCTGGCGGTGCGGGAGGCGTCGTGGACCTTCGACCGGGGCCTGCCGTGCGGCGAAGCGGCCAACACCGCCAAGTACCTGGCCGCCGAGGCCGCCTTCTTCGCCTGCGACCGGGCCGTGCAGACCCATGGCGGCATGGGCTACGCCCGTGAGTACCACGTCGAGCGCTACTGGCGCGAGGCCCGGCTGATGAAGATCGCCCCGGTGAGCCAGGAGATGGTCTGCAACTACATCAGCACCAGCGTGCTCGGCCTGCCCAAGAGCTACTGAGCTCGGCGGTACGCCGGCGCGTCCAGTTTCGTCCCGGGGTTCCGGCTCAGCCGGCGGGGGTGGCGAGCAGCTTGGTCTGGAGGAACTCCTCGAGGCCGGCGGTGCCGTTCTCCCGGCCGATGCCGGACTGCTTGTAGCCACCGAACGGCGCGTCGGGCGCGTGCCACATGCCGCCGTTGACGCTGATGGTGCCGGTCCGGATCCGCTTGGCCACTTCGATGGCCCGGTCCTCGTCCTCGCAGAGCACCCCGCCCGACAGCCCGTAGCGGGAGTGGTTGGCGATGCGGACCGCATCGTCGTCGCCGTCGTGGGCCAGCACGACCAGGACGGGCCCGAACACCTCGTCCTGGGCGATCTCGCTGTCCTCGTCGGCGCCGACGATCAGGGTCGGCGGGTAGAAGAAGCCGCGCTCGTGGTCGGTGGCGGCGCCTCCGGTGACCACGGTGGCGCCGGCGGCGACTGCCCGGTCGACCATGCCCTGCACCTTCTCGCGCTGGCGCTGGTTGATCAGGGGGCCGAGGTAGGTCGAAGGATCGAACGGATCGCCCACCTGGAGGTCCTGGAAGATCGTGCGAGCCATCTCCACCGCCTGGTCGAGGTTCGCCCGGGGCACGACCAGCCGCGAGGTGATGGCACAGCCCTGGCCGGCGTGCGAGCAGGCCGCCATCGAGCATCCGAAGGCCCCGCCGTCGACGTTGGCCTCGTCGAGCACGATCATGGCCGACTTGCCACCGAGCTCGAGGAAGGTCTTCTTCAGCGTGTCGCTGGCCGCGGCCATGATCGAGCGGCCCACCGCGGTCGAGCCGGTGAAGGTGATCATGTCGACGTCGGGGTCGGTGGTCATCACGACCCCGGGCTCCACGGCGCTCGACGCCAGGACGTTGACGACGCCCGCCGGGAAGTCGGTGTGCTCGGCGATCAGCCGGCCGAGGGCGAGGGTGATCAGCGGCGTGTCCGGGGCGCCCTTGAGGACGACGGTGCAGCCCGCCGCCAGGGCGGGGCCGAGCTTCGCCAGGTTGAGCTGGGTCGGGTAGTTGTACGCCGAGATGGCGCTGACCACGCCGTAGGGCTCGCGCAGGATCCGCCGGCGGTGGAGGCTGCCGTAGGCCTCGTGGGTGCCGAGGTCGACGGTGCCGTCGTAGGCCTCGGCCAGATCGGCGTAGTAGTCGAGGATCTCGATCGGCCCTTCGAGGGCCGGCCCGCTGGTCATGGCGATCGGCACCCCGACCTCGCTGACCGTGAGCTCGCGCAGCTCCTCGAGGTTGTCGCGCATGGCCGACGCCAGCTGGCGCAGGGACTCGGCGCGGCGTTTGGTGTCGGTCGACCAGCTCGTCTCGTCGAACGCCCGGCGGGCCGCGGCGATGGCCCGCTCGGCGTCGGCGACCGTGGCGTCGGCCGCCTCGCCGACGACCTCCTCGGTGGCGGGGTTGATCGAGGTGAAGGTCCGGTCGTCGTGACCGGGGACGAGCTCACCGTCGATGAGGAGGAGGTTGGAGTCGCGCCAGAAGCCCATGAGCCACAGTTCTGCCCCCCTGCAGACCCTGCCGTGCAACTTGCACTCTCGCCGTGGGAGAGTATAGTTCTCGCATTCGGATCAGGGGGCCCGCGCCGGCGGCGGTGACAACGAACGAAGGTATCCGACCCCCCGGTCGCGCCAGGTCAGCCGCGCCATTGCACCCATTCATCGGAGGATGTCGATGACCACCACGCCACGTAGGACTGCTACCCGGGGACGAAACCTGCTCGCCGCGTTCGTCGCGACAGGACTCCTGGTCGCCGCCTGCGGCAACTCGGGCGACGACTCGAGCCAGAGCGCCGACAGCTCGACGACCACCACGGCCGGCGGCGAGTCCACCACGACCACCGCGGGCAACGGTCCCGACATCGGCGAGTTCCAGCCGATCGAGGGTGTGCCGGGTGTGACCGACAAGGAGATCGACTTCGCCGTGCTGGGCACCGGACCGTCCAACCCGCTCGGGTACTGCCTGCTCGAGTGCTACCAGGCCGGCGTGCAGGCCTACTTCGACTACCGCAACAGCCTCGGCGGCATCCACGGGCGCGACCTCAAGATCAGCCGCGTCGAGGACGACGAGCTGGCCAACACCAAGGTCAAGCTGCTCGATCTCATCGACGACGACAGCATCTTCGGGATCTTCAGCTCCCCGCTCATCTACGACGGCTACGCCGACGTGGGCGGCTCCGGTGTCCCGCTGTACACGACGTTCCCCGCCTCCCAGGACGCCGACGGATTCGACAACATCTACGTCCCGAGCGGGACGAGGTGCACCGACTGCGAGTCACCGGCCAGCACCTACGGGGCCGTGCTCACCGGGAAGTCGAAGGCGGCATCGCTCGGTTTCGGCGTGTCGCAGGCGTCGAAGGACTGCGTGAACCTCACCGAGTCCGAGATCAAGACGTTACGGTCCCGGTACCGGCGTCGAGTTCCTGTACAAGAACGACAACCTCGCCTTCGGGTTCCCGAACGGGATCGCCCCCGAGGTCACGGCCATGAAGGACGCCGGGGTCGACTTCATCACCACCTGCATCGACCAGAGCAGCGCCCTGACCCTCGAACAGGAGCTCCAGCGCCAGGGCGTGGGCGATTCGGTCACCGTCGTGCTTCCCCAGGGCTACGGGGACTCGAAGTTCATCTCCAACAACGCCGACCTCCTCGAGGGCGACCTGCTGTCGGTCCCCTACCGCCCGGTGGAGGCCGATCCGGGTGATTCGATCCTGCCCACGATGACCGAGTGGCTGAACAAGAGCGGGGCGGAGATCAACGACTACGCCATCCAGGGCTGGATGTCCGCCGACCTGGCGGTCACCGGGCTCCTCGCCGCCGGACCCCAGTTCGACCGGGCCAAGGTCATCTCCTCGACCAACCAGATCACCGACTTCACCGCCGACGGTCTGCTGTCGCCCCCGGTCGACTGGACCAAGGCGCACAACGCCCCTGATCCCCAGGAGCCCTCCACGGTGTGTTTCACCTACCTCACCGTGCACGACGGTTCGCTCCAGCTCGAGGGAGACCCGTCGAAGCCGTTCAACTGCTGGGACCTGCCACTGACCGAGTGGACCGAGCCGACCCCGGTCGGCTGATCCGGGATCCGTGACCACCGGTCTGCCGGTCTGTCGTGCTCGCAACCATCGGTGAGGATCTGTTCCGGGCGGTGCTCCAGGGAGCGCCGCCCGGAACGGTCTACGCCCTCGTCGCGCTCGGCTTCGTCCTCGCCTACAAGACGTCGGGCGTCTTCAACCTCGCCTTCGGCGCCCAGGCCTACGTCTCGGCGATCTTCTTCTTCAAGACCCACACCACCTGGGGTTGGCCGACCGCGCCGGCCCTCATCGTCTCCGTGCTGGTGCTGGCGCCGCTGCTCGGCATCGGGCTCGAGTGGCTGGTGTTCCGCCACCTGCGGACCGCGCCTCCCGTGGCCGGATTGGTGGTCGCCATCGGTCTGACCGTGGCGCTGCCCGCGGTGGCCGACCTGGCGATCGGCTACCAGCCGACGGGCGGACAGACGCCGGAGGGCATCGCTCCCCGGGGCAACAACGTCTTCTACGACGTGTGGGGCGTGTACTCGTTCAGCCGCAACGAGCTCGTCGCCATGGCGGTGGCCGTCCTGGCCACCTTGTGCCTCGTCGCCCTGTTCCGCTTCACCGTGATCGGCCTGCGCATGCGGGCGGTCGTCGAGAGCCCGAGGATGACCGAGCTCAACGGCATCAACGCCAACCGTGTCTCGGCGTCGGCGTGGGCCCTCTCGTCGCTGTTCGCCGGGCTGGCCGGTGTCCTGATCGCCCCTCGCTTCAACTCGCTCGCCGCGGGCGACTTCCTCAACATCGTGGTCGTGGCCATCGCCGCCGCCGCGGTCGGATCGCTGGTCAGCCTGCCCCGCGCCTTCGCCGGCGGCCTCGGCCTCGGCATCCTCATCGCCGTCTTCAACACCTTCATCCCGAAGTGGGCCAACGACCTGACGTGGCTGCGTCCGATCCAGGAGAACCTCACCCCGGCGATCCCGTTCGTCGTCCTCTTCGGGGTCCTCGTGCTGGTCCCGAGCGTGCGACGATCGCAACGGACCACCGATCCGTTGTCGGGCGTCGACCCGCCGCCGGCATCGGAGGTCCGCATCGTCGACACCACGACCAGGACGACCATCCGTCGACTGGTGGTGGCCGGCGCCCTCGTGGCCACCGGCGTGGTCGTGTTCACCCGCGGCGACTCGGTGTGGACCTTCCTCGTGACCCAGGCCGTCGCCCTGGCCATCGTCTATCTGTCGATCACCGTCATCACCGGCTTCGCGGGCCACATCTCCCTCTGCCAGGGAGCGTTCGCCGCCGTGGGGGCGATGACCGCGTTCCAACTCGCCGATCGCTTCGACGTCCCCGTCCTCTACGGCGCCCTCATCGGTGCGCTCATCGCCGCCGCGGTCGGAGCCCTGCTCTCCCTCCCGCTGCTACGGCTCAACGGCATCTGGATCGCCATCGCCACGCTGGCGTTCGCCTTCTTCTTCGACTCGGTGATGATCAAGTTCGCCTGGGTCGGCGGCACGAAGGACAGCAGCGCATCGCAGATCGTCCCCCGCCCGGTGATCGGACCGTGGGATCTCGACGGCGACCGGGCCTTCCTCGTCCTCGCCCTCGTGGCGCTCGCCCTCGTGGGCGCCGGGGTGACCCTGTTCGGGCACAGCAACACCGGCCGGACCCTGCGGGCCCTGCGCGGCAGCGAGGTCGCGGCGCAATCGATCGGCATCTCCCCGGCACGCGGCCGGGTGATCGCCTTCGCGGTCTCGGCGTTCGTGGCGGGCATCGGCGGGGCCATCGTCGCCATGCACCAGGGCAGCGTGGGGTACGACAAGAACTTCTCGCCGTTCACGTCGCTGTTCTGGCTCGTCCTCGTCGTGACCTTCGGGGTCCGTCGACCGATGGGCGCGCTCATCGGCGCGGCGGCGTTCTCGCTCACCGACCGGCTCCTGCTCCAGGGCACGTTCATGGGATGGATCCTGCGCAGCCCCGACCGGATCCCGGGCCTGTTCCCGATCTCCACCAAGTGGCAGTTCATCTTCTTCGGTCTCGGCACCATCCAGTACGCCAAGCATCCCGAGGGGGTCATCGAGATGGTGCGGGCCCAGACCCAGGAACGGCGGGCCAAGAGGGCGGCCCGGGCCGCCCGCCAGGGCGATGAGCCCACCTCCACCCCCGCCGCCCCACCGAGGTCGAGGAGCCGGTGTCGTGACCGCCATCCTCGAGACCCTCGGCATCAGCAAGCGCTTCGCCGGCATCGACGCGCTCACCAACGTCGGCCTCGAGGTCGACGAGGGAGAACGGGTCGGCCTCATCGGACCCAACGGCGCCGGCAAGACCACGTTGTTCAACTGCATCCTCGGGCTCGAGCGCCCGGAGGAGGGCCGGGTCGTGTTCGGCGGCGAGGACATCTCCGGTCTGCGCGTCCACGCCCGCGCCCGCCGCGGCATCGGCCGGACGTTCCAGCGCATCGAGTTGTTCCCCGACTCGACCGTGCGCGATCACCTCGTCATCGCCGATCGGGTCGCCCGCCACGACCACCGCTGGTGGGCCGATCTCCTGCGGCGGGGCCGCCCCGGACCCGACGAGTTGGCCCGCACGGACGAAGTGCTCGAGCTGCTCGGCCTCCGCGACCTCGCCGACGAGCCGATCGAACGCCTGAGCCTGGGTCAGGGCCGGCTGGTCGAGGTCGGCCGCGCCCTGATGACCCAACCCCGGCTCCTCCTGCTCGACGAACCGTCCTCCGGCCTCGATCGGCCGGAGACCGCCGCCCTGGCCACCACGCTGCGCGAGGTGCAGGAGGAGCGGGGCTTCGCCATCTTGCTGGTCGAGCACGACGTGGAGCTGGTCTCCTCCTTCACCACCCGCAGCTACCTGCTCGACTTCGGGCGCATGCTGCTCTCCGGGTCCACCGCCGAGGTGATGGCCAGCGCCGAGATGCGCCACGCCTACCTCGGCGATCTGGAGGTCACCCCGTGAGCCCCGCGCTCGAGCTCCGCGACGTCGACGCCGGCTACGGCATGTTCCGCGCCCTCTTCGGCGTGTCGCTGACGGTGGGGGCCGGTGAGGCGGTCGCCCTCGTCGGGCCCAACGGCGCCGGCAAGACCACCATCGCCCGGGTCGCATCCGGGCTGATCGCCCCGTCCGCCGGCGCCGTCCTGGTCGACGGTCGTGACCTGACGGCCCGGCCCACCTACGTGTTCGCCACGTCCGGTGTGGCCCACGCCCCCGAGGGCCGCTCGGTCTTCGGCTCGCTCACCGTCGAGGAGAACCTCGTGCTCTCCATCCACCGGATCCGCGGTCGCCGCGGCGTCGGGGACGGCCTCGCCGAGTCCTACGACCAGTTCCCCCGCCTGGCCCAGCGGCGCCGCCAGGTGGCGGGCACGCTCTCGGGCGGCGAGCAGCGCATGCTCGCCATGGCCCGGGTGCTGGTGGCCAAGCCCACCATCCTCGTCGCCGACGAGCTGTCCCTTGGCCTCGCACCCCTCATCGTGCAGCAGATCTACGAGACGCTCGCCATCCTCCGCGACGCCGGCACCGCGTTGTTGGTGATCGAGCAGCACGTCTCCCACGCGCTCGAGCTGTGCGATCACGTGGCGGTCATGGAGCACGGCCAGGTGTCGTGGGCCGGCCCCAGCGCCGATGCCGCCGATCGCATCCAGAGCTTCCTGGTCGCCGGCGACGCCCCCGACCACTGAATCTGTCGTCGCTCCGTCACGCCGGTGGTGACGCGACGACGAAATATCCGGTGGTGGCGGGGTCAGGCGTCGGCGCGCTGGAGGATCACGGCACTCGACGGCGTGCCGCCGCCGGTGGCCACCACCGCGGTGGTGGCGTCGCCCACCTGGCGCGCACCGGCCTCGCCCCGCAGCTGGGTGACGGCCTCGTAGAAGAACCCCATGCCGTGCGTCCGGCCCTCGGACAGCTGGCCACCGTGCGGGTTGAGCGGCAGGGCCCCGTCGAGGGCGATCGTCCGCCCCGCATCGATCCAGTCCTGGGCCTCCCCGAACCCGCAGAAGCCGAGGGCCTCGATCCACGTGACGCAGTTGAAGGTGAAGCCGTCGTAGAGGAGGGCGACGTCGATGTCGTCCGGTCGCAGCGACGTGCGGGTCCACAGGTGGGTGGCCGGGCCGATGACCTGCGGCTCGTGGGTGACGGTGTCCTGGTCCCACGACAGTCGCTCGGTGATCTGCGTCCCGGCCGCTTCGATGCCCACCGCGGGGTGTGGGAGATCCGGCGCCACGGCTGCGTCGCTGACCACGACCGCCATCGCGCCGTCGCAGGGCACGTCGCAGTCGTAGAGCCCGAACGGCGTCGTCACCATGCGGGCATCGAAGTAGTCGTCGAGCGTGAACGGGTCGCGGTAGATGGCGTCCGGGTTCCGTCCCGCATTGGTGCGGGCGTTGACCGCGACCCGCCCGAGCAACTCCCGCGTCGCGCCGTAGCGATGCAGGTACTGCGACGCGTGCATCCCGATCCAGTTGGCGGCGCTGACCGCGCCGAACGGCATGCGCCACTGCGGGTCACCGGTGAGCCGGGCCGGGGTACCACCGAGGTGCAGCGAGCCGGAGGTGGTCTGCCACACCGTCCGGAAGCAGAGCACGTGCCGGCACAGTCCGTTGGCCACCGCCATGGCGGCGTTGAGGATCGACCCCCCGGGACCGGGGACCTCGGCGCCCCCGCAGATCCACGTCGGTCGCAACCGCAGCGCCTCCTCGACGGCGGTGATGCCACCCTCGCTGAAGCCGATCTCGTACCCGGCACCGCCGGGGTAGCTGGCCATGCCGTCGATGTCCTCGGGCGCCAACCCGGCATCGGCGATGGCGGCCAGACAGGCGTCGACCGCCAACGACACCGGGTCGCGCATCAGGCGCCGGCCGAGATCGGATCGGCCGATCCCCGAGATCACCGATCGGTGCTCGTACCGGTCGTCGGTGAGCGGGCGGCGTACCGAGGGACGGACGGGTTCCGCCACCGGGTTGTCGCCGGTCCGGCCAGTCGGCTCGAACAGCGGAAGCCACACGTCGTCGACGGCTTCGAAACGGACCTGCACCTCGGTGCCGATCCCGACCTCGTCCGGGTCGCAGTCCACGATGTTGGTCGTCAGGTGGATCGACGGATCGTCGGCCAGCGCCACGTTGGCGACGATGTACGGCGGCTCGAAGTCCGGCAGCCACTGCTGGTGGTTCACGGTCACCCCGATGACCGTGGCTCGGCCCGACATCGGCCGGGGCGACGACGACGAGCTGCGGCACGCCGGGCACACCGGTGCCGGTGGATGGACCAGCGTGTCGCAGTCGTCGCAACCCTGGATCCGCAGGACGCCGTCCTGACCCGACGTCCAGAACCACTCGCTCCACGGCAGGAGCCGCGGGAGCGGCCGGGTGGGCATCCTCAGTAGCGGCCGGTGAGGAAGTTGGCCGCCTCCGTGGCGGCCGGGTAGGAGCCGGTGATCCCACTGCTGAAGTAGCCCTGGTCGCTGGTCAACGTGATGCCGGTGATGGCCGAGGCCGCCGCGCTGCACAGGAAGACCAGCGGGTAGGCCTGCTCCTCGGGGGTCGAGGCCTCGATGCCGGCATCGTCGCGGTAGTCGGCGGCGAATCCGAGCCACATCTCCTTGTTGGCCTGGGCCAGGGGGGTGTCGGTGGGACCGGGCATGATGGCGTTGATCCGGATGCCGCGCCCGAGCAGCGGGTACGCCTCCCGGGCCACGAACACGCAGACGGCCAGCTTGCTGCTGAAGTAGTCGGCCTTCCCGTTGTCGATCGCCCACTGCGAGGCCTCGTCCATGTCCTCGATGGCGAGGTACTCGTTGATCCAGGCCATGTTGTCGTCGCGGGCCCAGGCGGCGCCGGCCGCCGAGGAGATGAAGCCGACCGCGCTCCCCCGGCCGAGCATGCCGGCGTCGAGCATGCCGTTGAGCATGTGGCGGTGGCCGAGGAAGTTGATCTTCTCGATGCCCGGGGTGCCGTCGGCGACCCCGGCGCAGGAGAGCAGGGCGTCGATCGTGCCGCCGCACTCCTCGACCGCCGATTCGATCGATGCCCGATCGGCGAGGTTGACCTTGATGGTGGTCGCCACCCCGTCGATGTCCATGTCGGCGAAGTCCATGGCGACCACCTCGGCGCCGGCGTCGACGAGCAGGCGGGCGGCGGCGTTGCCCATACCGGACGCGGCCCCTACGACCACGGCACGCTTGCCGTCGTAGCGGAACAGATCGAACAGGGACATGGGTGGAGCTCCTTGGGTCAAACGGTGTACGAGAGGCGAACGTCGGTGGCGTGGTCAGTCGACGACGAGCGTCAGCTTGTCCCAACCCCGGACCGTGGACGTGCGCGAACGCTCGGATTCGTCGTAGTCGACGTCCCATTCCGGGAAGCGCTTCAGCATCTCGTCGAGGGCGACGCGACCCTCGAGGCGGGCGAGCGCGGCGCCGAGGCAGAAGTGCAGGCCGTACCCGAACGAGAGGTGATGGTCGATCTTGCGGTGGATGTCGAACTCGTCGCCGCTCGCACCCCAGTGGCGCTGGTCGCGGTTGGCCGAGCCGTTGAGGAGCAGCATGGCACTGCCCCGGGGCACGGCCTGACCGTGGTACTCGAGGTCCTCGGCCACGTAGCGGGCCTGCACGGGCGACGGGGCCTCGAAGCGGAGGGATTCCTCGACGGTCTGCGGGATCAGCTCGGGATCGGCGACGATCTCGGCCCGCTGGTCGGGATGCTCGGCCAGGGTCCGCAGCGTGTGGCCGATGAGCTTGGTGGTGGTCTCGTTGCCCGCGCCGGAGAGCAGGCTGACCCAACTGAGGATCTCCTCACGGGTGAGATGGCGAGTGACACCGTGATGGTCCTCGAACTCGGCTTGGACGAGCTGGGTCATGAGATCGTCGGACGGGTGCTCGATGCGCCAGTCGAGGTATCCGCCGAAGCTGCCCTCGACGAGCTCCTGGTTGAACCCGCGGGCGGTGTGATCGTCGTCCGGCCCGCTGTCGTCGAGGTGGAGGCCGGCGTCGGCCTGGTCGCGCAACGCTTGCTGGTCGGCTTCGGGGATGCCGAGCAGCATGCCGATGACCCGCATCGGCATCTTGGCCGCCATGGCCTCGATGATGTCGAACCGGCGCTCACCCACCAGCGTGTCGAGGGCATCGGCGCAGTACCGGCGGACCTGGGGCTCGATGGCGTTCATCTTGCGGGGGGTGAACACGCGCGACATCAGGCCGCGGTACACCGTGTGGCTCGGCGGATCGTCGAAGAGGACCATGCCGGGGGGCATCTCGATCTCGGCCTTGAGCAGCTCGAGGATCGTGCCCCGACTCGAGATCAGCCGGCCGTGGTCCTTGAGCCCGGCCTCGACGTCGTCCCAGCGGGTGAGGGCGAAGAAGTCGTGCCGGTCGTTGTAGTAGAGGGGGCACTCCTCACGCATCCGCTTCCACACGGGGTACGGATCGGCGTCGACGTCGACGTCATACGGGTCGTAGTAGATGTCGTCGCTCGTCGTGGCGGACATGTCAGGCGGTCCCCCCGGGCTCGCTGCGTGCGGAGCGGCAGAATACCATACTTTCCCAGGACGAGAAGAACGTTTCCACACCGCGGGGAGGCCCCATGGACCAGCAGGAACTGTCGGACATCGTCGAGATCGAGCAGCTCCTCGCGACGTACGCCGCCGGCATGACCAAGGATGACATCGAGATGGTGATGGAGGTGTTCACCCCCGACGGTTGGTACAGCGCGTTCGGCGACCGGTACGCCGTGGAGGACTTCCCCCGGCTCGTGGCCGCGGCCCCGAAGGGCGTG
>CAVSXR010000036.1:0-21365 GCA_963731885.1 uncultured Acidimicrobiaceae bacterium | reverse complement strand
GTCGTCGCCCGGAACACCGTCCACCACGACGGCACCCACGTCTCGTACGTGGTGCTACCGGTCCGACTGGACGGCGAAACCGCCGGGCACTCGACCCGCGAGTAGTTCGATGTCATACTAAATTCTCGCTGCACCGCCGGACACCACCTCGGATTGGAACCCTCGTGTCAGAGCTGGAGAACGCCAACTTCTTCCGCGATCGAGCGGTGCAGGACGACCCGTACCCGTACTTCGACGCGTTGCGATCGCGGTCACCGGTGTGGCGGGAGCCGCACTACGGCGTGTTCATGGTCACCGGCCACGACGAGGCCACGTCGGTCTACAACGACTCGGCCCACTTCTCGTCGTGCAATGCGGTGAGCGGACCGTTCGTGAAGTTCGCCGAGCCCTTCGAGGGCGACGACGTGACCGACATCATCGAGCGCCACCGCGACGAGCTGCCGTTCAGCGACCAGCTCCCCGCCTTCGATCCTCCCCGGCACACCGCCCACCGGGCGTTGATGATGCGGCTGCTGACGCCGGGCCGGCTACGGGCCAACGAGGAGTTCATGGAGCGGTTCGCCGACCGCCACCTGGACGATCTGGTGGCCCGGGGAGGGTGTGAGTTCATCACCGCCTTCGCGTCGCCGTTCACCCTGCTGGTGATCGCCGACCTCGAGGGGGTCCCGGAATCGGATCACGGGTTGTTCACCGAGCGGCTGACCAAGCTGCCCGAAGATCTCGAGCACAAGCCGCTCGAGTTCCTCTACGACCAGTTCACGACCTACATCGAGGACCGCCGGAGCAGTCCGCGCGACGACATCATGACGGCCATGGCAACGGCCGCCTTCCCGGACGGTTCGACGCCCGAGGTGCACGACGTCGCCCTGCTGGCCGCCAACCTGTTCGCCGGCGGACAGGAGACCACGGTCCGCCTGCTCTCGTTCGCGTTGCGGATCATCGCCGAGCGGCCCGACATCCAGGAGCTGCTGCGGAACGATCGAGATCGCATCCCGAACTTCATCGAGGAGACGCTCCGGTTCGAGAGCCCGCTGCGGGCCCAGTTCCGCATGGCCAAGGTCCGCACCACCGTCGCCGGGGTCGACATCCCCGCCGGGAGCACGATGATGCTCCTGCCCGGCGCCGCCAACCGCGACCCGCGGATGTTCGATCGGCCCGACGAGTTCGATCTCGACCGCGCCAACGCCAAGTACCACGTGGCGTTCGGCCACGGCATCCACCACTGCGCGGGCGCGCACCTCGCCCGGGCCGAGGGTCGGGTCACCATCAACCGCCTCCTCGACCACACCTCGGACATCCGGATCTCGGAGGATGCCCACGGCCCGGCCGGCGCCCGGCGCTACGAGTACCTGCCCACCTACTTCCTGCGCGGTCTCGCCCGACTCGAGGTCGAGCTCACCCCGGCCTAACGGCGCCGTCCCGCTCCTGGGCCGCACCCATCAGCAGCTTGAGCTGGGACGCCGGCGGGCCGGCGGTGGTGCCGCCGTCGACCGGCAGCACGATCCCGGTCACCTGGGCCGAACGATCGCTGGCCAGGAACAGGGCGGCTTCGGCGACGTCCTCGGGCTGGCCCTGGCGGGGCAGGGGCTGGGTGAACTGCATCACCCGGTCCATGTCGTAGCTGGTCATGGCGGTCTTGATCTGCCCGGGAACGATGCAGTTGACCCGGATCCCGTACTGGGCGACGTCGAGCGCGATCGAGCGGCTGACGTGGATGACCGCCGCCTTCGTGGCCCGATACGTGATGAGCCCGGCACCGGCGTTGATCCCGGCCGTGGACGACGTGTTGATGATCGAACCCCCGCCGTGGTCCTTCATGTGGCGGGCGGCGCGCTGCGAACCGAGCAGGACGCCCAGCACGTTGACGTTCATCACCCGCGTGAAGTCGCTGAGGTCGTCGTGCAGGAAGCGGGCCATGGCGCTGGCGATGCCGGCGTTGTTGGCCATCACGTGGAGCCCGCCGAACCGCTCGACCGTCGAGTCCACCAGCGCCTGGACCTCGTCGGCGTCGGTCACGTCCGTCGACTGGTAGGCGGCGCCGGCACCCAACGAGGCGGCCAGGGCCTCGCCGGCGTCGGCGTCGATGTCGGCGATGACCACCCGGGCGCCCTCGGCGGCGAAGCGCTCGACCATGGCGCGCCCGATGCCGCTGGCGCCGCCGGTGACGATCGCGACCTTTCCCTCCAGCTCAGCCATCGGCCGATCCTCCCACGCCCACGGCGTGCTGAGCCGCGAGGTACCCGAACACCATCGTGTTGGCGATGCTCGCCCCCGGCCCCAGGTAGTGCCGCCCCATGACCGTGGCCGTGCTGTTGCCGGTGGCGTAGAGCCCCTCGATGGGCTGGCCCCCTTCGCCCAGCACGCGGGCGTGTTCGTCGGTGACCAGTCCCCCGCACGTGCCGATGTCGCCCGGGAGCACCTCGCAGGCGTAGTACGGCGGTTCGTCGATGGGGCCCAGGCACGGATGCACCTTGCGGTTGGGATCGCCCAGCGACCGGTTGTACGCCGATTCGCCCCGACCGAACTCGGGATCGACGCCCGTGGCGGCGTGCTCGTTGAAGTGCTCCACGGTCTCGAGGAGCCCGTCGGCGTCGATGCCGCACTGCTCGGCCAGCTCGGCCAGGGTGGCGGCCCGCTTCAGCCGCCCGCTCTCGAGCAGCTTCTTCGGGAAGTGGCCGGGGTGCGATCGCACGTGGGCGTACCGCTTGCGATACCGGTCGTCGAAGATCAGCCAGCAGGGGACGGCTCGGCTCGTCCTGTCGCGCTCGTACATGGCCTTGCCGACCTCCATGTACGAGTTCGACTCGTTGACGAAGCGCCGGCCGGCCGCGTCGACGTAGATGGTGCGGGGCCGCTGGCGGGCCTGGTCGAGCGTCGACTGGCCGAACCGCCCGGTCTTCGGCGACGGCAGCCACCAGGCCTCGTCCATCAGCGCGGTCTGGGCGCCGAGGTCCATGGCGGTGGTGATCGCCTCGCCGGTGTCGCCGGGGTTGGACATCGACCACTTGCCCTCGTTGGGTTGGTCGCCCCCGTAGCGCTGGCGCATCTCCCGGTTGTGGGCGAAGCCGCCGGCGGCGACGAGCACGCCCTTGGTGGCGCGCACGCTGACCGGCGTGCCGCCGTGCACGGTCCGGACGCCGACGACCCGTCCCTCCTCGACGATCAGATCCTCGAGCGGGGCCTCGGTCCACACCGGGATCCCACGATCGACGGCGATCTTCAGCATCTGCCCGATGAGCGACGCGCCGTTGGTGAGCAGCGCCTGCCGGCGGAGCTTGGCCGCCAGGGTGCGCAGCACCACCCGGGCGGAGATGACGAAGCTGCGCAGGCTCCGGTTGTAGTGCGACAGGGAACGGGCCTCGTTGGTCATCACCGCCATCCCGAGGCTCTGGGCCAACCCGGGCTGCAGCTTGTCCAACCACGGTCCGAGGACCCGGCCGTCCCACGGCACCGGCTCGATGCCCCGCCCGATGTCGTGGCCGCCCTCGAGGTTGGAGTAGTAGTCGCTGTAGCCGGGGCAGGTGACGAGGCGCACGCCGAGCCGTTGGAGGAAGGTGGTCATCTCGGGGCCGGCGGTGAGGAACGCATGCCGCCGCTCGGGCGACGAGCACGACCCGACGTCGCCGACCACGGTCTCGAAGTGGGCCATGGCGTCCTCGTAGGAATCGGGCACGCCCTCCGCTCGCATCAGCGGGTTGTTCGGGATCCAGACGATCCCGCCGGACATGCACGTGGACCCGCCGATGAGGGCTTGCTTCTCGAGCACGAGGACGTCGGCCCCGGCGTCGGCCGCGGTCAGGGCGGCGACCATGCCACCGCCGCCCGATCCTGCGATCACGAACTCGACCGTGGCGTCCCACGTCGTCATGTCCTGTCCCCCTCGCCCGACCTCGCGGACGTCGTTGCGGTCGTCGACCGGTCACCGTTGACGAATGTTTCGATATCAAAGTATCGTAGCGTCACACCGCACGAGGGGAAAGCAGATCGCATGACGGATCGCGCAGGCACGATCACGTATCCGCCGGAGGGGTTCGGCGCGCCGAAGGATCGTCTCGGCCACGCCACCGGAACCGTGGGACTCCCGGCCGGCACCGAGGTGTTCTCCGCCGACGACCACATCTCGCTCGCCGACGACATCTTCTACGAGCGGTTCCCCGAGTCGATGAAGGACCAGGCCCCGCGGGTGATCCTCGAGGACGGCGCCTGGACGCTGGCTCTCGGAGGCAGCGACAAGGGCTTCCTGCCCAAGGAGTTCACCGCGGTACTGATGCAGTACGACCCGCTGGAGGGCGCCGGCACCAACGACATCGACGCCCGGCTCCGCCAGCTCGAGTCCGACGGCATCCGCCGCGAGCTGGCGTTCCCCAACGCGCTGCTCGGGCTCATGGGCTGGCCCGACAAGGAGGTCCGTGAGCTCTGCTTCCGCGTCTACAACGAGTACGTCGCCGAGCTCCAGGAAGGCTCGGGCGGGCGCTTCTTCGGCGTCGGCATGGCCAACTGGTGGGACGCCGACGGCTGTCGCCGGACGCTCGAGGAGATGCGCCAGCTCGGCCTGCGGACCTTCTGGCTCCCGCTCAAGCCCGGCAAGGGCGACGACGGCCAGCCCATCGACTACAACAGCCCGGGCATGGACGACGTGTGGGCGGCCATCGAGGAGAGCGGGATGCCCGTGGCGCACCACATCGGGGAGGCGCCGCTGTCCTCGCCGTGCCGGGACAACAGCGTCCTCGTCGGGATGATGCACAACGTGGCGCCGTTCCGCGAGATGTTCGGCCGCTACATCTTCGGCGGCATCCTCGACCGCCATCCCGGACTCCGCGTCGGATGGTTCGAGGGCGGCATCAACTGGATCCCGGCCGCCATCCAGGACGCCGAGCACCTGTACGCGTCGCTGCAGCACATGTCCGACCACGGTCTCGACCACGACGTCCCGCACTACTGGAACGAGCACATGTACGCCTCGTTCATGGTCGATCCGCTCGGCCTCGAGCTCATCGACCGCATCGGGGTCGACCGGGTGATGTGGTCGTCGGACTACCCCCACAACGAGAGCACCTTCGGCTACTCGGAGCAGTCGCTCGCCAGCGTGGTCGCCGCCGTCGGTCCCGACGACGCGGCGAAGGTCGTCAGCGCCAACGTGATGACCTTCCTCGGCCTCGACGCCTGATGGCTTCCACGCCCACGTTGGAACCGAGCGCGCTCGACCTGCCGGCCGCTCCTGACCTCGCTCGGATGCGACGGGCGCGGGGCGAACGGCTCCGCTCGCTGATGGCCGACAAGGGCATCGACGCCCTCGTCCTGCTCGGCAACGCCAACGTGACCTACGCCACCGGTACCACGTGGCCGCTGAGCGACGCCGGCCGCGGCAACGTCGAGCGCCCCGTCGCCGTCGTCCTCGTCGACGACCCCGTGCCGCACCTGTTCACGCCGTACCTGGCCGACGCGGCGAGCGAGCTCGACCTCGACGACGACCACCTGCACGGCGCCACCTACCTCGACCTGGCCGAGGGAGTGGAGGCCTTCGCCGCGACCCTGGCCGGCCTCGTCCCCGCCGCTGCGACGGTCGCCATCGACGAGCTCACCGGGGCGATGCATGCCGACCGGGACCGGCTGCCGATCGGCTGGCCACCGCGCGCCGCCAGCGAGGTGATGAGCGCGGCCCGGGCCGCCAAGACGATCGACGAGCTGGCCTGCCTCCGGCACGGCGCGTGGATCACCGAACAGGCCATGGCCGAGGTCCAGGCCCGGCTCGAGCCCGGGGCCCGCCAGACCGACCTCACCGCGACCTTCCTGCACCGGGTGTTCGAGCTCGGCGCCGAGGCCAACGTCCTCGATCCGATCTGGCAGGTGATGCCCGACCACCAGGCCGACCTGCCCTGGACCGTGCACGGCGACATCGCCTGCCCCTTGCTGAGCACCGAGCGCCAGCTGGCGCGCGGCGACGTGCTGTGGGTCGATGTCGGCATCGCCTACGCCGGCTACCACTCCGACTTCGGACGCACCTGGATCGTCGGCGACGAGCCCACTCCCCGCCAGCAGATGCAGCACGACCGCTGGCTGGAGATCCACGACGCGGTGTTGTCGGTCACGCGAGCCGGGGTCCCCGCGTCGGACCTCACCGCGGCGGCGATGGAGGTGTGCGGCGGTGACCGTCCGTGGATGTCGCACTTCTACCTCGCCCACGGACTCGGCCTCGACAGCGCGGAGGCCCCCTACATCGGCACCGACCTCGGCGAGAGCTACGACCAGCGCCTCGTCCTCACCGCGGGCATGGTGCTCATGCTCGAGCCGGTCGTCTGGGACGAGGGCCACGGCGGCTACCGGTCCGAGAACATGATCGTCGTCACGGAAGACGGTTGCGTGAACCTGAGCACCTACCCCTACGACCCCTATGGCAACTGACCGTGGCCACTGACCCGATCCCCGACCATCCCGCGCTCCGCCACGGCCGACGCCACCGGGCGTTCGAGGCCATGGAGGCCCACGACCTCGACGTGCTCGTCCTCGGCCGGGTGGCCAACATCCGCTACCTGTCCGGCGTGCCCATCCTGTGGAACGCCGGCACCCGGCCCTTCGGTCCCGGCTGCGTGGCAGTGCGGGCCACGGGCGAGATCCACCTCCTCAGCACGTGGGACGAGGGGGTCCCCGAGGAGATCCCGCACGATCACCTCTACGGGATCACCTGGAACCCGATGAACCTGGTCGCGATGCTGAAGCGGATCGCCGACGACGTCGGCCCGGCGCGCGTCGGCACCGATGCCATGTCCCCGCTGTTCGCCCAACTGCTCCCGATGGCGTTCCCCGATGCCGAGATCGTCGATGCCGGACCAGCGCTGCGGGCGGCGCGGCGGATCAAGACGCCGGAAGAGGTCGAGTCGTTGCGCGCCGCGGTCGGGATTGCCGACCGCGCCCTGGCCCGCGCGGTGGCCGAGCTGCGGCCGGGCGTGAGCGAGCGGGAGCTGGCCGGCGCGTTCATGGACGCCATGGCATCGCTCGGCATCACCACCCCGGCCACCCAGGACGTGGCCCGGATCACCACCGCCGGCCCGGCCCGCGCCCCTCGGGGCGAGGGGATCCTCCGCACCGGCGACCTGGTGGCGTTCGACGCCGGCGTCGTGGCCGACGGCTACGCCGGCGAGGTGGGCCGGACGTGGCCGGTGGGCCCCGACGAGAGCGGTGCGATCGGCGCCCTCTACCGGCGGTGGGACGAACTGTGGGCGCGGCTGCTCGACGCCTGCCGGCCCGGTGCCGCGGCGAGCGGTCTGCTCGACGCCTACGACGCCGCCGGCGAGCCGTTGCCGGCGCAGCCGATCGGCCGGGGCATCGGCCTGGGCTTCGACGACCCGGTGATCGTCCGCGACCTCCCGGCCACCGCGGCCGAGGAGCGGCTCGACCCGGGCGTGGTCCTGGTGATCACCGGCTGCGTCACCGACGACGCGGTCGGTGCCGTCATCGCCCACCAACCGGTCCACATCACCCCCACCGGACCCGAGGTGCTGTCGAGCAGCCCGTTCTGGGCCCCCGGACACGTAGGAGCGCACGCATGACCGACGATCCCGCTGCCGACCCGGAAGCCGACTGGATCCTCTACGAGAAGGACCCGGCCACCAAGATCGCCACCCTGACCCTCAACCGGCCCGACCACCTGAACGCGCCGACCATCGGCATGCGGCTCCGGTACGCCGACCTGCTCCACGAGGCCAACATCGACGACGACGTGAAGGTGCTCGTCGTCCGCGGTGCGGGCGACGACTTCGGCACCGGGCAGGACCTGCCCGAGTTCATGGAGGCGGTGCGGTCCGAGGACGGGCTCCTGCGCGAGGTGCGGCTCGAGGACGCCGACGTCACCTACCCGCCCCGCCGCAACTTCCGCCACGGCGCCACCACCACCCAGGCCTGGTTCACCGATCCCCGGGGCGGCTGCCGGACGCTCCAGGAGTTCAAGAAGATCTCCATCGTCGAGGCCAAGGGGTACGTGTACGGCTGGCACTTCTACCAAGCGGGCGACGCCGACCTGGTGATCTCGTCCGACGACGCCCTCTTCGGCCACGCCGCCTTCCGCTACGCCGGCGCCGCTCCCCGCATGTGGTGGTGGGCCATGTCGATGGGGATCCGCAAGTTCCAGGAGATGGTCTTCACCGGCCGGCCGTTCACCGCGACCGAGATGGCCGAGATCGGCTTCGTCAACAGCGTCGTGCCCCGCGATCAGCTCGAGGCGAGGTCCACAAGTACGCCCTGGCCTGCGCCCAGAACCGACCCACCGACGTGATCTTCATGCAGAAGACCTTCTTCGAGGTCATGAAGCAGTTCCAGGGCGAGTACATGGGAAGCCTGCTCAGCGGCATGTTGGAGTCGATGGCCGGCTACGGCCGGCCCGACGCCGGCGAGATGAGCACCGACGAAGCCATCGACAAGGGGCTGACCAACGCGGTCAAGGACTTCGACAGCCGGTTCCCGCCGGAGTGGCGGCTGAGCAAGAAGGGCCGCGCCGCCCGCGACTGAGCGCGCCGGATCGTCAACGCCTGCCATGACCGTCACCCCTCCCCTGTCCGACTACGTCGTCGTCGACCTCTCCACCGGGATCGCCGGGGCGTATTGCACGAAGCTCCTGGCCGACGGCGGGGCCGAGGTCGTCAAGGTCGAGCCCCCCGAGGGCGATCCGCTCCGTCGGTGGTCGGCCTCCGGGGCCGTGGTGCCCGAAGGCGCCGACGGTGCGCTGTTCGCGTTCCTGTCGTCGTCGAAGCGGAGCATCGACCGCCGACCCCGACGACGCGGACGACCTCGACCGGGTGCACGCGCTCCTGGACCGCGCCGACGCGGTGGTGTGGTCGAGAGGCTCACGGCTCGCCGAGTGCCCGGCCCTCGCGCCCGACGCCATCCGCCGTTCGGCCCCCCACCTCACGGTGACGACCATCACGCCGTTCGGGCTCGAGGGGCCGTGGCGCGACCGGGCCGCCACCGAGTTCACCCTCCAGGCCTGGTCCGGCGGCATCGTCGGCCTCGGCCGTGGCTCGCCGGATCGGGCGCCGGTGTCCGTGGGCGGGCAGGTCGGCGAGTGGCTCACCGGCGCCCACGCCGCCATCGGCACCCTGGTCTCCCGGAGCCGGGCGCTGCTCGCCGGGCCGGGCGAGTTGGTCGACGTATCGATGCTGGAGACCCTCGCCCTGGGCCTCACCTACGAGCCGGTCACCTACGCCGACATGGTGGGGCGACCGTTCCGCAGCGGCCGGTCCATCGTCACCCCCGGCGTGGAGACCACCAGCGACGGACTCGTCGGCGTCGGCGTGGGGACCGGCCAGCAATGGCTCGACTTCTGCGCCATGGTCGGCCACCCGGAGTGGACGGAGGACCGGTCCCTCTTCGCCCAGCGCGGGCACCTGCGGCCGGACATCGCAGCCTGGATGGCCCAGCACACCACCGCCGAGGTGCTCGACCTCACGGCCGCGTTCCGCATCCCCCACGCCCCCATCGGGAACGGGGCCACCATCCCGGCGACCGATCACTTCCGCGCCCGTGGCTCGATCGTGCAGAACGCGCGCGACGGCTTCGACGAACCGGACCGCCCGTACCGGTTCACGCCGCCGTTGCTGCGCAGCCCCGAGCCGGCGCCGACGCTGGGGGCGCACAACGACGAGACGCTCGCGCCGCGGGGCGACGGTGCGCCCGAGCCGGCGACGTCGGACGACGAGCCGCTGCCGTTCCGGGACCTGCGGGTGCTCGATCTGACGTCGTTCTGGGCCGGGCCCCTCTGCACCCACGCGCTGGCGATGCTCGGTGCCGAGGTCATCCACGTCGAATCCACCGCTCGACCCGACGGGACGCGCCTGCTCGCCGGGCTGCGCTTCTCGGAGCCCGACTGGTGGGAGCGATCCGGGATCTTCTCCGGCCTGAACTCGAACAAGTCGAGCGTCACCCTCGACCTCGGATCGGAACGCGGCCGGGAGGTGCTCCGCCGGCTGATCGGCACCTGCGACGTCCTCGTCGAGAACTACACCCCCCGGGTGCTCGAGCAGCTCGGTCTCGACATCGACGCCGTCCGCGCCCTCCGACCCGATGCCGTCGTGGTCCGGATGCCCGGCTTCGGCCTCGACGGACCGTGGCGGGACGACCCGGCCTTCGCCTTCGTGATCGAGGACGCCTCCGGGCTGACGTGGATGACCGGGTATCCCGACCAGAACCCGATCTCGCCCTACTGCGTGGGCGACTCCAACGCTGGCACCCACGCGCTGGCCGGCCTGCTGCTGGCGCTGGAACACCGCCGGCAGACGGGCGAGGGGGTCCTGGTCGAGGCGTCGATGGTGGACGCGGCCCTCAACGTCGCGGCGGAGCAGGTCGTGGAGTACTCGGCCACCGGCGCGCTGCTCGGACGGGACGGGAACCGTGGGCCGGCCGCCGCGCCGCAGAACCTCTACCTCTCGGCCGACACCGACGACGACGGTCACCAGGACGAGTGGGTGGCGATCGCGGTGGCCGACGACGAGCAGTGGCGGGCGCTGCGCGACGCGCTGGGTCGGCCGGCCTGGGCGATGGACCCCGTCCTCGAGACCGCGACCGGCCGGCGCCAGCACCACGACGACCTCGACCACCACCTGTCGACCTGGTGCGGCGAGCGCAGCAGCGACGACATCGTCGACTTCCTCTGGACGGCCGGCGTCCCGGTCGGCAAGGTGATCCAACCCCACCACCAGGCGACCCTCCCCCAGCTGCAGTTCCGCGGCTTCTTCGAGGAGGTCGACCATCCCGTCGCGGGGACCGCCCGCCACCGCACGCTCCCGATTCGCTTCTCCCGAGGCCCCGAACGGCACCACCGCACGCCGGCACCGTTGCTGGGCGAGCACAACGACGAGGTGCTGCGCGACCTGGGATTGTCCGACGAGGAGATCACCGCGCTCAGCGACGACGGGGTGATCGGCCGGGTACCCGATGCGGCGCGATCGTCTCGCCGGTAGGTTCACCGAGTGCCGCACCCACTCGTCTACGACCCGGTCGAGGCGTCACGCGAACGCTGGATCCAGCAGGGCTGGACCGACAGCGCGGCCGGCATGGCCGCGGTGGTCTCGGTCATGCGGGCCGAGCAGATCTTCCTCAACCGGGCCGCGGCGATCCTCCGTCCGTTCGGGTTGACCTTCGCCCGGTACCAGGTGCTGGGGATGCTGCGCTGGGCCGGGCCGATGACGCTCGGCGCGGTGAGCCACCGGCTGTGGATCACCCCGCCGACGGTGACCAGCGCGGTCGACCGGCTGGAGAAGGCCGGCCTCAGCCGCCGGGTGCCGCACCCCACCGATGCCCGGGCCACCCTCGTGGAGATCACCCCCAAGGGCCGGCGCCTGTTCGATCAGGCCGTCGAGGAGCTGAACACCGATCTGTTCGGCACCGTCGGCCTCGACGAGGGCGAGCTCGAGCTCCTCGTCGGTCTCATCGGGAAGATCCGGGCCGCGGAAGGCGACGTCGTCGCCGGGGGTCAGCGGCCGTCCGGTTCGACAGCAGGTTGACCCAGCCGGGAGAGAGCATCGGGACTGTCAGCGCTGGAGGCCCCGCTCCAGCCGCCGAGCGAGCAGTGGCAGGAGGGCCATCGCGTTGTTGCGTTCCACCTTCTGACGATCCGGTCCGAATGCGACAGGGAACGTTGGCGCAGGGTCACCGTCGTGGGGCAGCTGTTCAGGTCGAAGCGGGATGCGTCCGTGCTGCAACTCGTCGTAGAGACTCTCCATGAACGGATAGTCGGTGCCGAAGAGGAGGCGGTCGTTCGATACGAGGTCGGCCACGCAGGTGAGCTGGGGTACGTCGAAGGCCTGAGCTGTCTCGAAGAACACCGACCGCAGCGTGGGCCCGTTCGGCAACACCTCGTTGAACCGGGCGTCGAACGCGTGGAGCCCGGCGAGACGAAAGGCCAGGAACGGAAACGTGCCGCCGCAGTGACAGAAGATCCACTGAATGTTCGGGTACCTCTCCATGACTCCGGAGTAGATGAGGCTGGTGATGGTTCGGGTCGTGTCGAACACGAACTCGAGCGTGTAGACGCCCAGCTCGCCGCCGGAGAAGGGCACCGCGGGTGTGTTTGGCACCCCGGTCGGGTGGACGAACACCACCGCCCTATGGTCGTCGAGCGCTTCGTAGAAGGGGTCGAACACTGAGTCACCGAGATAACGGCCGGAGTAGTTGGTCGCCAGGCAGATCCCGTCGAGGCCGAAGGTCGTGAGCGCGCGCTCGGCAACCGCGATGGTCTGGGCGATGTCTGGCAGGGGAACCGCGGCGAAGACCCCGAATCGATCGCCGTGGTCCGTAAGGACCTGAGCGTTGTAGGCATTCACCCGGTCAGCGGCCTGTCGTCGTTGCTCCGGCGGAGCCTGCACGAGCGCGAACGCCGGGTCTGACAGCACGGCGGCCTCGATTCCCCATCTGTCCATGAAGGCCAAGTGAGGCTCAGGGCTCCATCCACCCTCGGGGGCGAAGGGCGGACCTGCTCGATCGACACCATCGTACGGAGGCGCGTAATGGTGGTGGACATCGATCCTGAACGGACCACCCTCACCCGACATGGGCCCTCAGGGTAGAACGAACACGCGCCCATCCGTCCTGCAAGCCGGACCAACTCCTGTCGTCCATGCAGAGCCACCAGACCGGCTGGACCCAGCTGCGACACCGTGCCGCCGAGGTCAGAGGTCGTTGAGTTCGGCAGCAAGTTGACCCGCGTGGAGATAGAAGCCAGCGCCCGTCGCCCAGTTCGGTTGAAGCGGAGAGCCCACCGACCCGCGGAGGAACGGCACGTCGGCGGGGCACTGTGGCTGGTGGGGAGGGCCGCTGGCCCGTGACCGAACCCGAGGATCCTCGCCGAAAGGGACCCAGTGACCCCGAACGAGAGGATCCTCGCCGACGATGCGCCGGTGGCCCGAGCAAGGAGACCCAGTCGGGGACGCCAAGAAGTGCCGGATCTTCGGCGGCTCGTCCAGCAGCTCAGGTGCGACCCATCTCCCAGTCGCGAGCGCAGCTTTCTATCGCCAGGCTGTATCGACCTGCTGCCGTACTCAGAGGCCGTAGACGCGGGCGGCGGTGCCCCAGAACAGGGCGTCGCGGTCGTCGGCCGCCAGCCCCGACGTGATGGCGCTGTACGTCTCGAACAGCTCGTCGAGCGTGCCGTGCATGCCGTCGACCGGGAAGTTGCTGGCGAACATGCAGCGGTCGGCCCCGAAGGCCTCGACGGCGTACTCGATCCATGGGGCGAAGGCCGCGGCCCGCATCGAACCCAGCGGCATGGCGAGCCCCGACAGCTTGCACACGACCCGGTCACCGAGGCCGGCGAGGGCATCGATGCCGGTGCGCCACTGCGACCGCTCGGCGTCGGAGTCGTTGCGCGGCCATCCGGTGTGTTCGATCACGACCACGAGGTCGTCGTGGTCGGCGAGGCCGTCGGCCGCCTCGACGAGCACATCAGGGTGCGCCATCAGCTCGAAGATCAGGCCTCGGTCGGCGAGGGCGCGGAGCACGTCGGCCGGCGGGAGCGGGCGCCCCATGGCGCCCATGGGCCGCACGCCCCGGAATCGGCCGGCGGTCATCTGGCGGTCGAGGAGCGCCTCGGCCTCGGCGACGGTGTCGGTCGGCGGCAATCCTCCGATGATGGCGTCGGGGTGGCCGTCGATCTCGGCGGCGCGGTCCAGCGCCAGCGTCTCGGCGATCGAGTGCATGCCGGTGGCCGCGGCCACGTTGACCAGCTTCTCGACGTTCCAGCCGGCCGACTCGGCCTGGTAGGTGGCGACGTCGAACGTGCGGGCCATTCCGCGGACATCACCCATGTTCAGCTCCTGGCGTCCCGACAGGTACGGATACCAGTCGGTCCGGGCCGGATCCCACAGGTGCACGTGGGTGTCGACGATGCGGTTGGGTCGGTCGGTGGTCATCCTCAGGCCTCCGGGAGGGTCGGCGGGGCCGCGGACGGGCCCACGATCTCGCGCAGCGTGGGGCCGAGCCACGACGGGACCTGCGGCCCGCCGAAGGTCACGCTGCCCGCGGGCTGCGGGTGACGCCGCAGGCCGAACCAACCCGGGCCGACCACCAGTTCGGCGCCCGACAGGGCCGGCGTCTCCGGGCTGCACAGCAGATGGGCCGACACCTCGGCGATCGGCTCCGTCTCGGTGCCGGCCGGGGCTTCGATCCCCACGACGAGGTGGGTGACCCGGCCGTCGGTGGCACCGACCGCCGCCCGGGACAGCTGCGTGGCGGCCTGCGCCCGGCTCCGGCCGCCGGCCGTGGCCGCACCGACCAGGTGCAGCAGGCGAAGCGGTCGATCATCGGCCGCGGCCCGCTCGGCGCACGCCCGCGCCCAGGCGGCGTCGGTGTGGATCTGCTCGGCGATCCCGGCGTGCTCGGCGAGGATGCGGCGCCAGGCCTCGCCCTCCGGTGCCCGCCGAGGCCTTGCGGGGGCGACGACGACCGCATCGATCGCCGGCACCGAGGCGAGCGCGCCGGCGGCGGTGGCGAAGTCGCACTCGCTGGCCATCCGGAGCGGCGTGCAGGCGACACCCCGAGCCTCGAGGGCGCGGGCGACGGCGGCTTCGAGTGCCTGGTCGTCGATCACGAGCACGCAGCTGGCGATGGCTGCGCCCGGCGGGTCGGCGGCTTCCTGGTCGAAGATGGCCCCGAAACGGGCGTTGCCGCCGCCGTTGCTGACCTGCGCCTCCTCGGCGGCCACCAGCGCCTTGGCGGTGACCGAGCCCAGGGCGTGCGGGAGCGAGGTCACGCCGGCGGTGCGCACCACCTCGATCAACGCCGGTTGGGCGATGACCGCCACCTCGGATCCCCCGGAGAACACCACCTGACCGCTGCTCCAGCCGAACTCGTCGCCCGCCAGCCAGGCACCGATCGGGCCGAGATCCTCGGCTGCGGGCATGTTGCCGAGCGCCAGCCCGCCGGTGCTCGACGAGTCGGAGGATGACCGCGCTCGGGCTTCGGACGACGGCGGGCGAGGGCGGCGGTGACCATGCGGGTGGCGGCGATGGGCGACAGCGCGTTGACCGTGACCCCGGTGGGTGGGTCGGCCCCGAGCTGCCAGGTCAGGGAGGCCACGGCCCGCTTGGCACAGCCGTACGCGCCGGTGTCGGCCGCCCGCCACCCCGAGCCCGAGGTGACGCCGAGCATGTGGCCGCGGCCGACCGCCGCCATGTGGGGCAGGGCCGCGCCCAGCACGTTGAGGTAGCCGTTGAGATGCACATCGACGACGTCGGTCCAGTCGCGCTCGTCGCCCTTGGCGAACCCGGTGGGTCTGGAGATGCCGGCCACGTTGACGACGGCGTCGACCCCGCCGTGGATGGCGACCAACTCGTCGAAGAGCTCCCGGACCCCGGCCGCGTCGGTGACCGAGGTCGACGACGACTGCGCCGAGCCCCCCGCGTCCACGATGCGCCGGGCAGTGCTCTGTTCGGGCTCGGGCAACCGCTCGACACCGTCGACGGACACGACCGGGTCCATGGTGACGACGTGGAAGCCCTCGGTACCGAGGGACTCGGCGATGGCGGCGCCGATCCCGCCCGCACCCCCCGTGACGACGGCGACGCGGCGCCCGGACGTCCCGGGACTCACGGCCGGTCGGCCTCCCGCTCGACCTCGAGTCCGTCGAAGTTCCCCTCGGCCCGCCAGTCGTCGAGCAGCTGCCGATAGGCGAAGTAGTCACCGAAGCCCCGGCCGTAGTTGCCGTTGCGGGGATTCGCGTCCTGCGGATTGCCCTCGTTGTTGAGCCGGGAAGGCGTGCACGCCCCCATCACCATGCTGGCGTCGACGTGGGTGGACACGATCTCCTCGGTCCAGCGGGCCTCGGCCTCGGCGGTGACGTCGAAGCAGCGGGTGCCCGCGTCCTCGAGCGCCTGGACCGCGTCGCCGACGAACTCGGCGCCGAGCACGGCGAGGTGCGTGTAGTTCACCGTGACCACCGCCTGCTGTCCGGGAGCGGGCATCACGAACATGTTGGGGAAGTCCCGGATCAGCATCCCGAAGAGGGTGGCGGCGCCGTCGCGGAACTTCTCCTCGAGGGTGATCCCACAGCGACCGATGATGTCGTGGCCGGCCCGCCGGTACAGCGGCGTGAGCTCGGCCTCGAAGCCGGTCGCGTAGATGAGGCAATCGACCTCGTACTGCTGCCCGTCGATCACCGGACCCTTCTCGGTCACGCGGTCCCAGCCCGCGGGGCAGTCGACCACGGTGACGTTGTCGCGGTTGAGCGCCGGCAGGTACTCGTCGTGGAAGCACGGCCGCTTGCAGAGGTAGCGGTACCAGGGCTTGAGCACCTCGGCCGTGGCCGGATCCGACACCAGCTCGTCGACCCGGCGCCGGTGCTCCTCCATGATCTCGAAGTCGAGGGCCTCGGCCGTCCTGATGTACTCCTCGATCGTCATGTCCTTGCGGCGCGGCGGGTTGTGGACCGCGGCGTAGTGATGGGTCCAGCCGTCGTCGGTGAGGTCGGCGTCGACGGGGCGGCCGAGCATGACCGACTGGAAGTTGTCCATGCGGGCCTGCTGCCAGCCCGGCTCGAGGGCGTCACCGAACTCGGGATCGGTGGGCCGGTTGCCTCGCACGCCGATGGCCGAAGGCGTCCGCTGGAACACGTAGAGGTGCTGGGCGGCATCGGCCAGGGCTGGGACGCACTGGATGCCGGTGGCACCGTTGCCGACCAGGCCCACGACCTTGTCGCCGAGCTCGGTCAGCGGTTGGCCCGGGCCACCGCCCGTGTAGGCGTAGTCCCAGCGGGCCGTGTGGAAGGAGTGACCGGCGAAGTTCTCCATCCCCGGGATGGCCGGGATCTTCAGCAGGTTGAGGATGCCGACGGCGAGCACCAGGTAGCGGGCGGTGAACCGGTCGCCCCGGTCGGTCTCGATGCGCCAGCGACCGGCGGCGTCGTCCCAGGCCGTGCGCTCGGCGCCGGTGTGGAACAGGGCATCGGTCTCGAGGTCGAAGCGCTGGGCGATGGCCACGAGATGACGACGGATCTCGTCGCCGTTGGCGTAGCGCTCGGTCGGGAGGTAGTCGAGCTCCTCGAGCATCGGCATGTAGATGTACGACTCGACGTCGCACATGACGCCCGGGTAGCGATTCCAGTACCAGGTGCCTCCGATGCCGCCGGCCTGGTCGACGATGCGGATGCGCTCGAGCCCGGCCTTGCGGAGGTTGGCCCCGGCCAGCACGCCGGCGATGCCGCCGCCGATGATGGCCACGTCGATGTCGTCGGTGACCGCCTCGCGGTCGGCGACCGGCGTGAACGGATCGTCGCGGTACCGGGCGAAGACCGGGTCGTTCCGCAGGTCGCGGATCGCGGCGCGGCCGGGAACCAGGCGTTTGTCTCGCTCGGCCAAGTACTTGGCGTGGACCGCCTCGGGCTCGAAGCCGGACTCGTGGTCGGCGGGCGCAGTCATCCGAGGGCGTTCCCGTCGAGAAAGCTGACACACACGTCAGGAATCGTAGCCCTTCGGTCTCGGACGGCCCAGCGGGACCTGCGTGCGATCCGATCGTCCGCCTCTCCGGCCTGCATCCGGCGCAGGCCCTCGGTCATGCACACGTCCGGGGCGAGGGCGAGAGCGTCATCGCTCCCATTGGCGTCCGGCGCCCGCTCCACGACGACTTTCTCTAGTCTGGGACGGATGAACGACCGCGAGGGAGCTGCCACCGCCCACGTTGCAGGAACAGGCGCGTGCCCTGGGCGACCCCACCCGGCACGCCATCTTCGAGTTCATCGCGACCACCGACGAGCCCGTCGACGTCGCCGAGCTCACCGATCATCTCGGCCTGAACCACAACGCGATCCGCCAGCACCTCGCCAAGCTGGTCGGTGCCCGGCTCGTCACCGAGTCGACCGCCGCACCTCGCGGACCCGGGCGACCCCGACTCGTGTACCGCCTCGACCCGGCGGCGGAGAGTCGATGGGGCGTCACCGGACCCTACGAGCGGCTGAGCCTGCTGCTGACCGAGGTCATCCGATCCGGCGACAGCCCTGTCGTGGTGGGACGACGTCGCCCGGCAATCCACGGTCTCCCCGGCACCGGACCCCGAGCGGGCGGTGGCCCAGATCTGCGATGCCATGGCACGCGAAGGATTCGACCCCGAGATCCGCCGGAGACGGGGCGGCGTCGACATCGTGCTGCACAACTGCCCGTTCGAATCCAGCGCGCTCGCCGATCCCGACACCGTGTGCCAGCTGCACCTCGGACTCGCCCAGGGCATGGCGGCGAGCTCGGGGGGCGTCACCGTCGATCGCCTCGTGATCGGCGATCCCCGGAGGGCGCAGTGCCGGCTCAAGCTCGTCATCGACGAGGAGAGCGCCACCGAGCCCCCTTCACCCGACGACGGGTTTCTCTAGTGTTCATGTGACTTTCGCCCCTGGCACCGGGGCGCCGCCTCTGCGAAACAGTGAGGAGATCACGCGACGGCGCTCTGCGTCGAGGAGGCACCATGAACGATCGCCGAAGGGTCCTGATGGGGATGGCGGCGGCAGCTGTCGCCCTGCCGGCCTGTGCTGACAAGACCCGATCCATCGCCCAGTCGGGCGACCCGGTCGAGATCCAACTGACCTCGGGCGGCCCGAGTGCGGGGGACTCGATCCTGCCCGATCTCACCGCCAAGGCGAGGATGCGCCTCGCCGACAAGTCCGAGGAGCATGCCAGCTACGCGCCGAGCGTCCCGCCCCCGGCCGACCGCTCCGACCAACGGATCTTCGAGGTCGCGCTCGAGGTGGTCGAGAGCATCGGAACGCTCGATCCCACCAACAACGTCACCACCGAGATGTGGGGCTTCCGCCTCGCGGGCGACAACGCGGTGACCGCGGTCTCGCCCGGACCCGTGCTCCGCGGCCGCGTCGGCGACGTGGCCCGGATCACGCTGACCAACCTGCCGGGCAACAAGAACCCGCACAACATCGACTGCCACGCCATCACCGGGCAAGGGGGCGGCGCGGCCGACCTGACCGTCGCTCCGGGAGACACTGCGTCGATCGAGGTCCGGCTGCTGTTCCCCGGCGTGTTCATGTACCACTGCGCCTTCGGTGACGTGCCCATGCACATCGCCAAGGGCATGGTCGGCATGTTCATCGTCGACACCGAGGAGCCGCTCCCGCCCGTCGACCACGAGTGGGCCGTGATGCAGTCCGAGTGGTACGTCGGCGCACCGGACGCCAACGGCCTGGCCCCCTTCGATCCCGCCGCGCTGCGGCTGGAGGAACCTCGCTACGTCACGTTCAACGGCCGAACCGACGCCTTGATCGACGACAACGCCCTCGAGATGAAGGTCGGCGAGCGATCCCGGATCTACATGATCAACGAGGGGCTCAACCTGAACTCGAACTTCCATGCCATCGGATCGCAGTGGGACGTCGTCTACCCCGAGGCGGCCACCCACCCGGCCAACACCCCGATCCGGGGATCGCAGTCGACCCTGGTGGTCACCGGTGGCGGCACCATCGTCGAGCTCCTCGGTCTCGTCCCGAGCAAGGTCCTCCTGGTCGACCACGCGCTGGTGCGGACCTTCTACAAGGGTGCGCTCGGGCACGTCGTGATCGCGGGCGACCTCGACAAGGAGCTGTTCGAGGTGGGGATCTCCGCCTCCGGCCTCGGTCCGGACGAAGCGCCGCCGGAGCAGGCGGCCAACGCGGTCACCATCACCAAGGGGGCGTTCGATCCGGCCAACGCCGACCAGGCCTACTCGCCGAACTCGCTCACCGTGCCGGTCGGTACCACCGTGACCTGGACCAACGAGGACGCCGTGTTCCACACCGTCACCTCGGGTACCTCGAACGGCACGACGGGCACACCGGACGGCATCATCGAGTCCGGCGAGATCCAGCCCGGCGAATCGTTCAGCTACACCTTCGACACCGCGGGAACGTTCGACTACCACTGCACGCCGCACCCCTGGATGCAGGGTTCGGTCACCGTCGAGTGACCACCGCCGAGTGAACGTCGCTTCGCCGGCCGGCGAACGACCCCACACACCCGCCCATCGCTTCGACTCCGCGGACAAAAGGCGCATATTGTCATCGTCCGTGACGACACGACCCCCTGTCCGGCGACCCCCTGTCCGGCGACCCAGTGTCCTCCGACGGGCAACCGCCGCGCTCGGGTTGGCGGCGATGGCACTCGTCCCGCTGACCGGCCTGGCCGCCGGGTCCCCCACCCCGGCGGCCGCAGGAGTCGCGGCCGACGCCACCTCACCGGTGGGTCACGTGTTCGTCGTCGTGCTCGAGAACAAGGACTACGACGTGACGTTCGGGCCCGACAGCCCGGCGCCGTACCTGTCGCAGACCCTGGTGTCGCAAGGCCAGTTGCTGACCCAGTACCACGGCATCGGGCACGTCAGCCTCGACAACTACATCGCCATGATCAGCGGTCAGGCGCCGAATCCGGTGACGCAGTCCGATTGCCAGAACTACACCGACTTCGTGCCGTCGGTTCCCGTGATCGACCCCAACGGCCAGGCAATCGGCCAGGGTTGTGTCTTCCCCGCCACCGTGCCCAACCTCGCCGATCAACTCAGCGCCGCCGGCCACACCTGGCGGGCGTACCTCGACGACATGGGTACGCCGTGCCGGCATCCCGTGCTGGGCAGCAACGACGACACGCAGTCGGCCAAGGTCGGCGACCAGTACGCCGCCCGGCACAACCCGTTCGTGTACTTCCACTCGGTCATCGACGACCAGGCGTCGTGCGCGTCCCACGTCGTCGACCTCGGGTCGCTCCCCGCCGACCTCTCCGACGCCGGCGCCACACCGGACTACGTGTTCATCGCACCGAACCTGTGCCACGACGGCCATGACGAGCCCTGCGTCGACGGCGAACCGGGGGGTCTCGCCTCGGCCGATGCCTTCCTCCAGGAGTGGATCCCCCAGATCCTCGCCTCCGATGCCTTCGCCCAGGACGGCCTGCTGGTGATCACCTTCGACGAAGCCGAGCCCGGCAGCCCGGACGCGGCGGCCGCCTGCTGCGGAGAGATCCCCGGACCGAACAGCCCGCTGCCCGGCATCTACGGGCTCGGAGGCGGTCGAGTCGGTGCGGTGGTCCTGTCCCCCTTCGTCACTCCCGGCACCGTCAACGACACCCCGTACAACCACTACGCGCTGCTCCGTACCGTCGAGGACATCTTCGGCGTCGACCACCTGGGCTTCGCCGCGGCCGACGGGCTGGCGGCGTTCGGCCCCGACGTCTTCGCCGCGGCACCGACTGCAACCTCGACCACCACCACGACGACCTCGACGACGACGCGTGTCGGCCACGCCGCCCACGTCGGTGGTCGCGGCAATCGCCGACCTGCCGAGGACCGGCGGCGGACCACCGGTTCCCGTGCTGGTGGCGCTGGCCGTCTCGGCCCTGGGCGCCGTCCTGCTGCGCCGGCGGGTG
>CAVSXR010000035.1:0-13897 GCA_963731885.1 uncultured Acidimicrobiaceae bacterium | reverse complement strand
GCTGAACGGGCCCCACTCCGCGCTGGCCTACGCCGGCCTGCTCGTGGGGTGCACCACCATCGCCGAGGCGGCGACGGATGGGCGAGTGGCGCCGTTCGTGCAGGCGCTGGTCGGCGACGTGCTCGCCGTGGCCGACCTCCCGCCCGCCACCGAGGCGGAGGCGTTCGCGCCCGAGACGCTCCGGCGCTTCGCGAACCCCGGCCTCGGCCACACCTGCCTCCAGGTGGGTGCCGACGGTTCGAGGAAGTTGCCGCAACGGATCCTCCCCGTCGTGGGGTGGGCCGAGCGAGCGGGCCGGCCCACGGAGCGATTCGCGACCGTCGTGGCCATCTGGGTCGCCGCGGTCAGCGGAACCGAGGTGGCCGGTGGGCGGCTCCCGCCTCCCGACGATCCTCTCGCCGGCGAGCTGCAGCGGGTCGCCCGCGGCGCGGACCTGTCCGCGCTGGTCGATCGGGCACTCGACGGCGGGGGAGCCACAGGTTCCACGGTCAGGTCGTCGAGCGGTTGCAGCTGCTGCGCAGTCACGGCCCCGTGGTGCTGGACGACGGGTCCTGAGGCCAACCGTTCAGACCGGGAGCTCGTTCCTCGCCGCCACCTGTCCCAGCCAGCGGGCCGAGGGTTTGACGGTGCGCTCGAAGGTGGCGAGGTCGACGGCAACCAACCCGAAGGTCTTCGCGTAGCCGGCCATCCACTCGAAGTTGTCGAGCAACGTCCAGTGCAGGTAGCCGCGGACGTCGATGCCATCGGCGATACATCCAGCGAGTGCCCTCAGCGCGGACTCGGTGTGGGTTCGGCGGAGGTCGTCGTCGTCGGTGGCGATGCCGTTCTCGGTAACGAGGACGGGCACGCCGGCACGCGGGCGGCCAGTCGGAGGGTGTGGCCGAGGGCCTCGGGGTACACCTCCCACCCGGTCTGGTGCGTCGGCGTGCCGTCGGGAACGGGCACCACGCCATCGGGCCCGAGGATGGTGCGGGAGTACGTCTGCACCCCGACCCAGTCGTCAGCGCTCGAGACGTCCAGCCAGTCGAGTTGGGCGGCCGTGCGCACGGCCTCGAGCCTTTCCTCGGCGCCGTCGGTGGCCTGCAGGTCGACCAGGGCGAGGGTCCAGCCCACCTCGGCGTCGCCGGGCCCGGCCTTGATCGCCTCGGCGCCGGCGCGGTGGATCGCCGCCATCGTCTCGACGTCGGCGCCGATCAGACCCATGCGGTACCGGGCGGGGTCGTAGCCGCCGATGCCGGCGTCTGCCGAGTCGGTGGCCCCGTCGATGTCGGTGCGCTCGCCGTGTCCCATCGGTATCACGCCCGTTTGCTGGAGCATGACGATGACGTTCGGCTCGTTGAGCGTCGCGACCCGCCCGAGGAGGTCGCCCAGGTGCGCGGTGGCCGCTTCGGCGTAGCGCCCGAAACGGTCGGCCGCATCAGGGGCGGACCAACCACCGCCGCCGGCGAACCAGCGCGGCGTGGTGAAGTGGCAATACGTGACCACCGGCGTGATCCCACGGTCGAGGCACGCACCGAGCACGCGGCGGTAGTGGTCCAGCGCCGCTCGGCTGATGTACCCGCGCTCGGGTTCGATGCGGGCCCACTCGAGCGAGAACCGGTAGGCGTTGAACCCGAGGTCGGCGAGGAGCCCGATGTCCTCGGCGTACCGGTGGTAGTGGTCGCAGGCGTCGCCCGACGGCTCGGTGAACAGCGACGGTTCGGTCCACTCGAGCGGCCAGATGTCGGCGTTGACGTTGCCGCCCTCGACCTGGTGCCCCGCAGTGCTTGCCCCCCACAGGAACCCGTCCGGGAACCGGTGGCGCTCGTCGGTGTCGGTCATGTCCTCCAACCGTTCTCTCCGAATCTCCGAATCTCCGAATACTACTGCAAACGTTTGTGTAGTGTCGTCGTGATGGCGCCTGGGATCGTCGACCGCCTGCTCGTTCGGATGACGCTCGACGAAAAGTGCGCTCAGCTGGGCGGCACGTACTTCCAACACCTCCTCGTCGACGGTGAGGTCGACGAGGCGCGGCATGGAGGCGTTGTTCTCGGACGGCATCGGGCAGATCGCTCGGGTGTCCGGCACCGGGTTCGATCCCGTGGAGGCGGCCGAGGCCGTCGACCGCATCCAGCGCTTTCTCGCGGAGCGCACCCGACTGGGGATCCCCGCCATCGTCCACGAGGAGGCCCTGTCCGGGCTCATGGGGCCGGGTGCCACGAATGTCCCGCAGGCGATCGGCCTGGCTTCCACCTGGGACCCTGAGCTGGTCGAGGAGGTCGCCGCGGTCATCGGTCGCCAGGTGCACGCGGTGGGGGCGCGCCTCGCCCTCGCCCCCGTCCTCGACATCGCCCGGGACCCGCGGTGGGGCCGTCTCGAGGAGACGTTCGGCGAGGATCCGGAGCTCGCCAGCCGCATGGGAGTGGCCTACGTGCGGGGCCTGCAGTCGCAGGGCGTTCATGCGTGCGGAAAGCACTGGATCGGCCATGCCAGCGTCCTCGGCGGGTTGAACCATGGCCAGGTCGTCCTCGGGCCCCGACGGCTCCGGGACGTCGAGGCCGCACCCTTCCGAGCTGCCATCCACGAGGCCGGCCTCGCCACGGTGATGAACGCTTACAACGATCTCGACGGCCTGCCGGTCGTCGGCTCGCACGAGATCATGGACGATTTCCTGCGGGGCGAGCTCGGCTTCGAGGGCTGCGTGGTCGCCGACTACTACTCGATCGACGACCTGCACGGTCTCCACCACATCTGCGCCGACCCCGAGGACTCGGCCCGCATGGCGATCGAAGCCGGCATCGACGTCGAGCTCCCGTCCTACCAGCACTACGCCACCCTGGCTGCCCAGGTGCGGGCGGGCGCGCTCGACGAGTCCGTGGTCGACCGCTCGTGCCGACGGGTCCTCGAGGAGAAGGCAGCCCTCGGGCTCCTGGATGGCCACCGCGTGCCCATCGGTCCCGCGGAGGAGCTCGAGGCCCCCGCGGACCTGGCCCTGGCCCGTCGCGCCGCCGCTCGCTCCATCGTCCTGCTCACCAACGACGGGACCCTCCCGCTACGTGCCGGCGCCCGTGTCGCCGTCCTCGGGCCGTCGGCCGCCGACCCGCGCCTGCTGTACGGCGACTATTCCTTCGCCGGACGCTCCGTGCACCTGGGACCGGAGGAGGTCGTCGACGACGTGCTCGGCCCGGGCGAGCTTCGCCGGGTGGCCCGCCGGGTGCCCACGCCGAGGGACGCGCTCGCCGAGCGGTTCGAGGTCGTCGACGACGTCGCGGGCTCCGACGTGGCCGTCGTCTTCGTCGGCGGCCGCAGCGGCATGTCCGAGCAGGACACCTCCGGCGAGTTCCGCGACGCCAGCGACCTCCGGCTGCACGTCGAGCAGCTCGACCTGATCGAGCGGACGGTGGGCTCGGGCATTCCGACGGTGGTGGTCGTCATCGGCGGGCGGGCCCACTCGCTCGCCGAGGTCGCCGCCGGTGCCGCCGCGCTCGTCATGGCCTGGCTGCCCGGCGACGAAGGGGCGCGAGGCCTCGTCGACGTGCTCGCCGGCGACGTCGATGCCGGCGGGCGCCTCCCCGTGTCGCTGTTGCACGGGGTGGGCCAGGTCGGCGCCTACCCCGGCCACCACCACGGCGGGGGCCGCAGCCTGGCCTACGGCGACTACGTCGACGGGCCGGTGGCGCCGCTGTTCCCCTTCGGTCACGGGCTCTCCTACACGTCGTGGTCCTACGACGACGTCTCCGTCACGGCCGGGTCCACCACCGACGACATCACCGTGGACGTCACGCTCACCAACACCGGTGAGCGGGACGGCGAGGAGGTCGTCCAGGTGTACGCGCGAGACGAGCTGGCCTCTGTCGGCGTCCCCGCTCGCCGGTTGGTCGCCTTCCGCCGCGTGCCGGCCATCGCAGGGGAGAGCGTGCGCGTGCGATTCACGGTGCCAGCGACCAGTCTCGGCTTCCACGGCCGAGACCTCCGCTTCCTCGTGGAGCCGGGAGATGTCACGTTCCTCGTCGGACCGGCGGCGGTCACCGTCACGATCTCCGGCGACGTGATCCGCCCCGATCCCAACGGGTCGCGTCCGTTCTCTGCGATCGTGATGTGATCGTGCGAGTGGTCATCATCCGTCGCATCGACACCGAGTCGCTGCAAACGAGCTGGTGCAAACGTTTGTAGTCGACGGCTAGCATCTCGAGGTGCCGAGCAGAACGCCTCGATGGGGCAGAACGATGAAGGATCTGGTCCCGATCGTGGCTGCCGTCCTCGCGGTGGCGTCCGCAGTGGGCTGTTCGGCGACCAGCAATGACCCAGCCTCACCGGAGACATCGATGACGACATCAGGCCAACCGACGCAACCCGCGGCCTATGACCGGGTCCACGAGATCGCGCCGAATGCCCCGCTGTCGCTCAGCGCCGGCCGCGGCGAGCCCTGCACCGCCGACGACATCGCCGGCGTGCTGGTGACCCCGGACTGCGCCGACCCGGAGTTGGGCCCGCCGTTCGTCGACGAGGACGAGTGGCGGGAGATCGAGGACCCGGACACGGGCACGGTCCTGTCGTATCGATACGTGCACGGTGGCTTCGAGGAGTCGGCGGTGCGGTTCGCACTCCACTTTCCGGCCCAGTACCGGGGCCGCTTCTTCCAGTCGACGTATCCCACGATCGGTTCGGAGGACGTGCCCGAGGAGCGGATCGTCGCCGGCCTCCGGAATGGTGCGGCCGTGGTGGCCAGCAACAACGCCGGCGGCGTCGCGGCGTCGCCGGCGCTGGGCGGCGTGCGGGCGAACGCGGCCGCCGCCAAGGTCGCCCGCCGGGTCATCCCGCAGCTGTACGGGGACGATGCCCCGGCGCGCGGGTACGTCTACGGCGCGAGCGGCGGCGCGTACCAGGCCATCGGCGCGCTGGAGAGCACGACGGGGGTGTGGGACGGCGGGGTGCCGATCGTGCCGGGCACCTCCAACGCCATCCCGAGCTTCATGACCGTCCAACTGCTCGGGCTCCGGGCGCTCGCCGACGATCTCCCCTCGATCGTGGATGCGGTGGAACCCGGGGGGAGCGGCGATCCCTTCGCCGGCCTCGGACCGGACGAGCGAGCCGTGCTCGAGGAGGTCACGCGGCTCGGATTCCCGCGGCGCGGATGGTGGCAGTACGAGTCGTTGAAGGGCGGTGCCTTCGGGATCGTGCAGCTCGCGGTGCGGGGGATCGACCCCGGCTACGCCGACGACTTCTGGTCGTCCCCCGGCTACGAGGGCGCGGATCCGGATTCGCCGATCCACGACGATCGCATCGTGTACGAGACGACCGTCGGCGCGATCGAGGGCGGGACCGTGACCGTGGCCGACGTGCCGCCCGACGACCTGTTCGGCGCCGACGTCATCGTCCTGAGCGGCGAGGCCGAGGGCCAGCAGACGAGCATCACGGAGGCCGAAGGCACCGAGCTGGTGGTCGAGCATGCGCTGACCGGGCTGGCCGCAGGCGACCGGGTCCGCATCGACAACTCGTGGTTCCTGGCCATGCACTACTACCACCGGTATCAGGTCCCCGACGCCGACCAGTACGCCTGGGACGTGCTTCGCAACGACGACGGCACTCCGATCTACCCCCAGCGCCCGGCGCTGGTCGGGCCGGTGATCGCCGACGTCTTCGGCTCCCTCCAGACCGGCGAGTACGACGGTCGGATGATCGTGCTGGCGTCGATGAACGACGTCGAGGCGTTCCCGTGGGCGGCGGACTGGTATGCGCAGCGGGTCGCCAACGTCCTCGGTGACCGCACCGACGACCGATTCCGGCTCTGGTACCTGGAGAACTCCGACCACATCCCACGGGCCGACCGCACCCACACGATCGACTACTCGGGCGCCGTCGAACAAGCCCTGCTCGACCTCGATGCCTGGGTCGGGGCCGGCGTGGCCCCGCCAGCGAGCACCGACTACGAGATCGACGATCTCTCCCAGATCGTGGTTCCCGGCGGCGCCGCCGAACGCCTCGGCGTGCAGCCGGTGGTCCATGCCTCGGTGGGCGATTCCGGCTGTGGCGACACCGACGGTCCTCGCGTCGACGTCGACGTGGGTGACGAGTTCTCCGTCTCCGTGTCGGCCGCCACGCCGCCCGGTGGAGGGTCGATCATCGACGTCGAGTGGGACTTCGACGGATCCGGTGCGTTCACGGGCACCGGCGACGACTTCGAAGTCGGCCAGCGGGTCACGACCTGCGCGACCCACCACTACGACGAACCGGGCACGCACTTCGTGACCGTCCGGGTCACCGCCCACCGGAACGGTGACGCCGACGCCGTCGGTGCGCGCATCACCAATCTCGCCCGGGTCCGTGTCGTCGTCCGATGACCGCGGTCGGGTGATACTCGTCGAACGCAGTCGGTGAACGGGAGGACGTGATGGACCAGATCAACGGCCGAGTCGCCGTTGTCACCGGAGCCGCCAGCGGCATCGGGCGTGCGATCGCCGATCGTCTCGCGGCCGACGGCGCTGATGTCGTGGTCGCCGACCTCGACGGCGATGGTGCGACTGCCGCCGCGGACGCGATCCGGCGACACGGCACTCGGGTCCACGCGATGCAGGTCGACGTCCGGGATCCGGCCGCGGTGGACGAGGTCGCCGCGCAGACGGTCGAGCGGTTCGGGGCGCTGCACATCGCGGTCAACAACGCCGGGATCGTCAACCGAGGACGCAGTTGGGAGCTCTCGATCGAAGAGTGGCACCGCATCATCGACGTGAACCTCTGGGGCGTCATCCACGGCGTCCGCGCCTTCGTTCCCCGCATCCTCGACAGCGGTGGGGGAGGCCACGTCGTCAACGTCGCCTCGATGGCGGCGCTCCAACCGCTCCCGAAGCTCGGGCCCTACACCGTCGCCAAGCACGGCGTCCTCGGGCTGTCCGACGTCCTTCGAGCCGAACTGGCCAAGGAGATGCCCGCGGTCGGCGTCAGCGTGGTCTTCCCCGGGGCCATTCGAACCGGGATGAACCCGGTCGGGACGATCGAGCCGGCCACGGTCGCCGCCAACGTCCACGACGCGATCCTGCACCAGCGGCCCTACGTCTTCACCGATGATCACTCGGCGGCCGAGGTCGAGGCACGGCTGACGGCGATCATGAGCGCGCGCGGCGACGTCCTGCCTTGAGCGCCCGGCCAGCGTCCGAGGTTTTTCCACACCCCGTTCTTCGTGCCCAACGACGACCGGGTGACGTACCTGCACGCGTGGACTGATCCCTGGTGGTCATTGCTTCGTAGGTGGTGAGGAAGTACCAGACGAAGACCGGGGCGAGGAAGAGACGTTGGGCGAGTCCGCGTCGGTCTGATCGGCGCCGTACCGCGCTCGAGTTGAGCGCGAACGCGGCCCACGTCAATGCGGCCAGGATTGCGCTTGCTCGCCGGTAGCCCGGGCGTCCCGAGCGCACCGCCGCCAGGGTGGGCATGGCCGTCCACGCGCTGAAGGTGGCCATGCTCGTGACGGCGTGCGCCACGTCGGCGGTCGTCACGTGCTCGTCGAACATCGGCATGGGGCAGTCGACCGACGAACAGCGGGCCACCCCCGCTCCGATGCTGGAGATGCCGGCGGCGCGGACGAGACGCTGGATGGTGGCGTCCGGGACCGGCATGAGGATCCCGGACAGACCGAGCGCCAGGAAACCGGGAACCATGATCGACGCGGACGGCATGCCTTGCGCCGCCAGTCCGCTGATGTGGTTGCGCTGGTGTGAGTAGCCGGGGACCCGGCGAGCGGACACCACCGCGGCCGCGCTGAATGCGATCGGTCCCCACACACCCGCAAAGTCTCGTGTTCTCCTCACGGCGTCACTGTCGCGCCGGCGCTGGTGCCGCTCGCAGCGCAGCTGAACCGGGCGCAGAGAAGATCGAGATCGGCGTGACCGGGCCGCCGCCCGTCAGGTCGACAGGGGCGTCAGGTCGACAGGATGGTGGCGGCCGCGACGCCGGGGGCGCCGTAGACCTGGGCGAAGCCGACCTTGGGGTTGCCGGGGACCTGGCGGGCGCCGGCCTGGCCGCGGAGCTGTCTGGTGAGCTCGTAGGCCTGGCGGAG
The DNA here is from genome assembly GCA_963731885.1 of uncultured Acidimicrobiaceae bacterium. Taxonomy (GTDB): domain Bacteria; phylum Actinomycetota; class Acidimicrobiia; order Acidimicrobiales; family Salinilacustritrichaceae; genus Salinilacustrithrix. Next base: position 5,865 of record CAVSXR010000035.1, on the reverse strand, counting down.
TCCGGACGCGCCGATGGGTTCGCCGTTGGCGATGAGCCCGCCGTCGGTGTTGACCGGCAACGGACCGTCGATCTCGGTGGCCCCGTCGGCGAGCAGCTTCTCCTGGTCGCCGTCGGCGCAGAAGCCGGTCTCGGCCATGTGGATGATCTCGGCGCCGGCGTCGGTGTCCTGGAGCTGGATGACGTCGACGTCGGAGCGTTCCATGCCGGCCACCTCGAATGCGGCGTTGGCCGCATGCACCGTGGGGGCGACGTCCTCCTCGACCGGGGCGTCGGTGGCGTGGACCTCGTAGGCGCCGTACTTGCGGCTGCGGATCTCAGTGGCCCGCACGTACACCGGCTGGTTGGTGGTGAGCTGCTCGGCCAGCTCCGCCTTGCACATCACGATGGCGGCCGCGCCCTCGTCGGGCGAGCAGAACATGTACTGGGTCAGCGGGTAGTTGAGCATCATCGAGCCGAGGATCTCCTCCTCGGACAGCGGATTGCGCCGGAAGGCGTTCTCGTTCTTGGAGCCGTTCCGGTAGTTCTTGGCCGCCACCTTGGCCAGCGTCTGGTGCGAGATGCCGTAGGTCTCGCAGTACCGGTTGATCTTCATGCCGAAGAACTTGGTGGTGAGGAACTGACCGTTCTCGCCATACCAGTCGGGCAGACCCACCATCGACGGCGGCGCGGTGAACGCACCCCGGGGGTGCTTGTCGAAGCCGATCGCGATCCCGATGTCGTAGGTGCCCAGGCGGATGGTGTCGGCCACCGACTTCATGGCGCTGGCCGCGGTGGCACAGGCGTTGAACACCGACAGCATCGGGATGCCGGTCAGCCCCATGTAGCGAGTGACCGAGTCGGGGCACTCGACCTCGTTGCTGCCCGCGGCGCCGAACTGGATCTGCTTCCAGTCGAGGCCGGCATCCTCGAGGGCGGCATCGATCGCCTCCGCACCCATCTCCATGGCCGGCTTGTCGCCGAAGCGCCCGAAGGGGTGCAGGCCGACTCCGATGATCGCGACATCACTCATGGTTGCGTTCTCTTTCTCGTTCAGACGGGCTGGAAGGCGAAGGTCAGGACCTCTTCGCCGTCGTCGTCGGTGTAGAAGGGCACGAAGGTCAGCTCGACCTCCATGCCGGTGTGCAGCTTCTCGGGATCGGACTCGGTGAGGCGTCCCTCGACCTTGATCACGTCACCGAGCTGGACCAACCCCATGCCGATGGGCTTCCACGCCTTCGGGTCCTCGGTTCCCTTGTAGCCGAACCCGGGATGGAACCCCTGGGTCGTCCACGCCGCGATCGTGCCCCGCCGCGGCAACAGCTCGGCAGTGATCGCCTTGCTGCTGCAGTGCGGACAGCGCACCTGCTTGGGAAACGCGATGGCGTTGCAGTCCCCGCAGCGCCCGCCGATCAGTTGCGGCTCGTCCGCCGGGAAGTTCGAGATGTCCGGCGCGATGGCCCTCACCATGTGCGTGCTCCTGTTCGCTCTCGTCTCGTGCCCTCGGGCACTCGAACAGTAGGGGGCCGCCGTTGGTTCGTGCGAGGTCTCGCCGGGCAGGAGTTCTTGCCGTCCTCGGCGAAGTCGTGCCACTGTCTGACACACGCGTCAGGTTGCTCGAGGGGGACCCATGACCGACACCACCGAGTCCGGTACCGAGCCGACGGTGGATCCCTTCCTGCGCCTGTTCGCACCCGATGTCGCCAACGACCCGCGCTCGACCTACGCCTGGTTGCGCACCGAGTGTCCGGTGGGTCGGACCGACCTCTTCGGCCACCGGGTCGCGCTCATCAGTCGGTACGACGACGTGGCCTCGGCCCTGCGCCACCCCGACACCTTCACCTCGGCGGCCGGGAACCTCGGGCTGGGCGAGCAGCCCCTGCTGCCGCTCGAGGTCGACCCCCCGCTCCACACCAAGTACCGCCGGGTGCTCAACCCTCGGTTCACGCCCAAGGCGATCGCCACCCTGGAACCGGCGGTGCGGGCCCTCACGGCCGAGCTGATCGACGGCTTCGCCGGTCGGGGATCGTGCGACTTCCATGCGGAGTTCGCCACGCCGCTCCCATCCGGCATGTTCCTCGCCCTCATGGGCCTCCCGCCCGCCGACCTCCCGCAGTTCCTCCAGTGGCGCGACAACACCATCCGCCCCGACGTCGACCCCGCCGACACCGGAGGCGCCGAGCGCATCCGGGCCGAGACCGCCCACGCCATCAGCGAGTACTTCCGCACCGCCATCGCCGAGCGGCGAGCCGCCCCCGACGACTCCCTCCTCTCCGAGATCGTGCACGCCGAGATGGAGGGCCGTCCCCTGACCGAGACGGAGCTGCTCGGCATCTTCCACCTGCTGCTCCTCGGTGGCCTCGACACGGTGACGGCGACGTTGGATTGCATGGTCGCCCACCTCGTCGACCACCCGGAACAGCGCCAGCGGCTGGTCGACGATCCCGCGGCGATCCCGGCCGCCATCGAGGAGCTGCTGCGCCACCTGACCCCGGTGATGGTCGTCCCCCGGACCGCCGCCACCGACATCAGCCTGCACGGCGTCGACATCGCGGCCGGCGACTCGGTCACCCTGGTGCTGGGAGCGGCCAACGGCGACGACGTCTTCGGCGACGGGACGGTCGACCTCGCCCGTGACCCCAACAAGCACGTGGCCTTCGGATCCGGTCACCACCTCTGCCTCGGCGCCCACCTCGCCCGGCTCGAGCTGCGGGTCGCGCTCGAGGAGCTGCACGCCCGCATCCCCGATTACCGGTATCCCGCCGGGTTCCGCCCGCAGTTCTCGACCGGCATCCGCCAGGCCGAGTCCCTTCTCCTGGAGTTCACGCCGTCATGACCTGGACCACCGACCTGCCCGCCGCCCCCGAGGTCCGCTACCGGGTCGTCTCCGTCGACGACCACCTCATCGAGCCGCCGGACCTGTTCGAGGGCCGCATGCCGACGGCGCTGGTCGACCGGGCGCCGCGGATCGTGACCGACGACGCCGGCAAGCAGGTCTGGGACTTCGAGGGCCGGCGCTATCCCAACATCGGGTTGAACGCGGTCGTGGGCCGGCCCCGCGACGAGTGGACGATCGACGCCGCCAACTTCGACCAGATGCGCAAGGGGTGCTGGGACATCGACGCCCGGATCCTCGACATGGACCTGGCCGGCATCGAGGCGTCGGTCTGCTTCCCGTCCCTCATCGCCGGCTTCGCCGGCTCCAACTTCGCCCGGGCCAAGGACCCCGAGCTGGGGCTGGCGTGCACCCGGGCGTGGAACGACTGGCTCCTCGACGTGTGGGCGGGCACGCATCCGGGGCGGATCATCCCCATGCAGATCGCGTGGCTGAAGGACCCGCAGATCGCCGCCGACGACATCCGGGCCAACGCCGAGCGGGGGTTCCGGGCCGTCAGCTTCGCCGAGATGCCCACCCGGCTCGGGCTGCCGTCGCTCCACACCGGCCACTGGGATCCGCTCCTGGCGGCCTGCGCCGAGACCGGCACGGTCCTGTGCCTGCACACCGGATCGTCCTCGTGGATCCCGGTGCCGTGCGACGATCCGCCCTTCGAGCTGTTCCCCACGCTGTTCTCGGTGGCGTCGTGCGTGGCTGCGGCCGACTGGCTGTGGTCGGGCATCTGCACCCGGTACCCCGAGCTGAAGATCGCCATGTCCGAGGGCGGGATCGGCTGGGTCAACATGCTCGCCGACCGGGTCGACTACGTCCTCGACCACTCGGCGTCCGGTGTCGAGGCCACGTCGTGGAAGGACGAGCGCCGCCCCAGCGAGGTCCTGGCCGAGCAGTTCTGGTTCTGCTCCATCGACGACCCCAGCACGCTCGACGGCGTCCTCGACCGCTTCGGCCCCGACCACATCATGCTCGAGGTCGACTACCCCCACGCCGACTCGACGTGGCCCGACACCCAGGCGATGGTGCACGACCGGCTCGGGCACCTCCCCGACGACGTGATCGCCAAGCTCACCCACCGCAACGCTGAGGAGCTCTTCCGATGGCCAGCACCCTGATCCGCGGCGGCCTCGTCGTCGACGGCACCGGCGCACCCGGCGAGGTGCGCGACGTCGGCATCCGCGACGGCCGCATCGTCCCCGCCGACGAGGTCGGCTCCGGGCCGGAGGAGATCGACGCCACCGGCCTCGTGGTCGCGCCCGGCTTCGTCGACCTCCACACCCACTACGACGCCCAGCTGTCCTGGGACCCCACCGCCAGCCCGTCGCCGCTGCACGGCGTCACCACGGTGCTCGGCGGCAACTGCGGGTTCACGCTGGCGCCGGCTGGCGAGGAGCACGCGCCGTATCTCATGCGGATGATGGCCCGGGTCGAGGGCATGCCGCTCGAGGCCCTCGAGGCCGGCCTGGCGTGGGACTGGGACTCCTACGGCGACTGGTTCTCCCGGCTCGACGGCGGCATCGGGGTGAACGCCGGCTTCCTGGTCGGCCACTCCGCGGTGCGCCGGGTGGTGCTCGGCGACGGGTGCCACGAGCCGGCCACCGAGGCCCAGATCGAGGCCATGGCCGCGCTGGTGTCCGAGGCCTGCGCCGCCGGCGCGCTCGGCTTCTCGACCTCGACCGCGCCGACCCACAACGACGCCGATGGTGAGCCCGTGCCGTCCCGCGCCGCCACACCCGACGAGCTCGTCGCCCTCGCCACCGCGGTCCGCGACCACCCGGGCACGACGCTCGAGGCCATCCTGGCCGGCTGCATCAACGGCTTCGACGACGACGACCGCGACCTGCTGGCCCGCATGTCGGCCGGCGCCGGCCGTCCCATCAACTGGAACGTGCTCGGCGTGTCGACCATGAACCCCACCGGGCACCTGTCGCAGCTGGCTGCGGCCGACTTCGTGGCCGACCGGGGCGGACGCGTCGTGGCGCTGACGCTGCCGCACTCGATGCGCATGCGGCTGTCGTTCCTGACCGGGTTCGTGCTCGACGGCCTCCCGGGCTGGCGGGCCGTGTTGTCGCTCCCCGTGGACGAGCGGCTGGTGGCGCTCGCGCGATCCCGAGGTCCGGTCCCGGCTCGCCGCGGGCGCGTCCTCGGAGGAGGCCGGCATGCTGCGCGGTCTGGCCAACTGGAAGCGCTACGAGATCCTCGAGGGCTTCACCCCCGAGACGCGCGCCCTCGAAGGACGGACCGTGGGCGACATCGCCGCCGAGCGGGGTCGACGACCCGTTCGACGCGCTGCTCGACATCGTGGTCGCCGACGAGCTGCGCACCGGGTTGCGTCCGTTCCGGCTGGACGAGACCGAGGCGGAGTGGAAGCTGCGGGCCGAGGTCTGGCGGGACGGACGGACGGTGGTCGGCGGGTCCGACGCCGGTGCCCACCTCGACATGATGTGCGGGGCGATCTACTCCACCGCCCTGCTGAGCCACGGGGTGCGCGAGTTCGGCGTGGTTCCCCTGGAGGAGGCGGTCCAGCTGCTCACCGACGTCCCCGCCCGTCTCTACGGCCTGCGCGATCGAGGCCGGATCGCCACCGGCAACGCCGCCGACCTCGTGCTGTTCGATCCGGAGACCGTCGGCTACGGACCCGAGCGCACCCGCACCGATCTGCCCGGGGGCGCGTGGCGCCTCTACGCCGAGGCGACGGGCATCGACCGCGTGCTGGTCAACGGGGTGAGCCTGGTCGAGCGAGGTGAGTTCACCGGGAGCACGCCGGGCACGCTCCTTGCGCTCCGGCCGCGACACGGCGACCGTCGAGCCGTGACCGACGGGCTCGTCGTGCGGGTCGACCGCGAGCGATGCATGGGCTCGGGCAACTGCCTGTACTGGGCCGACGGTGTCTTCGACCTGGGCGACGACGGCCTGGCCCAGGTCGTGGGCGATCCGGCATCGGCCGCCGATCGGGTCCGGCTCGCCGTCGAGCACTGCCCGACGCAGGCGATCAGC
>CAVSXR010000034.1:0-215522 GCA_963731885.1 uncultured Acidimicrobiaceae bacterium | reverse complement strand
CCGGACGCCGGCCGGGCGTTGTGGAACAGTGAGTCGACTCCGAGACCTGGAAGGACGCTCGCCCCATGGCTGACACCTGCACCCACCTCGACGCGCTCACCGACGTGGCCCCCTCCAGCGAAGGGTGCGAGGACTGCCTGCGCATCGGCGGCCGCTGGGTCCACCTGCGGCTGTGCATGCACTGCGGTCACGTCGGCTGCTGCGACAACTCGCCGAACCGCCACGCCACCGCCCACTGGCACGCCCACGACGACCATCCGGTGATCCGCTCCTACGAGCCGGGCGAGGACTGGTGGTGGTGCTACGCCGACGACCTGTTCTTCGAGATCGACGGCGCGCCGCCGTCGCCCTCGCACTCGTGACCCGCGCCGGGCCTCGGTAGTCGGGACGCCGCCAACCCGCCGAGCAGCGCCACTGCGCACGACAGGGCGAACACGACGGTGAACGAACCGGTCAGATCGGCGAGGGCGCCGCCGACCTGGGGAGAACTGACCTGGGCGACACCGAAGGCGAGCGTCGCGACCGCGTAGCGAGGTCCGTAGCTGACCGGGTCGCTGGCCTGCACGATGTAGGTGGCGATGACCGACGGCAACCCGCCGAACATCATCCCGATGGCGGCGGCCCCGACCACGACGGCCACGCCCTGCCCGGTGAGCACGCCGGCAGCACCTGCGGCGAAGGTGGTGAACCCGACGACCAGGGCTCGGCGGGGGCCGAACCGGTCGGCCATGGCGCCCAGGACCACGCCACCCGCGACGGTGGCCACGCCGACGATGGCGAAGATCGCCGCGGCTCGGCCTTCGCTGTAGCCGGCGTCGTCCTCGAGTCGCGCGGTGAGGTAGGTGATCGCCAGCAGGTAGCTGAACCCGAAGGCGGCGTAGGCCAGGGTGAGCGCCACCCAGCCCGGCATGGTCCGCAGAACGGCGAGCCCGCTGGTGGTGCGGACCGGAGGCGGCTCCTCCCGCTCGGGTCGCAGCAGGGCGAGGATCGCGACGACGAAGGCCACCCCGATGCCGGCCTCGATCAGGTAGACGTCGTTCCAGGCGCCGTCACCGGAACGATCGCGCAGGACCGTGGTGAGGCGGCCGGCGAAGACGATGCCGGTGCCGATCCCGGCGCCGATCATCCCCACGGCCACGCCCCGCCGTTCGTCGGGCACCGCGGCGGCCGCGATCGCCGGCGACGGAATCCAGATGCACGCCCCACCCAGGCCCATCAGCACCAACGCCACGGCGAGGACGACACCGTTGGGCGCGAGCCCCGCCAGCGTGAGACCGGTGAGCGAGAGCCCGAGCCCGACGCGGAGCAACGTGAGGAGCCGCACCCGGGCGGTGGCACGGACGATGAGCAACGTGCCGGTGAGGTAGGCGGCGACGTTGACCGTGCCGAACAGGCCGGCGACGGTGTTGGAGACGCCGAGGTCATCGCGCACCGCGGGGAGCAGGACGCCGTAGGTGAACCGTCCGAACGCTTGGGCCATCGTGGCGCCGAGCGAGACGAGGAGGACGACGCCCCACCCCCGCGCTCGTCTCGCCGCCACCGCGGGATTCTGACATGCCGGCGCGGACGAGCTCCGGGGCGGCCGTCGGCTGCTTGTCAGGGGAAGGGACGGTGCATCACGACGACGAGTAGCGGCGGAGCAGCCGCCGACCGAGGCTGGTCTTGTGGACCTCGTCAGCTCCGTCGTAGATGCGGGCGGCGCGTTCTTGGCGGTACCAGTACGCGAGAACCGTGTCGTCGGTGACTCCGAGAGCACCATGGACCTGGATTGCGGTGTCGACCGCCTTCAGCATGGTGTTGGCGACCACGAACTTGATCGCCGATATCTCGTCTCTCGCAACTTTGGCGCCATGTTGATCGATCATCCACGCGGCGTGAAGCGTCTGGAGTCGCGCTCCCCTGATCTCGGCATCGAGCTCCGCGGCCCAATGCTGGACGACTTGGCGATCGGCGAGGGTCTCCCCGTGGACGTCTATGACGCGGTCGTTCGCTCGCTGACACATCATCTCGAACGCCCGTGCCGCGATACCAAGCCACCTCATGCAGTGGTGGATGCGGCCTGGCCCGAGCCGGTCCTGGGCAATCACGAAGCCGCTGCCCTCCGGCCCGAGCAGGTTCGACTTCGGTACTCGGCACGACTGGTAGGCGACCTCGCCATGGCTCGCGGCACCCGACCCTGTGTGACCCATCACGCTGACGTTCCGGACGAGGTTGAACCCCGGAGTGTCCGTCGGAACGATGATCATGCTGGCTCGCTGATGTGGTGGGGCCTCCGGGTCGGTGACCGCCATCACGATCGCGAACGCCGCGCCGTCTGCCGATGACGTGAACCACTTCTGTCCGTTGAGGACGTAGTCGTCACCTTGGCTGACGGCTGTGGTCGCCAACAGGACCGGATTGGACCCTGCCGTCTCGGGTTCGGTCATCGAGAAGCAGCTACGGATCTCACCTGCGACCAGTGGCTGGAGCCACCGTTCCTTCTGTTCGGCGGTGCCGTACTTGTGGAGGATCTCGACGTTGCCCGCGTCGGGCGCCTGGGTGCCGAATACGGTCATGCCGAGTGGGCTCCGCCCGACCGCCTCGGCGAAGAGCCCATGGTCGACCATCGACAATCCCAGGCCACCGAACTCGACCGGATGGTTCGGTGCCCACAATCCCATCTGCTTGACCTTGGCCTGCGCCGCAGCGACTCCTGCGGCGAGGGTTTCGGGGTCGCCGTGCAGCATCTCCCCCTCGAGCGGGATCACCTCGGATTCCATGAATCCGCGGATCATCTCGAGCCGGACTGACATTTCCTCAGACACTGAAAAGTCCATGGGTACCTCCGCCGCTTCCTGCGCACGAAGGGAGAGCGCCGTCAAGCGTGGCGTTGTGGGAGTCAGGCACAACCTATGTCTGCGACTGCGTGGCCGTCGATCGCCGCTCGCGCTTCGCAGACGTAGCGTGGACGGATGGCCGAGCACTTCTTCCCCTACGACTGCGACCGCCGCTTCCTCGGAATCTGGTGGCCGCTCGGCGTGCGACCCGGTCGTGATGGAGTCACCATCACCGACGGCACGTTCCGTGCGACGTACGGGTGGCTGTCGCTCGAGACGCCGCTCGACAACGTCGTCGGAGGCCACGTCACCGAGGGCTACCGGTGGTGGACTGCGGTCGGTCCAAGGCTCAGCTTCGTCGACGACGGTCTGACGTTCGGCACCACGACGAGGCGTGGGGTGTGTGTGCACTTCCGTGACCCGGTCCGCCGCGTGATCGGCCGGAAGGATCACTCCGCGCTCACGGTCACCGTCGAGGACTGCGACGGCATGCTCGATGCCATCGGTGACGACGTCGCCGACCGAGGCTGGTCTTGTGGACCTCGTCAGCTCCGTCGTAGATACGGGCGGCACGTTCTTGGCGGTACCAGTACGCGAGAACCGTGTCGTCGGTGACTCCGAGAGCACCATGGACCTGGATGCGGTGTCGACCGCCTTCAGCATGGTGTTGGCGACCACGAACTTGATCGCCGATATCTCGTCTCTCGCAACTTTGGCGCCATGTTGATCGATCATCCACGCGGCGTGAAGCGTCTGGAGTCGCGCTCCCCTGATCTCGGCATCGAGCTCCGCGGCCCAATGCTGGACGACTTGGCGATCGGCGAGGGTCTCCCCGTGGACGTCTATGACGCGGTCGTTCGCTCGCTGACACATCATCTCGAACGCCCGTGCCGCGATACCAAGCCACCTCATGCAGTGGTGGATGCGGCCTGGCCCGAGCCGGTCCTGGGCAATCACGAAGCCGCTGCCCTCCGGCCCGAGCAGGTTCGACTTCGGTACTCGGCACGACTGGTAGGCGACCTCGCCATGGCTCGCGGCACCCGACCCTGTGTGACCCATCACGCTGACGTTCCGGACGAGGTTGAACCCCGGAGTGTCCGTCGGAACGATGATCATGCTGGCTCGCTGATGTGGTGGGGCCTCCGGGTCGGTGACCGCCATCACGATCGCGAACGCCGCGCCGTCTGCCGATGACGTGAACCACTTCTGTCCGTTGAGGACGTAGTCGTCACCTTGGCTGACGGCTGTGGTCGCCAACAGGACCGGATTGGACCCTGCCGTCTCGGGTTCGGTCATCGAGAAGCAGCTACGGATCTCACCTGCGACCAGTGGCTGGAGCCACCGTTCCTTCTGTTCGGCGGTGCCGTACTTGTGGAGGATCTCGACGTTGCCCGCGTCGGGCGCCTGGGTGCCGAATACGGTCATGCCGAGTGGGCTCCGCCCGACCGCCTCGGCGAAGAGCCCATGGTCGACCATCGACAATCCCAGGCCACCGAACTCGACCGGATGGTTCGGTGCCCACAATCCCATCTGCTTGACTTTGGCCTGCGCCGCAGCAACTCCTGCGGCGAGGGTTTCGGGGTCGCCGTGCAGCATCTCCCCCTCGAGCGGGATCACCTCGGATTCCATGAATCCGCGGATCATCTCGAGCCGGACTGACATTTCCTCAGACACTGAAAAGTCCATGGGTACCTCCGCCGCTTCCTGCGCACGAAGGGAGAGCGCCGTCAAGCGTGGCGTTGTGGGAGTCAGGCACAACCTATGTCTGCGACTGCGTGGCAGTCGATCGCCGCTCGCGCTTCGCAGACGTAGCGTGGACGGATGACCGAGCGCTTCTTCCGCTACGACTGCGACCGACGCTTCCTCGGAATCTGGTGGCCGCTCGGCGTGCGACCCGGTCGTGATGGGGTCACCGTCACCGACGGCACGTTCCGTGCGACGTACGGGTGGCTGTCGCTCGAGACGCCGCTCGACAACGTCGTTGGAGGCCACGTCACCGAGGGCTACCGGTGGTGGACTGCGGTCGGTCCGAGGCTCAGCTTCGTCGACGACGGTCTGACGTTCGGCACCACGACGAGGCGTGGGGTGTGTGTGCACTTCCGTGACCCGGTCCGCCGCGTGCTCGGCCGGAAGGATCACTCCGCGCTCACGGTCACCGTCGAGGACTGCGACGGCCTTCTCGATGCAATTGGCGAAGACGACCCGCGCTGACGAGCATCTGCCAGGCGCCCAGACCTCGCTCGATCACCCGGCAGGCACGAGCGCACTCACGCCGCTCAACCGGGCACGAGCTCGTAGTGACCAGGGTCGGGAACGAGCCACAGGCCGCCCCAGGTGAATCCGGCGTCGCGCATGGCCTCGACCAGCCGGGGGTCCTGGCTGGAGAACGAGCCGCGCGGGTTGTCGGTGATGTTGAGATCGATGGCGATGCCCCACGCGTGGCGGGAGAGCGGCTGCTGCGCGTCGATGCGGCGGGGTGACCAGCAGCCGGCGAACGCATCGGCATCGACCAGGTGCCCGAGGTTCTCGTCGGCGAGGGCGGTGAGCGCGGCGGAGAGCGGGGCGATCGCGAGGCGGTGGCAGCGCATGTGGCCGAGGAGCGGGACGTCCGTGTCGACGATGTTGGCCGCGACCCACCCGGGGTCGATCTCGACGTCCCTGCCGGACCGGTCGCGGTAGGCGAACTCGCCATAGGTCTGCTTCACGAACAGCTGTGGGGTGACGGCATCTCCGTGGCGCAGCCAGGTGGTCTCGGCCGGGCTGCGGAAACGGATCGACGCGGTCCCGGCGAGGCCGGCGATGGCGTCGGTCACCAACGGACGCTGCCCGACGGCGTGGTGGAGGAGGAGGTAGCGGGGTGTTGCCACCCCGAGCCGGGACGCGTCCGCGGCGTGCACGATCAGTTCGCTGCCCGCACCGGTGAGGTCCTCGACGATGCCGGTCACCCGCACAGCGCCGCCCCTGAGCTCGATGGTGCTGCCGATGTCGAGGTGGCGGAGGGCGAGCGACGATCGGGTCAACAGCGCGCCGCCGGGCTGGAGTGCCTCGATGGCGGTGCGCTCGGCCGCGGGCGTGAACGCGGCGAAGGACCCGGGATCGATGGCGAGGGTGTCGAGCGGTATGGCCCAGCCGGCGGCGGGGGCGTCGACGATGGTGCCGTCGGACCGAGCGGAGCGGAGCAGGTCGGCCTGGTCGCCGGCCACCATGGTCACGTCCCGGACCCCGTCGAGCAGCGCGACCCGCTCGGTGAAGCCGGCGGGCAACCCACCCGAGGTCCACACGAGGAGCGTGGTGGAGTCCTCCTCCGCAACGGGCGGCGGCGTGGTGGTCGAAGGGTCGCTCGGCGCGGGTTGGCTGGTCACCACAGGATCGGGCGCCGAGGTGCTGGCTGCCGGTTCGGTCGGAGAGGTGGCAGCCAGGGTGACGACGATCCCGGTGAGCAGTCCGCCGACCGCGGCGACGACCAACGCGAGGCGACGGGATCGGGTCACGGTTCGGTCAACGAGTCGGCGATGGCCTGGAGGCGAGCGAGGTCGAGGCCGGCGCCCTGGAGTTCGCGGCGCCAGCCGTCCTCGAGCCAGGTGAGCGTGCCGAGGCGGGGCGCGTACCGGGCGGGTAGGCCGCGCGCCACGGTCTGGACCACGTCACCCTTCACGGGCGGGGGCAACGTCACCGCGGGGGCCTGGGTGAGGACGAAACCGGTCGAGCCCGGCCCGCCGACGGCGATGATCAGCTCGCCGTCCTCGTCGACCGCCAGGTGCTCCCCGGGAGGTACGAGCGCTCCCACCGGGATCTGCTCGACCTGCGAGGCCTGCGGCCACTCGGGGTCGATGGGGATGCCCTGGATGGTGGTGGCGGCTGTGGCGGTGAGCGCGTCGAGGCCGACCGACCCGGTGATCACGAGGTCCTGCTCCCGGCCGTGGATGGCCATCCTGGTTCCGGCCGGGTCGGCGTAGCCCACGCCGTCACCGACGGGAACGGCCCGTACGAGCGGTCCCAGTGCACCGAACAGGCGCGGTTCGTGCCAGTCGTCGGTCACGTCGATCCGGAGCCAGGCTCGCCCGTCGCGGTAGGTGTACACCTCGGTGCGTGCGCCACCGTCGACGAGCACGCCGGTCCGATAGAGAGTGAAGCCTGCCGGTGTCGGCCACGGGGCGTCGAGCGGTTGGTCGGTGAACCCGGCGGACACGCTGGGTCCGGTCGGCTCCGGAGGTACACCGGAGCCGACCTGGTCGGTGGGAACGACCTGGACGCGCAGGATCTCGCGGCCGGCCGTGTCCCGGTAGCCGTTGGTCGCCGCCCACGTGGTGCGGGCGAGGTTGTCGGCCGCGGTCACGGTCAGCTGTCGCAGCGTCAGGTCCCCGGCATCGAGCTGGAGCCGAACGTGATCGGTGGCGTGGACCGAGCGGATCGCACCCGCCGAGGTGAGGCCTTCGATGAGGCGGTCGATGCGAGCGACGGTGGTGTCGATGACGACGGTGTCGCCGTCCTCGGATGCCGGAGTGTTGATCGCCGGGAGAAAGGCATCGGTCGGCACGATGAGGTCGAGTGGCGACACCCAGGTGGGGGCGAACGGCGGGAGCTGGGTGAACCGCTGCGTGGCGCGGTGCAGGCAGGCGGGCTGAGCGCCGACGGGGCAGTCGTCGAGGCCGTCGAGCCAGGCGGTGCCGCGACCGAGGACGAGATCGATGTCGTTGGCCGGCCAGCCGGGGGTGACCGGTCCGCGTTGGTCCAGGTGGAGCCAGAGCTGTTCTGGTGCCTCGTAGTGCAGCGAGCCGGTCAGGGTGCGTTCGGGCACGTCGGGATGGACGCCGTGTTCCACGACCGTGATGGTCGCGTCGAAGCGGGTGATGGCTCGTTGTCCGGCGATCACCCGCTCGGCGATCCCGGCCGCGGCCGGGCGGGGCGCGACCGGTCCTCCGGGTCGCACGGCGATGGCCCCGATGAGCGCGGCGACGACGAACACTGCTGCCGCGGAGAGCACGAGCCGGGCGCGGGGGCGGTGATGCCGGGCCGGGATCTGCTCCAGCACGGCACCGGTCACGTCCGGCGGGTGGCCGGCATCGCCGATCCGCAGCCGGGCGCGGAGGGCGAGGGCACGGTCGACGAACGCCTGCTCAGCGGCATCGAGGTCCTCGGGCATCGGTCCTTCGCCGTCGAGGGCGGCCGAGATCTGCTCGCGGCGGTGGTCGTCAGCCATGCTCGCCCCGGTCGGTGTCCCCGCCGGTCTCCCGGTCCGCCGACTCGAACCAGCGGACCAGCCGGGTCCGGGCGTGGAACACGCGCGACTTCACGGTGCCCTCGGAGATGTCGAGCACGACGGCCACCTCCCGGTACCGCAGGCCGCACACCTCGACCAGCACGAATGCGGTTCGCTGGGCTTCGGGCAACTCGTCGAGGGCCGCCCGCAGCTCGGTGGCCAGCCCCGGGTCGCTCGCTGACTCGACGGCTTCGAGCGCCGCGTCCCGCAGCGGCTGGGTCGGCGCCCGCCGTGCCGTCCGTCGGTGATCGTCGATGGTGACGTTGCGAGCGATGCGGAACAGCCAGGTCCGGAACAGCGACTCGCCCCGGAACGACCCGAGCGAACGGTGGACGCGCAGGTACGTGTCCTGGGTGAGGTCGGCGGCGAGATCGTCGTCGCCGACGAGGTGCCGGATGAATCGCCACACGTCGGGTTGCGTCGACCGCACGATCTCGGTGAAGGCGTCGAGATCTCCGGTCGCGGCCAGGCGGATCGTGCGGGGATCCGGTTCCTGCATGCGGGACCTCCTCGACCGCACCGCCGGGGCGACGTCGCCTCCACCTCGGACCCGATCAGCACGCGCACTCGAGCGGGAACTCGACCACGTTCCCCTGGGGCGGGCCGAGCAGGTCCACTGTTCCACGTCCGCTCCCATGGATGACGCCCGTCTCGGTGCCCGAGGCCCGGTCCAGCAACGTCACCACCCCACCACTGGCCACTCGCAGGACCGAATCGCTGACCGACAGTCCGGTCACGACACCCGGGCCGCCCCAGGCCGACACCACCTGGAAGTCGTCGGGTGAGAGCTCCAGCACCACGTTGCCCGAGCTGGCGAAGACCGTCCCGTCGGCGGCGATCGCGACCACGGCTCGTGCCCCGGTGTCGCGGAGCTGCGGAACCGGGTGGACGGCGCTGACGGTGAGGGATCCGGTGTCGAGCTCGGCGATCTGGCCGATGGCCGGGTCGGCGACCAGGACTCGCGTGCCGTCGGGCGACACCGCCATGCCCAGCGTGGCCTCGTCCGTGGTGCCGAACGGGATCGGGAGGAACACGCAGTGCGACCACTTGTCCTCCAACGAGATGACGTGGACGAACGCGAACCGCTCGGCATCCTCGCTGACGGCGATGTCGTGGATCGGACGATCCCACGGGAGCGTGTACACGGTGTAGAGGAAGGTGCCGTCCGGGTGCATGACCTGGGCCCGAGCCCGGCCCGCCATCTTCGACGTCAGATCCACCTGGATCGAGTCCGTGTCGGTGACGGCACCGGTGGCCAGGTCGACCTTGCGCACGTAGTAGTTCGTCGGTGCCGTCGGCGGGACGAAGTCGAGGACGAACAGGGTCGACTCGTCCAATGACAGCATTTCCGGCTCGAGGTTGCCGTCGAGCGTGAACTGCCGGGCCGGCCGATCATCGAGGTAGGCCACCGTGAACTGCGTCGAGGTGCGCGGTTGTGGCTCGTACAGCCCGGCGCCGCCTCGGCCGGGCATGAGGACCACCGCGCCTCCGCCGGGACTGATGCTGCGCACGTGGAGCTGGCCGTCCAGCTCCGTGGAACCCGTCACCTCTCCGGTCCTCGCATCGCGACTCTGCAGGACCGTGTTCTGACCCCAGGGCCGCGTGGTGAGCAACGAAGACAGGTTCGGCGTCGGGAAGGCGTCGGCGAGGTTGAACACCGTGGTCCCCGTCGCTGCGTCGAGCAGGGAGATCGACCCGTCCCCGTTGCGCACCAGGACGCTCGACTGCTCCTCCGCACCGCTGCGCATCGCGACCCAAACCGTCGAGGTCACCAGGAGCGCCGCGAGCCACCACGAAGATCGCAACACCGCGGCGCCCGGCCCCGTTCACCACCGTTGTGACCGTTTCCACCGATCGTTCCGACGGTTCCACGCCCTGCGTCATGACGCCCTCCATGAAGGTTGCTCACCTACACAGACGACGAAACACGTTCATTGGTTCAACGGCGGCCGGGTGGCTCGCCTGAGCGGTCGTGCGAGCTCCGTCTCAGGACGACCCAGGTGAATGCCTGCTCTGCGCCACTCGGTGTCCGGTGCAGCTCGCGCTCGGCTCGCTCGAGGCGGAACTCGTGCTGGAAGGTGGCGGCCAGGTCGTCGGCGTCGTACCTGGCCGTCGGGAGCCCCGAGCACTGCTCGGGACCGTCGGGGGCGAAGGTGCCCAGGACGATGATGCCCCCGGGGGAGACCGCTTGCTCGGCGGTGGCGACGTACCGGGCCTGATCGCGCCGGTCGACCAAGAAGTGGAACACGGCGCGGTCGTGCCACGCATCCCAGTGCCGGTGCGGGGTCCACTCCAGGACGTCGGCGACGATGAACGAGACCGGTGGATGACGCTCGGCCAGTCGCTGTCGCATCAGGGACAAGGCCTCATCGGAGACGTCGAGCGCGGTCAGGTCGGTGTGACCCGTGGCGAGCAGAGCGTCGACGAGCACCGACGCACCGGCACCGACGTCGATCACCGAGGTGGGAGGCGGCCGGGAGTCGGCCAGGAGCTGCATCGACATCGCTGGTTCCGACTGGAACCAGCTGACCTCGGTGACGGCCCGGTTTCGGTACACGGCGTCCCAATGATGTTCCGGAGTCTCGCTCACGACCGCCACCCCGCCGCGCTCAGGAGACCTGCTGCACGCCGGGTTGGCCGGCCAGCACCTCCCAGGAGCTGATCGTGTCGACCGGCGACGACTCGTCGAACTGGTCCTTGACGGCCCGGTAGGTGGCCAACCAGCGGTCGGGTGTCACCTCGCACACGGTGTAGCCGCGCTGGGCGTCGAACCACTTGATCTGGGGGTTGGCGGTGAGGGCGGCCGACACCAGCCCTTCGATGGCCTGGTCGTCGTCGAAGAACGACGACGAGATGCTCGAGGCCATGAACTCGGCGCCCACCACCGGGAGGGACTGGTCGAACGGGTCGGTGCGCAACTCGGCCACCGCGGCCGAGTGGAAGTCGCCGGTGAGGACCACGAGGTTGTCGACTGCACCGGTCATCGCCTCCAGCACCGCTTGGCGGTCGCCGGCGTAGCCGTCCCAGGAGTCGACCACGATGACCGGCGGATCGGCCCCGACGACCGCGTTGCCGCCGAACATGAAGACCTGCTGGGCGAGGACGTCCCAGACCGCGTTCGATGCCTCGGCCCCGGCGGTGAGCCACTGGCGCTGGGCGTCACCGACCATGGTGTGCTCGGGCGAGAAGACGAGGGCGTCGTCACGCACCTGGACCGCGTCGCCGAGTTGGGCCACGAACGGATCGTTGTGCTGCTGGTCCGAGCGGTACTGGCGGGTGTCGAGGACGTGGAAGCGCACCAGGTCGCCGTGGGCGAAGCTCCGGTAGATCTGGTAGTCGGGTCCGGTCGGCGGATCGAGCCGGACCGGCATGAACTCGTACCAGACCTGGTAGGCGGCGGCCCGGCGGGTGAGGAAGGCGTCGGTGGGATCGTTGTTCTCGCTGACCGCGCCGGCGTAGTCGTTGTCGACCTCGTGGTCGTCCCAGGTGATGATCCACGGGACCAGGGCGTGGGCGGCGCGGAGCAACGGGTCGGACTTGTACAAGGCGTAGCGGGCCCGGTACTGCTCCACCGTCTCGCACTCGAAGTCCTGACCGGTGGCGCGACCGCGCGCGTCGGCGTAGCCGCCGGTGGCGTACTCGTAGATGTAGTCGCCGAGGAACACGAAGGCGTCGATGTCGTCCTGGTCGACGACGTCGCGGTAGGCCGCGTAGTACCCCTGCTCCCAGTTCTGGCAGGACGAGAACGCGAAGCGGAACCGCTCGGGCATCGTCCCGGCCTCGGCGAAGGTGTGGGTGCGGGCCGGCTCGGTCTCGAACTGCCCGATCCGGAACCGGTAGTGGTACTCGGTGTCCGGTTCGAGGCCGGTCGCGTCCACGTGCACCGAGTACCCGAGCGCCGCCACCGCGGTGGCCGTGCCGTGAGCCACCACGTCGCTGAGCTCGGCGTCGCGGCCGATCTCCCACTCGACATCGATGTCCGAGTCGGGCAACGAATCGCCGGTCAGCATGGTCCAGAGCACCACCCGATCGGGCAGCGGGTCGCCGGACGCCACGCCGAGGGTGAAGGGATCCGAGCTCAGATCGATCGGCGCGCTCGTGGTGGTGGTGGTCGATGACGCGCTGGTGGAGGTCGTCTTCGGCGTGGCCTTCGAGCCGTCGTCGCTGCATGCCGCCACTGCGGCGGCGACTGCGGCCGCCAGGAATCCTCGCCGGGTGAGGCCGCCCGCCCCTCGTTCGTCCATCCGGTCAGTATGGCGCAGCGCCCCCGGAGCGGCCGGGGCCCTCCCGCCGCGGGCGTTCGTCGCCGAAGAGCGACGCGATGCCTGCGGCGGTCGCCGCGCAGCGCCCGCGCTCGGTGATCAGACCGGTCACCAGCCGGGCGGGGGTGACGTCGAAGGCGTGGTTGGCGGCCGGCGTGCCGGTCGGGGTCAGCTGCACCTCGCGGATGCCCGCGTCGGTCAGTCCCTCGAGATGGGTGACCTCGCGCGGGTCGCGCTCCTCGATGGGCGTGTCGTGGACACCGTCGGTGAGCTCCCAGTCGATCGTCGACGAGGGGAGCGCGACGTGGAACGGGATGTCGTTGTCCCGCGCGGCGAGAGCCTTCAGGTAGGTGCCGATCTTGTTGGCCACGTCGCCGGAGCGGGTGACCCGGTCGCTTCCGGTGATGACGATGTCGACGAGGCCGTGCTGCATGAGGTGACCGCCGGCGTTGTCGACGATCACGGTGTGGGGGACACCGTGTTGACCCAGCTCCCAGGCGGTGAGGCGTGCGCCCTGGTTCCGGGGCCGGGTCTCGTCGACCCAGACGTGCACGGGGATGCCGGTGTCATGGGCGGCGTAGACGGGTGCCGTCGCCGTGCCGTGGTCGACGAACGCGAGCCATCCCGCGTTGCAGTGGGTCAGCACGTTGACCGTGGTCCCGGTTCGCTGGTGGATCGCCTCGAGCAGGGGAAGACCGTGCTGGCCGATGCGTCGGCACCACTCGGCGTCGTCGTCGGCGATCGCCTCGGCTTCCTGCCACGCTCGGTCGACGAGCCCGTCGGTCGCGGCCACGTCCTCGAGGGCATCGAGTTGGCGCCCAACGGCCCACGACAGGTTCACCGCGGTGGGCCGGCTGGCGATGAGCTCGGCGGCAGCCTCGGCCAGCCGTCCTGCTCGCTCGTGCGACGGGTGCCTGGACGCCTCGGCGGCGGCGAGGGCCATGCCGTAGCCGGCGGCCGCGCCGATGAGTCCCGCCCCCCGGACGGTCATGTCGGTGATCGCGGCGGCCATCTCCGTCGGCGAGGTGATGTCGACGACCGAGAACTCGAACGGGAGCTTGCGCTGGTCGATCGCCTGCACCACCTCGGATCGATCCGGATCACGCCAGATGGTGCGCTGCGGGCGGCCGTTCACGTGCACGGCCTGAGCGTGGCAGCTGCGGTGATCGCCGACAACACGCGCCCGCCTCCCGTCGACCCACTCTTGTGGTCCCGTTCCTCTCGTACGATCCCGGCATGTCCACGAGCCACGAGTTGCCGAAATGAGCGAGGAGCCCGAGACCCCGATGCCGTGGAGCGCGCCGGAACCCGGGCGCCTCATGGGGCGCGGCCACATGGCCGGTGACTTCCTCGAGGCCTACGACTGGACGGTGCTCGAGGAGCGGGTGGGGTTCCTCCGTCTCGATGCCGGCCTCCCCGACCACGTGAAGAACCCGCGTGGCCAACTCTTCGGTGGGTTCACGCCGACCTACGTGGATCTCGTCGCGCTCAACACGGTCCGGGCCGGACCCGATCGAGCGGCGCGCCGCGGGATCCGCAAGTGGCTGGCCACCACGCAGATGCGGATCGACTACTTCGAGCCGATCACCGGCCCGCGCCTCGTGATCGAGAGTGAGCTCGAGAAGCAACGCGGCCGGACCAGCGTGGTCCTCACCCGGTTCTTCCAGGACGGCGAACTGGCCGTGCTGGCCACCACCACCATGCGGGAGGTCGCCCTCGATCGACCCATCGGGGATGCCTGACGGTCCGGCAGGTTTCAGCCGCCGGCCTGCACCCCCCGGCGCCAGTCGGGGATGCTCGGCGCCCCGTCCTCGAGGCTCCTGAGGTAGGTCACGAGCTGGGAGACCTGCTCGTCGGTCAGGGGTCCCCCGAACTCCAGGTTCCACGGTGACATGTCACTGCCGGGGACCCCGCCGGACACGAGCAGGTGGATCTGGTCGTCGCTGGTGCTCGAGAGGAACTGCTTCGAATCCAACGTCGGCGCGCTCCCGCCGCCGGCCCCGCCGTCGCCGTGGCACGAGGCGCAGTTCTGGGCGAACAGGTCGGCACCGAGCGTCTGGTAGGTGGCTTGCTGCGATCGTTCGGCTGAGGCCCGAAGATCGGGCTCCCGTAGCCGGTACAGCGGGAAGCCGAGCAGCAACACGACCATGAAGGCCAGCCCCCACGTGTAGTAGCGGTCAAGGCTGCGTTCGAGCCACTCGGGTTCGAACGGCTCGGGCGTGGGGGTGTCACGAGGCATCGACTCACGCCCCCTGGCAGTTGGGTCCGGCCGGCGGGGTCAGGAACGTGTTGGCTCCCCGATCGGGACCGTCGACCCGGGTGGAGAGGTCGGCGACGAGGTTCCCGTTGTCGCCGACCGAGAGTTCGTAGCGGTCCATCCCGCGCGGGGCCGGTCCGGCGATCCACTCGCCGGCGATGTCGAAGACGGAACCATGGCAGGGACATTCGAACCGACCGGAGCTCTCACAGAAGGGAACGCCACAGCCGAGGTGCGGGCACCGCTGGGACAGGGCGAAGAAGTGGCCGTCGGCGTTGGACACCCAGAGCCGGCCGGCGCGGATCTGGGTCGCGGTGCCGGGCGCGAAATCGGCGGGGTTCCCCAGCTCGAGCGGGCCGGTGGTCGATGCACCCGCCAGGGGTCGGAGCGCCTCGTAGGTCGTCCAGCCGGCGGCGGCGGCCAGCAGCGTGCCACCCAGCTTCCAGCCGTTGCGCAAGATGTCACGTCGGGTCGGCATGGTCCTGTTCCTGTCTCACGACAACTCCTACAGCTCGAGGTAGAGGTGATCCCACGGGGGTGTCCACTGCCAGCCCGGCCCCCGGAAGAGCAAGCCGATCAGCGTCAGCACGACGGCGATGGCGATGAGCCCGGAGAACACCAGCACCGCCACCTTCCGGGACCGGGCCTCGGTGTGGCGGCTGCGGTCGATGTAGGGCAGCCCGATCAGGCTGAGCAACGCTCCGGCGGGGAGCAGGATCCCGGCGACGAGGGGGTCGAAGCGCGACAGCAGCTCCTGCAGACCCACGAAGTACCACGGTGCCTTGGCCGGCTCCGGGGTGACATCGGGGTTCGCCAGCCCGCGGAGGGGCGCTTCGAACGCGACCCCGAAGGCCAGGACGAGCGCGGCGACGCCGAGGGCGACCACCACGTGGCGCACGACGAGATGGGGCCACGTGAACACGGTGTCGTCGACGCTGCGGTCCTCGGCCGTGACCGACTCGCGGTCGACCACGCCGAGGAGCCGGACGCGCGGCCCGTTCTCGGCGGTGGCGGGCTCGGTGGGTGACGATGTCGGTGACGGTTCGGTCAGTGCCTCCGAGAAGGCGCCGGCGCCGGTTTCCCGGACCGCGAAGCCGTCCTTGCGCACGCGCCAGATGTGGACGGCCAGGATCACGATCAGGGCCATGGGCAGCACGGCGACGTGGAGGACGTAGAAGCGCAGCAGCGTCGTCTGCCCGATCTGCGGTCCGCCGATGAGCAGGTTCCGGATGAGGCCTCCGGCCAGCGGGACGTAGTTCACGAGGTTGGTGCCGACGGTGACCGCCCAGTAGCTGAGCTGGTCCCACGGGAGGAGGTATCCGGTGAACGAGAAGCCGAGGGTGGTGATGAGCAGCACCATGCCCAGGACCCAGTTGAACTGCCGCGGCGACTTGTACGCCCCGGCGAAGAACACCCGGGCGAGGTGGAGGATCACGACCAGCACCATGAGATGGGCCGACCAGCGGTGGACGTTGCGGATCAGCTGGCCGAAGCCCACCTGGGTCCGCAGGTGCTGCATGTCGCCGTACGCCGATGTCACCGACGGCGTGTAGAAGAACATGAGGTAGACGCCGGTCACCAGCAGGATGAAGAACAAGACGGTGGCGATGAACCCGAGTCGGAACGAGTAGCGGAGGCGGAGCACCCGAGCGGGCACCTTGACGGGATAGATGTGGAGGAAGAAGTTGCTGAATCCCTGCAGGGCCCGACCCCGCGGGGTGTCCTGGGACGGGTGACGGAACACGGACCGCCAGGTCTCGCTGCGGTGGAGTCGGTGCTTGAGGCCTTCCCCGGGCGGTTCGGCTTCGCGTTCGAGCTCGTCTCGTTCGTCTACGGAAGCCATGATGGAACCTCTCGGGCCTCGACCATCAGCAATGCGCCCGGCGGGCAGCGGTTGACGCACAGCCCGCAGCGGATGCAGGCCGTCTCGTCGAGCAGCAGCGCCGACTGGGCCGGCGTGCCCACATCGATCCGATCGGCGCGGACGATGCTGATGCAGTTGGTGGGACAGACGTCGACGCAGAGTCCGCACAAGATGCACAGCTCGGGTCGGAGCATGATGTTGTCGAAGCATCGCAGGCAGCGATGGGCCTCGAGGATCGCGGTCTGCTCGTCGTAGCCGGTCTCGACCTCGGCGAAGCCGATCCGGCGGTCGTGGGGGACCGCGGGGATCTCGACCCGGGCCACGTCGTCGTAGTCGCTGGCCAGGCGGCGGAACCCTGGTCGGCTGCGCAAGGTGACCGGTACCCACTCCCCGACGTTTGAGTGTTCGGACGTGCTCCCGCCGGGTGGGGCGAGCGCGGCGTGGATGGAGGCCGCAGCCCGCGTGCCGTCGGCGATGGCGTCGATGAGGTTGCGGGGACCGAACGCCACGTCGCCGCCGGCCCAGATGCGCTCGTGCGATGTCCGCAAGGTGGCGGCATCGACGGCCAGACCGCCGTTGCGGGCCCGTTCGACGCCGAGATCGTCGGGGAGGAACGACACATCGGCGTGTTGACCGACGGCGAGGATCACGCTGTCGGCTGGTAGGTCGAGCAGGTCGTCGTCGATGTAGGTGGGCGCGAAGCGGCCGGCCTCGTCGAACACCGACGCCACCCCGATCGTGCGCAGCGCGGTGACCCGACCGTCGATCGACTCGATGCGCTGCGGACCCCGTCGGTAGACGACCCGGATCCCCTCGGCCTCGGCGTCGGCGATCTCCTCGGGGGCCGCCGGGATCTCCTCGGGCGATTCGAGGGCGACGATGGTGACGTCGTGGACGCCGGCGCGTCGGGCCGCTCGGGCGGCATCGAGCGCGGTCGTCAGCGTGCGCTGGGCCTCGTCGTCGGCGGGCGAGGTCCGCAGCGCCGTCCGGGCGGCATCGAAGGCGACGTTCCCGCCCCCGACCACCACCACACGCTCGCCGAGGTCGACCCGGAATCCCTGGTTCACGTTGAGCAGGAACTCGACCGCTCGGAAGACGCCGTCCAGATCGTGGCCGGGGATGTCGAGGTCGCGTGCCCGTGCTGTTCCCGCCGCCACGAACAGCGCCCGGTGGCGGTCGAGCAGTTCCTCGACGGTGATGTCCTGGCCGACCGCGCACTCGGTCTGCACGTCGACCCCGAGGGAGATGATCGCGGCGATCTCTCGTTCGATGAGCGCCCGGGGCAGGCGGTACTCGGGAATGCCGAGCACGAGCATGCCGCCGAGACGAGCCTGGGCCTCGTAGATGGTGACCGGGTGCCCGGCCAACCGGAGGTCGTGGGCGGCGGCGAGTCCGCCCGGTCCTCCACCGATGATGCCGACCGAGGCACCGTCGGCGGCGGGTACCGGTCCGTGCCCGTCGTGCCATTCCGCGGCCCCGTCGAACGACTCGACGCCGAACCGCTCAGCGACGAATCGCTTCAACGCCCGGATGGCGATCGGTGCGTCGATGGTGCCGCGTCGGCAGGCGGTTTCGCAGGGCGCCGCGCACACCCGCCCGCAGATCGACGGGAACGGATTCGGCCCCCGAGCGATGCGATACGCGTCGCGGAAGCGGCCGGCGGCGATCGCGGTCACGTAGGCGCCGGCGTCGGTGTGCACGGGGCACGCGGCGCGGCACGGTTCGTTCTCCCACAACCAGCGACCATCGGGGACGGTGGGGTTCAGTGCCCGCGCGCCCTCGGTGTGCACCGGTGCCCCCGTGACCGTTGGCGAATCGGTCATCGTTGTGTTCTATACCACGTGGTGGGCTTGGAGCCGGCGCAGGGCCCAGGCGAAGCCGACGACGGCGAGGGTGAACCACGTGGTGGCCGCCGCGACGCGGGTGCTTCGACTCACGCCGTCGAGCTTGGTCACCAAGACATTGGGGACCACGACCAGGAGGATGGCGGCCGCGACGAGGACGGCGAGCGCCACCAAGGCGGCATGCCCCCAGCCGAACACTCGGTCGGCTGGGGGAGTCGCGTCGGCGCCATGGTCGGTGGACGACGCAGCCACTGGGCTAGCCGGTGACCGTGAACGCGGCGTACATGCCCTTGCCGTAGTGCTTGGCGATGTTGCAGACCAGCACGTACTTGCCGGGCTCGAGATCCACAGTGAGCGTGCCCGTGTCGCCGGCCTCGGTCTCGGAGACCTCGCCCACGCTGTCGTCCTCGCTCACCTTGTCATCGGATCCGACGGTGAGCTGGTCAGCGGGAGTGTCGGTCTTGAGCACGACCATCTCGTGTTCGACCGTCCCAGCGTTGTGCATCGTGAACGTCACCGGTCCCGCCGGTACCGAGGTGGTGTCGGGAGTCAGGTACATGGTGTCGTCCGACTTGTCCCCGACCTCGACCGACACGGCCGTGCCATTCGCCGCGGTCGTGACGGTGACGCCACCGTCGGCGGCCGCAGTCGTGTCCGATGAGGACGAGCTGTCATCGTCGCCGCACGCCATCAGTAGCGGAGCGAACATGCTCAGCGCCACCGCCGTCGCGGCCAGTCTCTTCCATCGGGCCATTGGGCCACCCCCTCGTCGTGGAGTCCGAGCTCCGGACCCGCTGTTCCCACTTCACAAGCTCGTGGCAGGTGAGCAACAGGGACCAAAGTCATCAATTTCCGCGGCGCCGAAAATGTTCGTCGGGGGAATGGGGCCATTCGGCCCTGGCCGCGCCTGGCTCTCGAGCTGACAGTGGCGGCACGGTTTCCGTCGAGAGGAGCGACCGTGGCGAGACGTCAGCACAGCGAGTCGGACCACGTGGATGTCTTCGGGGCTCCGGCCTCCCTCGGCGCGCCCTGCCCGCTGTCGATGGTCTACGGCGGCGGTGGGGCCTTCGGGATCGGCTACGGCGCGGGCGTCGCCCACGGCCTCGCCGAGGCGGGCCTCGACGTCGCCGCGGCTCCCGCGCTCGGTACGTCGGCCGGCTCGTGGGTGGCGTCGATCGTCGCGCTCCGACTCGGCTTCGAGCAGGTGGCGGCGCTCGAGTCACCGTCGGTACCCACCCGCCGGGACGGGCTGGCCGAGGCCGCCCGTGAGCTCTTCGGCGGTGCTCGGCACCCGCTGGTGTCGGTCTCCGCCGTCCACCTGCGCAGCGGTCGCCGGCACATCCTCGACGGTGGGCGGTACGACCTCGCCGATCTGGTGGCCGCCTCGTCCGCGGTACCTGGCCTGTTCCCACCACATCGCGTCGACGGCCGGCTCTACGTCGACGGTGGCATGTGGTCGGCGACGTCCGTCGACGCGGCCGCGACCGCCGATCACGTCGTCGTCGTCGCCCCGCTCGCCGGGCCGGTGATGGGCCCGCTCGGTCGGGTCGCGGGCCGCCTGCTCGCCCGCGAGCTGCAGACGTGGCGGGATCGCCATCCCGAGCACGTGGTGACGATGATCCGGCCCACTCGTGAGATCGGTCGGCTCGCCGGGCGCAATCCCCTCGGCCTGTTCGACGCCGATCGGGCCCGCGCCGTCTACCCCCTGGCCGTCGAGCAGGGCCGCCAGTGGGGCGAGCGCCTCCTCCTCGAGGCCGAGGCCGCCTGACGCTGACGCCTCGGTCTACGGGTGCCTGGTGTCGGCGACCGACGGCGCCGGCAGCAGCGGGAGCAGATCTGCCGCCCGAACCGATTCGCCGTGCACGCGCACGGCGACCGACGGACGGTGCAGCTCCGGGGCCCGAGTCGGCTCTCCCACCACCCGGAGCGTCGGGCGACTCGGTACCGGGTCGCCCAGGGCGTCGGCGGGGAGCAGGAGCTTCTCGAAATCTGCGGCCGGGATCGCTTCGCTGAACAGGAACCCCTGCATCTCGTCGCAACCGTTCTCGTGCAGGAACTGACGCTGCTCGTCGCTCTCGACCCCCTCGGCGGTGACGTCGAGGCGGAGCCCGTGGGCCAGGGCGATCACCGCGGCGACGATCCGGGCGTTGTCGCCACCGTTGGAGATCTCGCTGATGAAGAACTTGTCGATCTTGAGTCGGTCGATGGGGAACCGGGTCAGGTACATCAGGCCGCTGTAGCCGGTGCCGAAGTCGTCGATCGAGCACTGGACGCCCATGTCCTTCAAGTCCTGCAGAACCGCGATCACGGCCTCGGGGTCCTGGAGGGCGAGGCTCTCGGTGAGCTCGAGCTCGAGCGACGCGGGATCGAGCGCGGTCGCTCGCAGCACGCGCGCGACCATGTCGCCCACCTGCTGGTGCTGGAACTGCCGGGCCGACAGGTTGACCGCCACCGTCAGCGGTTGGTAGCCGGCGTCGGCCCATGCCTTGGTCTGGGCGCAGGCCTGTTCGAGGGCCCACTCACCGACCGGGACGATGAGCCCCGTCTCCTCGGCGAGGGCGATGAACTCGCTGGGCAGGAGCAATCCCAGCTCGGGATGCTCCCAACGCATCAGGGCCTCCATCCCGACGATGTGGCCGCTGCGCAGGTCCACCTTGGGTTGGTAGTACATGACCAATTCACCCCGATCCGCCGCCTTGTGCAGGCTGTTCTCGAGGGTGAGCCGCTGGTGTGCCCGGGCGTTGATCTCGCGGGTGTAGATCTCGAAGGTGTTGCGCCCGTTGTCCTTGGCCCGGTACATCGCAGCGTCGGCGTTCTTGAGCAGCTCCTCCGCGCTGGAGGCATCGTCGGGATACAGGGAGACGCCGATGCTCGGGCTGACGAACAGCTGCCGTCCGTCGAGGTCGAACGGTGCGCTGAACGCCTCCAGCACCTTCTCGGCGACCATGGCCGGAGCGTCGCGGTCGATCACGTCGGGGAGCAGCACGGCGAACTCGTCGCCGCCCAACCGCGCCACGGTGTCGCCGACGCGGACGCTGTCCCGCAAGCGAACGGCAGCGGCGCGCAGCAGGTCGTTGCCGACCGCGTGGCCGAGGCTGTCATTGATGGTCTTGAACCGGTCGAGGTCGAGGAAGAGCAGGGCCACGCCCTGTTCGTGGCGCGGCGCCTGGGCCAAGGCGGTGGCGATGCGGTCGCCCAGCAGGACCCGGTTCGGAATTCCGCACAGGTCGTCGTGGAGGGCGAGGTATTCGATGCGGGCTCGTTGTTCGACCAGGCGGAGGAGATAGGCGACCGCGACCGCGGCGACGGCAACGGCGCCGAGCGCCAATCCGGCCACGCCGTCCGACCGCCCGTGGCTCATGCGAACGGCGAGGACGGCGGGCCCGACGACGATGGCGGCGAGCACGATGGCGATGCGGGTGCGGGTGACTGCCGCGGGGAGTGTCCCGGGCCCTTCGGCGTGGTGCACGGTGTCGGGGTGGGAGGCCGCCGCGGCCCACAGCACGGCGGGGGCCGCGCTGAGGACGGCGAGCCACAGCCCGGGAGCACCGGTCGGCGAGGTGGGTGAGAACATCACCCCGGTCCGCGCCGCGTGGCCGGCCAGCACGAAGCAGGTTCCCAGGAGCACCAGCGCGGCTGGCACGGAGCGGCGCTCCTGGTGCTGCAGCCGGACGAGTTCGGCGGCGAGCACGACGAGCACGACGTCTCCGGCGACCGCACCGATCATCAGCAGGTTCTCGAGCATCGAGACGGTGGCGGGATGAGCGTCGATGGTGAGGGCGGCCGCGAGGTAGGCGATCGGGGCGGTCACCAGCAGCGCCTCCACCACGCTGTCGACGCGCCGTCCCCGCACCCGCCCACCGATCAACGACAACAGGCCGGCCACGGCGAACGCCCAGCTGGCGGCGAAGGGGAGGTCGAGCGCCGACACGGCGAAGGCCGCGTGCCCGGCTGCGAGACCGGCGATCGATGCCGAACCGGCGATGGCGGCTGCCACCGTCATCAGGAACCAACCCGACCGCACGTGAGCCGGCACCAGCCCTCCGGCCCGGGCCCACTGCCGCCCGGTGGCCACGGCGGCCAGCACGGGGACGCCGGCCACCGCGACGAGCACCAGCGTCCGGTGCGCGGCATCGGCCGCGGCGGCGGCGATGAGCAGGGAAGCGAGGGTGGGAGGCACCAGCCACGGTGGGACCAGACGCTCGCGCCGGCCGAGCCACCGTGCCCGCCTCGTCATGGAGTCCGCCACCTGTACCACCCTCGCTCCCGCCCGCCGGCCTTCCCCGCCCAACCACTCTGAGTGGCAGTAACAACACAAATTCAACGGGTTCGACGGCGGAAACGCAAGCGGGACTGGCAGGTCAGGGCAAAAATCCCCTCATCGGGGCATGACTGTCAACCCACCGCTGATCAGGTCATGACAGCGAGGCCGATGTCACCGGGCGGACGAAGTCTCCGAGGTAGGTCCGCGACCAGAAGTTCCCGGTCTGCTTGCGCTCGGCGCGGTCGGTGTACCGGTACCGGAAGCGCCGGACCCGCACGGCGACCGGTGGCTCGTCCGGGAACGGGTTGTGTCCGATGAGGGACACGATGTCCGGATCGTTGGTGAGCAGCCCCCGGAGCAGTGGGATGAACCACGGTTCGGCGTAGGAGGACGACAACGGGACGAACCACAGCAGCCAGTCGAGGCGCAGGTGGTAGGGCGCGACTTGGCGCGGGCGCTGGGCGGGGTCGGTGGGCTTGCCCTTGAAGCCGTACTCCCGCCACTCGGTATCCGGTCCGAGGTGGGGATCCGCGGTCCCCTCGATCACGAGCTCGTCCCGGTGCCGGGTCACCGAGCCGAACGCGCCGTAAGCGTTCACCAGGCGCCACTCGTTGAAGCTGGCGTTCATCCGCTGGTGCGGACTGAGCAAATTCTTGGCCGGCCACCACGACATGACGATGATCGCGATCGCCGCGATGCCGACGACGGTGTCGAACCACACCGGTGATGGGGCCAGCGAGTGGGGTGGCGACACGCCGGTGACCGCGTCGATGAAGTGGCCGTCGAGCGCGGCGAACGTGACGACGACGGTGAGCAGGTTGAGCCAGGCGAAGTTGCCGCTCAGCATCAGGTAGCCCTGGGTCACGATCATCAACGCCGCCGCCGCGGTCCGCAATGGCTGGGGCGCGAACAGGAGGAACGGCGCCAACAGCTGGGCGATGTGGTTGGCGCCGACCTCGACCCGGTGAAGGGGTCGGGGCAGGAGGTGGAACCACCGGCTCAGCGGGTTGGGCATCGGCTGGGTCTCGTGGTGGTACTCGAGGCAGGTGAGGTCGCGCCAGCAGCGGTCGCCGCGCATCTTGATCAGCCCGGCCCCGAACTCGACGCGGAAGAGGAGCCACCAGAACAGCACGAGGACGACAGCCGGCGGCTCGATGTCGGCCGGACCGAGGAAGACGGCCAGGAACCCCGCCTCGCACAGCAGCGACTCCCAGCCGAACGAGTACCAGCGCTGCCCGACGTTCACGATCGACAGGTACAGGGCCCAGAGCACCAGCCACGCCAGCATCGTCACCGGGATCGGCCGGTGGTCGAGCAGGCCGACGAGGGCGACGGCCGACATCACCACGCCGGTCCAGGCCACGGTCTGGAAGGCCCGATCGGTGCTGCGCCAGTGGAACACGCTCGGCGCCCGCCGGAACGGCACCTGTTCGACGTACCGGGCGAACGGTGTCAAGCCCCGGGAGCTGAGCAGGCCCCGGAACTGGTTGCGGGCGGCGATGAACGCCACCAGGTACACCAGGGCCAGCCCTCGCTGCAGCAGGAGGCGGGCGTTGGCGTCTGCGATGTCGGGAAGCCAACCGTGCATGGTCCGACGCCTGGGTTTCGACGGTGACGAGTCGACGCGAACCTACCCATGCGGCGTCGATCCGTGCCCGGGTGCAGCGAGAACCAGGCTCCGGTGTGACCCTTGTCCTCGACCGCGCGAATCGGCGAGGTGTGACCGATACTGCAGGCATGGCGATCGGACGCAAGGGCTCAGCCCGTCGTCCGCTCGAGACCCGAGTCCGTCGGATCCGGATGCGGACGCTGCTCGTCGTGGCCGTGCTCGTCCCCATCCTCGGCATGGGAGGCCTTGCCGCCGCGGTGGTCGGGGCTCGGTGGGCCAACCGGCAGGCGTCGACCGCGCTCGCGGCGGACGCCGAACAGTTGGACCGGGTCGTCGACGTCAGGGACGCGGTCGCGGACGAGGAGATCCACTCGACGATCCTCGCGTTGTCTGCCGGACTCGGGACGCCGCTCGATGATCTGCGAGGAATCGACGAGCAGGGCGAGCGAACCGCGCTCCGCGCCGCGCGGGCCCGGGTCGACGCCGCGGTGGCCTCGACCAACGGCGCTCCGCTCCGGACCTCACTCCCCGAACTGGCTGCATTGCGACGATCGCTGGACGCCGGCACCGCCTCGTATGACGCCGTCAGCGAGTTGTTCGTACGACTCGACGACGAGGCGGAGGTCCAGGTGCGCGACCAGCTCGGTCGCATCGAACGCACCGCGGATCGCCGTCCGATCTCGGCCGACCTGCGAGCCCGGTTGCGGGCGGTGCGGGAGACGGTCTCGCTGTTCTCGTCCAGCGGCGACCGGATCCGAGGTGCCCTCGACATCACGCTGGGGACCCAGGACCCCGTGGCGGTCTCGGCGCTCGTCGAGGCCACCGCCCGGTTCGAGGCTGCCGCGGACCGGGCGGTTCCGTCCCTCGGGCCGAGAGCCGTCGCCGCGTGGCAGCTCTTCCACGACGACCCCGCGGCCCTGAGCACCGAGGCCACGATCGCCGCCGCGGCTCGCCGGGGGATCGGCTCGTCGAGCGCGACTCCACCGGCCCCGGACGCGGCGACGCTGGTGGCGGTGATCGGCGACGGTGCCCGCTGGGCGGTCCTGCTCAATGACGTGGTCAGCGCCTCGTCGCGCGACCTGGCCGAAGCCGCGCACGACCAATCGGACGATGACACGCGACGCGTCGTCGGGGCTGCCGCGGTCTCCGCGCTGCTCGCGGTCGTCTCGCTCGGCCTCGCACTGCTGATCGCCAGGGAGCTGGTCGGCCCGGCGCGCGATCTGGAGGATGTGGCCCGTCGGGTGGCCAGCGGCGACTTCGATCTCCCGCCGATCGAGTCGCGCGGTCCGAGG
Source organism: uncultured Acidimicrobiaceae bacterium (assembly GCA_963731885.1). Taxonomy (GTDB): domain Bacteria; phylum Actinomycetota; class Acidimicrobiia; order Acidimicrobiales; family Salinilacustritrichaceae; genus Salinilacustrithrix. The sequence goes on along the minus strand of CAVSXR010000034.1, from coordinate 190,054 downwards.
GAGCTGGCCGCCACCCTCGAGGCGTTCAACGACATGGCGGCGACGCTGGCGGCGGTGGAGCACCAAGCTGTTGCCCTGGCCGACGACCCCGAATCGCCGGTGCTGGCCGACTCGCTCCCGGGGCGCACGGGTGAGGCGATGCAGGTGGCCATCGACCGTCTCCGGGCGTCGATCCATCTCGCCGAGGAGCAGCGCATGGCGCTGACCGAAATGGCCATGCGAGACGGGCTCACCGGTCTGCTCAACCGGGCGGCGGCACTCGACGCCGTGGGACGCGAGCTCGCTCGATCGCGGCGTGATGCGCAACCGCTGCTCGCGCTCTTCATCGACCTCGACGGACTCAAGCAGATCAACGACACCCACGGCCACGCGGTCGGCGACCGGGCGCTGCGCGGCGTCGCCGACGCACTCGTCTCCACCACGCGAGAAGCCGACATCGTCGCCCGCATCGGTGGCGACGAGTTCCTGGTGGTCGGGCCGGTGCCGGACGGGGGTGTGGCTGGTGTCGAGGCGATCGCCGATCGCATCCTCGATGCCGTCCGGTCCAGCGGGGTCGTCGTGGCCGACGGGACGAGGCTCGGCGTGCATTGCAGCATCGGGATCGCCGTGTCCGGAACCGACGTCGATTCGGTCGGGTCCCTGGTCCAGGCGGCCGACACCGCGCTCTACGAGGCCAAGCGGGCCGGCCGGGACCGGGCGGCGTGGAGTCGGCCGGCGACGCCGTCGTCCTGAGCCGGCGTCGGGTCCTCGTCGCGGGACCTAGGACTCTGGACCGGTCGGCGCTGGGTGTCCACGCTGGCCTGAGCGGACGAGCGCGAGGAGGCGTCATGAAGGCGGGTCGCGTAGCGATGCTGGTGGTCGGGTCGTTGTTCGTGCTCCCGGGGCTCGGGGCGTTTCTCGGTGGTGGCGGCCTCGCCGTCGCCTACGCGGTCGGTCGGGACCGCGACGGCTTCTTCTCGACCACCCTCGACCGGTTCGAGTCGTCGACCGTGGCGATCACCGCCGAACAGCTCGATTTCGGAGCCGAACCCGGCTCCCCCGACCGGATCGTGGACGCGCTCGACACCGACATCCGGCTGCGAGTGACGAGTGGCGACAGCGGCCAGGACGTCTTCGTGGGCATCGCCGACCAAGCCGACGTCGATGGATATCTCGCCGGCGTCGCCCACGACGAGGTTCGCAAGATCGAGCACGATCGCTCGCCGGTCTACCGGCACCGCACCGGTGGCGACGACGTCGCGCCGCCGTCCGACCAGCAGTTCTGGGTCGCGAGCGAAGTCGGACCCGGCACCCAGGAGCTGATCTGGAACGCGACGAGCGGTCGATGGGCCGTCGTCGTGATGAACGCCGATGCCTCGCCCGGGGTCGCGGTGGACATCGATGTGGGGGCCAAGCCCGGCTTCTTGCTGCCGCTCGCCTTTCTGCTGCTCGGCGCGGGTCTGGTCGTCACCACCGGCTCTGTCGTCCTGATCGTCCTCGGTGCTCGCAACCAGGAGCACCGACCCCCGCCGCCCGGCGTCCTCCCGGCCGCGGTGGTCCCCGCGGCAGTCGGCCACGAACCGGCCCGCGCGGCGTCCAGCCCGGTCTCGCTCCACGCTCGCCTCGATCCGGATCTGTCTCGGTGGCAGTGGCTGGTGAAGTGGTTCCTCGCCATCCCGCACTTCATCGTGCTCGTGTTCCTCTGGATCGCGTTCGCCGTCCTCACCGTCGTCGCCGGCGTTGCGATCCTGTTCACCGGCACGTACCCACGCGGCATATTCGACTTCAACGTCGGCGTGATCCGCTGGACGTGGCGGGTGAGCTACTACGCCACCACCGGCGGCATCGGGACCGATCGGTACCCACCGTTCAGCCTGGGCGACGATCCCGACTACCCGGCCTCCATCGACATCGCCTATCCGGGTCAGCTGTCTCGCGGTCTGGTCCTGGTGAAGTGGTGGTTGCTCGCCATTCCTCACTATCTGATCGTCGCCTTGTTGATCGGCGCGTCGTTCGGCTGGCACTTCGGTAGCACCCGAATCGACCCGACCGGCGGTGGGGGCGTGCTCGGGGTGTTGGTCCTGGTGGCCGGGGTGGTCCTGCTGTTCCGAGGGCGGTATCCGCACGCCTTGTTCGATCTGATCGTCGGGTTCAACCGGTGGATCTGGCGGGTGGTCGCCTACGCCGCCCTCATGACCGACGAGTACCCACCATTCCGGCTCGATCAGGGTGGCGACGAGCCGATCCCGACGGTGGAGCCGGCGGACACGTCATCCGCCGGAGCTCCGACCGACATCGGAGCTGATCCCTAGGCCCTCGTGGGTCCCGGGGACTCAGTGATCGGCGGTGGCGTGCTCCGCCATCGACGCCCGGACCTCGTCCATGTCGAGCTCGCGCACCTGGGCGATCAGGTCCTCGAGCGCGGCGGCGGGGATGGCGCCGGGCTGGGAGAACACCAGGATCTGGTCCCGGAACACCATGAGCGTGGGGATCGACATGATGTGGGCCGAGGCAGCCAGGCCGCGCTCGGCTTCGGTGTCGACCTTGCCGAACACGATGTCGTCGTGCTGCTCGCTGGCCTGTTCGAAGATCGGCGCGAACATGCGACACGGCCCGCACCACGACGCCCACCAGTCGACGAGGACGATGTCGTTGTCGGCGATGGTCTGTTCGAAGTTGGTCTCGGTGAGCTGGACGGTTGCCATGAGGGCGGGCTCCTTGCCTGATCGTTGCGTGCCCACCGTTCAACCCCTATACCCCAGGGGGTATTCCCGGATCACTCGCAGTCGGCGCAGGTCCCGACCAGGTCGAGGCGGTGGTGGTCGACGGCGAACTCGATCTTCTCCGCCACCGAGTCCAGCACCCGCTCGAGGTCGCGCTCGATCTTGGCATCGAGGGTGAAGTCGACGACGTCGCCGCACGTGGCGCAGATCAGGTGGTGATGGTGCTCGGTCAGGTCCTCGGCCAGCTCGTACCGGGCGTGGTCGTCGCTGGTGATGATGCGATGGACGATCTCGGCCTGTTCCAGCACGGCGAGGTTCCGGTAGGCGCTCGACTGGGCCAGGCCGGGATCGAGCTCGAGGACCTGGGGGATGGTGAGGGGCCCTTCGGCCGCATCGAGGACCTCGACGAGTGCTCGGCGGCGCCGCGTGTAGCGCTGACCGGACTTGCGCAGACGGACGGTGGCGATCTCGTGGAGGTCGGCGGTGGGCACCGCGTCACTGTAGCGAGCTGAATGAGAATCGGTGAGAACGGTCAATGGGCGTGGTGGGGATCGTCCACGAACACGTCGCCGCCGGCCAGGAGCAGCACCCGGCCGCCGAAGGCCTCACGGAGGTGCGACTCGACCAGCACGGCGTCGGGCGGGCCGTCCGCGATCGCGCGAGTGGACAGCAGGAGGACGCGATCGCAGCGCGACGCGTCATCGAGATCGTGCGTCGTCATGAGGACCGACCGACCAGCCGACCGCTCCTCGTCGATCACCTGCAGGATCGTGCGGCGCGACACCACGTCGAGACCGGTCACCGGTTCGTCGAGGAGCAGGACATCGGCTTCCTGGGCCAGGCCCTGGGCGACGAACACCCGTTGCCGCTGACCGCCGGAGAGATCGTGCAGCTGCCGGTGGGCGAGGTCCTCGATGTCGAGGCGGGCGAGCGCGCCCTGGACGATGGCGTGATCGCCGCGCTGGAGCCGGCCGAGCAGGCCCCGGCGGGCGTAGCGCGCCATGCGCACGGTCTCCTGCACGGTGATCGGGAGGGTGCGGTCCACGTCGGTGGCCTGGAGCACCAGCGCGACGGATACGCCGTGGAGGGTGACCGCTCCGGCGGCCGCCGGTGCGAGCCCGGCGATGGCCCGGAGCAGGGTGGACTTGCCGGACCCGTTCGGGCCGATGACGGCGGTGGTCGAACCCCGGTCGACGTGCAGGGTGACGTGATCGAGCGCGAGGTGGCCGCCGTAGCGGACGGTGAGGTCGTCGATTGTCACCGCGGGATTCACGGGACCCATCCTATCCGAAAACGAGTCCGGTTCTCATTTGCGTTTCGGCCGATCACCTCGTAGCGTAATTCGAGAGCGATTCTCACTTCGCAGACCAGATGGAGACCAGCCAGATGGAGACCAGCCAGATGGAGACCGGATGGTGACACGACCGCGGCTGCTCGCCGCCGTCCTGGGCATCGTCGCGCTCGTCGCCACCGGCTGCAGTGCGGAGACGGGCGATGCCGCATCCGGCATCCCGGAGATCGTGGTCACCACGAACGTGCTCGGCGACGTGGTGGGAGCGATGTTCGACGGCGCCGCCGACGTGGTGACGGTGATGCCGGTCGGGACCGATCCCCACGACTTCCAGGCGTCGGCCCGGCAGGCGCAGACGATGCGGTCGGCGCAGGTCCTCGTCACCAACGGGGCCGGGCTCGAGGAGGGATTGGATCCCGTGGTCCGCGGAGCGGCGAGCGACGGGGTCGACGTGTACGCCGCCATCGACGCCGTCGACACCATCCCGCTGCGTGACGGAGGTCGCGTCGATCCCCACTTCTTCACCGACCCCGCCCGCATGGCCGTGGCTGCCCGCGGCATCGCCGATCACGTCTTCTCGGTCGTTCCGGTGCTCGACACCCCCGAGGGGCGCGCTCGCGTCGACTCCTACATCGGGAAGCTGCGCCAACTCGACGCCGATGCCGCCGAGACCCTCGACGCGGTCCCGGCCGATCGACGCATCCTCGTGACCAACCACCGGGCGTTCGGGTACTTCGCCGATCGCTACGACTTCCAGCTCGCCGGCGTGATCGTCCCGGGCGGCTCCACCACCGAAGGCGTCTCGGGGGCCGATCTCGCCGCCCTCGCCGACGTGGTGCGCTCGACGGGTGTCGCGGCCATCTTCGCCGACGCGTCGTCCTCGCGGCGGGTCGCCGACGCGCTGGCCGGCGAGGTGGGAGACGTGACCGTCGTCGAGCTCTACTCCGAGTCGCTCGGTGCCACGGGATCCGACGGCGCCACCTACCTGGACATGATCCGCACCGACGCCCGACGCATCGCCGAGGCACTGGCGCCATGATCGTGTGGTTCACCGATGCGTTCGCCCCGTTGTTCATGCAACGGGCCCTGGTGGCCGGCCTCGCCGCCGTGGTGGCCACGTCGCTCGTCGGCACCTGGGTGGTGCTGCGTGGTCTCGCCTTCCTCGGAGATGCCCTCGCTCACGGGGTGATACCCGGCATCGCCCTCGCCGTCCTGTGGGGCTTCAGCCCGATCGTCGGGGCCCTGGTGGCCGCGCTGGTCATGAGCGGCGCGGTGACCCTGCTCTCGAGCCGCACCACGATCCGCGAGGACACCGGGATCGGTCTGCTGTTCGTGGGCATGTTGTCGCTCGGGGTGATCATCATCTCCCGATCCCGATCGTTCGCCACCGATGTCACCGCGTTGCTGTTCGGCGACGTCCTCGGGGTCACCGCGGCCGACATCCGGGGTCAGTCGCTGGCCGCCGGCGTCGTGGTGGTGGTCACGGTCGTCGCCTACCGCCCGTTCCTCGCCCTCACCTTCAACCGCGACAAGGCCGCGACCCTCGGCATGCGCCCCGCCCTCGCGCAGGCCGCGCTGCTGGCCGTGTTGGCGATCAGCATCGTGGCCAGCTTCCAGGCCATCGGCACGCTGCTGGTGTTCGGTCTCCTGATCGGCCCCCCGGCGACGGCGTCGCTGCTGGTCCGGCGGGTGCCACTCATCATGGTCACCGCGGTGGCCATCGGCGCGGCGAGTGTCCTGCTCGGTCTCGCCATCAGCTTCCATGCCGACACCGCGGGCGGAGCCACCATCGCCGGCGTGGCGGTGACCGCGTTCTTCCTCGTCCTCGGGGTGACCGAGGTCCGCGCCGCACTCGCACGCCGGCGCTTCACGGCGCGCTGAGTCAGCTCAGGAGCTGGCCCACGTCGGAGATGATCATGTATGTGAGCATGGCGATCACGATGCAGTTGAGGGAGCTGATCGGCACCTTCCACTGATGATCGGCGGCGAAGAATCGCCGGATGCTGGCGATGTTGAACCCGATGGCGACCACGCCGATGACGATGCCCAGGCCGGGCCCGACACCTCCGGCGATGCCGATGGCGGGGAGGAACCACGGGAACACGACGTAGGTCAGCGTGCACCTGGTGGCCGAGATCAGGATCGAGGTGCTGAATGCCCGGTTGGCGGCGTCGGCCGACACGGTGGGCGCTGCCGGGGGCGGTTCGGTCGCGACAATTCGCATGGAGTCGGTGCTGGACACGTGACGATTCTCGTCCGCGGTGGGGACCCGAGTCCAGGCGCCGCCTCCGGCACTCAGTCGGCGGGGGTGATGAGGCCGTAGTGGCCGTCGTAGCGGCGGTACAGGACGTGACCACGATCCCGTTCGCTGTCCACGAAGAAGATCCACGGAGCGCCGGTCACATCGAGCCGATCCCGGGCCTCGGAGAGCGCCAGCCACGGGGCCGGCTCCGGGCTCACGTCGACGGCCGCGGCCGTCTCCTCGACCGTTTCGTCGCCCGGACCCGAGCGATACTGGAGACCGTAGGTCCCTCCGGGCCGGCGGTGGACCACGGCGTCCTGCCCGGTGGCGAGATCGGCGAACAGGAAGAAGTCGTAGTCGAGGGCCTCGAGGTCGAAGATCGCCTCGTCCACCGTGGCCTCCGCGGTGGTGAAGCTCTTGTGGCGCACGATCTCGCGGTCCTCGAACGGGCGCGGGTGATACCGGGGTCGCTCGGTGGGGGCATCGCCGTGGCGCCATTCGCCCGCCGGGCTGGTGGGGCCCCGACGACGGAGGGCCTGACGGTGCTCGGCCAGGTGTTCGAGCCGCCGGCGCAGCCTGGACTCGACCAGGTCGACCGCCTCGGTCATCGTCGCGGCACGGACCTGGGCTCGCACCGGTTCGCCGTCGATGTCGACCATGACCCGGGCCGACGCCGGCCGGTCCCGGCTCGGGTCGGCGATCTGTTCGAGCCGAACACTCGTGTGCAGCACGGGCTGGCTGATCTCTGCCAGCACCTTCTCGATCCGCTCGATGGCGTACGAGCGGATCCGTGCCGGCACGCGGCCGGCCGTCGACACCTCGACGCTGGGTTCCTCCTCCGGTTCCGCTTCGGGTGCGGTCGCGTCGACCTCGTGCCACTGTTCGGCAACGAGACCGTGCGCCACGCGGAAGCGACTCACGATCGGTTCGGCACCGTCAGCCTCCCAGATCGCCTCGAAGCGGTTGGCTCCGATCCCGCGCAGGGCGAGGGCCGCCTCGGTGCCGAGCAGCGGGCTCGATTCCCAGCGCCGACGGATGTGATCCGCGCCGTGGACGTCACCGGAGCGCTCGTGGAGCACGGCGTCGGGTGCATACAGGAGGGTCGCCTCGTCGAGCCGTCCTTCCGCCATGAGCAGCGCCCACTGCTCGACCGCCCGGGCCGGGTGCGCCTCGCGCTCGCGGCCGAGGTCGGGCCCGTCGATCGCCGACGGCGAGCCACCCGCGGCATCCGGCGCTCGGGACCCTGACAGGTCCCCGAAGCGGCTCTGCGATCGGGCCACGCGCATGCCGGTGCGGAGGGTCACCCGCTCGGCCCGCTTCGTCCCCTCGTCGCGGACGATGTCGAAGTGCACGCGTGCCCCGCTGACGCGGGCCGCGGGCTCGATCGCCGACGCTCGTACGGCGTACCGGCGCCCGCCGCGCCGGATGATGCCCTCGCCGCTCGACGGATCGAACCACTTGACCACTCCGTCAGGCATGGGGATGCCCTCCTGTGTTCGTGTCACCGGCGGCTGGCGTCGGTCGATGGGTGGATCGGCCAACGCACCACCGCTTCATGGCCACAGGCTCGCCCCGCAGACGGTGCCGTCGGAAGGGCCGTACGTCCCATGTCGCGACGTCGTTCGTCGTGACCTCGGTGGATCGGGCAAGGGCCTTCGCCCCTGGTCCGGGTCGACCTCGACCGGAGAGGGTGAGTTCATGACGAACAGTTCCCCCCTCATCCACTTCCTCGGCGCGGCCGGCACCGTGACCGGCAGCCGGTTCCTGGTCGAGGACGCCGGTCGACGGGTCCTGGTCGACTGCGGGATGTTCCAGGGCCACAAGGAGCTCCGGCTGCGGAACTGGGCACCGTTCCCGGTCGATCCGGCCAGCATCGACGCGGTCGTCATCACCCACGCCCACCTCGACCACGTGGGGTTCCTGCCCGCCCTGGCCCGAGACGGCTTCACCGGGCCGGTGCTCTGCACGCCGGCGACCGCGTCGCTCGCCGAGATCGTGCTCGAGGACGCGGCGAGGTTGCAGGAGGAGGAGGCGGGGTACGCCAACCGCAAGGGCTATTCCAAGCACCACCCTGCGCTCCCGCTCTACACCACCGCGGATGCCCATCTGGCCCTGTCGCTGCTCCAGCCGGCCGATCTCGGCCATGACGAGGAACTGGTCCCCGGCGTGCGCGTCACGCTCCGCAACGCCGGGCACATCCTCGGTTCCGCGACCGCGACCGTGCAGCTCGAGCGGGCCGGGCGGACGCTGCTGTTCACCGGTGACCTCGGGCGGGCGACCCACCCGCTGCTGCGGCCGCCGGACGAGCCCGTGGCGGCCGACGTGATCGTGAGCGAATCCACCTACGGTGACCGCCTCCATGAGGACGAGAGCGCCTCGCTCGACGTCCTCGCCGACGCCATCACCCGGACCGCGGAGCGCGGGGGCATGGTGGTTGTCCCCGCATTCGCCGTGGATCGCACCGAGGTGGTGCTGATGGCGTTGGGACGGCTGGCGGCAGAGGGACGCATCCCGTCCTTGCCCGTCCACGCCGACAGCCCCATGGCGCTCCGGGTGCTGGACGTCTACCGGAGTGCGATCGCCGAGCACTCGCCCGATCTGCGCAGCCCGCTGGACGTCGACCCCTTCGCTGGCGCGGGCCCGTTGCACGAAGCGTTCACGACCGCGGAATCCCGGGCGCTGAACGACCTCCACTATCCGGCCATCATCATCTCGGCGTCGGGCATGGCCTCCGGGGGTCGGGTGCTCCACCACCTCGCCCAGCGACTGCCCGATCACCGGAACACGGTGGTCCTCACCGGCTTCCAGGCGGCGGGCACACGCGGTCGCCAACTGGCCGACGGCGCTCGGTCGGTGAAGCTGTTCGGCCAGTACGTGCCGGTGCGCGCCGAGATCGCCAAGATCAACGGCTTCAGCGTCCACGCCGATGCCGACGAGTTGACCGCGTGGCTGGGTCGGGCGCCCACGACACCTGAAGTGGCGTTCCTGGTGCACGGCGAGCCGGAGGCCAGTGCCGCGTTGCGGGACCGTCTCGTCGAGCAGCTGGACTGGAACGTGGCCGTGCCCCGGCTGGGCGAACGGGTACGGCTCGACGCCGCGCCGCGAACTGCTACGCCGGTCGGGTGACGCTCAGCGCGACGACTCGTGTTCGGCGAGGATCTCGAGCGCGATGTCGTAGACCCGACGTTGCCTCGGCCGCGCCATGTCGCGGAGCGCGCTGAAGGCGGCCACCGCGTCGATGCCGTCCCGGCCCATCAGTAGCCCCACGCATCGCTCGATCATGATCCTCGAGTCGAGCGCTTCCTGGAGCTGTCTCACGACCTCGTCGCGCTGCTCCGCGAACAGGGCGGTGGTGAGCAGCGCCTCGAGCAGGCCGCCGAAGGTGGTGAGGGCGTGGATGTCGCTGTCGTCCCACTGGTGGTCGTGGTCGACGTACACGTTGAGCGCGCCGACCGTGGCGCCTGCGAGGTGGATCGGGACCCCGAGCACGGGACCGACGCCCGTACCGGCGAGTGCCTCAGCGAGTCGGGGCCAGCGTCCGTCCGAGACCACATCCGAGGTGGAGACGAGCGTGCCGTAGACGATGGTGTCGACGCAGGGTCCCTCGCGCGTCTCCTCCTGGGCGTTCTCCAGCTGGGTGCCGAGCTCGTCGGTGGCGAGCACCGTGCGGAGCAGCTGATCGTCGTCGATCAGCATCAGTCCGGCTCCGGTCAGCCCGAACAGCGATGTCACCGAGTCGGTCAGGTGTTCCATCAGCGCCGACAACGGCATGCCGGATTCGGCCTGCGTGCGCCGGAGTTGTTCGATCGCTCGTTCGAGCACGTCCCGTTTGATGTGCAACGACAGCCTCTCGGAGGTTCGGGGGAACCGGAGCGTACCCGTGGGGGCCGGAACCGACCCCCACGCTCAGCCGTCGACGATTGCGGGATCGGGTTCCGCCATCGCCAGGAGGTGGCAGATCGACAGGACGCGGAGCGTGACCGGACTGGCATGGCGGATCCGCAAGCTCCCTCCCGATCGGCGGCAACGCTCGGCGTGTTCGACCAGCACGGCCAGCCCGTCGGTGGACATGGTGTGCACCGCTCCGGCATCGACCACGACATGGTGCCGATCGGCGTCCTCGATGCGCTGCAGCTCGGCGTCGAGGTGGGGAGCCGTGTAGGCGCACACCGGCCCGGCCAGGGAGACGATCGTGGTGCGGTCGTGCATCTCGAGGTCGATGCGCAACACGTCGGCCGCCGAGGCGTGCGCGTCGTCCACCCCGGCCGCGGCGGGGAATATCCACGACGTCATCGGGAACCTTCCCCGATCGCCGGCGCGAACTCGTCGGCACGTCCGTCTGAACCCATGAGTCGCTCCTCGTGTGGCTGGATGCATACCGCGGGGTTCAGGGCGGTGAAATCGGACGATAGCGGCGCGATGGCGCCATTGACAACGACCCGGACGATGCACCCACCCGGGGACGGGGCCGCGGTTCAGACGAGGGGTCGAGCGGTGGGCGCGATCGGCGCCGGCAGGGCGGTGGTGCCCATGAGGTGCTGGTCCACGGCGGCTGCGCACGATCGACCCTCGGCGATGGCCCACACGATGAGGCTCTGGCCGCGACCCATGTCGCCGCACACGAACACCCCGTCGACGTTGGTCGCGTAGGAGCTGTCGCGCGCCACGTTCGAGCGGGCGTCGCGCTCCACGCCGAGCTGGTCGGGCAGTGGGTTCTCCGGACCCGTGAACCCCATGGCCAGCAACACGAGCTGGCAGTCGAGCTCGAAGTCGGTGCCCTCGACCTTGGTGAACCGCCCGTCGACGAGCTCGACCTCGTGGGCCTTGAGGCCCCGCACGTTGCCGTCGGCGTCACCGAGGAACTCCTCGGTGTTGACGCTGTACACGCGATCGCCTCCCTCCTCGTGCGCCGAGGAGACCTTGTAGGTCATGGGGTAGGTGGGCCAGGGATTCGATTGGGTCCGCTCGTCCGGCGGGCGGGGCATGATCTCGAACTGGTGGATCTCGGCGGCGCCCTGCCGGTGCGCGGTCCCCAGGCAGTCGGCCCCGGTGTCTCCGCCGCCGATGATCACGACCGACTTCCCCCAGGCCGAGATGGGCACGTCCTCGGCTGCGAGGTCGCCCTCCTGGGCCCGGTTGGCCCACGGCAGGTACTCCATCGCCTGGTGGATGCCGTTCAGCTCCCGCCCGGGGATGGGCAGGTCACGGGCCTGGGTCGCGCCACCGGCGAGGACGATGACGTCGAAGTCCCGTCGCAGGTCGTCGACGGCCACGTTGTCGCCCACGTTGGCGTTGGTGCGGAACTCGGTGCCCTCGGCTCGCATCTGCTCGAGCCGGCGTTCGATGTGGCGCTTCTCCATCTTGAACTCGGGGATGCCGTAGCGGAGCAGGCCGCCGATGCGGTCGGCTCGCTCGAACACGACGACGTCGTGGCCGGCGCGAGTGAGTTGCTGGGCGGCGGCCAGGCCGGCGGGTCCCGATCCGACGACCGCGACCTTCTTCCCGGTCTTGACCGAGGGCAGCACCGGCTCGACCCAACCCTCGTCGAAGGCGCGGTCGATGATCTCGACCTCGACCTGCTTGATGGTCACCGGGTCCTGGTTGATGCCGAGCACGCACGCGCCCTCGCACGGTGCGGGGCACAGCCGACCGGTGAACTCGGGGAAGTTGTTGGTGGCATGCAGCCGTTCGACCGCGTCGCGCCAGTGGTCGCGCCAGACGAGGTCGTTCCAGTCGGGGATGAGGTTCCCGAGCGGGCAGCCGTTGTTGCAGAACGGGATGCCGCAGTCCATGCACCGGCTGGCCTGGCTCTGGAGGTGGTCCTCGGGGAAGTCCTCGTAGACCTCCTTCCAGTCCTTGATCCGCACCGGGACCGGGCGTCGGGTCGGGAGCTCGCGTCCGTGCTTGAGGAAGCCCTTGATGTCAGCCATGTCGTCGTCTCGTCTCCGTGTCTCGGGCGTCGCTCAGCCGGCCGCGGCAGCCATGATCGCTTCGTCGGGATCGATGCCCTCGGCCTCGGCGCGCGTCCTGGCCTCGAGGACCCGCTTGTAGTCCTTGGGCATGACCTTGGTGAAGTGGCGCACGTTGGTGTGCCACCGATCGAGGATCCGCTGGGCCACGACCGAGCCCGTCTCGGCGTGGTGACGGCGCACGACGTCGCGCAACCACTCCTGGTCGTCCTCGCTCAGCGGATCGATGTCGACCATCTCGGTGTTGAGGTTGCGGTGGAACAGGTCATCGGGGTCGTAGACGTAGGCGGTCCCCCCCGACATGCCAGCCCCGAAGTTCCGTCCGGTGGCACCGAGGATGACGGCGTTGCCTCCCGTCATGTACTCGCACCCGTGATCGCCGACGCCTTCGACCACCGCGGTGGCGCCGGAGTTGCGGACGCAGAAGCGCTCACCCACCACCCCGCGGATGAAGACCTCGCCCCGGGTCGCGCCGTAGAGGATCACGTTCCCGGCGATGATGTTCTCCTCGGCGATCAGCGCGGGATGGCTGTCCTCGGGCGGCCGGACCACCAGGCGGCCGCCGGAGAGGCCCTTGCCCAGGTAGTCGTTGGTGTCGCCGTGGAGCCGCATGGTCACGCCGCGGGGCAGGAACGCCCCGAAGCTCTGTCCGGCCGAGCCGGTGAACCGGATCTGGATGGTGTCGTCGGGGAGGCCGTCCTCGCCGTATCGCTTGGCGATCTCGTGGCCGAGCATGGTGCCGGTGGTCCGGTTCAGGTTCCGGATCGGCAGTTCGATGGCCACCGGTTCGCCCCGCTCGATCGCATCCTGCGACAGCCGGATGAGCTCGTTGTCGAGGGCGTCGTCGAGACCGTGGTCCTGGGCCTTCGAGCAGAACCGGTCCTGTTCCCACGGCGTCTCGGGCACGTGCAGGATCCTCGACAGATCGAGGCCGTCGGCCTTCCAGTGCTCGACGGCTCGGCGGGTGTCGAGCAGGTCGACGCGCCCGATGGCCTCCTCGAGCGTGCGGAACCCGAGCTGGGCCAGCAGTTCGCGCACCTCCTCGGCGATGAAGTGCATGAAGTTCACGACGTGGTCGGCCTGACCGGCGAAGCGGGCTCGCAGGTTCGGGTTCTGCGTCGCGACGCCGACGGGGCACGTGTCGAGATGGCAGACCCGCATCATGATGCAGCCCATGACCACCAGTGGCGCGGTGGCGAACCCGAACTCCTCGGCGCCGAGCAGGGTGGCGATCATGACGTCACGGCCGGTCTTGAGCTGACCATCGGTCTGCACCACGATGCGGTCCCGCAGGCCGTTGATCATCAGCGTCTGTTGGGTCTCGGCCAGCCCGAGCTCCCACGGTGTGCCGGCGTGCTTGAGTGAGTTGAGGGGCGAGGCGCCGGTGCCCCCGTCGTGACCCGAGATCAGCACGACGTCGGCCTTGGCCTTCGACACGCCCGCGGCCACCGTGCCGACGCCGACCTCGGACACCAGCTTGACGTGGATCCGGGCCTGCGGGTTGGCGTTCTTGAGGTCGTGGATGAGCTGCTTGAGGTCCTCGATCGAGTAGATGTCGTGGTGCGGGGGCGGGGAGATGAGGCCGACGCCCGGCGTGGAGTACCGGGTCTTGGCGATCCACGGCCACACCTTCTGGCCGGGGAGCTGGCCGCCCTCGCCGGGCTTGGCGCCCTGGGCCATCTTGATCTGGATGTCGTCGGAGTTGGTCAGGTAGTTGGCCGTGACCCCGAAGCGACCGGATGCGACCTGCTTGATCGACGAGCGCTTGGAGTCGCCGTTGGGAAGCGGCAGGAACCGCTCCGTGTCCTCGCCGCCCTCGCCGGTGTTCGACTTGGCGCCGATCCGGTTCATGGCGATGGCCAGCGTCGTGTGGGCCTCCTCGGAGATCGACCCGTACGACATGGCGCCGGTGGAGAACCGCTTGACGATCTCGCTGACCGGTTCGACCTCCTCGATCGGGATGGGCGCCCGCGCTCCGGCCTTGAACTCGAACAGCCCACGCAAGGTGGCGAGCCGCTCGGACTGGTCGTTCACCCGTGACGTGTATTCCTTGAAGATCTCGTAGGAACCCTCGCGGGTCGAGTGCTGGAGCTTGTAGATCGTCTCCGGGTTGAACAGGTGGTACTCGCCCTCGCGCCGCCACTGGTACTCGCCGCCCATCCACAGGTCGCGATGGGCGACCTCGGCCGGACGGTCGAGGTAGGCGAACTCGTGACGCCGGCGCACCTCCTCGGCCACGACGTCGAGGCCGACGCCACCGAGCTTGGTGGTGGTGCCGGTGAAGTACTGGTCGACCAGCTCCTGCGAGAGCCCCACCGCCTCGAAGATCTGCGCCCCGGTGTATGACGCGATGGTCGAGATGCCCATCTTGGACATGATCTTGAGCACGCCCTTGGTGCACGCCTTGACGTAGTTGCGGTGGGCCTTGCGGGCCGAGATCTTCTTGATGAAGCCCGTCTCGAGCAGGTCGTCGACGGTCTCGAAGGCCAGGTACGGGTTGATGGCGCCGGCGCCGAAGCCGCACAGCAGCGCCATGTGATGGACCTCGCGGGCGTCGCCGCACTCGACCACCAGACCGACCTTCGTGCGGCTCTTCTCCCGGATCAGGTGGTGGTGGACGGCCGCGGTGAGCAGCAGCGACGGGATCGGTGCCAGCTCCGCGTTGGAGTGCCGATCGGAGAGGACGACGATCTTGGTGCCGTCGGTGATGGCCGCCGACACCTTGGTGCACACGTCGGCGATCGCCCGGCGCATGCCCTCGCCCCCCTCGGCCACCGGGTACAGGCCGTCGATGGCGAACGACCGGAACTGGGCCATGTCGCCGTCTTCGTTGATGTAGAGGAGCTTGGCCAGCTCTTCGTTGGTGATGATCGGTGAGGGCAACTCGACCAGCCGGCACGACGCGGGCTGCGGATCGAGCAGGTTCCCCTCGGCTCCGATGCTGGAGGCCATCGAGGTGACCATCTCCTCGCGGATGGCATCGAGGGGCGGGTTGGTGACCTGGGCGAACAGCTGCTGGAAGTAGTCGAACAGCAGCCGCGAGCGGTTGGAGAGCGCGGCGACGGGGGTGTCGGTTCCCATCGACCCGATGGGCTCGTAGCCGTTCTGGGCCATGGGGCCGATGAGGATCTTCATCTCCTCGGCCGTGTAGCCGAACACCCGCTGGTGCTTGACCACCGAGGCGTGCTGGGGGGTGAGCAGGAAGCGAGGCGGGAGGTCCTCGAGGCGGACCAGACCGGCGTGGAGCCAGTCGTCGTAGGCGTGTTGGTGGGCCAGCTCGTGCTTGATCTCCTCGTCCTCGACGATGCGGCCCTGCGCGGTGTCGACGAGGAACATGCGACCGGGCTGGAGGCGGCCCTTGCGGATCACCTTGGACTGATCGATGTCGAGCACTCCGACCTCGGACGCCATGACCACCAGTCCGTCCTCGGTGACCCAGTACCGGCTCGGTCGCAGGCCGTTGCGGTCCAGCACGGCACCGATGAGGGTGCCGTCGGTGAACGCGATCGAGGCCGGGCCGTCCCACGGCTCCATGAGGGTGGCGTGGTACTGGTAGAAGGCCCGCTTCCAGTCGGGCATCGTCTCGTGGTTCTCCCACGCCTCGGGGATCATCATGAGCACCGCATGCGGGAGCGAGCGGCCACCGAGGTGGAGCAGTTCGAGGCATTCGTCGAAGCGGGCGGTGTCGGACGCGCCGGCGGTCATGATCGGGAACGCCCGCTCCAGCGACTCGCCGAACAGCGGCGACTCGAAGTTGCCCTCCCGGGCCCGCAGCCAGTTCTCGTTGCCCTGCACGGTGTTGATCTCGCCGTTGTGGGCCACCATCCGGTACGGGTGGGCCAGCGGCCAGGACGGGAACGTGTTGGTGGAGAAGCGCGAGTGCACCAGCGACAACGCGGTCTCGTAGCGCTCGTCGAGCAGGTCGGGGAAGAACTCCTGGAGCTGCGAGGACGTCAGCATCCCCTTGTAGACGATGGTGCGCGAGGACAGCGACGGGAAGTACACGGGCCCGTCGAGCCCGGGCGCGCTCACCTCGTGCTCGATGCGCTTGCGCAGGACGAAGGCCTTGCGATCCAGCTCGATGCCCGACAGCGGCTGCTCCGACACGGCGGGGTCCGACGCCACGAACAGCTGACGGAAGGCGGGTTCGACCTCCAGCGCCTGCGAGCCGATCATCGAGTTGTCGACGGGGACGTCACGCCAGCCGAGCACCGTGAGCCCCTCGGCGGTGGCCAGCTTCTCGATCTCGGTGACGGCGTCGGTGGCAGCCTCCGGGTCGGCCGGCAGGAAGGCGATGCCCACCGCGTAGCTGCCGTCTGCGGGGAGCTCGAAGTCGCACTCGTCGCGGAAGAGCCGGTCGGGGATCTGGGTGAGGATGCCGGCCCCGTCGCCCACGTTGTCCTCGGCGTTGGTGGCGCCGCGGTGGTCGAGGTTGCAGAGCGACCGCAGGCCGCGCTGCACCATCTCGTGGCTCTTGCGGCCGTGCATGTCGACGACGAAGGCGACCCCGCACGCATCGTGCTCGAACGCGGGGTCGTAGAGGCCCTGGGGTGCAGGAAGATGGTTCATCGAATGAGATCCCGTGGAGAGTCGAAACGCCGCTCGGCGTTGTTCAGGCTCTGCAACATGGGACGTCGTTGGCCCAACCGCAGTCCTCCCATCGTAGCGAGCCGGACCGGGCGGTCCGAAATGCGATGGGATCAGTGCTCGGCGGTGGCCACCTGGCGACCGCCGGCTCGCTTGGCCTGGTACATGGCCTGATCGGCTCGCGCCACCACGGCCGCGAGGTCGTCGCCCGGATGGCAGCTGGCCACGCCCACCGACACGCCGACGCTGATGTCGTGGCCGTCGATCATGATCAATTGATCTCCGACCGACGCCAGGCGGCTGGCGATCTCGGCGGCAAGCGTGGCGTCGACCCCTTCGAGCATCACGGCGAACTCGTCACCGCCGTAGCGGGCGATGAGATCGTCGGGCCGCAGGACGCCCGCCAGACGTTGGGAGATCTCCCGCAGCACCTGGTCGCCCGTCGGATGGCCGAAGGTGTCGTTGACGGCCTTGAAGCCGTCGAGGTCGGCGAAGAGGACACAGAGGTCACGTTCGTGACGTCCCGACAGCTTGCGGGTGAGGGTCGTGTCGAACAGCGATCGGTTGGCCAGCCCGGTGACCGGATCCACCAGGACGTTCTCGGCCGCCGATTCGAGCTCGCGCACCTCGGTCTGGTCGGTGGCCGACACCTGCCAACCGATCAGCTCGCGCCCTTCGAGCAAGGGCTGGAAGTCCATGGTGACGCTGAGTCGGCGGTCGTCGGGACCGGCGGTGGAGAGCTCGATCTCGAAGGGCTGGGCAGCGCGCAGATGGCGGGCGAGCTCGTCACGCTCGTCCTCGGGGGTGTCGCGCAGCCACCGATCGCCCAGCTCGGCGCCGACGGGCCGCCCCCGGAGCTCCTCCCACCGCTCGTTGACGTTCAGGAGGGAACCGGACGCGTCGAGCTCGAGGTGGGCCACCGGCGAGTGGTGCATCCGCATCTGCAAGCGGCGCTCGTCGGTGACGTCGCGATGGGTGAGGATCGCAACCGCCCCGTCGATGCCGTCGAGGGCCCGGACCCGCGAGCGGTACCAGCGCCACCCGTCGCCCCGGACCCGCCGGCCGCTCCCGGCTCGGTAGTCGAGCTCCCCGGCGACGACCGACGCCACCGGCAGCGGGTCACCGTCGGCGAAGGTCGGCTCGCTGAACCCGTGGACGTGCCACGCCCGGTTGCCGACGATCACGGTCCCACCCGGACCGATCACCGCGGCGGGGTCCTCGAAGGTGTCCAGCACGGTGGTGAGCTGGCTGATCCAGGACATGGTGGTGGTTGGGGGGTTGACCACTGCGCCTCCATCCCCGTTCCGTATCCCGATCAGCCCTGGACGCGGAGCGTAGCGTGGTGGTCACTCGGCGAGAGAGGCCGCGACCGTGGCGCCGAGGTTCCAGCACGCGTCCTTCGCCGCTTGGTCGGGACGATCGATCACCCGGACGTGGTCGACGACCTGATGCCAACCCAGCCCGGTGATGATCTTGTCGATGTCGCGCAGCGCGCCGTCGACGTCGTTGTTGCCGTGGACGGCGCAGCCGAATGGATGACCCCTCGTCTCCTCGAGACACGGGTAGTACACCGTGTCGAAGAAGTGCTTGAGCGCGCCCGCCATCGTGCCGAGGTTGGCCGGCGCCACCAGTACGTAGCCGTCAGCGGCCAGCGCGTCGGCCGCCGTGGTCGACAAGGCCGCCCCGGTCACGACCTCGACCCCTTCGATGCCGTCGGCCCGGGTGCCGTCCAGCACCGAGGCCACCATGTCGTGGAGCGAGGGTGACGTCGTGTGGTGGACGACCAGCAGCCGCGTCATTGCCGCGAGCCTCGCGCGTCGGGGAGCGGTCAACGGCGGTGGAGGCCGTCGAGCGTGGCCCTCACGTCGCCGGCCTCCGCGCTGGCGGCGAGGTCGACGGTGACCGCCAGGTACCACTCGTCGTGCCCCTCCGGGTCGACGAGGACCTGTTCGACCGACCAGGTGTCGCTCCCGTCGTCGGCCACCAGGAACCGCGCCGGCCCGCGAGCGTCGCCGTCGATGCCGATCGAGGGTCGATCGCCGTGCCCACCACCGGCGTACTCGGCCACGTACGGCTCGAACAGCTCGATCAGCTTGGACTCGTTCCAGCCGAAGTCGCCGATCTCGGTCAGGTCTTCCGACCACGCCGACCACTGCCCGGTGGCGGCGTACTGCACCCATCGGAACACCCGCGTGCGAACGAGGGCCCGGAAGGCCCGGCGGTCGGTGGTGACGTCCGGGGCGCGGTCCTCGACCGCCCGGGCGGCCTCGACGTCGTCGACCGCGCGGTCGGCCGAGAACATCGCCGTCCACTCGTCGAGGAGAGACGAGTCGGTGGCCCGGATGACCGCACCCAGCCAGTCGGTGAGCTCGTGCACCTCGTCGGTCTTGGCCTCGTCGGGCACGCTGCGCACGAACGTCTTGTACACATCGGACAAGTAGCGCAGGAGCAGACCCTCCGATCGCTTGATCCCGTAGTGGCGCACGAAGGACGGGAAGTCCATGGCCCGGTCCCACAGGTCGCGAACCACACCCTTGGGCGCGATGTTGCGGTCGCCGATCCAGGGGTTCTCCTCCCGCCACCGGTCGAACACGTCGTAGATCTGGTCCCGCATCGGCTGGGGGTAGTTGATCTTCTCCAGCTCCTCGATCCGCTGCTCGTACTCGACGCCCGCCGCCTTCATCTCGGCCATCGCCTCGTCCTTGGCCTTGTCCTTCTGGGCCATCAGGATCGGGAACGGGTTGTCGACCACCGACTCGACCAGCGCCAGCATGGCCAGGGCGTAGTCCTCGTGCTCTGACTCGAGCAGCGGGACGGCATGGAGCAGGAACGGTGCCAGCAGCTGGTCGAGGGCGAACTCGTCCTGCAGCTCCTGGTCGACCTCGACGTAGCGGCCGTAGGCGTCGGGCTCGTCGAGCAGCCGCACGACCCCGGCCGTGCGCAGGGCCTTGTACAGCCCGATGGTCTGGCGCACGTGACGGCGCTGGCGGGCCCGGGGCTCGTGCGAACCGAGGAGCAACGAACGGCTGTGGGCCCAGGCGTCGCCGGGTCGGTCGAGGAGCTGCATGAGCATCCCGGGGGTCATCTTGAACGACGACTCCAACGGCTCGGGGGTGGCGGCCTGGAGCTTGTCGAAGGTGTCCTCGTCGTAGGGGACGAAGCCCCGCGGCGGCGACGACTTCTTCAGCTTGCGCTTCTTCTTGGGATCATCGGCGGCCTTGGCCTCGGCGGCGTCGTTCTCGGCCACGTGATCGGGCGCGAGCGCGATGACGAGCCCTTCGGTGTCGTACCCGGCCCGGCCGGCCCGGCCGGCGATCTGGTGGAACTCGCGTGCCGAGAGCAGCCGGGTCTCGGTGCCGTCGTACTTGTAGAGGCGGGTGAGCACCACGGTCCGGATCGGCAGGTTGACCCCGACGCCCAGCGTGTCGGTGCCGGAGATGACCTTGAGCACGCCTCGCTGGGTGAGCTTCTCGACCAGCCGCCGGTAGCGGGGGAGCATGCCGGCGTGGTGGACGCCGACCCCGTTGCGGAGCAGGCGGGCGAGGTCGCGACCGAACCCGGCGGGCAGCTTGGCCTCGGCCAGTGCCTCGCTCACCACCGCCTTGGCCTCGTCGTCCAACTTGGTGACGCTGGCCATCGCCGACGCCATGGCCACCGCGTCCTTCTGCGAGAAGTTGACCAGGTACAGGGGCGCGGCATCCGATGCCAGGAGCTGCTCGATCGTGTGGTGGAGCAGTGTCCGCCGGTACTCGAACCGCAACGGCACCGGCCGGACCGCGTCGTCGATCAGTGCGGTGGGTCGGCCCGTCCGGCGGGTGAGATCCTCGCGGAAGAACCGGACGTCGCCGAGGGTGGCGGAGAGCAGGAGGAACGCCGACTGCGGGAGCTCGAGCAGCGGCACCTGCCACGCCCAACCCCGATCGGGGTCGCCGTAGTAGTGGAACTCGTCGAGGACGACCGTGGCGGCGTCGGCGTCGGCGCCGTCCTTGAGGGCCACGTGGGCGAGGATCTCGGTGGTGCAGCAGATGACGGGGGCGTCGGCGTTGACCGCGGAATCGCCGGTGAGCAGGCCGACGTTCTCGGGCCCGAGCTGCTGGCACAGATCGAAGAACTTCTCCGACACCAGAGCCTTGACCGGTGCCGTGTACCACGACCGGCCACGCTCTCCGGCGCGATGGGCGGCCACGGAGCGGGCGTGGGCGGCCAGCGCGACCAGCGACTTCCCCGACCCCGTCGGGGTGGCCAGGATGACGTTGCTCCCCGAGAGCAGCTCGAGGATCGCTTCCTCCTGGTGGGGGTAGAGCTCGAGGCCCGAGTCGGCCGCCCACTCGGTCATGGCCAGGAGGATGTCGTCCGCCTCCGGGGCGGCTCCCGCGCGGTCGGGCAGGAAGTCGACGAGGCGGGACGGCACCGCCCCAGTGTGGGGCCCCACCCCTTCTGGCACCACTTCGTTCGGTCGCCGACCGCTCAACGTGGTGCCAGAACGCGTGGGGGACGGCACGACTGCGCCGGAGCATCGAACCCGGACGGTTCGCCACGCCTTGAGCACGGTACCGTCGCCACCGTGTTCCGACCGGGCGAGCTGTCACCCCGAACCCGCAACCTCGCCGCCGGGATCATCCAGCGCTCGTGGGAGTGGATCTGCGCGGTGGGCGCCACCTCGCCCGACGATGCGCACGGTCGCCGGTTCCGCTCGATGGGGTTCCAGTCGATGATCGCGTTCCCGCCCGGCGCCACCTTCGGCGAGCAGTGGATCGAGATCGGCGCCCACACGCTGATCGGTCCCCACGTGTCGATGTCGGTGGGTCTCTACGGCGAGGCCCTCGATCCCGCCGGCCCCGCGGTGCTGCGCATCGGCGAACGGTGCAACATCGGGCGAGGCGCGTCGCTGGCGGCGCGCGTGGGCATCGAGATCGGTGACGACGTGACCATCGCCCCCGATCTGTACGTGACCGACCACAACCACGCCTACGACGACGTCACCCGGCCCATCGCCGCCCAGTGGCCCCACGAGGCACCGGTCCGCATCGGCGCCGGGAGCTGGATCGGCGCCGGGGTGGTGATCCTGCCCGGCACCGACATCGGCGAACACGTGACCATCGCCGCCGGCTCGGTCGTGCGGGGCCAGATCCCCGACCGCTCCGTCGTGGTCGGAGTACCGGGCCGTGTCGTACGGCGGTTCGTGGACGGCGCATGGGATCCCCCGTTGCCGGAGCGACAGAACGAGCCGCCCGACGATTGGCCGTCATGACCGGGCCCGCCCATCGGGCGCGACGAGATCGTCCCGGGCTGTAACGACGATGAGCGGTCTCGGTCTGACTCCCGTGGAGCGCTTTCGTCGCGTCGCGATCGTCAACCGGGGTGAGGCCGCCATGCGGCTCGTCCATGCGGCGCGCGAGTACCCCGGCGACCTGGTCACGATCGCCCTCCACACCGCCGCCGAGCGGGACGCGATGTTCGTGCGGGAAGCGGACGAGACGGTGTGCTTCGACGACCTGCGGGTCCCGCCGTCGACGACGAGGGCGGCGTCGCCCTACCTCGACCTCGACATCCTGCGCGCCGCGCTGCAGACCGCCCGGGCCGAGGCGGTGTGGGTCGGCTGGGGCTTCGTGGCCGAGCGAGCCGAGTTCGCCGACCTGTGCGACGAGCTGGGGATCACCTTCATCGGTCCGTCGGGCGACGTCATGCGGCTGCTGGGCGACAAGATCGCAGCCAAGCGGCTGGCGCAGTCGGCCGATGTGCCGATGGCCCCGTGGAGCGGCGGCGCGGTCGCGACCGTCGAGGAGGCGCGGGCCGCCGCCGCGGGCATCGGCTACCCGCTGATGGTCAAGGCATCGGCCGGTGGCGGGGGTCGAGGCATCCGGCGGGTCGACCACGAGGACGAGCTGGCCGCCGCGGTGGAGCGGGCACAGTCCGAGGGCGCGTCCTCGTTCGGCGATCCCACCGTGTTCCTCGAGCGGGTGGTGAGCGCCGCCCGCCATGTCGAGGTCCAGATCATCGCCGACGACCACGGCAACGTGTGGGCGCCAGGGGTCCGCGACTGCTCGATCCAGCGCCGCAACCAGAAGGTGATCGAGGAGTCGAGTTCGACCGCCCTGTCCCCGGAGCAGGAGCAGCGCCTCCGCGATGCCGCCATCCGGCTGGCCCGTGCCGCGGAGTATCGCAACGCCGGCACCGTCGAGTTCCTCTACGAGCCGGCCGACGACCTCCTCGCCTTCCTCGAGGTGAACACCCGCCTCCAGGTCGAGCATCCCGTCACCGAGGTGACCACGGGCATCGACCTGGTGCAGCTCCAGCTCCATGTCGCGATGGGCGGCCGTCTCGACGGCGAGTGCCCGCTGCCACGCGGTCACGCGTTCGAGGCTCGCCTCAACGCCGAGGATCCCGACGCCGGGTTCGCCCCGGCGCCCGGGCGGATCTCGACGCTGGTGCTGCCGGCTGGCCCGGGCATCCGGGTCGACACCGGTGTCGGCGAGGGTGATGCGATCGCACCGGAGTACGACTCGATGATCGCCAAGATCATCGCCTGGGGCGACACCCGGGACGCGGCGCGTCGACGGCTGCAACGTGCCCTGGGTCAGACGACGGTCCTGGTCGACGGGGGCACCACGAACAAGTCGTTCCTGCTCGACATCATCGACCGCCCGGAGGTGGTCGACGGCACCCTCGACACCGGTTGGCTCGATCGGCTGACCGCCGCGGACGAGCATCGATCGGATCGGCATGCCGAGGTCGCCCTCGCGGTGGCCGCCATCGACGTGCACGAAGCCGAATGCCACCTCGACCGGGTCCGCTTCCTCAGTTCCGCAGCCCGGGGTCGTCCCGAGGCCGACACCGAGGTCGGTCACGAGGTCGAGCTGCGCTGGGGCGGCCAGGAGTATCGGATCCACGTCGCCACCGGCGACCTCGACGGCTGGTATCGGCTGATGCTCGAAGATGTCGTCGCCGACGTGGTCGTCGAACGGGTCGGTGGCAGCCACGGCCGCATCACGATCGGGACCCGGAGCCATCGCTTCGTGTCGCAGTCGTTCCGGGCCGAGCACCTGGTGGAGGTCGACGGTGTCTCCCACCGGTTGTCCCGTGACGACGGCGGTCTGCTCCGGGCGCCGGCGGTCTCGCTCGTCGTCTCGGTCGACGTGAAGGCCGGTGATCCCGTGGTGGCGGGCCAGCGGGTCGCGGTGGTCGAGGCCATGAAGATGGAGACGGCGGTGATGGCCCCGGCCGACGGCGTGGTCGAGGAGGTGTTGGTCACCGCCAACACCCAGGTCGACGCGGGCGCACCCCTGTTGCGCATCGGTGCCCCCGCCGCGGCCGACGACGGATCGGGACCGTCCGAGCCGACCGGTCGCCGATTGAGCTTCGCGCACGAGCTGTCGCCCACGTCGCCGCGCTCGGAGACGATGGCCCGCCTCGACGTCCTGCGGGCGATGCTGCTCGGGTTCGACGTCACCGATTCCCGGCATCCGGGGGCCGCGGGGTCGTCGGTGGTCGATCTCCACCGTGACGACGGCGTGTCGTCCGAGGATCCCGAGGTTCGCCGGCGCGAGCTCGAACTGCTCGGGGTGTTCGCCGATCTGTGCGGTCTGACCCGGGACCGCCGGACCGCGGACCGGGATCACGGCCTCGAGGAGCGCAGCCCCCGCGAGCACTTCAACGCCTACCTCCGGTCGTTCGACGCCGACGCCGAGGGTCTGCCCGACCGGTTCCGCGAGCGACTGCTCGACGCGCTGGCCCACTACGGCATCACCTCGCTCGAACGGTCGCCGCACCTCGAGGCCGCCGCCTTCCGCATCCACCTCGCCGCGCAGCGCCGCCAGGAGCAGATCCCGGTGATCACCGCGCTGCTCGAGCGGCGGCTCGACCACTGCGGTGAGCCGGACGAGCTCGACGCCGTGCGCGACACCCTCGATCGGGTCATCGCATCCAGCCAGTCCCGGTACCCGTCGATCGGCAACCTGGCCCGCAGCGTCCGTCACCGCTGCGTCGATCGGCCGATCCTCGACGTCGCCCGGCGGGCTGCCGAGGACGACGTCCACGACACGCTCGAGGAGCTGCTGGCCACGCCCCACGATCCGGCCATCGTCACCCGGCTGGTGGCGTCACCGATGCCGATCACGCCGCTCATCTCCCGAACCGACGCCTTCTCGCTCTCGGCCGACACGAGCGCGGCGTTGGCCGAGGTGCTCACCCGCCGCTACTACAAGATCCGGGCCCTGCGGGACATCGAGCGCCGGACCGATCCGCGTCCGATCGTGACCGCCTGGTACCACCACCGCGGTCGCGACGTCAGCGTGGTGGCCGCCGCCGGCGAGCTCGACGATCTCGAAGCCGTGATGGCCGATCTGCTCCCGTTGATCGACGCCGACACGTTGTCGACCGTGCTCGACGTCTACCTCCGGATCGATCCCTCGGTCAGCGCCGATGCCCTCGCCACCGAGGTCGACCGCGTGCTCCGGGCGACCGAGCTGCCCCGCTCGGTCGGCCGCGTCGCGGTGGTGGCGGTCGCGGCCGGGGCGCCGACCGAGGCCGGTGAGGCCGTGCACGTGCTCACCTGGGAACGCGACGCCGCCGGGGAGCTGGTCGAGCGGGTCGTGTTCCGCGGACTGCACCCGATGATCGGTCGGCGCCTCAACCTGTGGCGGTTGGAGAACTTCGAGGTCACCCGGCTCCCCGGCTCCGACGACACCCACGTCTTCGACTGCGTCGCCGTCGACCAGCCGTCGGACGAGCGGCTCATCGCGGTGGCCGAGGTCCGCGACATCACGCCGCTCCGCGACGCCGACGGGACCCTGATCGCCCTCCCGGAGCTCGAACGCGTCCTCGCCGGATGTCTCGACGGGATCCGCCAGGCCCAGGCCGCCGATCCCGACCGCCAGCGGTTGGAGTGGAACCGGGTCATGCTCTTCGTCTGGCCCCCTGTGGACATCTCGATGGACGAGATGACCGAGGTGGCCAAGCGCCTCGTCCCGTTGACCACCGGACTGGGCATCGAGCAGGTCATGGTCCAGGGTCGCATCGTCGATCCCACCACCGGCGACTCCGACGATGTCGTGGTGCGGCTCGGCTACCAGTCGGGCAGCGGGCTCACGCTGAGCATCACCGAACCGCCGTCGGCGCCGATGCAGCCCCTCGACGACTACACGCAGAAGGTGCTGCAGTGCCGGCGCCGGGGCACCGTCTACCCGTACGAGCTCGTGCCGCTGCTCACCACCGAGGCCGAGGACGGTGAAGGCCACTTCGTCGAGTACGACCTCGACGGTGCCGGAGACCTCGTCCCCGTCGACCGGTCACCGGGTCACAACCGGGCCGGCATCGTCGTCGGGCTGGTGACGACCGCGACAGAGGTCCACCCGGAGGGGATGACCCGGGTGGCGGTGTTCGGCGACCCAACCAAGTCGATGGGCTCCATCGCCGAAGCCGAGTGTCTGCGGCTGCTGGCGGCCATCGACCTGGCGGAGGAGCGACGCCTGCCCATCGAGTGGTTCGCGCTCT
Source organism: uncultured Acidimicrobiaceae bacterium (assembly GCA_963731885.1). Classification (GTDB taxonomy): domain Bacteria; phylum Actinomycetota; class Acidimicrobiia; order Acidimicrobiales; family Salinilacustritrichaceae; genus Salinilacustrithrix. Next base: position 163,771 of record CAVSXR010000034.1, on the reverse strand, counting down.
CGGCCGGCGCCCGCATCGCCATGGACAGCGGCAGTGAGAACCTCGACTGGGTGGCATCGGTGCTCCGCCGGATCGTCGAGTTCACCCAGGGCGGCGACAACCAGCCGAATCGCGAGATCAACGTCGTCGTCACGGGCGTCAACGTCGGTGCGCAGCCGTACTGGAACGCCGAGGCCACGATGCTGATGCACACCAAGGGGATCCTGGTGATGACCCCCGACAGCACGATGGTGCTCACCGGCAAGCAGGCGATCGACTTCAGCGGTGGGGTGTCGGCCGACGACAACATCGGCATCGGTGGGCACGAGCGGATCATGGGCCCCAACGGGCAGGCCCAGTACTGGGCGCCGGACATGATCGGTGCCGTCGACATCCTCTTCGCCCACTACGACCACAGCTACATCCGCCCCGGCGAGGACCGCCCCCGCCGGGCGATGACCACCGACCCGCTCGATCGCGATGTCACCTCCGAACCGCATCACGGCGACGGCACCAGCTTCACCACGGTGGGCGAGATCTTCTCCGACGAGACCAACCCCGGGCGCAAGAAGGCCTTCGACATCCGGTCGGTGATGCGGGCGGTCATCGATCACGACCTCGAGCCGCTCGAACGGTGGGCCGAGATGGCCGAGGCGGAGGGAGCCGTGGTGTTCGACGCCCACCTCGGTGGCCTCCCGGTGTGCCTGGTCGGCATCGAGTCCCGCCCGCTGCTCCGGACCGGGCAGATCCCGGCCGACGGCCCCAACCAGTGGTCGGCGGGGACGCTGTTCCCGCTGTCGTCGAAGAAGGTCGCCCGCGCCATCAACGCGGCATCCGGCAGCCGACCGGTCGTCGTGCTCGCCAACCTGTCCGGGTTCGACGGCTCGCCGGAGTCGCTGCGCCGCCTGCAACTCGAGTACGGGGCCGAGATCGGCCGGGCCATCGTGAACTTCGACGGACCGATCGTGCTCTGTGTCGTCTCCCGCTACCACGGCGGCGCCTTCGTCGTGTTCTCCGGTCGGCTGAACGATCGCATGGAGGTCCTGGCCGTCGAGGGCGCCCACGCGTCGGTGATCGGCGGGGCGCCGGCGGCCGCGGTCGTCTTCACCCGAGAGGTGAACGCTCGCACCCAGGCCGACGAGCGGGTGAGCAAGCTCGAAGCCGACATCGTGACGGCACCGGCCGGCGAGCGTGCCCATCTCCGATCCGAGCTCGCCTCGGTCCGGTCCGCGGTGCGCAACGAGATGCTCGGCATCGTCGCGGCGGAGTTCGACGCCATCCATTCCGTCCAACGGGCGAAGGACGTCGGTTCGGTGCACCGGATCATCGCGCCCCACCGGCTGCGGCCCGAGCTGATCGCCGCGGTGGAGCGCGGCCTCGACCGACGCTGAACCTAGGGTTGGCCGGTGCGCCGGAACCGAGTCCTGCTCATCAGCGCCGCCTGCATCGTGCTGGCCTCGGTCGCCGGCTGCTCGGGCGACGACGGGGGGTCGGCCGCCGCGACCAACAGCTCCACCAGCGCCGACGGCTCGTCCGGACCCCGGTTCTGCGACGCGTACCTCGACTACCTGGCCGACTCGTCCCCCGGGAACCTCCGGACGGTGGACGAGGCCGCCGACGATCCGCAGGTCAGCAGCTACGCGTCGGTCATCGAGTCCTCACCCGGTGTCGACGAACTCCTCGCCGCCACCCTCGATCTCGACGATCTGGCCCGCAGTCGGTGCCAGTCGGAGTGGACCGCCGGCGCCCAGGGAGCGGGCAACACCGGAGCAGCCGCCCAGGCGCTCCTCGACGCCCTCGTCGCCGGCGACCGGGCCGGGGCGCGCAACGTCGCCTCGGCCAACGCCATCGCGGTCTTCGAACCCTGGGATCCGATCCCGCCCGATCCCGAGTCGGGGACCCCCGCGTTGGGCGAGGTCGGCGACGAGAGCTTCTCGATCGTGCTGGGACCGGCCAGCGTCGCGGAGTGCGAGGTGGAGACGGGCGTGATCGTCGCCTGTCAGCTCGCCCAGTGACCGTTCAGGTCGGCGGCGTGGGCGGCACCATCTGAGCCATGTCGTCGTCGAGGCCCGCGAGGACCTCGTCGGCGATCGATTGCCGGAGCCGCCGCTTGGTGAACGCGTACGCGTTCGCCGGCAGGGCGCCGAGTTGGCGGGCCCGTCCGATGGCGGTGTCCTCGAGGACGTCGGCCGCGACGAGCTCGTCGAGGTAGCCGGAGTCGAGCGCCCCCCGCATGTCGAAGATCTCCGCCTGGAGGATCGACCGCTGGCGGTAGCGCATCGACAGCCGGGCCTCGCCGAGACGCACCCCGTACCACGGCAGGCCCATGCCGATGGCGGTCTCGTTGAGGCCGATCTTGGCCGGGATGTCAGCCGAGCCGATCCGGGTGTCGCACGACAGACACAGCAGCGCCCCTGCGGCGAGGGCATGACCGGTGACGGCGGCGACGACCGGTTGGGGATGGGTGAAGATGCGCATCATCAGCTTCCCGCCCGCGCCCACGAGGCCACGGGTGGCGTCCGCACCCTGGGTCATGACCGAGAGATCGAAGCCGGCGGAGAACTTCCCCTCCCGTCCGATGATCGCGACCGACGAGGCGTCGGCCACCGCTTGGTCGAGGGCGGCGTGGAGGGCATCGATCACGGCGTGCGACACCGCGTTGGCCTTCCCGTCGTCGAGTCGGACGACGGCGACGCCGTCCTCGATCGTCACATCCACTGGTTCCGTCACGTTCCGCATCGTGGCACGCCGGCCGCCCGACGGGCCGACCTGGGCGCGGCACTCCCATGTCCGAATCCCGCCAGACGGCGTCGGCCGAATGGGGCAGGATCATCTGGTGCTCCTCGACCACCAGCAGTGCTACGACGCCATGCGCAGCCGCGACGAGCGGTTCGACGGACGCTTCTACGTCGGCGTCCGCACCACCGGCATCTACTGCCGGCCGGTGTGCCCGTCGCGGACGCCGTTGGCCCGGAACGTCGACTTCTACGCCCATCCGGCCGCAGCCGAGGACGCTGGGCTGCGGCCGTGCCGCCGCTGCCGGCCCGAGACCGCGCCCGGCTCGAGCGACTGGTCCGGAAACGCCGGGTTGGTCGAGCGGGCGGTGCGCCTCATCGACGAGGGTGCGCTCGACACCGGCTCCGTCGACGAGCTCGCCGCCCGCCTCCTGGTCGGCGGTCGCCACCTGCGCCGTCTCTTCGCCGAGCACCTCGGCACCTCCCCCGACGCCGTTGCCCGCAGCCGGCGGGCCCATCTGGCGAAACGGCTCCTCGTCGACACCGACCTGCGGGTGGCCGACATCGCGTTCGCGGCCGGGTTCGGCAGCGTGCGCCAGTGCAACGACGTCGTCCGCCACACCTTCCAGCTCACCCCGACCGAGATCCGCCGCGACCGTCGCGGGACGCCACCCGCCGGTCCGCTCCGCCTCCATCTCTCCGTGCGTCGACCGTTCGACGGCCGAGCGCTGCTGGACTGGTTCCGGGTCCGCGCCGTCGACGGCCTCGAGGAGGTCGACGACACCAGCTACCGGCGCCGCGTGCGGATCGGCGACGCGGTCGGAGCCATCGAGGTGCGCCCGGGCGACGACGGGGTCGCGCTCCTCGTCGACCTGCCCCCGGGGACCGGGCTCGGCGCCGTGGTCGGTGGCGTTCGCCGGCTCTTCGACCTCGCGGCCGACCCCGCCGCGGTCGACGAGCACCTGGAGGCCGACCCGGTGCTGCGCCCCCTGGTGGCCCGGCGGCCCGGGATCCGCGTCCCCGGCTGCTGGTCGGGCTTCGAAGCCGGTGTGCGAGCGGTCGTCGGCCAGCAGATCTCGGTCGCGGCAGCCACCACCGTCGTCGGGCGCATCGTCGCCGCCCACGGGACCGACGGGGCGTTCCCCGGGCCCCAGGCGCTGGTCGACGCGCCCCTGGAACGGCTGGGCATCATCGGACGGCGGGCCGAGACCATCCGGACCCTCGCTCGAACCGTCGTGGCCGGCGATCTCGTGCTCGACGGCACCCTGCCGCACGACGAGCTGGTCGCCCGCCTGATCGAGCTCCCCGGGATCGGCCCGTGGACCGCGGCGTACGTGGCCCTGCGCAGCGGAGAGCCCGACGCCTTCCCGGCCGGCGACCTCCACCTGCGTCGGGTCCTCGGCGCCTCATCCGAGCGCGAGGCCACGGCACGCGCCGATCGGTGGCGCCCGTGGCGCGCCTACGCCGCCATGCACCTCTGGCAGACCCCCATCGAAGGAGCCCGACCATGACCGTCACCATCACGACCACCGACGTCGACACTCCCGTCGGCCCGATCCGCATCGCGGTCCGGGACGACACCGTTGTCGCCTGCGGCTTCGTCGACCGCTTCGACGGCCTCGAGGAGCAGGTCGACCGGCGCAACCCCGGCGCCCGGTGGGTCGAGGGCGACAGCGCCGCGGCGCAGGCCCTGCGCGACTACGTCGCCGGCGAGGTCGACGCCCTCGACGACCTCGACGTCGAGACCGGGGGAACCCCGTTCCAGCAGCGGGTGTGGGCGGCGCTGCGCACCATCCCCACCGGTACGACGTGGAGCTATCGCGATCTCGCCGCCGCCACCGGATCGGCCGACGCGACCCGCGCCGTCGGCAGCGCCAACGGTGCCAACCCGGTGTCGGTGGTGATCCCGTGCCACCGGGTGATCCGCTCCGATGGAACGCTCGGGGGCTACGGCGGTGGACTCGGCCGGAAGGTGTGGCTGCTGGGCCACGAGGGCGTGCTCCTCCACGGCTGATGGGCCCGCGCCGCCCGCAGAGCCGCCCCGTTTGCCACATGTCACCTGTCGGAATTGGGCGTATCTGCAGGTCCCGACCGTAAGCTCGGCGAACGCCTTTGCGGGAGGACGCGCCGTGTACATGAAGATCGGACGATGGTGCTTTCGGCACCGGCGGGTGGTGGTCGGCGCCTGGGTGCTGACGATCGTCGTCGTCTCGGTCCTGGTCAACATCATCGGATCCGACTTCGGGGGCGATCCGCAGGCCCCCGCGTCCGAGAGCCGCACCGGCCTCGACGTCCTCGACTCCCGATTCGGCGGGTTCGGCACCGGACAGAGCGGGACCATCGTCTTCAAGGCCGAGCAGGGCGTCGATGATCCCGACGTCCAACAGGCGGTCGAGCAGCTGTTCGCCTTCGCCGAGGACACTCCCGGCGTCGACGTGATCAGCCCCTACAGCGCGCAGGGCAAGCTGCAGGGCCAGATCGCCACCGAGGGTCCCGAGGCCGGCCAGGTGGCGTACGCCCAGGTCGAGCTGGGCGACCAGGTCACCTTCACCGAAGCCGGCGACCTCGGCAAGGAGCTGCTCGACCGGGCCCACGCCATCGAGACGCGTGTCCCGGATCTGCAGATCGAGATCGGAGGCGACGCGCTCGCCGGCTTCCAACCGCCCGAGTCCGAGCTCATCGGCCTGGCATTCGCCGTCGTCGTGCTGATCATCTCGTTCGGCTCGGTGTTGGCCATGGGTCTGCCCATCGCGGTCGCCCTCGGTGGCGTCGGCCTCGGCCTCGGCATCACCAACCTCATCTCCAACGTCACGACGATGCCCGACTTCGCCACCACCATCGGGGCGATGATCGGCCTCGGCGTGGGCATCGACTACGCCCTGTTCGTCGTCACCCGATATCGAGAGGGCCTGCACCGCGGGTGGTCGCCCGCCACGTCCACCATGGCGGCGATGGACACCGCGGGCCGCGCGGTGACCTTCGCCGGGGTGACCGTCGTCGTCTCGCTGCTCGGCCTGCTGCTGATCGGCCTCCAGTTCGTCGCTGGTCTGGGCATCAGCGCGGCCATCACGGTGGGGGTGACGATGGCGGCCTCCACGACGCTGCTCCCCGCCCTGCTCGGATTCGCCCAGCTGAAGGTGGAGATCACCCGCTGGCGCGGACTGATCGCCGCGGCGTGCGTCGCCATCGCGCTCCTCGGCGTCGGGCTGCGGCTGTCCCCGCTCCTGCTCGGCCTGCCGCTCGCCGTGGTGGTCCTCGTGGTCGGCTTCTTCGTTCCCGTCCTCAAGCGCGAGGTTCCCCGGAAGCGCCCGACGCCGGCGCGCCAGACCGGCTGGTACAAGTGGAGCCACCTGATCCAGTCGCGCCCGTGGCCGTTCCTGATCGGCGGCACGCTCGTCCTCGTGTTCCTGGCCAGTCCGGTGTTCGCCCTGCGGCTCGGCTTCTCCGACGAGGGCAACTACGCCCCCGACACCACGACCCGACAGGCCTACGACCTGTTGAGCGAGGGGTTCGGTCCCGGCTTCAACGGTCCGTTCTTCGCAGTGGCTCCCCTCGATTCCCCGGATCAACTGGCTCGCTTCCAGGACGTGGTGACCGCCATCGGCAACGACCCCGGTGTGGCGTCGCTGTCGCCCGCGGTTCCCAACGATCCCGACCATCCCACCGCCGCCCTGGTGCGGATCGTCCCCACCACGTCCCCACAGTCGGTGGAGACCGAGCGCCTGATCCGGCGACTGCGCGACGAGGTCATCCCGTCGGCCGTCGGCGATTCCGGCCTCGCCGTGTCGGTCACCGGTTTCGTCGCCGTGTCGGTCGACTTCAGCTCCTACCTGGCCGAGCGCAGCATGCTGTTCTTCGGCGTCGTCCTCGCCCTGTCGTTCGTGCTGCTCATGGCGGTCTTCCGCTCGCTGCTGGTCCCGCTCAAGGCGGTGATCCTCAACATGTTGTCCATCGCCGGCGCCTACGGGGTCGTGGTGGCCATCTTCCAGTGGGGGCACTTCGGGTCCATCACCCACGTGCAGCCGGCCCCCATCGAACCGTTCATCCCGATGATGATGTTCGCCATCGTCTTCGGTCTGTCCATGGACTACGAGGTGTTCCTCCTGTCGCGGATCAAGGAGGAGTACGAGCGCACCGGCGACGCCAAGAACTCCGTCGCCGACGGCCTCGCGGCCACGGCCCGGGTCATCAGCGCGGCGGCCGCCATCATGGTCGTCGTCTTCGGCAGCTTCCTGCTCGAGGACGGTCGGGTCGTCAAGGTGTTCGGCGTCGGGCTCGGTGTGGCGGTGTTCCTCGATGCCACCCTCGTGCGCATGTTGCTCGTGCCCGCCACCATGGAACTGCTGGGCGAACGGAACTGGTGGATCCCCAAGTGGCTCGACCGCGTCCTGCCCAGCCTCAACGTCGAGGGCGCGCCCGATCACGAGGAACAGGTCGCGGCCGCCATCGCGGCCGAGGAGCCCCCGCTCGCGGAACCGGTACCCGAGCCGGTCTAGAACCGCGCCCGCCCCTCGTGATTCGTGCGAGAGTTCCGGGGTGGAGATCAGGCCCGCAACCGCGGCGGACGCTGCCGCGATCGCATCGATCCTGAACGCGCTGCTCGCCACCACCAGCATCGAGTGGACCGACATCCCGCACACGGCCGGGAGCGTGCTCGGCTGGCTCGACGAGCACGAGACGGTGCTGGTGGCCGAGGACGGCGGCACGGTCGTCGGCGTGGCCGCGTTCGGGCCCTTCCGCGATGACGTGAAGCGGCCCGGCTACCGGTTCACCGTCGAGAACTCGGTCCACGTCCGGGCCGACCGATGGGGCACCGGCACCGGTCGAGCGCTGATGGCGGCCCTGGTGGAGGAGGCTCGGGCGAAGGGCAAGCACACGATGGTGGCGGCTGTCGATGGCGAGAACGAGGCGTCGATCCGGTTCCACGAAGGGCTCGGCTTCGTCGAGGTGGGCCGGATGCCCCAGATCGGCGCCAAGTTCGGCCGGTGGTTGGACCTCGTGCTGCTCCAGCTCCACCTCGACGACTGTCCGGCGCCGCCCGGCCGGTGACCGTTCAGCGGGGGACGAGCTCGACGCCGAGCTCGCCGGCCAGCCGGACGACGGTCGACAGCGGCAACCCGACGACGTTGGTGTCGCTCCCCTCGATCCGGGTGACGAACATGCCGGCCCCGCCCTGGATGGCGTAGGCCCCGGCCTTGTCGAGCGGTTCGCCGGTGGCGACGTAGGCGTCGATCTCGGGCTCGGACAGCGTGCGGAACCACACCGCGGTGGTCTCGACCGCGCTGGCCTCACGCCCGGCGCGGGCGACGTGCACCCCGGTGACCACGTGATGGGTCGCCCCCGAGAGGCGGCGGAGCATGTCCGCGGCGTGGCGGTGGTCGATGGGTTTGCCGAGCACCTCCTCGCCGAGGACGACGACGGTGTCGGCCGCCACCACGAGGGCATCGTCACCCACCGAGACCGCTCCGGCCTTGGTCCGGGCCAGCCGGGTCACCAGGGCGCGCGGGTCTTCGCCGGCCCCGGGGTCTCGTCGATCTCGGCGGGACGGACCTCGGGGTCGATGCCCAGTCGTCGGAGCAGCTCACGCCGGCGGGGGGAACCCGAGGCGAGCACCACCCGGACGGGACGCGGCCGCTCATCCACCGGAGACGGCGAGATCGGCGAGCCGATCGGGTGGTGTGAGGGCGTCGGCGTCGTCGAGCCAGCCGGCGGGCATGGCGACCGGCCGGGGCCCGGTGGTGTGGCCGCGCGGGCTGCGGAGCACCTCGCGCGGGAACGGCTGGTGCGGGTCGACCAGGTCGAGCAGGTGGTGGAGCTCGGCAACGCTCGACACCTGTCGCAGGGCGTTGCGCACCGGGCGGCCGACCGAGAATCCCTGGAGGTACCACCCGGTGTGCTTGCGCAGCTCCTTCATGCCGGACAGTTCGCCGAACCAGCCGGCCAGCAACTCGCCGTGGTCGCGGATCATGGTCACGATCTCGCCGGATGTCGGTGGCGTGGGTACCGGGTCGCCGGCGAACGCCGCCACCAGGTCGCGGAAGAGCCAGGGCCGACCCAGGCAGCCCCGGCCGATCACGACGCCGTCGCAACCGGTCTGTCGCATCATCTCCACCGCGTCGCTGGCTTCCCAGATGTCGCCGTTGCCGAGCACGGGGATGGTGGTCACCGCCTCCTTCAGCTCGGCGATGGCGGTCCAGTCGGCCTCGCCCGAGTACAGCTGCTCGGCGGTGCGGGCGTGCACCGCGACCGCGGCGGCCCCCACGTCCTCGGCGATCCGGCCGGAGATCAGCCAGGTGAGGTGATCGGCGTCGAGCCCGAGCCGCATCTTCACGGTCACGGGGACGTTCCCGGCGCCGTCGACCGCGGCCGCGACCACCGCGCCGAACAGTCGGGGCCGCACCGGGAGGGCCGAGCCCCCGCCGTGGCGGGTGATCTTGCGGGCCGGGCAGCCGAAGTTGAGATCGATGTGGTCGACGCCGACCTCGTCGCGCACCCGGCGCACGGCTTCGCCCATCACCGCGGGGTCGGTGCCGTAGAGCTGGATCGACCGGATCGGCTCGTCGGGCGCGAAGCGGGCGATGCCGAAGGTGCGCTCGTTGCCCTCGACCACGGCGCGAGCGCCGACCATCTCGCTCACGTACAGCGCGGCGCCGAACCGGCGGCACAGGGCACGGAACGCGCCGTTCGTCACCCCGGCCATGGGGGCGAGGACGACGGGCGGGTCGGCGCGCAGCGGGCCGATCTGTAGCGGCGGGAAGAGCGTTGCGATCCGCCAAGTCTGCCGAGGCCACTTCCCATTCCACGAAAATCGCCGTGGATCGCGTACGGGAACCGAACGCGATCCGCAGCGATTTTCCTGGTTCTGCCAGGCTCGTCGGTCGTGATCCTCGTCGATGCCACCGGACTGACCGCGCGTCGCCCGGATCGAGCCCTGTTCGAGGATCTGTCGGTCACCATCAGCTCGGGTGATCGCCTCGCGGTCGTCGGCGTCAACGGCACCGGGAAGTCCACCTTGCTCGGCGCCCTCGCCGGATCGCGGACCCCGGATGCCGGCACCATCCGTCGCGGCCGGGGTACCCGGGTCAGCCACCTCGATCAGGACGCTCCCCTCCCGGTGGGCACCATCGCCGGGGTGACCGGCGACCGGTGGGAGGCGGCTGCGGTCCGCGATCGCCTCGGTCTCGCCGGCCTCGACGATCGTCCCACCGATGAGCTGTCGGGAGGTCAGATCAAGCGGGTCGCGCTGGCTCGCGCCCTCCTCGCCTGCGGTCCGGCCGGCGGCGGCCCGCCCGACGATGCCGACCTGCTGATCCTCGACGAACCCACCAACCACCTGGACGTGGCCGCCATCGCCTGGTTGGAGGAGTGGCTGGCCGCGTTCCGGGGCGGGCTGGTACTGGTCACCCACGACCGGCACGTGCTCGACCGGGTGACCACCCGCATCCTCGAACTCGACCGCGGCCGCGCCCACCTCCACGACGGTGGCTACGCCGGGTACCTGGAGGCGAGGTCCGAGCGCGCCGAGCGGGCGGCGACGTCGGAGGCGAAACGTCGCAACCTGGCCAAGACCGAGTTGGCCTGGCTCCGGCGAGGCGCCCCGGCCCGGACGTCGAAGCCCAAGGCGCGCATCGAGGCGGCCAACGCGATCGTCGACGGCGGCCCGCGCGGGTCCGACGTCCGGGACCAGGACCTCGGGCTCCACCTCGGAACTCCCCGGCTCGGCGACAAGGTCATCGAGGCCAGCGGGCTGGGCGCCGTGGTCGAGGGCCGGACGCTGTTCGACGGCCTCGACCTGCTCCTCGATCCGCGGGAACGGCTCGGCGTCGTGGGGCCGAACGGCGCGGGGAAGACCACGCTGCTGCGGATCCTGGCCGGCGAGCGCGCCCCCGATCACGGGACGGTCGTCGTCGGCCCCACCGTCCGCACGGCGATGTTCAGCCAGACCGCGACCGAGCTCGATCCGGCGGTGCGGGTGCGCGACCTGGTCACCGGCGGGAACAAGGAGGTGTCCTGGCAGGACGCCGCCCTGATGGAGCGGTTCTGGTTCGACAGCGATGCGCAGTGGGCGCCGGTCGGGACCCTGTCGGGCGGTGAGCGTCGCCGCCTGCAGCTCCTGCTCGCCCTCCTCAGCCAGCCCAACGTGTTGCTGCTCGACGAGCCGACCAACGACCTCGATCTCGACACCCTCCGCATCCTCGAGGACTTCCTCGACGAATGGCCGGGCGCACTGGTCGTGGTGTCGCACGATCGTGCCCTGCTGGAACGGACCGTGGTCGACGTGCTGGTGATCGACGGCGAGGGCCACGCCGAGCGGCGGCCGGGCGGGTTGGCCGGCTATCTGGCCGAGACGCGCGACCAGCGGTCGCGGGGAAAGGCGTCGGTCACGACGCGGAGTACGGGTTCGCCCCGCCGGACCGAGCCGGCGCCGGCTCCGTCCGAGCCGTCGTCGCCCCGACGCTCGCCCTCCACCGTGCGCCGAGAGCTCAACGTCGCGGAACGGGATCTGGCCAAGGCCACCGCGGCGCGCCAGCGGGTCCAGGCCGCGCTGGAGGAGGCGATCGGCGACCACCGCAAGCTGGGCGAGCTGGGCCGAGACCTGGCCGTAGCCGACGCTGAGGTGGCCGCGGCCGAGGAACGGTGGCTGGCGCTGGCCGAGGAGGCCGAGGAGGTCAACCCCAACCTGTTGTGAGGAGCTTCCCCGGTCGCATCACGGCGTGGACGAACTGATTCGGCCGGCGTCGGCTGATCGCGAGCGGGCAGTTCCAACCACCCGCCCCATCATGTTGCTGCCGCACTCAGGCCCGGTCGCGTTCGGCAGCAAGATGACACAGCCTGCGGGTAGAAGCGCTAGCGAATGGGTGATCGGCTGCGCATCGTCGGCGAGGATCCTCTCGTTCGGTGTCACCGGGTTCTTCTCGGCGAGGATCCTCGGGTTCGGTCACGGGCCAGCGGCCCTCCCCACCAGCCACAGTGCCCCGCCGACGTGCCGTTCCTCCGCGGGTCGGTGGGGTCTCCGCTTCAACCGAACTGGGCGATAGGCGCTGGTTTCCATCTCCACGCAGGTCAACTTGCTGCCGAACTCAGGCCCGGTCGACCTCGGCGACGAAGTCGGCCCACGTCGACACCCACTGGTCCCACACCGCCGGGGGGTAGTCGTGGCCCATGCCCTCGATCTCGACGTAGCGGGCGCCGGGGATGACCTCGGCCGTGTGGCGGCCCCCGCTGGGCTGGATCAGCGCGTCGCGGCTTCCGTGCATCACCAGGGTCGGCACCCGCACGGACCGGAGCGCCTCATCCCGTGAACCATCGCTCACGACGGCCTCCATCTGCCGGGCGACGCCCGCGGGGTGGAAGCACCGGTCGTAGGCGGCTGCGGCCCGGGCTCGTGTCTCGCCGTCGTCGATCCACTCCGGCTTCGAGCCGTAGATCGCAATCGCCGCGACGTGGTTCTCCACGTACTCGTCCTTGGAAGTGGCCGGCGGTGCGGTGAGGGCGGCGAGCGCTTCGGGAGTGCTGTCGCCGTAACCGGGCTCTCCGGTGCGCGACATCACCGAGGTCATGGTGAGCACCCGGTCCGGGTGGTCGATCGCCAGCCGTTGCACGATCATCCCGCCCATCGACAGACCCATCACATGGGCCCGGTCGATGGCCAGGGCATCGAGGACCGCCACCACGTCGTCGGCCATGTCGGCCAGCGTGTAGCTGTGGTCGAGCTTCGAGGACAGGCCGACGTCGCGGTTGTCGAAGCGGACGACGCGAAAGCCGTGAGCGACGAAGCGCTCGCACCACGCCGCGGGGTAGTTGATGCACTGCGATCCGAGGCCGTTGACCAGCACGAGCGCCGGGTCCTCGGCGCGACCGAAGGACTCGTGGTGGAGCTCGACCTCGTCGTTCATCGCCGCTGCGCGTTCCGGCGGTCGGGTAGGTGTCTGACTCATGCCGAGAACGTAGGACACCCGCCCGACTCGGCGCCCCCGGAGCTCAGCCCGTGTCCTGGTTGCGGGCCCGCAGGTCGAGGAACGCCGCGCTGGACGCGTGGGCGCGCTGGATGAACTCCGACGTGCGGCTGAAGTCGTTCCGCTTCACCGATCCGGGGTCGACCCCGGGCAGCACGACGACCTCGACGTCGTCGGGCATCCTGGCCAGCTCGTCGGCGAAGCGGTGGTTCCGGGCGATGGAGAAGGACTGCAGGAGCACGTCGACCGGGCGCTTCGGGAACGGGCGCGGGCGTTCGAAGTTGCCGACGTGGAGCACGACGATGCGCTCGAAGCCCCGGCGCAGGGCTCGGGACATCGGGACGTTGTCGACGACCGCGCCGTCGATGTAGGTCGCCTCGTCGATCTCCACCGGCGGGAAGGCAGCGGGGAGCGCGCACGAGGCCAGGACTGCGGGTTCTACCGGCCCGGAGTCGAACCAACGGGCCTGCCCCGTCGTCATGTCGGTGGCGACGCACTCGAACGGGATGGGGTAGTCCTCGATGCGCTCGTACGGTGCACAGCTCCGGATCAGCGCCCGCAACCCCCGGTCGGAGTAGAGGCTGAGCCCCCGCTTCAGCAGCAGCCACGGTCCGCTGACCCGCCCGGACGGGAACAGGTCCTCGCCGTCGAGGCCGAGCCAGATCCGGCGCAGCCGCTCGACGCCGGCCGGGCTCGGATCCGTGGCCATGGCGAGGCCGTTGAGCGAGCCGACCGAGCAACCGAAGACCGCGTCGGGCACCTCACCGCGATCGGCCAGCGCCAGGAGCATCCCCACCTGGACGCTCCCGAGGTTGCCGCCGCCGCCGAGGACCCACGCGGTCCGCGGCCCTCTGCGCCCTGCCAGTTCGGTGACCGACATCTGCCCTCCCCGGTTTCTCCCCGGCGGCCATCTTCGGACGAACGGGCGGGACGCGCCGACTTCGCAACCGGATCGTCACCTTCGATGGGGACGATCACGCCCCTATGGAGCAAATGGTGCGGCCACCGCGGGTGTTCAGCGGCCGTGGAACTCGGGGTCCCGGCCCTCGGCGAAGCTGGAGATGCCCTCGAAGAAGTCCTTGGTCCCGAACAGCTGCATGGTCTGGAGCAGGACGTGATGGGTGTGGGAGGGGAAGTCCTCGGTGAGGCCGTGGCGGTAGAGGCGCTTCATCGCCCGGATGGCGAGCGGCGCATTGGCCGCGATCTCCCGAGCCCATCCGGTGGCCGTCGCCACCAGCTCCTCGTCGGGAACCACGGTGTTGGCCAAGCCGAGCGCCTCGGCGGTTGCCGCGTCGATGTCGCGGCCCAGGAACCCGATCTCCGCCGCCTTGGCCCAACCGACCAGTCGGGGGAGGTACCAGGTGCCACCCGATTCGGGCACCACGCCTCGCTTGGCGAAGCCCGGCAGGAGACGAGACGATTCTCCGAGGATCCGCATGTCGCAGCCGAGCGCGAGGTCGAGGCCGTAGCCGGCCGCCGCCCCGTTGACCGCGGCGATGATCGGCGTGTCGATCTCGAACAGGATCGAGGTCGGCAGGCTGCGGGTGTTCTGCAAGACGGTGGCGCCCCCGCCCCCATCGGCGCCGCCCGACCCGATGCCGGTGCCGGCCATGGCGTCCTTGATGTCGAGCCCCGCGCAGAAGCCCTTGCCGGCGCCGGTGAGGACGATGGCCCGGACGTCGACCGAGTCGTCGGCCCGGGTGAACGCCTCGCTCAGCTGGGTGAGCATGCGCACGGAGATGGCGTTGCGCCGGTGCGGCCGGTTCAACGTGATGGTGGCGACGTGGTCGGCGACCTCGTAGAGCACGGGGTGCGCGTCGGGATCGGCGGATGCTGCGTCGGTGTCGGTGTCGGTGGCCATGTCGGTAGCGTAGGGGCATGTCCGCGACCGGGACCGAGACAACGGAGAACGAGCGCCCCTCCGAGGGGGACGAGGTGATCCTCACCGTCACCGAGGTGGCCGTGACCAAGATCCTCGAGCTACGTGAAGCCGAGGACGACCCCGCCGGCCTGGCCCTGCGGGTGTCGGTCACCGGCATCCGTGGCCCGGAGTACACCTACGACCTCACGTTCGAACCCGTGGCCGAGGCCGACGAGACCGACAACGTGTACCAGCAGGGCGATCTGTCGGTCATCATCCCGGCCGACTCCATGGATCAGCTCCAGGGCGCCACCCTCGACATGCCCAGCACCGACGGCCAGGGCGGCCTCGTGCTGCGCAACCCCAATCGGCCCGATCCGCTCGCCGGCGTCGACCTCGACCTCACCGGCACCACGGCCGAGAAGGTGCAGCAGCTCCTCGATCAGCAGGTCAATCCGGGCCTGGCGGCCCACGGCGGGTTCGCCGAGCTCAAGGGCGTCGAGGACGACAAGGTGTACGTGATCATGGGCGGTGGCTGCCAGGGCTGTGCCGTCTCGGCCATGACCCTGCGGGAAGGCATCGCGGCGGCGATCACGGGTGCCATCCCGGAGATCACCGAGGTGATCGACGTCACCGACCACACCGCCGGCGAGAACCCCTACTACGCCTGAACGGCTCGCGGCACCCCCGGGTGTAGCGGCTGTCGGTGGACGAACTGCACTGGTCGTCGCCCCAGGCAGGGCGCCCCAGCTTGCACTTCGCGTCCCGATGCGGAAGCATGTGTTCGTTGTCACCTTCCAGGTGGGGGCGACCAGGGGGAGAGGCCCGGACCACGGTCCGGGCCTCGTCGCGTCCCACGGCTCCATCCGTCGACCGTCGGTCGCCCGGGCTGGCGCGGAAGAGCCCGGGACGCCCCCGCTGGGGTCGGAGAGCGAGAGCATCCCGGGCACTGACAACGTCTGGAGGGAACCATTGACGCTGCTGGCCGAGGAACGGCGGTGCCGGTCCGACCTTGCGGTCGGTTTCGGAGATTCTTTCAGGCGGTCTGGCCGGCGGTGGCCGCGACCCGTCGGGCGGCGGTGGCGATGCCGGCGGCGTCGAGGCCGAGGCGGGCCATGATGGCGTCGACCTTGGCGTGGTCGATGTACTCGGTGGGGACGCCGAGGATCTCGACGCGGGGCACCGTGCGGTCGTCGCACGCTTCGCGGATGGCCGCCGCCATCAGCGATCCGGCGCCGCCCGCCTTGTAGCCGTCCTCGACCGTGATGACGGCGGGGTGCCCGATGGCGTCGGCGATCATGTCCTCGTCCACGGGCTTGACGCAGCGGACGTCCCAGACGGTGGCCTCGATGCCGTCGGCCGCCAGCGCCTCAGCCGCCTCGAGCGACGCCTCGAGCATCTTGCCCACGGACAGGATGCAGACGTCGGACCCGGCCCGGGCCTTGCGGCCGCGCAGCCCGGACCCGACCTGATCGTCGGGGACCGACGGTGCCGGCGTCTTCGCCCAGCGGATCATCACCGGCCCGTCGGTGATGTCGAGAGCGTCGTGGAGCATGACGCCGACTTCTTCGTACGACGACGGGGCCAGCACGGTCATGTTCGGGATCTTGGTGAACAGCACCATGTCGAGCACGCCGTGGTGCGACGGTCCGTCGTCGCCGGTGATACCGGCCCGGTCGAGGCAGAACACGACCGGCTGGTTGTGGAGGCCGACATCGAGGTTCACCTGGTCGAAGGCGCGGGACAGGAAGGTCGAGTAGACGGCGATCACCGGTCGGAGCCCGCCCATGGCCATGCCGGCAGCCGCGGTGACCGCGTGCTGCTCGGCGATGCCGACGTCGAAGCAGCGGTCGGGGAAGCGTTCCTGGAACGGCAGCAGTCCGGTGGAGTCCGGCATGGCGGCGGTGATGGCCACGACCTCGGGACGGGCGTCGGCCTCCTTGATCAGCGCCTCGGTGAACGCCGCCGTGTACGAGCCCGGCTTGACCGAGCCGATGTCGTGCATGTTCTTGATCGGGTCGTTCTCGGCTGGCGCGTAGCCCCGTCCCTTCTGGGTGAGGACATGGACCACGATGGGACCGTCGTACTCGTGGGCGTCGTGGAGGGCCCGTTCGAGGCCCTCGATGTCGTGACCGTCGAAGGGACCCGTGTAGCGGATGCCGAGATCCTCGAAGAACGCCGGCGGTTCGAAGTACTCGCGCACACCGGCCAGCGCGGCGTCGAAGCCCCGCTCGAGCCGGGCGCCCACCATCGGGACCTCGCGCAGGAGCTTCTCGAACCGGGCCCGGTTGCGGAGATACCGCGGGTCGAGGCGGATGCGGGCCAGGCTCTCGCCCAGCCGGCTGGCGGTGGGGGCGTACGACCGGCCGTTGTCGTTGAGGATGATGATGGCGTCGGCGCCGGAGTTCCCGAGGTTGTTGAGCCCCTCGTAGGCCATGCCGCCGGTGAGCGAACCGTCGCCGATGACCGCGACGATGCGACGGTCGTCGATCTGGTTGCGCTCCATCGCCGTGGCCAGGCCGTAGGCGTAGCTCAAGATGGTGGACGCGTGGCTGTTCTCCACCCAGTCGTGCGGTGACTCCCGGCGGCTCGGGTAGCCCGACAGGCCCCCCTCCTGGCGCAGGGTCGCGAACTGCTCCCGGCGACCGGTGATCATCTTGTGGACGTAGGCCTGGTGGCCGGTGTCCCAGAGCAGGATGTCGCGGGGGGAGTCGAACACGCGGTGCAGTGCGAGGGTGAGCTCGACGGCGCCGAGGTTCGACCCCAGGTGTCCGCCGGCCGGGCTGGCGTCGACCGATTGGACGATGAAGTCACGGATCTCGCGCGCCAACTCCTCCAACTGCGCGAACGTCAGACCTCGCAGGTCAGCGGGGCTGTTGATGCGATCGAGCAGCATGGGCGGCACGCTCCAGAGGCGGTGAAGGAGGTCGGGCGGTCATCCACCCACAGCGTTCTACGGTACCGGCCCCGGCCGTGGACTGGCCACGCGACGGCACCGTTCCCTCCGTCTAGATTCGGCCCATGCCATCGATGGAACGGGCCCGCGACGAGGGTGAGGGCGCGGTGGCTGCGCTCCGCCGGCGGCTCACCGAGCGGGCGGCGTCGCTGATGAAGCAGCACCCCGAGTTCGCCGACGGTGCCGCGGAGATCGGCCTCGTCGACAAGTCGTGGCTCGACGATCCCAACGGTCACCCGATCCGGACCGCGACCTCGCTCGACGTGGTCCAGCGCTATCTCGAGCGGTCCATCGAGCACGAACCGTCGCTCATCGCCAGTCTCGGGCTCAGTGCCATCCAGCTGCTGGCCATGGAATCGGGCGACGACGACAGCGCCGGCCACGCCCGCGAGATCACGATCGTGTTCACCGATCTCGAGGGCTTCACCCGCTACACCAGCCGCAACGGCGACGAGTCCGCCCGTGGTCTGCTCGAGCGTCACCACCGGGCCGTCGGTCCGGTGATCCGCAGTCGAGGTGGTCGGATCGTGAAGAAGATCGGCGACGGCCTGTTCATCAGCTTCGACGCGCCCGAGGCCGCGGTGCTGGCCGCGCTCGAGATCGGGGAGGCCGACCCGGGCGAGCTCCGCCTCCGGGTCGGGATCCACCACGGTGAGGCGGTGGTGGTGGGCGACGACCTCATCGGGCACGCCATCAACGTCGCAGCCCGCGTCACCGACTCGGCCAAGGGCGGCGAGATCCTGGCCACCACCGAGGTGCGCAGCGCGATCGGTGAGCTGCCCGGCGTGACCTTCGGCCGGGCCCGTCGCCGCAGCTTCAAGGGCGTCGCCGAATCCATCTCCGTCTGCCCCGTGAAGCGCCGGTAGATGCTGGTCGGCCGGGCGCGGGTCTCCACCGATGGCTGAGCCCGTCGAGCGTCGGCGCGACCTCCCGATGGTCGACGTGGTGCGGCTGCAGCAACGGGGGTGCGAGCAGGCGGGCTCGGCCCTGTACGGGCGCATCCTCTCGGCCATGGCCGCCGACGTCGAGCGGGGCGGGCCCTGTGCCGACATCCTCGGGCCGTGGACTGCCAACGCCATGGCCGATGCCATCCCGCTGCGGTTCCTCGCCTCGGTCCATCGCATGGCGCTCGACGGCCGGGCACCGGAGCTGGCGCGGTACTTCGCCAGCGCGGGCGGCAACGACGACGGCGATCCGATCGAGGCCTTCTTCGCGGTGGTGCGCATGCATCGCAGCGAGATCGAGGCCGACATGCACCGGGGGGTACAGACCAACGAAGTGGGCCGGGCGGCCGCCCTGGTCGGCGGGTTCCACCGCGTGTCGCTCGAGTTCGGGCTCCCGCTGCGGGTGCTGGAGGTGGGCAGCAGCGCCGGTCTGCTCCTGCGCTGGGACCAGTACCGCTACGTCGCCGACGGCGTGAGCTGGGGACCCGAGGGTGGTCTTTGCTTCGACCACCCGTGGACCGGCCCACCGCCTCGGTTCGACGACTCGCTCGTCGTCGCCAGCCGGGCGGGATGCGACGTGCATCCCATCGACGTGCGCTCGGACGAGGGTGTGATCGCGCTCCGGGGATTCCTCTGGCCCGACCAGGTCGAGCGACGCACCCGGCTCGACGAAGCCATCTCCACTGCCCGGCGGTTCCCGGCGCGGATCGACGTGGCCGACGCCGGCGAGTGGGTGGAAGCGCAACTGGCCCAGCCGGTGTCCGGCGTCGCCACGGTGGTGTTCCACTCGATCGTCCTGCAGTACCTGCCCCGGCCGAGCTTCGAGCGATTGCGCCGGGCGATCGAACAGGCCGGATCGCGGGCCACGGCCGACGCACCGGTCTGCTGGTTGCGGATGGAACCGGCGGGAGACGTCGCCGACGTCCGGGTGCGACTCTGGCCCGACGGCACCGACCACCTGCTGGCGACCACCGGCTACCACGGCCCGCCGGTGACCTGGCTGGACGGCACCGGCTGAGCCGTCCAGCCGACCCCAGAGCCCGTCAGTTCGCGGTCGCCGCCTGTCTTCGCTGCAACTGGGCGGTCAGCAGCCGAGCCAGACCGGCGCCGATCGCGAGCGCGGTCAGGCCGCCCACCGCGTCGATCCAGTAGTGGTTGGCGGTGACGATGATGGTGAACAGCGTGATGCCCGGGTACGCCATGATCAGGGCGCGCAGCCACTTGCGCCGGGTCATGGGCAACAGCACGAGCATCGACCACGTCGACCAGCCCATGTGCATCGATGGCATGGCGGCGTACTGGTTGGTCACCTCGGCGGCCTTGTCGTCGTCGAAGGAGATCCAGCCGCCGTGGACGGCGAGCGTGTCGACGTAGCCGTACCGGTCGCACCCGGCGGCCTCGTGGTGGCCCTCCGGCGCCGCCGCGGCAGCGTCGGGAGCGTAGATCTGGCAGGCGCCGAACTTGCCCGGATCGTCGAGCAGCCGCGGCGGCATCAGCGAGTAGCTGGCGAATCCGATCAGGGCGATGAGGGTGGTGAAGCCCAGGGTGGTTCGCCACAGCGGGTAGCGGGCCTTGTCCGTCCGGTACAACCAGAACAAGGCGCCCGCGGTGATGATGAAGTGCGCGGTGCCGTAGAGGATGTTCCAGATCCGGATGAGGCCCATGGCCGGCAAGCCGAGGTACCAGTGCTGGAGGTGGGCCTCGAAGTACAGCCCCACCGACCGTTCGAAGTCGATGATCGAGCGGGCGTGCCCGTAGGCGACCGACGCGTCGACGTGGTCGGTCCCCTGGGAGCCGAACAGGTTCCGGATGAACGAATACACCCCGTAGAAGGCGAGGATGAGCAGGATCTCCCGCCACCATCGCAGGCGCGTCGTGGCCGGTCCCGGCGGGTCCTCGTGTTCGACCGTGGTCGTCGTCATGCGTGATCGGTGTTCATCCGGTCGGGTCTCGACTCGATCCCGTGGCGGTTCAGACCGGCGATGGTGCCGCGCGGCGGCCACCGATTGCGAACGCCGGGGCACCCAGGAGGCTGACGCCGAGGTTGAGGAGGTACAGGAGCAGGCCGAGCGCGATGGCCTGCTCGGTGGCGACGCCGAGTGGTCCGAGGAAGACGACGAAGGCCCCCTCGCGGAGCCCGAGGCCGCTGATCCCGATGGGGAGCACCTGCACGATCAGCACCGCGGGGAAGAACGCCAGCAATGCGGTGAGACCGGCCGGACGGAGCCCGAGGACGTGGGCCGCGGCCACCGCGGCGAGGACCAGGACGAACTGGTAGGCGAAGCCGGCGGCGAGCACCGAGATCGCCGACCGTGGATGGGCTCGCAGCTTGGTGAGCCCGAGGTGGATGGCGCCGGCGAAGCGCCGCCATCCCTCGCGCATGGCGAAGCGGGCCCCGAAGCGGGGGCTCGAGACGGCGGTGAGCGTGGCGGCCAGCAAGGTCAGGGTGACGAGCGCCACGCCGAGCGCGACCTCGGTGGCGGTTCCCAGACGGCGGAGCCCGGGGTTCAGCGCCAGCCCCACGAGGGTGATGACCGGGAGCACGAGCCAGCCGGTGACGCGCTCGAGCACCACCGACGCGAAGGTGTCGGGGGAGGCCCCCGTGTCGCGGGACAGTCGGGACACTCGGAGCACGTCGCCGCCGATGGTGGTGGGGAGCACGTTGGACACGAACTGGCCGGCCATCGTGTGGGAGAACAGACGCCGCAT
Source organism: uncultured Acidimicrobiaceae bacterium (assembly GCA_963731885.1). Classification (GTDB taxonomy): domain Bacteria; phylum Actinomycetota; class Acidimicrobiia; order Acidimicrobiales; family Salinilacustritrichaceae; genus Salinilacustrithrix. Next base: position 142,631 of record CAVSXR010000034.1, on the reverse strand, counting down.
CCCGGTGCGCAGGCCGAGGGCATCGAGCACCTGTTTCCAGCGCAGCGTGGCCAGCACCATGCCGACGAGGGTCAATCCCGCGGCCAGCGCGAGCCACGCCAGCGTGGCCGATGTCCGCTCCGGGACCAGCTCGGCGATGTCGATGTCGGGAGCGCGCCACAGCAGGACGGCGATCATCCCGGCGCTCACGGCGATGCGCGCCAGCAGCGATGCAGCGGGGTGGATCCTCACCGAGATTGCTCATCCACTGGTCGTCGGTCCCCTTCGGAAACGGTGCGAACAGCCTACGCCCGACGCTACGGTTTCGCGTGGCTCGGTGGACGGCCCCTACGTCCGCCCGTTCATCGTCCGGTCACCGACCGGCCGACGTCCGGAGGACCCCCGTGCCCACTTCCACCATCCTGCGCTCCGTGGCGCGCCCGCTGCTGCGAGCCGTGCTCGTCACCGCCGTCGTCGGCGCCTGTTCCACCGCGGCCGGAGACGCCGCCACGCCGACATCGACGGCGACCCGTGCCACCCGCACCGTCGTGGAGCTCCATCTCGGCGACGAGGTGCCGATGACCACCGAGATCGTGCGGCTCGGCGACGACGTGCACGGTGTCACCCGATCGACAGCCGGCGTCCTCGGCGAGGAGATCCGGGTGGGCGACGACGACTACGTCCGCCTCGCCGGGGCCGAGGCCGTCCTCGGGGCCGATCGCTGGATCCACACCGATCTCTCCCGCCCCGCCGAGCGTCGGTTCCACGACCTCCATCCCACCGGGATCATCGAGTTCGCCTCCGTCGCCGATCTCGCGGTGGGGGATCACTTCGGTTCGGTCGCGGTGACGGCGGTCCGCCACCCGGCCGCCGGCGAGACCGTGATCGAGCTGGGTCACGGTCGACGCTTGCTCGTCACCGTCGGCGTGGCCCCCGACACCGCGGGGATCCGGCGGCCCGACCCGGCGGTCGTGGTCGCGTTCGGCGATCTGCCGGCCCTCGCCGCCGGGTGACACCCGACGCGGTCGGTCGACCACTCGATGAGGCAGCATGTCCGGATGCACGAACGCACGATCGAGGTCGACGGTAGAGGTGCGCTGGCGACCGTTGCCGTGCTCGAGGCCGGTGCCGGGGGCCGGCCGCTGCTGTTGGTCCACGGCTTCACCGGCGCCAAGGAGGACTTCGCCGATCACGTGGCCGTGTTGGCCGAGCGGGGGTGGTGGGTCGTCGCTCCCGACCTGCGGGGCCACGGGGCCTCCGACCAGCCCGGGCGCGAGACCGAGTACTCGCTCGGTCACTTCGCGGCTGACCTGTGGGCTCTCGTCGACGCCCTCGGTTGGGCGGAGCTGGTCCTACTGGGTCACTCCATGGGCGGCATGGCCTCCCAGGTGGCGGCGTTGTCGGCCCCGCATCGGCTCCGCGGGCTGGTGCTCATGGACACCTCTCACGGCTCGGTGGACGGGGTCGACCCCGATCTGGCGGCCGTCGGCGCGGAGCTGGCCCGAACCGGCGGGATGGCGGCGGTGAAGGAGGTGCTCGACTCGCTCGGCGAGGACGCTCCGCTCGGCTCCGAAGCCTACGAGCGCGTGCTCCGCGAGCGCCCCGGCTACCGCGAGTTCGGCGACCGCAAGTTCCTCGGGTCGTCGCCGGCCATGTACGCCGCCATGCTCGGCCACCTGCTCGACCAGGCCGACCGAATCGACGATCTGGGGGGTCTGGCCGTGCGAAGCCTCGTCATCGTCGGCGAGGAGGACGAGCCCTTCGTCGCCCCGTCGCAGCGCATGGCCGATGCGATGCCCGGTGCCCGCCTCGCGGTGATCCCCGACGCCGGCCACTCGCCCCAGTTCGAGAACCCGCGGGCCTGGTTCGACACCCTCGTCGGCTTCCTCGACGAGATCGACTGAGCGCGGATCGACGGCCCGGCGGCGCCGCTCAGCGGGCCTTGTCGAGGAAGCGCTCGACGTCGACCACCACGCGGGTGACCTTGCCGGCCGCGATCAGGCCCCGGGGGTCGGACGCCGAGACCGTGAAGATGAGGCGTCGACCGGAGATCTTCTCGAGCGTCGCCTCCGCGGTGACCGGAACGCCGACCATGGTGGGGGCGAGGTGATCGAACTGGATGCGCATCCCGACCGACGTCTCGGTGTCCTCGAGCGCACCGTCGATGGCCTCGACGGCAGCCTGCTCGCACAGCGCAACGAGGCGAGGAGTGGCGAGGACGGCGACGGAACCCGAACGAAACGCGGCCGCGGTGTCGGCGTCGGACACCATCAGTTCGACGGTGGCGGTCAGTCCGGTCTGCAGAGGCACGTCGGTACGCTACGCGGTCTGCGACGGGCGGGAACACCCTGCCCGCGCTCATCGACCCGCTGCCCCGAAGGGACGCCATGATCGACCAACCCGTGCTCGAGCGAGTCCTGCACGCCGCACTGCGCACCGGCGGCGAGTTCGCCGAGGTCTTCGCCGAGGACAAACGGAGCGGGAACGGCCTGCTCGACGACGGTCGGGTCGAGCAACTCACGTCCGGGCGCGATCGGGGGGCGGGCATCCGGGTGGTGGTCGGCGACACCACCGGGTTCGCCCACACCGCCGATCTCACCGAGGCCGGTCTGCTCACCGCCGCCGAGGCGGCGTCCGCGGCGGCCCGCCAGGGGGGTGGTGGCGTCCGCTCGGTTGCCCTCACCGAATCCGTCGCTCCGTCGCCGAACGAGGTGCGTGTCTTCCCCGAAGACGTGGCGAAGGCCGACCAGGTCGACGTGTTGCGGCGGGCCGACGCCGCGGCCCGGGCGGCCGGCGGGGAGATCAGCCAGGTCACCGCGTCGGTCGGCGGCAGCCGTCGGCGCCTGCTCATCGCCAACAGCGATGGCCTCCTGACCTCCGACGACCAGGTCCGGACCGTGTTCTCGGTGAACGTGGTGGCCACAGGCGACACCGGCATGCAGACCGGTCGCAAGACGGTCGGTCACACGGTCGGGTGGGAGCTCTTCGACCGCATCGACGTCGACGACATCGCCGCCGAGGCCGCCCAGCAGGCCATCACCAAGCTCCGGGCTCGCCCCGCCCCGTCCGGGCAGCTCCCCGTCGTCATCGGCGCCGGCTCGGGCGGGGTCCTGTTCCACGAGGCGTGCGGACACGGCCTCGAGAAGGATCTGGTCGACAAGGGGGCGTCGGTCTACGCCGGGAAGATGGGCCAGCTGGTCGCCAGCCCGCTGGTCACGCTGGTGGACGACGGCACCGTCGCCGAGGAGTGGGGCGCGTTCGCGGTCGACGACGAGGGCGCACCGGCCCGCCGCAACGTGCTGATCGAGGACGGCGTGCTCACCGACTACATGTGGGACTTCCTCCGCAACCGCAAGGCGGGCCGGGCCAACTCGGGCAACGGCCGCCGCCAGAGCTACAAGCACCTCCCGATGGTCCGGATGACCAACACCTTCCTGGCCCAGGGCGACGCCGATCCCGACGACATCATCTCGGGAACCGAGCGGGGCGTGTACGTCGCCAAGCTCGGCGGCGGTCAGGTCAACACCGCGTCGGGCGACTTCGTGTTCGGCATGCTCGAGGCGTACCTCATCGAGAACGGTGAGATCACCGAACCGCTGCGCGAGGGCAACCTCATCGGCAACGGTCCCCAGTGCCTGCGCGACATCGAGATCATCGGCAACGACTTCGCGTTCGGCGGCCCGGGCACGTGCGGCAAGGACGGCCAAGGGGTACCGGTGGGCGATGGGTGCCCCACCCTGCGGGTGAGCCAACTCACCATCGGCGGGACCGCCTCGTGAGCCCGACCACCACGGCAGGGGCGTCCGTCGACGCGTTGGCGGCGATCGCGGGGCGCGTCGCCGAGCAGGCCGGTCCCGGCGAGCAGGTCGAGGCCTACGTCAGCGCGGGGACCAACACCTCCGTCGACGCCTACGAGGGCGAGATCGAGTCGCTGACCCAGGCCGGCGCGTCGGGCATCGGCATCCGGGTGATCAAGGACGGGCGCACCGGATTCGCGTGGGCCACCAGCCTCGACGACGACATCGTGGCCGAGACCCTGGCCGAGGCGCGCGACAACCGCCCCTTCGCCGAACCGGACGAGTTCGCCGGGCTGGCCGAGCCCGACGGCGTCGCGGCCCAGACCCTCGACCTCTACCGGGACGAGGTGCTGTCGACCCCGGTGGACGACAAGGTGGCCCTGGCCATCGAGCTCGAACGGATGGTGCGGGCCGCCGATCCCCGAGTCACCGGGGTGCGTTCGGCCACCTACAGCGACGGCGAGGGAGCCTTCGCCCTCGCCACCTCCACCGGCATCCGCGCCGGGGGCCGCGCCACGACGGCGTACGTGTCGGTCAGCGCGTTGGCCGACGACGGCGATGCCTCCGTGATCGCCGGCGGCTACTCGATCGGTCGCGCCCCGGGTGACATCTCGCTCCAGGAGGCGGCCGACGATGCCCTCGAGCGTCTGCTGGCCAAGATCGGCTCCACCAAGCCCGAGTCGGGCGACGTCACCTTGATCCTCGAGCCCCGCCTCACCGCCACGGTCCTCGGCATCATCTCGGGCATGCTCGGGGGCGAGACGGTGGCCAAGGGGCGGAGTCCGTTCGCCAACCGGGTGGGCGAGCAGATCGGCTCGCCGCTGCTCACCATCGTCGACGACCCCACCAACCCCGCGTCGCTCGGCGCCGAGTCCCACGACGACGAGGGGCTGGCCACCCGGCGGGTGCCCCTGCTGCGGGCCGGCGTGCTCGAGGGGTTCCTCCACAACACCTACTCGGCGCGCCGGGCGGGAACGGTGTCGACGGCGTCGGCCGCGCGGGGCTTCAGCAGCCGTCCGGGCATCTCGGCTCGCGCCCTCACCGTCGATCCCGGTTCCGGCGATCTCGAATCGCTCCTCGCATCGGTCGACGACGGCGTACTGGCATCGAGCCTCGGCGGGCTGCACTCCGGCGTGAACCCGGTGTCGGGCGACTTCTCGGTGTCGGTCGAGGGCCTCCGGGTCCGCCACGGTGCACGAGCGGAGCCGATCAAGGAGGCGACCCTGGCCAGCACGTTGCAGCGCCTCCTGCTCGACGTCAGCCACGTCGGCGCCGATGTGGAGTGGCAGCCCAGCGGCACCGGTGGGGTCACCCTGCTGGTCCCCGGCGTGACCCTCTCGGGTCGCTGAGACCAACTCCAGAAGCGGAGCTGGCGGACGAAGTCCGCCGGCGTAGCGACTAGCCCACGAGGGCGAGGGTCACGACCCCGTTGGTGAGCGCGAACGTCACATCCGTGAGCTCGTCACGCGGCACCGCCACCGTGACCGCGTCCTCGGCGACATCGACCACGACGGCCCCGGCCGCGACCACCACGCTCGGATCCCGCTCGACCAGGGTGGGATCGAACGATGCCACCACGTCGACGGCGGTGCCGGGACGCACCGGAGCCGGGGCATCGAGCACGGGGATGGCCACCGCCCGCCACCCGGACGGGATCAGGGCCACGGGGCCCTCCCGGCCGCGACTGGCGAGGCGGGCCGACACCAGCACCTCTCCGGCCACGACGTCGGCCCGCAGCGTCTGACCGACCGGATCGTCGATCACGGCACCGGCGGGCACCTGGGCGACCGGTCGGGGTGCCAGCGTGACGTCGCCGGCGCCGATCTGGGTTCCGGCGGCGAGCGGGCGCTGGACCACGGCGACGATCGTGGTCTGCCCGAGCCGGGCGGTCACCGCCGCGGCCTGGGCGGTGGTGCGGTGCACGACGAGGGCGACGACGACGGCGAGCACCACGGCGGCGACCAGCCGGAGCGGCGGGGGACGGAGCACGGGGAACCGGGATGGGGCGGGACGCACGGGGCCTCCTCGGGTCACGGACGCGGTGGTCCGGATGGGAGGGGGAAGCGCGCCCGCGGGGCCGGGCGGTGGGCAGACTAGCGGGCGAGCAGCTCGTCGGGGATGGCGGCGATGGCTCGGAACAGCACCCGGCGCACCACCTCGACGTTCTGCTCGAAGAAGGCGAAGACCTCGTCCTGGGTGACGGACGGGACGTCGGGGTCGTCTTCGAGGCCGGCGTCGTAATCGGTGATCAGGGCGATCGAGGCGTACGGGATGCGCGCCTCGTTGGCCAATGCGACCTCCGGGTACTGGGTCATGTTGATGACCTGCCAACCCTGGCTGCTGAACCACCGCGACTCGGCACGCGTGGAGAACCGTGGCCCCTGCACGACCACGACGGTGCCGGTCTCGTGCACGGTGACGCCCTCGGCCCGGCACGCCTCGATGGCCACGCGGCGCAGCGGTTCGTCGTAGGGATCGGCCATCGGGACGTGGTCCGGTTCGCCCGAGTCCCAGAAGGTGTCAGCTCGGCCCGAGGTGCGATCCACGAACTGGTCGAGCACCACGAAGTGGCCGGGGGCGACATCTTTGTGGAGCGAGCCCGACGCGCACGGGCCGAGCAGGGCGCGGACCCCCGCCTGGCGCATCACGTCGAGGTTGGCGCGGTAGTTGATGCGGTGGGGTGGGTGGCTGTGACCGGTGCCGTGGCGGGGGAGGAAGGCGACGCGGCGCTCACCGATCCGGCCGACCACGAGCGGGCTCGACGGTGCCCCGTAGGGCGTGTCGAGCGGAACGGTCTCGGCGTCGTCGAGGAACTCGTAGAAGCCGCTGCCGCCGAACACGCCGACGTCGGCGATGGGCGCATCCGGACCGGTGGCGCTGGAGGCCACGTGGATCAGTCCTTGGTCGACGTGCTGGACGAAGCCTTCTTGTCCCCGGACGACGAGTCGCTCTTCTTGGCGGAATCGGACGAGGACGACGAGTCGCCCCCCGAGGAGCTGCTCGACGAGGTGCTGGCCGGGCTGGTCGACACCTTCTTCGAGCCCCGCGAGTCGGTCTTGTAGAACCCGGACCCCTTGAAGCTGATGCCGACGGCGCCGTACACCTTCTTGAGCGTTCCACCGCACTCGGGACAGGTCTCGAGGGGATCGTCAGTGAACGACTGCACCACGTCGAACTCGTGGTCGCATTCCTTGCAGCGGTACTGGTAGGTGGGCATGTCCCGGTCTCCAGGCTGGGTCGGCACCATGGTGGGAGGCCGGCCCGGAGGCTGGCACTCGCACTCGTCGAGTGCTAGAGGATACCGGGGTGAGTGGGGGCCGCACGCAACCGCGCTCCGGGTACCCATCGGCGGTCGAACCCCCCGTACCATCGCGGCATGTCCGATCTGGGTGTCGCAGCTGCCGTGCTGGTCGCCGCCTACGCGGTGGGCACCTTCCCCACCGCGCTGCTCGTCGGCCGGCGCATGGGCTTCGACCCCACCACCACCGGCTCCGGCAACCCCGGTGCCTCGAACACCACCAGGGTCGGCGGGGTGCGGGCCGGCGCCCTGGTCCTGGCCGGCGACGCCGGCAAGGGCATGCTGGCAGCCGGCCTCGGCCACGCGGTCGACGGGAGAACCCTGGCCTGGCTGGCTGGTTGCGCCGCGGTGGCCGGACACTTGTGGCCCGTCACCCGGCGCCTGCGGGGCGGCAAGGGTGTCGCCACGGCCGCCGGAGTCGGGGTGGTGTGCGCCCCGCTCGGTTTCCTCGCCCTCGCCGTGGTGTTCGGGGTGATCGTGAAGGTGGTCGGCAAGGCCGCCGTCGGGTCGATCGTGGTCGCTGCCCTGATCCCGGTGACGCTGCTCGTCCTCGGCCAGGAGCCGGTGGATGTCATCATCGGCGCGGTCCTCGGCCTGGTGATCATCATCCGGCACCGCACCAACATCCAACGCCTGCTGGCCGGGACCGAATCAGGCGTTCGCACGTGAACCGGCCTGGTTCCGGCCGCGGGGAACGCGCTAGAACACTCGGGCATGGCTCCCGTTCGCACCGCCGTCATCCCCGCCGCCGGACTCGGCACCCGCTTCCTCCCCGCGTCGAAGGCGATCCCCAAGGAGATGATCCCGGTCGTCGACCGGCCGGCCATCCAGTACATCGTCGAGGAGGCCGTCGCCTCGGGCATCGACGACATCCTCATCATCGTCAGCGACGGGAAGGCCTCGATCGGCGACCACTTCGATCGGCTGGCCGGTTTGGAGGCCGCCCTCGAGGCCAAGGGGAAGACCGCCGAGCTCGACGTGGTCCGTGGGTTGGCCGAGCTGGCCGACATCCACTTCATCCGCCAGGGCGTGGCCAAGGGTCTTGGTCACGCCGTCGGCATGGCCCGCAAGCACGTGGGCGACCGACCGTTCGCGGTGATGCTGGGCGACGACATCCAGGTCGACGACGGTGCCTTGCTCCGCGGCATGATCGCCGCCCACGACGAGCGGCACGGCTCGGTCATCGCCACGCTCGAGGTCGAGCCCGACGAGATCTCCAGCTACGGCTGCATCGACCCCATCCCGATCCACGACAACCTGTACGGCTTCGAGCGGATCATCGAGAAGCCGTCGCCCGAGGAGGCTCCCTCCAACCTCGCGGTCATCGGTCGCTACGTGTTCACCCCGGAGATCTTCGCCGCCATCGACGACACGCCGCCCGGCGTCGGCAACGAGATCCAGATCACCGACGCCATCGGTCTGCTCAACCAGACCCAGCCGGTGACCGCCTACGCGTTCAGCGAGGGCCGCTACGACTGCGGCAAGCCCCTCGACTACCTCAAGGCCACGGTCGAGATCGGCTGCATGCGCGACGATCTCGGGCCCGCCTTCCGCGAGTACCTCAAGGCCTACGTCGCCACCCTCGACTGACGGGACGACACCCCCCCACCACCCGTTCTGGTACCACGACGAGCGCTGCCTGACCGCACGACGTGGGACCAGAACGGGCGTACCGGTCGTTCTGGTGCCACACGCATCGGTGGGAGACCGGGCGACGTGGTACCAGAACGTGAAGGGCGTCGGTAGCGTCGGCCGGGTGATCCCGCTCGGAGAAGCCCGTCGCCACGTCCTCGACCGCGTGCCGGTCGTGGCGCCCGTCGCGGTGCCGACCGCCGACGCGCTCGGTCTGGTGCTGGCCGAGCCCGTGGTCGCGGGCGAGGCGGTGCCCCCGTTCGCCAACACCGCCATGGACGGGTTCGCGCTGCGGGCGGCCGACACGGCCAACCCGCCGGTCGACCTCGACGTGGTGGAGACGATCGCCGCCGGCCACGCCCCCACCGTCGAGGTGGGTCCCGGCCAGGCCAGCCGGATCTTCACCGGCGCGCCGATGCCGCCCGGCGCCGACGCGGTCGTCATGGTGGAGCGGACCGCCCCACTGCCCGGTGAGCGGGTCCACGTCGAGATCGAGGTCCCGGTCGGCAACCACGTGCGACCGGTGGGCGACGACCTGGAGGTCGGACGGACCGTGTTTCCGGCCGGCACCGTGCTCACGCCCGGCCACCTCGGCGTGTTGTGCAGCCTCGGGATCGAGCAGGTCCAGGCCCACCGGCGGCTCCGGGTCGGGGTCGTGTCCACCGGCGACGAGTTGGTGGAGGGTGCGGTCGCGCTGCGCCCGGGCCAGATCCGCGACTCCAACCGCCGCACGCTCCTGGCCCTCGCGGCCGAGTCCGGGTGCGACGTCGTCGACCTCGGCATCGCGCCGGACGACGAAGCGGCCATCACCGCGGCCATCCGGCGCGGCGTCGACGAGTGCGATGCGGTGCTCACCTCGGGTGGGGTGTCGATGGGCGACATCGACCTGGTCAAGGTGATCCTCGACCGGATCGGCGACATGCGGTGGATGCAGATCGCCATCCGGCCGGCCAAGCCGTTCGCTTTCGGTCTCGTCGACGGCATCCCGGTGTTCGGATTCCCCGGCAACCCGGTGTCGTCGATGGTCAGCTTCGAGCTGCTGGGCCGTCCCGGCACTCCTGCAGGCCATGGGTCACCGCGACATCGATCGGCCGGTGGTGCTCGCCGTGACCGACGAGGATCTCGAGCGGCGATCCGACGGCAAGACGCACTTCGCCCGGGTCGTCGCCCGCCACGGTGACGACGGCCGGGTCCACGTCGCCTCGTCCGGCGGCCAGGGGAGCCACCAGCTCGGTGCCATGGCCACCGCCAACGCCCTTGCGGTGCTGCCCGACGGCGCCACCGTTCCTGCCGGCGCCGAGGTCGACACGATGTTGCTCGACGAGCTGCCGTCGGCCCGCCAGCTCCCCCTCGACCCCCCTTGACGTCTCGACTCGAGCCATGCGGCGGAGTTGACGAGCCGGCCGTCCGCAGGACGGCGGGGCGAACCCTTCGGGTTCGACAGCAACTCCAGAAGCGGAGCCGGCGGACGAAGTCCGCTGGCGCAGCGCCTCAGACGAGGCCCGAGCCGAGCAGGCAGAAGCCGCACCCGTGGCAGTGCGCCGTGCCCTCGACGGTGCCGTCGATGCGGACGCTGCGGGGGCACGGTTCGCCGGTGGGCGTGAAGTAGCGCGGCGTCCCGGCTGGCGTGTCGCGCTCGTCCGCCGGGTTGCCCGGGGGGATGGAGGCGGCGTCCGTGGCCACGGTTCGAACGTACGCCCGTACCGGCGCGACGTCAGGGGCCGAAGGTCCCGGATCTCAGGTCTCGACGAACGAGAGCGCCTCGAGCTCGATGGCCATGCGGCCCGAGCGGTTCGCCATCGCCATGAACATCTCGTCGCCGCGATCGGTCTGCCCGACGAGCATCGAGGCCAGGACCGCCATCAGGAACCCGGCGAACGCGAACCGGCGGTAGTCGTCCCAGCAGCGCTCGAACGGGTAGTCGATCACGCCCCCGGCGCGCAGGGCCTCGTGGTACTGCCGGACGAGGTCGCGTTCGTGCTCGGCGCGGAGATCGGGTCGAAGGCTGGTGCCGAGGAAGTACGACACGTCGGTGACACCGGGCGAGCGAGCGACGGTCTGCCAGTCGACGGTGGTGAGGGTCGAGCCATCGGGGCCGAAGAGCATGTTGTCGAGCCGGAAGTCACCGTGAGCGGCGGTCAGCGGCTCGGGCCGGTACGACAGGTAGGCACCGAGGTGGGGGACGAGGCGATTGCCGACCTCGACCACCTCGGCGTCGACCCGGTCGCCATAGCGATCGAGGAACCCCGGGTAGAACATCGCCATCAGCTGGATGTAGAAGGCCTGGCCCTCGTCGGTGGACCGATCGAGCCAGGCGAGCTCGGCGAGGGTGGCGTCGCCCCAGACCGGGGCGTGCAGCTTGGCGGCCTCCACCATCGCCAGCGCGGCCTCGTCGGCACCGCAGCCGGCGAGCTGATCTCCCTGCTCGGCCGGCGCCAGGTCGTTCATGAGCAGGACGAAGTCGTTGGCCTCGACGTCGAGCAGGGCGACGTAGGGGTGGGGCGTGGTGATGGCGACCCGGTCACGCAGCTGCTGGTAGAAGCGGGTCTCGACCTCGTAGGTGCGGGTGGCGGCCGCCGCGGCCCGGCTGGTCTCGTCGGCGGCCGGGAACTTGCCGACCAGCGTCGGGGGACCCTCACCACCGTCGTAGCTGAGCGCGAATCGGATGCTGTCGCCGACCTGACCCGTGCCCACGGGCGTGGATTCGACCCCGATGACCCGGCCGCGGTCGAGTGCCCCGGCGGCGTGCAGCACCGCGGTCAACCACTCGGGCGTCACCTGCTCCGGGCCGTTGATCAGCTCGATGTCGCTCACGTGGCCCGTTCGTGCTGGACGGCGCAACGGGTGGCGAGCACCGGTCGGATCTGATCGTGGAGCAGGGCGCGGTGCACGGGATGGTCGCGGTAGGTCTCGTAATCGGCCCACGACGCGAAATCGGCGACGATGCCCAGGGAGGCGTTGCCCTCCGCTCGGCCCAGATCGGTGCCGACCTCGTAGGACTCGATCTCGGGGACGGTGTCCGGAAGCGAGCGCAGGCCGTCGAGGATGCCGGCCAGCTGCTCCGGAGTGATGCGGTCCTCGAAGGTGAGCGTCACCACATGACGGATTCCAGCCATGGGCGGACCGTACCAACCGGCACCCCCTCCCATAGCCTCCATGGCATGGCTGCGCCCGCACCCGCCGACGTCACCGATCCCCGAACGTTGGCCGCCGCCCTCGAAGCCCACGACTACCTCCCCGATCGGGGTCTGGCGACCGCCATCTACCTGGCGCTCCGGCTGCAGAGGCCGCTGCTGCTGGAGGGCGATGCCGGGGTCGGCAAGACCGAGGTGGCCAAGGTCCTGTCCCGCTGGACCGGCGGCGAGTTGCTCCGGCTCCAGTGCTACGAGGGCCTCGACGTGAGCCAGGCGGTCTACGAGTGGGATTACTCGCGCCAGCTCCTCCATCTGCGCGCCGCCGAGGCGGCCGGCGCCACCGAGGGCGCGGCGGTGAGCCAGCTCGAGGACGAGCTGTACGACGAGCGCTTCCTCGTCCGACGTCCGCTGCTCCAGGCGGTGAGCCACCGCGAGGGACCGCCACCGGTGCTGCTCATCGACGAGGTCGACCGCGCCGACGACGAGTTCGAGGCCTTCCTCCTCGAAGTGCTGTCCGACTACACGGTCACCGTGCCCGAGCTCGGCACGTTCCACGCCGCCACGCCCCCGATCGTGGTCATCACCTCGAACCGCACCCGTGACGTGCACGACGCGCTCAAGCGCCGCTGCCTCTACCACTGGGTCGAGCACCCCGAGTTCGAGCGCGAGGTGGCCATCGTCGGCATCCGGGTCCCCGGCGTCGGTGAGCGCCTCGCCCGCCAGGTGGCGGCCGCCACCGAGGCGCTCCGCGGTGCCGGCCTCTACAAGCCGCCCGGCGTGGCCGAGACGATCGACTGGGCGGCCGCGCTCGGTGTGCTGGGGGCCGAGGACCTCGACGTGGAGATGGTCGATGCGTCGTTGGGCACGGTGCTGAAGTACCGGGAGGACCAGGAACGGGTGCGGGCCAGCGGACTCGACGGCCTGGTCCGCGCCGCCATCGCTCGCAGCGCATGACCCAGGCCACCGTCGCCCGCGATCCCGCGGCCGTCGCGGTGGCGTTCGTCCGGACGCTGCGCCAGGCCGGCCTGGTCGTCCCGGTCGACGCATCGGCCCGGTTCGTGGAGGCACTCGACGTGGTCGACCTCGCCGAGCCGGACGACGTCTACTGGGCCGGTCGGGCGACGCTCGTGCGGCGGGCCGAGGACCAGTGGACCTACGACGTCGTGTTCGCCGGCTACTTCGGTGGTCGACCGATCGAGGTGCGGCGACCGGCTCCCCCCAAGACGGTGACCATCGCCGTCGACGACCCCGATGCCGACACCGACGGCGGTGACGGCGGCGACACCGGTCCGGCCATCCAGGTCCGGTTCTCGCGCGTCGAGACGTTGCGCCGGGCCGACTTCGCCGCCATGGACGCCGCCGAGCTCGCCGAGGCCTGGGCCCTCATCGACCGCCTCCGACTCGTCGGTGCCCCCCGGCCGTCCCGGCGCCCCACCCCGTCGGCCCACGAGCGGGGTCGACCCGACCTGCGCCGCACCGTCCGGAACGCCCTCCGGGCCGGCGGCGAGCCGATCCGGCGGGCCCACACCACCCCCGGCGAGCGGTACCGGCGGGTGGTCCTGCTCGTCGACGTGTCGGGCTCCATGGAGCCCTACGCCCGTGCCCTGCTGCGGTTCACGCACGCCGCGGTCGCGGCACGCGGGCGGATCGAGGCCTTCGCGATGGGAACCCGGTTGACCCGCATGACGCGGCAACTCTCCCGCCGGGATCCCGACGCCGCCCTCGCCGCCGCGGCGGCCGCCATCGAGGACTTCTCCGGCGGGACCCGGTTGGGCGAGGGCCTCCGGAGGTTCAACGACGAGTGGGGCCAACGGGGCATGGCCCGGGGCGCAGTCGTGGTGATCCTCTCCGACGGTTGGGACCGTGGCGACCCCGAACAGCTGGCCGAGCAGATGGAACGGCTGTCGCGGGTTGCCCACCGCGTGGTCTGGGTCAACCCGCTCAAGGCCTCACCCGGGTACGCGCCGATCGCCCGGGGGATGGCCGCCGCCATGCCGTTCGTCGACGCGTTCGTCGAGGGTCACAGCGTCGATTCGCTCGAGCGGCTCAGCGCCGTCGTCGCCGGCCGGGCGCCGGCTCCGTAGGCTGGAGCCGTGCGAGAGATCCTCAACGACCTCGAGCGGTGGCGGCGGCAGGACAAGCGCGTCGCGCTGGCCCGGGTCGTCGACGTCGAGGGTTCCGGGCCCCGCCTGCCCGGCGCGGCGATGGCAGTGAACGAGGACGGAGCGGTGGCCGGCTCGGTGTCGGGTGGCTGCGTCGAAGGTGCGGTGGTCACCGAGGCCCTCGACATCATCGACTCGGGCGAGCGGCGCATCGTGACCTTCGGGTACTCCGACGACGAAGCCTTCGCGGTCGGGCTCACCTGCGGCGGCACGATCCACCTGTTCATCGAGCCGCTCGACTGGTGACGCCCCGATGAGCGAACCCACCGTGTTCGCGGTGCTGCGCGCCGCCATCGCGGCCGAGGACCCCGTTGCCCTGGCGACCGTGATCGAAGGGCCCGGCGTGGGAGCCAAGCTGCTCGTTCGCCCGGACCACGAGCCCATGGGATCGCTCGGCGACTCCGATCTCGACCGCGTGGTGGCCCGCGACACGCTCGGTGAGCTGGCGGCCGGGATGACCGGTGTCCGCCACTACGGTCCGCACGGCGAGGCCAACGAGCGGGCGGTGGCCGTCTTCGTCGAGTCGTTCGCCCCGCCACCACAGCTCCTCGTCTTCGGAGCGGTCGACTTCACCGGCGCACTCGCGAGGGTCGGCAAGATCCTCGGCTACCGGGTCACCGTCTGCGACGCCCGCGAGGTGTTCGCCACCAAGGCCCGGTTCCCGTTCGCCGACGAGGTCGTCGTCGATTGGCCCCATCGGCTCCTCGAGCGGGTGGGCGGCACGCTGGGCCCGCGCGATGCGGTCTGCGTGCTCACCCACGACCCCAAGTTCGACGTCCCCGCGGTGAAGGCGGCACTGGCCACCGACGTGGGCTACCTCGGTGCCATGGGTTCGCGCCGCACCACCGAGGACCGCAACCGACGCCTGCGCGACGAGGGCGTCGGCCCTGACGAGTTGGCGCGGGTGATGGCGCCGATCGGGCTCGACCTCGGCGCCCGCACGCCCGAGGAGACCGCGGTGTCGATCCTGGCCGAGATCATCGCCAGCCGGACCGGTCGCGCCGCTCCTTCCCTGCGCGACGCCGTCGGCAACATCCACTAGAACCCTCGGTCGCTGTGCGACCTCGGGTTCTTTGACGAATGCTTCGCATTCGTCTGCTCCGTTCGGTTTCCGGTCGCAGGGCGACCTCGGGTTCTCTGACGAATGCTTCGCATTCGTCTGCGCGCCCGGTTTCCGCCGCAGGGCGACCTCGGGTTCTCGGGTTCTCGGGTTCTCGGGGCTGTGACGTTGTGCCCTTCCGATCCTCGACCCTCGTTCGTAGGGTCGAGATGGTCGCATCTGACGGATCGCGAGCGACCAGGAGGACCGAGATGAAGGCGCTACAGCTGACCGCGTGGAAGCACGGACCCGAGATCCTCGAGGTGGCGGATCCCGATCCGGGTCCCGGCCAGGTCGTGGTGCGGGTCGGGGGCGCGGGTGCGTGCCACTCGGACCTGCACCTGATGCACGACTTCGAACCCGGCCTGCTCCCCTTCGAGCTCCCGTTCACCCTCGGGCACGAGAACGCCGGCTGGGTGGAGGCCTGGGGATCCGGGGTGACCGGGCTCGAGGTCGGGATGCCGGTGGCGGTCTACGGCCCGTGGGGGTGCGGGCGCTGCCACGAGTGCGCTCGCGGCCGGGAGAACTACTGCGAACGCCAAGCCGAGATCGGCGCGTCCGGCGGCGGCCTCGGCCTCGATGGGGGCATGGCGCCCCTGATGCTCGTCCCCGACGCCCGGTTGCTGGTGCCGCTCGGCGACCTCGATCCGACCGTCGCGGCGCCGATCACCGACGCCGGCCTCACCGCATACCACGCCATCGCCCGGTCGCGGCACCTGCTGGTCCCCGGCTCCACCGCAGTGGTCATCGGCGCCGGTGGTCTGGGCCACATGGCGGTGCAGATCCTGCGCGAGCTGACCCCGGCGACGGTGATCGTCGTCGACGAGCGGCAGTCGGCCCTCGACCTCGCCACCTCGTTGGGTGCCCACCACGGCGTCGTCGCCGGCGACACCGCGTCCGACGAGGTCCGCGAGCTGACCGGGGGCAGGGGAGCGGACCTGGTCGCCGACTTCGTCGGTGCTGATCCCACCCTTGCCCTCGGCGCCGCTGTCGTGCGTCCCCAGGGAGACCTGACCATCGTCGGCATCGCCGGTGGCGTCCTGCCGGTCAGCTTCTTCGCCATCGCCTACGAGGCGTCGGTGCAGACCACGTACTGGGGCACGCGCCCGGAGCTGATGGAGGTGTTGACCCTCGCCGAGCAGGGTCGGATCACTCCCCACGTCACCACCTACTCGCTCGAGGACGCCGCCCGCGTCTACGAGGAGCTGGCCGCCGGGACGATCGAAGGCCGCGCCGTCATCGTCCCCTGAAACCTCGGCCGCAGGGCGGCCTCGGTTTCCTGACGAATGCTTCGCATTCGTCTGTCGCAGTTGGCGTGTGCTCGGCCGCAGGGCGGCCTCGGTTTCCTGACGAATGCTTCGCATTCGTCTGCCGCAGGTGGCGCGTGCTCGGCCGCAGGGCGGCCGCGATGATCAGGCGGGTTGCGACGCCACCGACCCCAGGTAGGTGGCGGCCGCGGCCGTGCCCCCCGCCATGAGAGCCGCTCGCCACGGGAGGTAGCCGCCCACGCCGGCCAGCACCGCCGCCACGGTGTCGGCCGCGTCGACCGGTACGGCCCGAGCCGCCAGCTCCTGCTCGTCGAGGCCCGGAGCGGGCATGAGGAACGGCGACGCCATGAAGAGCTCGCGTGCGCCGAACAGGCGGGCCAGGTACGGCGCGGCGGGATTGGCGTCGACATCGATGCCGAACAGCCTCCCGGTGACACGGGGCGCGATCAGGGCGCCGAAGCCGAGGCCGGCGCGGAGGCCGGCGAGAATCCTGCGAGCGGAGAGCGGGTCCATGGCGCCGATCGTGCCACGCCGCGACGGCGGCCGCAGCGGGCAGACTGCGGTCATGGTCGCCGCAGTCCTGCTCGCCGCCGGCGACGGCACCCGGTTCGAGGGCCCCGAGCACAAGCTGCTCACCCCCCTCCGGGGCCGCCCCCTGCTCAGCCACGCGCTCGACGCCGTGCTCGGCTCCGGCCTCGACGTGTTCGTGATCACCGGGGCGGTCGATGTCGACGACCTCCTGCCGTCCACCGTCACCGTGGTCCACAACCCGCACTGGCGCGACGGTCAGGCGGTGTCGGTGCGAGCCGGGATCGCCGCGGCCAGCGCGGCGGGACACGACGCCGTCGTCGTGGGTCTCGGCGACCAACCGTTCGTCACCGCCCGCGCCTGGCGGGCGCTGGCCGAGGTCTCGGCGCCGATCGCCGTGGCCACGTATGACGGGGTGCGGGGCAACCCGGTACGGCTCGGGTCCGAGGTGTGGTCGATGCTCCCGCCCTCCGGCGACGAGGTCGGCCGCGCGTTGATGCGAAGTCGTCCCGACCTGGTCACGGAGATACGGTGCGACGGCGACGCCACTGACATCGACACCCTGGAGGATCTCCACCGATGGAGCTGAACAACGAGTTCACGGTCCCGGTTCCCGTCGAGCGGGCCTGGGAGGTGCTGAACGACGTCGAGCTGATCGCTCCCTGTCTGCCGGGTGCTCAGCTCCAGGAGATCGAGGGCGACGAGTACCGCGGCATCGTGAAGGTCAAGGTGGGCCCGATCACCGCCCAGTACAAGGGCGCGGCGGTGTTCCAGGAACAGGACGTCGAGAACCGCAGGATCGTGCTCAAGGCCGAGGGCCGGGACACGCGCGGCCAGGGCAGCGCCAGTGCCGTCATCACGGCGACGATGACCGAATCGGGGTCGGGCGACAACGTCTCCACCCACGTGACGGTCGACAGCGACGTCACCATCAAGGGCAAGGTGGCCCAGTTCGGCCGGGGCATGATCGCCGAGGTCAGCGCCAAGCTGCTCACCCAGTTCGTGGAGTGCCTCGAGGGCAAGCTCGACGGCGCGCCCGCCGGCGACACAACCACCACCACCGAGGAGGCCCCGGCCGCCGAGCAGGCCACGCCTCCGGCCGCCCAGCAGACCGAGGCTCCGGCCGCCGAGGCGCCGGCGCCCGAGCCGGAGCGCCCCGCCGTCCGCAAGGTCGATCACGCCGAGCCGACACCGGTGGACCTGATCGAGAGCGCCGGTGCGCCGGTGGCCAAGCGGCTCGCTCCGCTGGCCGCCATCTTGTTCCTGCTCATCCTCCTGGGCCGGCGCCGGTCCCACAAGCGCAAGGGCTGAGCCGCCCTCGAGCCCATGGCCGACGTGGCTGACATCGAGGCCGTCGCCGAGCTCATCGGCCGTCGGCCGATGGGGGAGTTCGAGGTCGTGGTCCGCGACGCGCGCGGGGCACCGGTCGTCATCCGGAACGAGCCGCTGCTCGACGACGGGACCCCCATGCCCACCCGGTACTGGCTGGTCGGCGCCGAGGCTCGAACGATGATCGGACGGCTCGAGTCGACGGGCGCCATCGATCGGGCCGAAGCCGAGATCGATCCGGACGAGCTCGCCCGGGCCCACGCGGCGTACGCGGCCGAGCGCGACGAGGCCATCCCGGCCGATCACCGCGGACCGGTGCCCACCGGTGGCGTCGGCGGCACCCGCCGGGGCGTCAAGTGCTTCCACGCCCACTGGGCCTGGTACCTCGCCGGCGGCGACGACCCCGTCGGCCGCTGGATCGAGCAGCGCCTGCAGGCCGACGGCACCATCGGTGCGTAGACCGTTTGCGTCCACACACCCTGCACTTGGCAGGGTGGGTGGGTGAGCGAACCCGTTCTCGCCGCCATCGACTGTGGCACCAACTCGACCCGTCTGCTGGTGGCACGGGGTTCGGGCGCCGACAAGGAAGCATTGGCCCGGGTCAACACCATCACCCGGCTGGGTCAGGGGGTCGGTGCCAGCGGGAAGCTGGACCCAGATGCCATCGAGCGCACGATCGACGTCCTCCGCCGGTACCGCGCCATCCTCGACGAGCACGGCGTGACCCGGGTGCGCATGACCGCGACCTCGGCGGCCCGCGACGCGGTCAACCGCGACGAGTTCTTCGATGCCGCCGAACGGGTCATCGGGACCCGCCCCGAGCTGCTCACCGGCGAGGAGGAGGCCGAGCTGTCGTTCCGTGGCGCCACCGCCGAGCTCGACCCCGCCGACGGTCCGTTCCTGGTCGTCGACATCGGCGGCGGTTCCACCGAGTTCATCGTCGGTACCACCGCGGTCGAGGCGTCGGCGTCGGTCGACATCGGCTGCGTGCGGCTCACCGAGCAGTACATCGAATCCGACCCTCCGGCACCCGAGGAGTTGCACGCCTGCATCTCGGTCACCGAGGCCTGGCTGGAGGACATCGCCCGGCAGGTGCCACTCGGCGAGGCGAAGACGTTCGTCGGTCTCGCCGGCACCATCACCACCATCGCCGCGGTGGAGCTCGGCCTCCAGGAGTGGGACCGCGACGCCATCCACCACTTCCACCTCCGCCGCGAGGCTGCCGAGGACGTGTTCCGGACGCTGGCCACCGAGTCGCTGGCCGATCGCAAGTTCAACCCGGGTCTCGAGGAGGCCAGGGCCGACGTGATCGTCGCCGGGAGCTGCATCTTCGTGGCCATCATGCGCTGGCTCGGCGCCGACGAGTGCGTGGTCTCCGAGGCCGACATCCTCGACGGGCTCGTCGCCTCCCTCGGTCCTAGTCTCTGACCTCGTGCCCCGCCCCGACCGCATCCTCATGGGCCCTGGCCCGTGCAATCCGTATCCGGAGGCGATCGAGGCCTTTGCCCGGCCGATGCTCGGTCATCTCGACCCGGACTTCCTCACCCTGCTCGACGAGGTGTGCGACCGCCTGCGACTCGTCTTCGGGACCGACAACGCGCTGACGATCCCGATCAGCGGCACGGGTTCCGCCGGTATGGAGACGTGCCTGGTCAACGTGCTCGGGCCCGGCGACACGGCGGTGATCGGGGTCAACGGCGTCTTCGGCGCCCGCATGTGCGAGGTGGCCTCCCGGACCGGTGCCGACGTCGTCCGCGTCGATTTCGACTGGGGCACGCCGGTCGAGGCCGATCGGCTGCTGGCGGCGCACGACGCTCCCACCCTCATCGGGATGGTCCACGCCGAGACCTCCACGGGCGTCCGGTCCGATGTCGAGCCGGTGGCCGAGGGCAAGGGCGACGCTCTGCTGCTCGTCGACTGCGTCACGTCCATCGGCGGCCTGCCGTTCCATGCCGACGACTGGGGGGTCGACCTGGCCTATTCCGGGACCCAGAAGTGCCTCGGCGTGCCACCCGGGCTCTCGCCCATCACCGTGTCCGAGCGGGCCCGCGACCGCTTCGTCGAGCGCAGCCAGTCCTGGTACCTCGACCTCCGGCTGATCGGGAACTACGTGGGTACCGCGGGGCCCAAGCGCGCCTACCACCACACCGCTCCGATCTCGATGATCTACAGCCTCTGGGGTGGGCT
Source organism: uncultured Acidimicrobiaceae bacterium (assembly GCA_963731885.1). Classification (GTDB taxonomy): domain Bacteria; phylum Actinomycetota; class Acidimicrobiia; order Acidimicrobiales; family Salinilacustritrichaceae; genus Salinilacustrithrix. The sequence continues at coordinate 122,218 of CAVSXR010000034.1, read as the reverse complement.
CGACGCCATCGTCGACGAGGGCCTCGACGCCGTGATCGCCCGCCACGCCGAGTGTGGGACGTTGCTGCAGGACGGTCTCGTCGCGATGGGTTTCGAGCTGTTCGCGAAGGAAGGCCACCGCCTCCCCGAGCTCACCACGGTGTGGGTGCCCGACGGCGTCGACGACGCCGCGGTCCGCGCCACGCTTCTCCGGCGCTACGGCATCGAGATCGGCGGCGGGTTGGGCGACTTCGCCGGCCGCGTGTGGCGGATCGGCTGCATGGGCCACACCGCCCGACACCGGAACGTGACCCTCCTGCTCGGTGCCCTCGCCGAGGTGCTCGAGCGATGACCGGCCGCCCGCGATGAACTGGACCGCGGCGCAGACCCGCCTCCTCGGCCGACGGCTCTTCCTCCGTCCGCTCGACATCCGTGACTTCGGGAAGTGGCGGAGCATCCGGCGCGACAACGTCGACTGGCTGACGCGGTGGGAGCCCAAGCGGATCCCCGGTCAGGCCGACGTGGTCGAGAGTCGCGACGCGTTCGCCTCGAGGTGCTCGGCGCGGGCGCGCGAGTGGCAACTCGGTACCGGGTACGGCTTCGGGATCTTCACCCTCGACCGCGACGAGTTCGTCGGTGAGATCAACCTGTCGTCGGTGCAGCGCGGACCGTTCCAGAACGCCTACGTGGGGTACTGGATCGACCGGAACCACGCCGGCCTGGGCTTCACCCCGGAAGCACTCGTGATGGCGGCCCGGTACGCCTTCGAGGACCTGGGGCTGCACCGGCTCCAGGTGGCGATCATCCCGCGCAACGGGGCCAGCCGTCGCGTGGTCGAGAAGCTGCGCCTGCGAGAGGAGGGCGTGGCCCTGCGGTACCTCGAGATCAACGGGGTCTGGGAAGATCACGTGCGGTACGCGCTGACCTCCGAGGAGTGGGACGCTCGACGCGACGAGCTGCTCCGGGCGTGGATCAATTGAGACGCCGGTTCGCGGCGGTGGCGCTGGCCACCGTCGTGTCGATCTCGGCGTGCTCCGGCGGTGGCGGCGATGATGCCGCCTCGACCACCTCCGTGCCGGAATCGATCACCACCACGACCCGAACCATGGACACCGGGGGCATCGACATCCCCGACATCCCGGGCACGTTCAAGGCCCCGATCCCGTCCCTCGGCTTCGGCATCGCCATTCCCCAGGGCTGGGAGGCCACGATCCTCACCGACGACGCCCTCGCCAAGCTCGAGGACGCCACCCTGGCCCGGCCGGCCTTCCTCGACTCGGCTCGCCAGGTGGCGTCGACCGGCGCGGTCTTCTACGCCGCCGGCGTCGACGACCAGGGCCGGGTCGCCGAGCTGAAGGTCGACGTGCAGGACAACGCCGACACCAGTCCGGCCGCGGTCCAGGAGCTCGCCGGCTCGGTGGTCAAGAGCGGCCAGGTGACCGACGGCGTCGTGGTCGACGACGACCCGAACGACGATCGGATCAGAGTCGACTACCGGCTGGCGCTGCCCGCGGCCGACGGCGGCGCGCCGATCGATGCCCTCGGGAGCCAGATCTTCGTGGTCGACGGCGACCGACTCTGGTCGTTCATCATCACCAGCGAGGACACCGACACCCAGACCGCCCTCCTCCAGGTCTTCGACGCCAGCATCACCTTCGACTAACCCGAAACGGGGGTGGTCCGCCTCACCACCGATTGCTTCTGGGACGCGTGAGACGTCGAGGACGCGTAATACGCATCCCAGAACGTGCGCGGCGTCAGGACTTGGAGGAGATCTTCTTCTGCAGGGCGGCGAGTCGCTCCTTGAACGCCGGCTGGTTGAGCGACCACACCTGGGGCTCGAGCTCGCGGTCGACCGCCTCGGCGTGGGCGGCGATGTCGGCCATGGCGGCGATCGTCGCCTTGGTCCGGATCACCAGCTCGCGGGGCGCCTCGGCGGCCTTGCGGCCCATGGCGATCGCGGTGTCGAGGAGCTCGCCGTCCGGGACGCAGCGGTGGGCCAGGCCGACGCGCTCGGCCTCCCGGCCGTCCATCACCTCGCCGAGCAGCACGGCCGCCATGGTGGTCTGGGGTCCAGCGATGCGGCGGAACATCCAGGTGTGGCCGCCCCCAGGATGGAGGCCGAGCTGCAGGAACCGGGTGTCGAAGCGGGCCCGCTCGGCCGCGATCCGCACGTCGCACACCAGCGCGAGGTTCATGCCAGCACCCACCGCGGCTCCGTTGACGGCGGCGATGGTGGGCAGGGGGCAGTCGCCGAAGCGCAGGAAGCCCTCGTAGATCCGCTTCAGGCCCTCGGCCTGCGACGCCCCGAGCTGCGACAGGTCCGCGCCAGCACAGAACGCGGGCGGCTCGCCGGTCACCACCACGGCACCGACCGACTCGTCGGCCTCGATCTCGTCCATCGCGGCGACGATCTCGGCGTTCATGTCGAGGTTGAGTGCGTTGCGGCGATCGGGGTCGTTGAGGGTGACGACGGCGACGCCGTCGATGGTCTCGGTGCGGAGGAAGCTCATCGTTCCCGAGTCTGGCAGAGCGAGATCAGCTGCCCCGCTCGATGGCTCGGACGTGATCCCGCACCTGCCGGAGCAGACCGGTGAGCTGGGCGACCTCGTCATCGGTGAGGGCGCCGGCGAGATAGCGGTCGAGGTCCGCCACGTGGTGGGGTGCGACGTCGACGATCACCTGCCGACCCTCGTCGGTGAGGACGGCGAGCAGGCCCCGGCGGTCGCTCGGGCAGGCCTCTCGCCGGACGTGGCCGGCCGCCTCGACCCGGTCGATGAGCCGGGTGAGCCCGCTGGTGCTCATCGTCATGTCCCGGGCCAGCTCGCTCATCCGGAGCCGCTGACCCGGCGACCGCGCCAGGCGGATGAGCACCCCGAGCCACGGCACCGGCAGGCCGACCTCGCGTTCGAGACCCTTGGTGGCGGCGTTCATCAGCTCGTTGTGGGTCTCGATCAGCATCCCGAACGCCTCGATGCACGGAGCGTCGAGGATGGCCAGCGGCGGGTTGGCCTCTCCGGGTGGGGTGGGCATGACCACAGGGTACGAAGAAGATGTTGCATGTGCAACGACCTTCCGATATGTTGTTGCTCAGACAACCATCCCCGATGCAACAACCTCCCAGGAGCCCGTCATGACCACCACCCTCACCCGCAACACCGCCGGCACCACCATTCCCGCCGCCGGCCGCTATGAGATCGATCCCGCCCACAGCTCGGTCTCGTTCCAGGTCCGCCATCTCGGCCTCTCGAAGGTGCGGGGCGGCTTCGATCGCTTCACCGGCACCATCGAGATCGCCGAGGACGCGACCGACAGCTCGGTCGAGGTGAGCCTCGAGGCGGCCAGCTTCAGCACCGGCGCCGAGGACCGGGACAACCACGTCAAGGGCGCCGACTTCCTGGACGTCGACAATCACCCCACCCTGACCTTCCGCTCGACCGACGTCCGTCAGGACGGTGACGACTGGAAGGTCGACGGTGAGCTCAGCGTCAAGGGCGTGTCCCGTCCGGTGACGCTCGATGTCGAGTTCGAGGGGGCCGGCGCCGACCCGTGGGGCAACGGGCGCATCGCGTTCAGCGCCACGACCGAGATCAACCGTGACGACTGGGGCATCACCTGGAACCAGACCCTCGAGACCGGGGGCGTGCTCGTCGGCAAGACGGTCAAGATCACCATCGACGTGCAAGCCGTCGCCCAGTCCTGACCCCGTCGCTCGTCCGTCGGTGCCACGGGCCCGTGCCCGTGGCACCGAACCGCCCGCAGGAGCACACTCGTCCCATGGAACCCATCCGGATCTCCGAGCTCAACCACGCCGTGCTGTACGTCCGCGATGTGGCCACCGCGGTCGACTTCTACACCGATGTCCTCGGCTTCGAGCCGATCACCATCGACCCGGGCGGGCGCGCCGCCTTCCTGCGGGCCGGGGCATCGACCAACCACCACGATCTCGGTCTCATCTCCGTCGGCGCAACCGCACCCCGCCCGCCGGCGGGAGCCACCGGGCTGTATCACCTGGCGTGGCGGGTCGACTCCATCCACGAGCTGGCCCGGGCCCGGACGCTGCTCAGCGAGCGCGGCGCCCTGGTGGGCCAGTCCGACCACGGGGTGAGCAAGTCGTTGTACGCAGTCGATCCCGACGGCAACGAGTTCGAGATCATGTACCTGCTGCCCGAAGACGAGTGGGGCGTCTACGCCACGCAGGCCGCCGTCCGCCCGCTCGATCTCGAGGCCGAGGTCGCCGCTCGGTCCTGAGCCGCTCGGCCCTGAGTCAGGTCCCCTTGCGGGTCACCGCGGGGGAGCGACGGAAGAACTCCTCGACCTCTCGCTCGTAGCGGTAGGCCGATCCGTCTCCCACCGTGCGTCGCAGCCGCACGGCTTCGATGAACGCCTGGACGGTGCCGGCGGAGGTGTGGGTGTACTCGAAACCCGGCTCGGCGCAGCCGCGAGTTGTCGATGCCGCGCCCATAGCTCAGCAGGTCGACGACTTCCGGCGGGATGTCGAGTCCGATCCGGCGCAGTGCGGCGGCCACGACGCCCCGGCCGATCGGCGGCAGGGCGACCGTGCGCTTGCCGCAGATGGCCGCCACCTCGCTCCAGGGCAGCAGCCCGTCGCCGGCCACGTTGTAGACGCCGGCGAGATCCTGGTCGAGCACGTAGAGGACGGCTCGGATCACGTCGTCCTCGTGAACGAACTGGAAGCGGGGATCGAACCCGAAGACCGACGGGACCACGGGCGCCTCGAGCATCTTGGACAGCGGCGTGGTGATGTCGGAACCGAGGACGTTGGAGAACCGCAGCATCGACACGGTGACGTGGGGACTGTCGACCGCGAAGTCCCGGACGTACGACTCGACCTCGAGGAGCGATCGCTCGACGCGGTGGCGGGGCGGGTCCTGGCGACGGGTCTCCTCGTCGAACCACACCGGATCGCGGGGATGGGCGCCGTAGACGTAGGCCGACGACTTGACCACCACGTTGCGCACCGAGCTGTCGGTGGCGGCCGCGAACAGGTTCATGGACCCGATGACGTTGATCTCGTGCATCTTGCGGGCGCTCATCTGCGTCGAATCGACCACGAGGAACGTGTGCACGATGGTGTCGACCTGGGTGGCCGACACGATCCGGGACAGGATCGAGTAGTTCTCGTCGCTGCGCACGTACTCGGTGCGCTCGAGCTCCACCTGGGGCTCTCGGGTGTCGAGGCCGACGATGACGTCGACGGAGGGGTCGGCCTCGAGCGCCTTGGCGACGCGAGCTCCCCAGAAGCTGCCGAGACCGGTGACGAGGACGCGGCGACCCATCAGCCGGTCCAGACGGAGCGACGCTGGCGCAACATCTCGTAGAGCGTCGTCTGGATCTGCTGGCGGATGTCCTCGGACACGTCCATGACCTTCGAACGGCTGTAGCGGGGCTGGTCCGGTGGCACGTCGAAGTACACCGGGTCGAGCACCTTGAGCTTGAACTTGGCCGGGAAGTGGAGCATCGCTCCGAGGGGGCCGAGCAGCGGGCCGAGCGCCAGCATGTTGGCGGTGACCGGCGCGTAGGGGAGACCGAGGGCCTTGGCGAGGGGCGCGATGTTGGCCAGCATCGGCATCGACTCCTCGGCGCCGACGACCGCGATGGGGATCACCGGGACCCCGGCGCGCATGGCGATCTGGACGAAGCCACCGCGGCCGAACCGCCGCAGCTGGTAGCGCTCGTTGAAGGTCTTGCCCGGGCCCTTCGATCCCTCGGGGAAGACCAGGACCAGCTCTCGCTGCTCGCGGAGCAGGCGGTAGGCGTTGTCGGGATGGGCGAGGACGCCGCCGACCCGTGACCACAACGTCCCCACGACCGGCAGCTTCTTGAACATCTCGTCGGCGAGCCCGTAGACGGGCCGTTCGAGCTCGGTCTCGATCCCGTGCATGATGACGGGGGCATCGCTCGGGATGGCCGCGGCGTGGTTGGCCACCAGGAGGGCGCCGCCGTCGGTGGGGATCTTGTCGAGGCCCTCCCACTCGACCCGGAACCAATGGTCGTAGAGCGGCGCGAACAACGCCCGGGCCCGGGCCCGCATCTGCTCGGATCGGCCCCATTCGTCGACGTCGGTCCGCCTCGGGTCGTCGAGTGGCTCGGGATCCGGCGCCAGCTGGGGCAGGGGCACCAGGTGACCGCTGGTACGGGGGACCTCGGTCGTGGGACGGACCATGGCCCGATGGTAGGCCCCGTCGGTGAACGGGGGAATTCCCCGCCGTGACCAGCGGAGGGCCCGGCCAGTTCGGCCGGCTCAGAACTCGACCTGCGTACCGAGCCACTCGAGCCCCGACTCGCAACGCTCCCGGGCCGGACACCACCCGCAGTGATGGCCGGGCTGCAGCCGGGTGGGCATGGTGCCCCAGCGGGTCTCGATCATCGCCTCGACGGTGCGGACCACCCGTTCGGCCGCGGCCTCCAACACACCGACGGTGACCACCTCGACCACCGGCTGGCCGGCGTCGAGGTACACCGTGGCCAGCCGCCGCGGCGGGAGCCCGACCCGCAGGGTGTCGATGAGGGCGTAGAACCGCAGGTCGTCGACGTGGTGTCGCCGCCGGTCTCCCGTCTTGAGATCGATGATGACCTTCCCCGACCGGAGCGCCTGCCCCAGGGTGAGATCGGGGCGCCCGACGAGGATGATGCGGCCCTCGGCCAGCTCGACCCGGCTGCGGCCGTCGACCACCGGGCGCCAGCGGGCCTTCAGGGGTGGGAAGCACTCCTCGAACGCGGTGACCAGATCCACGGATTCGCTGCGCAGTTCGGCGAGCTCGACCGTCGAGAGCGTGCGCACGAATCGGCCGGCCGACGAATCGTCCTCGAGCATTCGACCGATGGCGGCGTCGACGGCCCGACCGGGCTCGACCTCGCCCCGCCAGTTGAGGCTGAGCTCGATGGCCTTGTGGCTCACGGTCCCGCGCACGGACGGCACCGACCAGCTGAACGGCGCGTCGACCGACGCCCGCCACCGACCCGGGCAGGAGGTGAACGTGGCGAGCGGGGTCTTGCCCACGAACAGCGTGCGGTCCGGCGGCACCAGGGCGGCGACGTCTGCCAGCCGATCCTCGAGGTCGGCTCGTAGCGCTCCGGCGACCTCGGGCCCGAGGTCGACCTCCCCGTCGGCGTGCTTGCCGAGCAGATCGATCACCCGCTGCTGCGCCGGGCGCAGGGCCGCATCCCGTGCGGTGTCGGTGGTGGCGAGGGTCGTGGTCATGCCCCGAACGTCGCACGAGGGGGGTGACAACTATCCCGGTCGGGGTTCCTGTCACCCCTCCGGCGCATGATCGATTCGATGCCGTCGTCACTCCAGTTCGCCCATGCCGTGCGAACCCTGAGCGAGTCGTCGCGCCTGCAGGGCCTGGTCGTGCCCATGTTCCGGAGTCCGCCCCGCGCGCCGGGGGCGGTTCGCACCATCCGTCGCACCCGGCGCGGCACCACCATCTCGGTCGTGGTGGCCGGCCGTCCGTGGACCAACGTGCTGGCCGATCTGATCGATGGCATCGTCGTGGTGAACGAGCTCGAAGGGGGTGATGCCATCCGCTGCCGGACCGCGTTGTGGGCCGCGCTCGAGCGCGATGACGTGCTCGCCGCCTGACCCGGGTCGGCCGGTGGGCCCCGATCGCCTAGCGTCGATCACGGTGGAGTCGTACCGGATCATCGCGCACCACGTCGACCTCGACGGTGTGCCAGTGGAGGCCGGGTACGCCGACGTGTTCGTGGTCATCCGCGAGGGCAACGAGCGGCCGGCCCCCACCGACTGGGAGGCCCAGGTCCGCACCGAGCAGCGGCTCAGCGTCACCATGGCCCGCCACGACCTCGCCTTCTCGATCCCGGACGGAACCGTCCTGCGAGGTGCGGCCATCGTGCGCTTCAGCGACGGGTTCCGCCACCTGTTCCGGGGCGACGACCACCTCGCCGGGTTCGAGCGGTCCGAGTGGCCCATCTGACCCTGGGGCCGCGGTTCTGGGATCGGTGATCGGGGGTATGGCGAGGCGGACCGCGAAGGAGTCCGATGATCAGCCAGCCACCGCCCGCCGACGGTCCGTCGGTCGATGCCGACACGCCCGTGTGGCGCCAGCGCGCCACGCAGGTCTGGTACTACGCCCGCTGGCCCGTGTACGCCGGCGCCGCGCTGTTCGGCCTCCTGCTGGTAGCCGGCATCTGGTTGTGGGTCACCACCGACCTGCCGGCGTCGGCCTCGCTCAACGACTCCGCCGTGCTCGTGGATCGCAACGGCGACGAGCTCGCCGTCCTGGCCCAGGACGGCCTCCGTCTCGACGTCTCGCTCGACGAGATGGCCCCCTCCGTGCCCGATGCCCTGATCGCCGCCGAGGACCACCGCTTCTACGAACACGGCGGCGTCGACCCGCTCGGCATCGCCCGGGCGGTGTGGAACAACGTCCGTCACGACCACGTCCAGGGCGGTTCGACCATCACCCAGCAGCTGGTCAAGAACCTCTATCTCGACAACCGGCGCACGCTCAGCCGCAAGGTCCGGGAGGCGATCCTGGCCGTGAAGGTGGAGCGCCGGTCGACCAAGGACGAGATCCTCGAGCGCTACCTGAACACCGTCTACTTCGGCCGGGGTGCCTACGGGATCGAGGCCGCGGCCCGGACCTACTTCGACGTCCACGCCGCCGACCTGCGACCGGACCAGGCCGCCCTGCTGGTCGGGATGCTCCGCTCACCGGAGCACCTCGATCCCTCGGAGGCGCCCGATGCGGCGAAGAAGCGTCGCGACGCGGTGCTCGACGACATGGGCCAGCTCGGGAGCCTGGAGCCGGCCGCGGTCGCCACGGCGAAGCAGACCCCGATCGAGGTGAAGCCGGCGTCCTCGCCCACCACGTTGAGTGCCGGGGTCGCCCCTCACTTCGTCGAGAAGGTGCGGGCCGAGATCGTCGACCGATTCGGTGAACGGGCGCTCTACGACCGCGGCCTCGTCATCCACACCACCCTCGACATCGCGGACCAGAAGGCCGCCGAGGCCGCGGTCGCCAAGCACCTGAACGATCCCGAGGACCCACAAGCGGCCGTCATCGGGGTCGACAAGACCGGCGCGGTCCGCGCCTGGGTCGGCGGCACGGACTTCAATCAGCTCCAGCTCGACCTGGTCACGGACGAGGGCGGATCGGGCCGCCAGCCCGGCTCGACGTTCAAGCCGCTGGTCCTGGCGGCCAACTTCGAGGCGGGGTACGGCGCGGGCCAGAAGTTCCGGGCGCCGGGGGAGATCACCCTCGACATCCCGCCCGAGCCGTGGACGGTGTCCAACGCCGGCGGCAAGGACTACGGCACCCTCAGCCTGTTCGAGGGCACGGTCCACTCGGTGAACACCGTGTACGCCCAGGCGCTGGTCCAGGTCGGCCCCAAGGCGGTCGCCGATCTCGCCAGCAAGATGGGGATCGACCGAGAGCTGGCAGCCAATCCGTCGATCGCGCTGGGTGCCGACGAGGTCTCGCCGTACGAGCTGGCCACCGTCTACTCGACGTTCGCCCGCTCCGGGAAGCGCGTCGACCCCTACACCTACACCAAGGTCGAGACGCGCGACGGCGACGTCCTGTGGGAGATGGATGAGCCGGAGGCCACCCAGGTGGTCGAGCCGAAGGTGGCCGACACGGTGAGCGCCGTGCTGTCCGAGGTGCCGAAGCGAGGAACTGCGACGCGGGCCGCCCTCGACCGTCCCATGGCGGCCAAGACGGGAACCACGCAGCGCAACGCCGACGCCTGGCTGGCGGGCTACACGCCCGAGTACACCGCCATCGTGTGGGTCGGCTACGCCGACGGCACCCGCACGATGGACACCGTCGACGGCCAACGCGTGCAGGGTGGTTCCGTTCCGGCCGAGATCTGGCACGACTTCATGGCCGAGGCGCTCTCGGACGTGCCGCCGACCCCGTTCCCGAAGCCGGATCCCGAGCTGCTCGGCGACACCACTCCGAAGGTCGACCTCGCCGCTTCACCGCGTCGGGTGAAGCCGGGGGAGAAGGTCGTCGTCACGGGCACGGGGTTCGAGGTGTGTGTCAACGACTGGCACGTCATCGCGTCCGGCCCCGAGGGCGGGGTCGCGGCACCAACGGTCACCGACCCGGCTTCCACCGATCCGGCCCAACCCACCGACCCGGCCCAGCCCACCGGCGAAGCCGTCCACCTGGAGACGGCGACGCAACCGCACTCCAAGGACTCCCGACGCCACGCCGAGTTCATCGTGCCGGCCCACGCGGCCAACGGCACGTACCGGGTTGCCGCGGTCTGTGACTTCGGCGCCGGCGCCCGGCCCTATGGGCCGACCGCGACCTTCGTGGTGGATGACGGCTCTGTCACCACGACCTCGTCCACGTCGTCGAGCTCGTCCAGCTCGTCGAGCTCGACGTCGACCACGTCGGGGGAGACGTCCACGACGACCACCACGAAGAAGCCGAAGTCCACGACGACCACCACCACGACCCAGCCCACGACGACGACCACGACGGCCGGAGGTCAGACCGGTGCGGCCGGGGCCGGCACATCCACCACGTCGACCACTGCTGCGTAACCTGCGGGTCGAGCCCGGGTGGCGGAACTGGCAGACGCAGAGGGCTTAAACCCCTCGGCTCCTCCGGGAGCGTGTGGGTTCGAATCCCACCCCGGGCACGCGAACTCTCTCACCCCCCACCTCCCCTCCCCAGTCGCTGTGCGACTTCCGCAGGCCTGCCCCTTGGCGGCAGCCGCTCACGCGTCGCGCCTGTGAGCGAGCGATGTCGAGTCCGCGTGACGGTCGCGCCGTTGGTGTGCGCGCGAGCGTGGGATCCGCGGCCGTGGCCTGCGATGGCCGTCAGAGGTCGTTCGTACGCTGATGTAGTGGCGAGATCTCCCGCGCCGAGGCTCCCATTCCTCAGACGCAGTGATCGTCGTGCGGGGTCAGCCGGCCGACCCGCGGAGGCGCGGTTCCTGCCGAGGACTTCCGGTCGCTTCCCGGCGTGCTCCCGCGTCTGCCCGTGGTGGGTGGTGTGCCTCGCCTCGCCCGCCTCCGCCGTTCCGTCGCGCGGCGGTCTCGATCTCGTGCGTGTTCGGTCGTGCCGCGTTCGCGCCTCACGTGACATCGCTTGCGCGACGAGCTCGTGAGGACTCGAGCGGCTCGACTCCGCCGCCACATCGAGCGTTGAACCCGTACCATGTTCCGTCGGACACGCCTGACGGCCCAGCGACATCGACCTCTTGTCACTTCACACCGGGACGACACCGGCCTCTCGTGACCTACGCGGCGGCCAGGACCCGTCCCAGATCGTGCGCCGTCCTCGTCGGGCATGACGGTGGTAGCAGTGGTGAGATCGTCGACGTCGATGGACGGCTCGTCCACGTGCTGCCCTTCCGGTCGGTGGGGGATCGACATCTCCTCGACGCCCAGCCGTCCAGCGCATAGGCGGCCCCGATGACGCCGAGGACCGGCGTTGCTAACGACGTGCTAACGAACGATCCCGATCTGTCCGGACGAGCTGACACGGTCCGACACGCCGTTAGAACAGCCGGACCAGCGGCATTTCCGCATCAGGCGACACGGAACGTCATGTCATTTCAGCGTCTTAAACCCCTCGGCTCCTTCGGGGGCATGTGGGTTCGAACCCCACCCCGGGCACGCGAACCCTCAGGCCCATGGGGCCTTCGGGTTCGTTGGCCTTGTTCGGCTGCGCCTCACACTTCCGCTCCGAGCCACTTGCTAACGGGATGCTAACGAGCCTGCTAGCGCTCAGCTTCGAGCACCTCCGGCCGCACGGCGACCCGCTGCTCTGGATCCCCGGCGACTCCGCCTGGGCGGTCGGCGCCCGAGGCGAGTGGACAGATCAGCAACCTCCACACCAATGCACCCTTCCGGTAGCAGGGCGCCGTCGGGCCAGGAGCGTGATCGCAGCGCACGCTGGTCGAGATCACCACGCGTGAGACGAGACACGAATTTGCATCCTCGAATGCGGGACGTGCCGGGGCACGGACTGTGAGCCTCATGGGTCGGTGGCCGCAGCGCTCACCGCCATCGTGACCGTGTCGATGTCCATCAGACACGGCGAACCCGGACTCGGCTTCGCCGGACACGATCGCCTCAGCCACGATCGCGCCGTCCGCACTACTGGGACGGTCGAGCCCGGGATTCGGGGACGGTTGCCTGCCGAACCCGGTATCACGCAGCCGCGTTTGCGGATGGGTTCGCCCGATCGGGCAGAGCGCGTTCGGGGATACTGGCCAGCGTGGACCAACCCAGCCCGAGGAATAGGTGTACCTCTGACGTAGACGCACTCCTCGGAGGGGTAACGGGCGGCGGTCGCGCACCTGGCCTGCCGCTCGGCGAACGCTCTAGTGGGAGAGGCCGCGTCGCTCGCACCCGCGTCCTGCCGTCAGCGGTGCCGAATGTCGCCCCGCCGCTCGGCTCAGGTCGCGAAGGCCCACACGATGGCTGTCACCACCATGCCGTCGTCGTTGACGTATGTCTGCCAGCGCTCCAGTAGGTCGGCCTCCAGGGACTGCGGCCTCCGGCGCCGTGTCGGCCACGAAGAGCAAGAGCGGCTTGGCGGCCACGTAGCCCCAGAGGAACTCGGCTGGCGGCGGTAGCTGGAAGCGGTGCTCCTCCACGCTGGCCCGCACATCGCTGAGCCCGGCGTCGCGGAGAAGGGCGGCGGTCTGGTCGGGGTCGGCCATCGAGAACACCACGTCGAGGAAGCCGGCCAGATTGGGGTCGATGTGGCGGGCCAGGGCGTCGGCCATTTCCTGGTTGAGCGGCTGGATGGCGCCGGCCACGTTGATCACGGCTCGCCCGCCGGGGGCTAGCACCCGGCGGATCTCGCGCGCGGCGCCAGCCTTGTCGCCGACGAAGCTGAGGGTGAGCTGGCTGAGCACCACGTCGATCGACTCGTCGTCGATGGGCAGTTGGGCGGCGTCGCCCTCCTCCCACTGGATCGGCACGCCGGCCGCGGTGGAGATGGCGCGGCGTGCTCGATCATCTCGGGTGAGGGGTCCACGCCGATCACCTGGGCGTCGGGGCCGAGGCGCTCGGCGGCCACGCGGGCCACGATGCCGGTTCCGCAGCCCACGTCGAGCACCCGCTCCGCCAGCTGGGTCGGCGCGTCTCGACGGTGGCTCGGCCAACAGGAGCCGGGATGGTGGGCACGAAGTGGCGCTCGTAGCTAGCGGCCACGTCGCCCACGAAGCTGTCGTAGGTGGGGCTTGCAGTTGACATGGGGCGCTCCTCGTTCTCGGTGCTGCGGGCGGTTGGCCCGTGGGCCTCATCACCACCGTGAAGGATCCCGTGTGTGTGCGCATCGCTTGATCCACCATTCGTGGGCAGCGGCCCGCGTGGTGCGAATCCACCACGCGGGTCACACGAGCTGGTGCTCGTAGGCGTAAGCGTGGCGGCGGCGCGCGACGACACGCCGAGCTTAGCGAAGATGTTCTGCACGTGGCGGCCCACGTGTGTTCGCTGATGATCAGCTGTTCGCTGATCTGGCGGTTGGTGTGGCCCGCCGCCACCAGGCTCAGGACCTCGCGCTCTCGATCGGTGATCCCCGTTGGGTCGTCGGCGTCGGAAGCATCGTGTCGCCTTCTCGAAGCTCAGCGATCGTGTCGCTGATGCGTCCGAGATCGTGCCTACGCCGAGATGCTCGTAGGCCCGGCGGGCGCGTCGGCCCGAGGCGGCAGCCGTCGGCGTCGCCTACGTCGTGGCAGGCCAGGCCCATCAGCTCACGGGTGCGGGCCGTCTCGTACGGCATGGTTAGGTCGCGCCAGTGGGCCAGGGCCGTGCGGAGCTGCCGAAGGGCGTCGCTGCGGCGGCCCTGCGCTCGGCCAGCCGGCCGTGCACCAGCGCGGAGAGGGCGGTCACGACCGGAGCGTCGAGCGCGCCGCGCCAGCTCGTCCAGACGTCGGGATGCGTCGGCGGCCCCGTCGACGTCGCCCCTGGCCACGCGGATCTCCACCGCGGCCGACAGCAACGCGGGCTGGTCGGCACCGTGGGCCTCGGCGAGGGCCCGGTTGACGGAGCCGGAGGCGGCGTCGGTACGGCCCTGGGCCAGGCGGAGCAGGGCCAGCCCAGGAAGGGGCTCGTGGCCGGCCTCGCTGGCCGCGGCGTAGGCGGCCTCGGCTTCGTCCTCCTCGCCGCGAAGGCGGTGCAGCTCGGCTCGCTGGTAGCAGGCGAGGCCCAGAGCCCGGTGGGCCGACTCGGCCAACCTCGTGCCGGCCTGATCGGCCTCGTCGCCGACGCACCCCACTGGCCCTGCTGGCCAGGATCTGGCTTCGGGCACGAGGCATTGACCACGGTAGGGAACCAAGTCGGGCTGGTGGCGCACCACCGGCTGAGCGACTCGGTCCACTCGCCGGCGCGGCGTAGGTCGAGCAGGGCCATGCAGTCGGCGATCACGGCGCAGTACACGATGCCGGCGGAGATGGGCGACACCTCGCCGGCGATGACCGACACCATGGCCTCGTCGAAGCAGGTGAGGGCGTCGGCCGGGCGGTCGGCGGCCACCAGCGCCTGGCCGGACGTGCAGAGAGCCAGGCGGCCACGTCGGCGTCGCGGTGGGCGCGAGCGATCTGTCCGGCCGCGGTGGCCTGGTCGAGCGCGCGTGGAAGTCGCCGCCGTGGAGGGCTCCGAGGGCGGAGGTGAGAAGAGCAGGGCGTGGTGCGAACCGGCGGGTTGATGCTCTTCCACCAGCCTGCCGCACCGGCAAACCAGCCGCCGGCCTCGGCCATGTCGCCCCGCAGCATCAAGTGATACCCAGCCAGGGCCCGCCCGCACGCCAGCCAACTCACCCTCGTCCATATTGCCGGTAGGCGCTCTCAACGCGGTGACGCTGGTGTGCTCATCGCCACGAAATACCCTGCCACGGCAAGCCGCTCGTGGTCGCGGCCTTGAGACTGGCGGCGCCGTCGGCCTCGGCGGCCTGGAACGAGCTACGGCGTCGGCCCAGCGGCGCTCCTCGAACGCAGCGCGGGCGGCGGTGAGCAGGTGGCTCACGGCGGCGGCACGGTGGCCGCAGGGGCTCGAGAGTCACGCGGAAAGGTACCGAAGAGAGACCCGCCGTGGGCTGGGCAGCACTCCGGCGTCTTGTGGGCCGATGGCAGATCAGCAGTTCCTCACCGCCGGCTCGGACACGTGCACGGCGCGCCCGGCGACGGTCGCGCTGCTCCGCGCCACCGGCAGCGGTGCAGAACGCCCCTCAAACGCCCAGCCATATCCGGCTGGGACATGCCCCCGAGGTGTTGTTATACGTGTGATCCGCCGGGGTCTGGGCTGGGGTCATCGAAGCATGGTCAGCCTGTCGTTGTCGATGTCGTCGAGCAGGCCGGTGAACACTGCGGCGCGGTCGTGGTCGGCGTGGTCGATGGCGTCGGCTTGTTGGCGTCGGATGATCTCGACGAACTCGGGTCCGGTGTCGTAGAAGCCGCAGCTTTCGCAGATGGTCTCGAACTGGCAGTCGAGCGCGATCGGGTCGGGTGCAGTGCCCGTTGCCGAGCAGCCGGCGATGGTCGGCAGCGAGGCGTTGCGCATCGGTCGGGACCGGTGGCCGGCGGGCAGTGGCTGGGCTGTGCGGTAGGCGTCCTCGACGTCCTCGGTGACGCGGAAGTACTCGTCGGCGATGGTGCGGTCCGAGATCCGGGCGTAGGTCAACGTCATGCGCATCGACCGGTGACCCGAGCAGCGCGGCGATGGCTTCGAGGCTCATCCCGCGGTTGATGGCCTGGGTGGCGAGCGTGTGCCGCAGCTGGTGAGGGTGGACGTGGCCGACGCCGGCGCGCTTGGCGACGGTGGCGACGTAGCGGCCGATGGTGCGCCGGTCGAAGGGTCGGCCGTCGTTGCGTTCGACGAGTCGCCCGGACTGTGACCGGTGGCCGGATCGTGAGTTCCACTCGTTGATGAGCTCGACCAGCAGCGGGTGCAGCGGGATGTAGCGGTCGTTGTGGAGCTTGCCGACCGGGACTGCGCAGCCAGTGGGTGTCATCCATGGTGACCATGACGTCGGCCTCGAGCGCGGGAGTTCGCCGGAGCGCATCCCGGTGCGGGCCAGCAGCTCGACCATGAGCCGTCGACGCTTGTTCGGATCGGCAGCGAGGGCAGCCATGAACTTCGCGGCGGTGGGGTCGTCGAGGAACTTCGGGAGAGGTTCGTCGCGTTCGGGGAAGTCGCCCGGGAACACCAGCTGGCGGTGCGGGGGCGTCGTCGTAGTCCCAGTCGATGACCCGTTCGAAGAAGGTGCGCAGGAAGCCGAGCCGCTGGCCGATCGTGACCGGCGTCGAGCGGCTCGCCCTTGCGGCCCGGCCGGGCGGCCATCCAGGTCTTGTGGGCCTCGATGTGACGACGCTCCAGCCCGGCGATCGTTCGCGACTCGGGATCGTCGCGGGTGACTTGGCCGGCGAAGAACCGCAACGCCGATCGACGTCGCAGCGACCGTTGCGGGACGGGACGAGACGGCGAGCTGGTCCAGGTAACGCCTGATCGTTGCCACCATCATCGGGGCCGTGCTGCTCGGTCTCAGCGCAGGTGAACTCGCTGGGTCGGGGTGCCCGACGCCCACGGATCGGACCCTGGTGTCGGGACGGTGGCGGCGCTCATCGGACCGCTCCGCTCGTCCCGATCGAGGCTTGCGCTTCGATCGCCTCGGCCGCTCGCCTGTACTCGTCGGCGAGCCAGCCGTCGCCCAGGTGCAGGTAGATGCGGGTCGACGCGATCGAGCGGTGACCGGCCTGGGCCTGGAGCGCCTCGATGCGCCATGCCACCCTCGCGCAGCCGGGTGAAACACGTGTGGCGCAGCTCGTGGCACGTCCCATGCGACCAGCCCGGCTCGGTCACGCGCTGCGGTGAGCACGGTGTCGAGCCCGTCCGCCGACAGCGGCTGGCCACGCGTCGGGCCCTTGAGCGCCACGAACACCCGATCCGTCGCCGCATCGCGTCGGGCGTTCGTGGTTGAGGTAGTCGGCGACGGTCGCGAAGAACGACTTCGACACCGGGATCAGCCGCTGGTGGCCGCCCTTGCCATCGGCGATGAACACCCGCCACTCACCGAGCCGCAGATCCTCCAGGCGCAGACCGAGGACCTCACAGCGACGCAGCCCGCCCAGCACCATGGCCTGAACCATCGCCCGATCCCGGGTCGTGCGCAACGCCCCCATCAGCGCTTCGACCTCGCCCGGCTCGAGGATCCGCGGCAGCCGGCGCACACCACGGACCAGCGGCAGACCGCGCTCGCCGCGGTGACGGCTCTTGCGTGTCGGCAACCCCCGCGGCACCGGGCTCGCGCTCACCGCGCCGGTGGGACCAGATAGCCATACAAGCTCGACACCGCAGCCAGGCGCCGCTTGATCGTCGACGCCGACAACCCAGCCCGGCCATCAGAGATCCGCACCACGTTCTCAGCGCCCTCTCGCGGGCGGTTCTGCTCGGTCACGAACTCCAGCACGTCCGCCGGCGTCACCTCGACCGGGTCCTTGTCGACCACGCTGAAGAACACCTTCAGATCGTGCGCGTACGCCTTCACCGTGTTCGGCCGAGCCCGCACCGACACGAACTCCAAGAACTCATCGACCAGCTCGTGGCCAACCCGATACTCCCGCTCGCCATCGGCACGAAGCACGCACTCGAACGACGGTGTCCACATCACCGCACACCTTCCTGTTGAGGGACTGGAACCCGAGGAAGGCTCCCCGGGACATCAGCCCAGGTGGCGGATCACCCGTATAAGTGCCGCTCGGTAAGGCGTCTCGGTCTTCCAGTTGCGAGGGCCACATCTCGCTCCGTCTCCCTACCTCAACGCTGCAGTCGCGAACGCCACACTCGCATCCCTTCCTTCACCATTTCTCAACACCACTCCTCTTAACCCCTCCCCCATTCGGGAGCATGTCAGTTCGAACCCCACCCCGGCCACCCCAACCCTCCAGTCGCTGTGCGACTTCCGAGTGGTTGAGAGTGTTCGGCTTCGCCTCACATCGCCCGCTCCGAACATCACGCTCGACACGTACAGCCACGTCGTCGAGGGCATGGACGCCGACGCCGCCAACACCGTCGCCGACCAGATCTTCAAGAAGGCGAAGCAATGAGACTGTTTCCAATTGTCAACGTCTGTCGTAGAGTGAGCCTCTGAGGTGGCACGCAAGCGCCATCCGAAGAAGGAGGTCGAGGACGCGTTGCAGTACGCCGAGGCACATGGCTGGACGGTGAATGACACCGCATCGGGTCACCGGTGGGGCGTCGCCGTCTGCCCGGGCGACTGCACTCCGCCGACCTCGATCTGGTCGACGCCTCGGGTTCCGGCCAACCACGCCCGCCAAATCCGCCGCAACGTTGACCGCTGCCCTCACGCCGGAGAAGACGAATGAACACCTACACCTACACCTTCACGCTCGTCATCGACGGCGACGCCGGGACCGACGAGCGCATCGACGCCCTCTTCGAAGCCGGCTGCGACGACGCCACCTTCTCGCACGGGTCGACGATTTCCTACGGCGACTTCGACCGTGACGCTGACAACCTCCTCGAGGCCGTCCTCTCCGCCGTCGAGGCCGTCGAGTCAGTCGAGGGTCTGAGCGTCCGCCGGGTCGACGAGGACGACCTCGTCACTGTCAACGACATCGCCGAGCGCCTCGACCGCAGCCGCCAGTCCATCAACCAGCTCATCGCCGGCGATCGCGGCGACGGCACATTCCCGCAGCCGCTCGGCCGTACCCGCGGCCACGGCCGCGTGTGGTTGTGGTCCGAGGTCGCCGAGTGGGCCGGCATCGACTACGACGCCGAGACCAGCGCTGTGCTCCAAGCCGTCAACGGTGCACTCGCGTTGCGGCGTGCCGGACGAGCGTTGGGCGACAAGGGTCTGCGCCGGCTCGTCGCGGTCGCGACCGCCGCCTGACCTCGAAAAAGACGCAAACCCAGCAGCCGACCGTCCGGACGTCTACTGGGCTCACTTCCTCAGGCCCTGGGCCCTCGGCTGACGTCCACTGTCGCACCACCTCGTCCGATGCAAACGGGCAGCTTTCGTCCCGCTACATCGGACCTACACGAGCTGCCGGACAGATCAGCAACCTCCACACCAATGCACCCGTGGTGTTCCCAGCGGCGGCCGTTGCGCGTGCAGGCGATATCCCGCGTGCATCCAGCGCTGAGATCCGGCAGTGGTTGGCGCCCCCGACTGGGATGCCGTGCGCACGCCACGGGTGCATCGTCGGCGAGGATCCTCTCGTTCCGTGTGACCGGGTTCTCTTCGACGAGGATCCTCGCATTCGATACGGCCCGCACGGCCGCTCCGCCGGCGCGGATCCTCTCGCTCGCCGTGACCGGATTCTTCTCGGCGAGGATCCTCGGGTTCGGTCACGGGCCGGCGGCCCTCCGCACCAGCGAGAGTGCCCCGCGGACGTGCCGTTCTACAGCAACCTCCACACCAATGCACCCGTCCGGTAGCAGGGCG
The DNA here is from genome assembly GCA_963731885.1 of uncultured Acidimicrobiaceae bacterium. Taxonomy (GTDB): domain Bacteria; phylum Actinomycetota; class Acidimicrobiia; order Acidimicrobiales; family Salinilacustritrichaceae; genus Salinilacustrithrix. Next base: position 102,821 of record CAVSXR010000034.1, on the reverse strand, counting down.
CCGTCGGGCCAGGAGCTCGATCGCAGCGCACGCTGGTCGTGATCACCACGCGTGAGACGAGACACGAACTTGCATCCTCGAATGCGGGACGTGCCGGGGAACGGGACCGTGAGCCTCATGGGTCGGTGGCCGCCGCGCTCACCCCGCCACCGTCCGTGTCAATGTCCATCGGACACGGCGAACCCGGACTCGGCTTCGCCGGACACGATCGCCTCAGCCACGGTGCAACTCGCCGTCCGCATTACTGGGACGGTCGAGCCCGAGATTCGGGGACGGTCGCCTGCCGAACCCCGGTGTCGTGTGGCCGGCGTTCGGGTCAGGGGCTCCCGCGATGTCGGTGTGCATGTTTGGGGACTTGGCTGAAGGTGCGTGGCATGGAGGCCGGAACGCTGTGTCGGCGCCGCGGATCTGTCGGGTCACAGTGGCGTGTCCGGGTCGGCGTCGACGGCGTGAAACTCGATGCGGTACAGGAGCGTGTCCAGAGCCGGTAGGACACGGTGATCGAGCCGTCTCGACTCGGTCGCGGAGTTCTGCGCTGAACTGCATGTGTTCAGTGTGGAGGGCCGCGCTCAGCAGGCGGCGTCTCGGGGATCGCGGTTCGGAACCACTCGGCGATGCCGGGCATCCGTCTCTCGAAGTCCCCGGGGGCCGAGATGTTGAGGGCTCCAGCTCGCATGTCGCCACGGTTCTCGAAGGTGTGGGTGACGCCGCCGGGTACGAGGACGAACGCGCCCGCGCTCGCCTCGATCCAGTCGTCATCCAGGAGGAAGTTCATGGTTCCTTCGAGCATGAAGAAGACGTCGTCTTCGGGGTGGTGATGGGCACCGGGCCCCTTGGTGTGCGGTTCGAGCCACCACTCGGAGATGGAGTACCGGCCCTCGGTCTCATGTCCATCGGCTTTGAAGACGGCGCTGAGGGGACCCATCGCGTAGGCGCGGCCTTCACCCGGAGCGAGAACCACCGGGCGACGACTCGTTGCGTCGCTCATGCCTGCGACCTCGGCTGGGTGGGCACTCTCGCGTCGCCGCCGGGTCCCGGCGTGATGTGGAGGAGCTGGCCGGGTTCGTTCATGGTGATCTTGTGCCACACCCCTCGAGGAACGACGAGGGCGTCGCCGGCGGCCAGGTCGATGTGCTGGTCGCCCTCGGGGAGCTCGAGCCGGACCGACACGGCGCCGGAGATCAGGTAGAGGACCTCGTCACCGTCGGGATGGACTTCCCCATCGTGTGGTGCGTCGCCGGTGAGTAGTGGTGCGCCGATCGTGACGCCGTCGATCCGTCGGGGCGGCCGGCCCGGTTCCTGCTCGACGAGTACCGCGCGGCGGGTCGTGCGATCGATCCCGACGACCTGGCGGGTCGGGTCGATCCGCTGGCCGGGCTCGATCTCGGTCGTGGTCGTCATCATCTCGTCTCCTGGACAGGTCGTCGTGCTCATCGTGTTGTTGCCCGGTCGGACCGCTCGGTTCGCGAACTCCCCGGCTTCGTTCGGGCAACAATCCGGTAGTGGCCCCGTTGACCGATGCTGCCGTGATCGAGTCCTCGATCACCGATCCGGCCTCGTTCGCGACCATCTTCGACCGGCACGCCGGAGTGATCCATCGGTTTCTCACCCGGCGGATCGATCCCGCCGACGCGGACGGTCTGGTCGGCGAGGTGTTCCGCATCGCGTTCGAACGACGGTCCTCGTTCGACCTCGACCGCCCGTCCGCAAGGCCCTGGCTCTACGGCATCGCCACGAACGTCGTCGCCCACCACCGCCGCAGCGAGAGTCCGTCGGTTCCACGCGATGGCACGGCTCGCTTCCACCCGGATCGACGACCACAACGACCTCGTCGGAGACCGGGTCTCCGCGAGCATCGACGCCGACCGCGCATGGAAGCGGCTCGTCGCAGCCATCGACGACCTCCCCGCCGACGAGCGCGACACGCTCCTGCTCTACGCCTGGGAAGAACTCAGCTACGCCGACATCGCCGCAGCCCTGGACGTACCGGTCGGCACCGTCCGGTCACGGTTGAACCGGGCGCGCCGCCGACTCCGCAGTCTCCACGACGAACCCGCCACCAAGGATGCCTCCCGATGAGCGATGACCTCGACGCCCTGCGCCGTCTCCGAGCCGACGGGCTCCTGCCCGACGATCCACCCGACCCCGAGATCCTCACCGGTGAGCGACGACGCCTGCTCGCCGACATTGCCGGCTCGGACGACGACGTGGCTCGGACGCCTTCGGTGTATCCCCGGCTCGCCTACCGCGACGAACTTCGAGCCCTCGAGTTCCTCACCCGTGCGTTCGGCTTCGTCGAGCGACGTGAAGCCCGCATGGAACACCCCGATGGCACCCTGGCGTGGCTCGAACTCGGCGATGGCCTGATCATGATCGGCCGCTCCGGCCCGCAGCACCACGGGCTCACCAGCCCACTCGACGCCAGCGCGACCACCACCATGATGATGGTCTACGTCGACGACGTCGACGCGCACTACGAGCGGGCGGTCGCCGAAGGAGCGAACGTGGTGTCCGAACCCCAAGACATGTTCTGGGGTGACCGCCGCTACGAAGCCCTCGACCTCGAAGGCCACCGCTGGCACTTCGCGCAACGACGCACGCGAACCGCCGACGACCGCACGCGATGACGCCCCCTGCCTGACGCCTTGGTCGCGAGCGACGCAAATCGGTGAGATCACGCGGGGCACATCGGCCCGGGGCACTGCCACGAAGTGCCGAACGGGGATGGGTCGGTCGGGTATCTCAACAATCCTGGACACGGCCGACGCAATCGCAGCTTCGACCGCCGAGCTTGCCAACGAGGTGCCAACGAACGCTCATGGCCGATGAGCGTCTTGAACCCCTCAGCTCCCATTCGGGGGCATGTGGGTTCGAGCCCCACCCCGGGCACGCGACCTCTCCAGAACACGCGCACCAGCCCGACGTCTTTCTCCGTGTCGGTTGGGTATGACCACGTGACCCAACCCCCCGACTACAGAGGAGACCCTTCGATGGACGTGATCCAGCTGCTCTCTGATGACCACGATGCAGTCAATGAGCTGTTCCGCCGTGTGCAGATCGCCGAGAAGGCCGAGACGATCCACGAGCTCACCCGGCAGATCGTGCACGACCTCTCGGTGCATGCCGCGGTCGAGGAACAGTTCGTCTACCCGTTGATCCGCGTCAAGGTCGACGGTGGCGGCGACCTGGCCGACCACGCCATCGAGGAGCACAGCGAAGCCAAACGGCTACTGGCCGACCTCGAGAAGCAGGAGCCCGGATCGTCGGAGCACACCGCCACGCTCGGCGAACTCATCGAATCGGTGCGCCACCACGTCGACGAGGAGGAGGGCGGCGTCTTCGAAAGCCTCCGAGATGCCACCAGCGCCGACCTGCGCAACACGGTCGGCACGATCGTCGACGAGGCCAAGGGCTTGGTGCCCACCCACCCACATCCCCTCGTGCCCGGTACGGCGACGGCACAACTGGTGGCGGGGCCGTGGGCCACGGCCATCGACAAGACCCGCGACCTGCTCGGCCTCTGACCTGCCCCGGTCACGATGTCTCGAGCGTCTCCCGCGCCACGTGACCGGAGGGTCAACCGGTGACCGGGTCACTGCGGGTCGGCTGTTCCGGTTGGTCCTACCGCCGCCCATCAGGTGGCGCTCTGCATCCACGACCTGCTCGCTGACCATCCCTGGGAGCGCACTGCAAACTGGACGTACGTCCGCTTCCATGGACCAGCCGCGCTCGAGGCGCCGTACCAGGGCCGCTACACCGGCCGACGGTTGCGGCCCGTGGCCGAGCGTCTCGCCGGCTGGCTCGACGACGGCTGCGATGTCTACGGCTACTTCAACAACGACTGGCATGCGAACGCCGTCGCCGACGCCGAGTACCTCCGGGGGACGATCGACGATCTCGTGCGTGCGACGGGGTGATGTTCCCGACCGTGATCCGGTCCGGACGACGGCATGATTCCGGCCGCCCAGGGGTATCGAGATCGACGCCTGAACGCGCCATCGACCATGACCGAGCCCCGGGGGGCCGATGAATCGTCTCGATTCGATGAGGAGTCCGTCCGACACGGTACGTGACACCCACACGCAGTCGGTCGAAGCGGCGCGCCGGGACCGATTGGCGCGTCGAATCGGCATCGTGATCACGGGCGTCTTCGTCGCGGCCGGGCTCCTCGGTCTGCTCGGCTACCGGCAGTCATCGGCCTCGGCGACCGCTCCCCCCTTCACCCTGACCGTCTCGTACCCGTCGATCTCTCGCGGTGGTCTGCCCTCGAACTGGCAGCTGCGCCTCACCCGCACCGACGGCGAGGCGTTGCCCCCGTCGATCGAGATCCGGTCGTCTGCGGCGTTCTTCGACGACTTCGACGAGAACGGCCTCGACCCGGATCCCGCCTCGACGTGGGTCGACGCCGACGAACTGGTGTGGACCTTCGAACCGCCGTTGGGTGCGCGATCGCTGACCGTGTCGTTCGATGCCCGACTCCAACCGAACGCCCGCGGCTGGCGGGACGGATCGTCGACGGTGGTGATCGAGGGGCTCCGACCGCTGACCGTCGACTACCGGATCTGGGAGCTGCCCTGATGGAGATCGTCGTGCGCGCCAGTGTCATCTTCTGGCTGCTGTGGTTCCTGCTGCGCGTCAGCGGCAAGCGGGAGCTGGCCGAGATGACACCGTTCGAGCTGATCATCCTGATGGTGATGGGTGATCTGATCCAGCAGGGGGTGACGGAGGAGGACATGTCAGTGACCGGGGGCGCGCTCGCCGTCGCCACCATCCTGCTGTGGACAGTCGGGTCGAGCTACCTGAGCTTCCGGCGCTCCGATGTGGCCGGCGTACTCGAGTCGCGCCCCGCCGTCCTCGTCGAGAACGGTCAGATCGATCTCGAGATGCTCCGCATCCATCGCTTCACGGTCGATGATCTGCTCGACGAAGCGCGCAACGCCGGCATCGCTCGCGTCGAGCACATCGGCTCGGCCGTCCTGGAAGCGGACGGAAAGGTCTCGTTCATCCGGATCGATCGGACCGAGGGGCAGTCGCCGAATCGCGACTGAGGTCGCAGCGGAGGGCTACTCCATTCCGCATACCTCCATTCCGCATACCGTGGGCACGTGTGCGATGGGGGCGAGCCGCAGGGGCTGGGCTGGTATGGAACCTGAACCCGAGCGCCTGACGATGTACGGGACGCCGAGCGAAGCGTCGCCGCTGGACTGGACCTGGGTCGAGGGCGAGCTCGTCCGGTCGGGCGTCTACTGGGTCGTCGCATCGGGCGGGGCACACCCCCATCCGCGGCCCGTGTGGGGAGTCTGGGGTGACCAGCGGTTGCACCTGAGCATCGGGAGCCCCGTGATCGCCCGACAACTCGAGCAGGTGGGCACGGTCACCGTTCATCTCGAGAGCGGTGTCGACGTCGTGATCGTCGAGGGAACCGCCGCCGGCTCCACGAGCGCGCCGCACCTGTACGAGGCCTACAACGACAAGTACGACTGGAACTACACGACGGAGGAGTACGGCCCCTTGACGACGATCGCTCCGACCACCGTGCTGGCGTGGCGAGCCGCCGGATGGGCCGGCCGGGAGGGGTTCCGGGAGACGGGCCGGTGGCGGTTCGGGTGATCGGTCGAGCGCGTGCTCGACGCCCACCCTTAGGATCCCCGGCATGGCATGGGACTTCCAGACTGAACCGGAGTGGCAAGAGAAGCTGGACTGGATCCAGCGCTTCTGCGAGGACGAGGTCGAACCGCTGGGGCACATCTTCCCCCACGCGGTGCGCCTTCCCGACCCCAAGGTCAAGGAGCTGGTGCGGGGGCTGCAACAGCAGGTCAAGGATCAGGGCCTGTGGGCGCTGTTCCTCGACGAGGAGCTGGGCGGACCGGGCTACGGGCAGCTCAAGCTGGCGCTCGTCAACGAGATCCTCGGTCGCTACCCGGCGGCGCCCCAACTCTTCGGCGCCGCGGCACCGGACACCGGCAACATGGAGATGCTCGCCGCCTACGGCACCGAGGAGCAGAAGAAGCGCTGGCTGGAGCCGCTGATCAACCAGGAGATCTTCTCGGCGTACTCGATGACCGAGCCGCAGGGCGGATCGGATCCGAACCTGTTCCGGACCCACGCCATGCGCGACGGCGACGAGTGGGTGATCAACGGCGAGAAGTGGTTCACCAGCGCGGGCCGGGTCGCCGACATCCTCTTCGTCATGTGCACGAACGGCATGTTCGTCGTGCCGCGCGACACCCCCGGCGTCGAGATCATGCCCCAGCCCCGCAACCACAACCACATCAAGTACACCGATGTCCGGGTGCCGCTCGATCATCTCCTCGGCCCCGAGGACGGCGCCAAGGTGCTGGCCCAGAAGCGGTTGGGCGGGGGCCGCATCCACCACGCCATGCGCACGATCGCCCAGTGCAAGCTGGCCTTCGACATGATGTGCGAGCGGGCGTTGTCGCGGGAGTCGCACGGCAAGATCGTCGCCGACCACCAGATGGTGCAGGAGAAGATCGCCGAGTCGTACGCCTCGATCAACATGCTGCGTCTGTACGTGCTGGAGACGGCGTGGAAGATCGACAACAGCAGCACGCAGGAGACGCGCACCGACATCGCGGCGGTGAAGTTCACCATGGCCAAGGTCCTGCGCGAGGTGTCGTTCAATGCCCTGCACATCCACGGCGCGCTCGGTACCACCGACCTGACCCCGCTGCAGGACATGTATGCCGCCGCCCCGACGATGGGCATCGCTGACGGCGTGGACGAGGTCCACATCGCCACCGTGGCCCGGCGGGTGCTCCGGGACTACCGGCCGCACGAGGGCTACTGGCCGTCGGAGTACATCCCGGCCAAGCGCGAGGAGGCGTGGAAGAAGTTCGAGCCGAAGTTCCAGGCCGACCCCGACCTGCGCAAGGCGGCCGAGAACTGGCGCACCTACTTCGAACGCCGCTGACCACGGCGCGCTGACCTCCGGTCGAACGGCGGCGTTCTCCGGGGTCCCGAATTGACTGAGTGAGTGCTCACTCGGGTTAGGATCCGGCGGATGGTTCGTACCGTGTCGCCCCATTCGAGGCGCTCGTCTGCCCTCCCACCCGACGAGCGCCGCTCGTCGATCATCGAGGCCGCACTGCCGCTCGTCCTCGAGCACGGCGAGGCGATCACCACCCGCCGGATCGCCGATGCCGCAGGAATCGCGGAGGGAACGATCTTCGGGGTCTTCCCCGACAAGGACGCCCTGCTCACCGCGGTGCTCGACGCCACCCTGGACACGACCGCGTTCGATGACGCCATCGGCGCCATCGACCCCGACCTCGACTTCGAGGACCGGCTGGTGGCCGCCACCGAGATCGTGGCGGAACGGATCGTCCACATCTGGCGGTTGCTGTCCAACCTGGGACCCCGGCTGCGGGAGCGGGCGACCCGACCGCTGGCCGACAGCCTGCCGCTGGTCGCCCTGTTCGAGCCCGAGCGCGACCGCCTCCGCGTCGATCCACTGGAGGCGGCTCGGGTGCTGCGGGCCCTCACCCTCTCGACGACGCATCCGATCATGGCCCCCGAGCCGATGACGCCCACCCAGATCGTCGGACTCCTGCTGCGCGGCATCGAGGATCACCGGTGAGCCTGCGACGGCTGCTCCGCTCCCACCTCGGGCCGTACGGGAAGCTGCTCGGCATCGTCGTCGTGCTCCAGGCGATCCAGACCTTCGCGTCCCTCACGCTCCCGACGCTGAGCGCCGACATCATCGACAAGGGGGTGCTGCCGGGCGACAACGCCTACATCCGCCGGACCGGCCTGGTGATGCTCGGCTTCACCTTGATCCAGGGCGTGTTCGCGGTGGGCGCCACCTGGTTCGGTGCTCGGGCGGCGATGAGCTTCGGCCGAGACATCCGCCGAGACCTGTTCCACCAGGTGATCGGCTACTCGGCCGAGGAGGTCGGCCACTTCGGGGCTCCGTCGCTGATCACACGGATCACCAACGACGTCCAGCAGGTCCAGATCATGGTCGTCACCGCGTGCACGATGATGATCGCGGCCCCGCTCACCATGGTCATCGGGGTGATCATGGCCATGCGCGAGGACGTCGGTCTCTCCGTCGTCGTGTTCGTGTCCATGCCGTTGGCGGTGCTGATCCTCGGCAACGTCGTGCGCAAGATGGTCCCCGCCTTCCAGGCGATGCAGGAGCGCATCGACCGGGTCAACCGGGTCCTGCGGGAGCAGATCACCGGCATCCGGGTCGTGCGGGCCTTCGTGCGCGAGCCGGAGGAGGTGGCTCGCTTCGAGCAGGCCAACGACGAGCTCACCGAGGTGTCCCTCCGGACCGGCCGGCTCATGGCCGCCATGTTCCCCACGGTGATGTTCATCATCAACATCTCCAGCATCGGGGTGCTGTGGGTCGGAGCCGATCGCATCGCCACCGGCGATCTCCAGCTCGGATCGCTCATCGCCTATCTCAGCTACCTGATCCAGATCCTGATGGCGGTGGTGATGGCTACCTTCATGGTCTCGATGATTCCCCGGGCCGCCGTCGCCGCCGAGCGGATCGAGGAGGTGCTCGACACCGAGACCTCCGTGCGCCAGCCGCCAGCCGCGGTCACCGAGGTCTCCGAGCACGGATCCCTGGAGTTCCGCCACGTCGAGTTCCGCTACCCGGGTGCCGACGACGCCGTGCTGCGCGACATCTCGTTCCGGGTCGCCGCCGGCACGATCACCGCGGTCATCGGCAGCACGGGGGCCGGCAAGTCCACCTTGGTCAACCTCGTGCCTCGCCTGTTCGACGCCACGGCCGGCTCGGTCCTCGTCGATGGCGTCGACGTGCGCGACATCGACCTCGACCTGCTGTGGAGCAAGGTCGGCTACATCCCCCAGAAGCCCTACCTGTTCTCGGGCACGGTGGCCTCCAACCTCCGCTACGGCCGACCGTCGGCCACCGACGAGGAGATGTGGGAGGCGCTGGAGATCGCCCAGGCCGCCGACTTCGTGCGCGCCATGCCCCACGGCCTCGACAGCGAGATCGCCCAGGGGGGCACCAGCGTGTCGGGCGGTCAGCGCCAACGGCTGTCGATCGCCCGAGCCCTGGTCGTCAAACCGGAGATCTACGTCTTCGACGACTCGTTCTCCGCCCTCGACCTGGCCACCGATGCGCGGCTGCGGGCTGCGCTGGCGCCGCACATCACCCAGGCCGCCACCCTCATCGTGGCCCAGCGGGTGTCGACCATCGTCGGTGCCGATCAGATCATCGTGCTCGAGGACGGTGACATCGTCGGCCACGGCACCCACGAGCAGCTGCTCGGCAGCTGCCCGACCTACGCCGAGATCGTCGATTCCCAGACGGGGAAGGACGCAGCGTGAGCGTCAGCGAGTGCTGCCGGGCGTGGGAGCGCCAGCGAGCCGCCCGGGCTGGGGTCCGGGGGCGGAGCCTCCGGGAGGGCACCGCGTGACGTCGAAGGAGGAGAAGCGGCGCATCCTCGAAGCCGCGGGCACGCCCACCGAACGTCGCCGGGGCAGCGGCATGGGTGGTTCCATCGGCATGCCGGCGGAGTCGACCGAGGACTTCGGTCTGGCCCTTCGGCGCCTGTGGGGCCTGCTCTCCACCGAGCGGCTACGACTGGTCGCCGTGCTGGGGCTGACCTTCGTCAGCGTGGCACTGGTGGTGGTCGGACCCAAGCTGCTGGGCCAGGCCACCGACGTCATCTTCCGGGGGGTGATCGGAGGCGGGGGGATCGACTTCGGCGCACTGCACCGGAAGCTGACCCTGGTCGCCGCGCTGTACCTCGGCTCGATGGCCCTGTCGTACTCGCAGGCCTACATCCTCGCCGGCGTGGTCCAGCGATCGATGCAGTCACTGCGCACGGCGGTCGAGACCAAGCTCAACCGGTTGCCCCTCGCCTACGTCGACAGCCAGCCCCGCGGCGACCTGCTCAGCCGGGTGACCAACGACATCGACAACCTCGCCCAGAGCCTGCAGCAGACCATCAGCCAGATCCTCGTGTCCACGCTGACGCTGGTCGGCGTGGTGGTCATGATGCTCACCATCTCCCCCCTGCTCGCCGTGGTGACCCTGGTGACGGTGCCGGCGTCGCTGTGGTTGATGAAGGTCATCAGCAGCCGGGCCCGCCCGCGGTTCATGGCCCAGTGGATGCACACCGGTGAGCTCAACGCCCAGGTCGAGGAGGCCTTCACCGGTCACGCCATCGTCAAGAGCTTCGGGCGCCAGCGCGAGGTCGAGGAGCGGTTCCGCGAGACGAACGACGAACTGTTCGAGGCCAGCTTCGGCGCCCAGTTCACGGTCAGCCTCATCCAGCCCGCCATGTTGTTCATGGGCAACCTGCAGTACGCCATCATCGCGGTGGTGGGCGGGCTCCGCATCGCATCGGGTGCCATCACCGTCGGCGACATGCAGGCGTTCATCCAGTACGCCCGGCAGTTCTCCCAGCCGCTCACCCACCTGGCCTCGATGGCCACCGTGTTCCAGTCGGGCATCGCCTCGCTCGAACGAGTGCTCGAGTTCCTCGACGCCGACGAGCAGAGCGAGGAGCAGGATCCCACGGTCGATCCGCCACCTGTTCGCGGTCGCATCGTGTTCGACGACGTGTCCTTCTCCTACGACCCGGACAACCCGCTGATCGAGGGCCTCTCCGTGGTGGCCGAACCCGGACAGACGGTCGCCATCGTGGGACCCACCGGCGCGGGGAAGACCACCCTCGTGAATCTCATCATGCGGTTCTACGACCTGGACTCGGGCACCATCAGCCTCGACGGGCGCGACATCGCATCGTTCCCGCGGGCCGAGCTGCGCTCGAAGGTCGGCATGGTGCTCCAGGACACCTGGCTGTTCGGCGGCACCATCCGCGACAACATCGCCTACGGTCGCCCCGGGGCCACCGAGGAGGAGATCCACGAGGCGGCCCGGGTGACCTACGTCGACCGCTTCGTGCACACGTTGCCCGACGGCTACGACACCCTCATCAACGAGGAGGGCGACAACATCTCGGCCGGGGAGAAGCAGTTGCTGACCATCGCCCGTGCCTTCCTCGCCGACCCCTCCATCCTCATCCTCGACGAGGCCACCTCCTCGGTGGACACCCGCACCGAGATGCTGATCCAGGAAGCGATGAACGCCTTGCGGGCCAACCGGACGAGCTTCGTGATCGCCCACCGGCTCTCGACGATCCGCGGCGCCGACACGATCCTGGTGATGGAGCACGGCCAGATCGTCGAGCAGGGCAACCACGTCGACCTGTTGAGCCGGGAGGGACCCTACGCCCGCCTCTACAACTCGCAGTTCGCCGGGGCGGCCGTCGAGCTCACCTGACGCCGACGGCGGTTCGGGGCCCCGACCGTCAGCCCAGAACGGGACCTTCGACCCTGGCTCGAACCGGCCCGGTCGGGGACGGTTGGACCATGCCCGAGCTCATCCGACAACCGGGCTGGGGGGAGACACCTGGTCGCCGTGTCGTCATCGAGGCGGCGACCTGGAGCCACCGCCAGGCCCTCAGCGAGCTGCTCACCAGCGCGGGCTACGCCGCGACGGCGTGCCCGGGACCGGCCGGCGCCGACGAGCGCTGCCCGATGGTGGCCGGCGAGGGCTGCCAGGCGGCGGCGGAGGCCGATGTGGTGGTCCACGCGCTGCACCCGGGTGACCATCGCAACCGGGAGATGCTCATCGCTCACCGCCGCCGACTCCCCGGCACGCCCCTCATCGTCGAGGTCCCGGCCCGCATCGCGGAGCGACGGCCCGAGGACTACGAGGGTTGCATCGTGATCCACAGCCCCATGCGCCCGGCCGACCTGCTCGCCGCGGTGGAGGCGGCGCTGGGCGACTGAGGGCCCGGCTCAACCGGCGACCGGTCCCACCCAGACCTGCTGGGCGTTGACGAATTCGTGGATGCCGTGGGGGCCGAGCTCCCGTCCGTAGCCCGACCGCTTGATGCCGCCGCTGGGCAGACGGGGGTCGGTCTTGACGATGCCGTTGACGACGACCTGCCCGGCTTCGATGTCGGTGGCCATCGCTTCGCCCCGCTCGGTTGACGTCCACACGCTGGCCGCGAGCCCGTACGCGGGTGTCGTTGGCGAGGGTGAGCGCCTCCTCCGCCGAGGCGACCGAGAGCACCACGGCGACCGGCCCGAACGTCTCCTCGGCACACGCCGTCATCTCGTTGGTGACGCCGGTGAGCAGGGTCACGGGGTAGAAGAACCCGTCGCCCTCGGGGATCTCACCACCCAGGCGGCACGTCGCTCCCGCCTCGACGGTGGCTCGCACCTGACGGTGCAGCGCGTCGCGGAGGTCGGCGCGGGCCAGTGGCCCGACGTCGGTGGACTCCTCCCGGGGATCGCCCATGACCAGCTCCCGGAGGCGGGCTTCGAGGCGGTCGACGAATTCGTCGTGGATGGATTCCTCGACCAGGATCCGCTTCGCCGCGATGCACGACTGGCCCGCGTTGATGATGCGCGACGTGGCGATGGCGGGGACGGCGGCGTCGAGGTCGGCGTCGGCGAGGACGATGCACGGGTCCGACCCGCCGAGCTCGAGCACGGCCGGCTTGATCTCGGAGGCGGCGATCGAGGCGACGACGGCGCCGGCGCGGTCCGATCCGGTGAACGACACGGCCCGCACCCGAGGGTCGCGGATGGCGGCTTCGACCTCGGCGTTCTCGACCAGAAGTGCCTGCATGATCGACGGGGGAGCCCCGACCGACTCGTCGAAGAGGTCGGCGATGGCGCGTGCACAGTTGGGAACGTGAGGGTCGTGCTTCATCAGGCAGGTGTTGCCGGCCATGAGAGCCGGGGCGCAGAAGCGGAACGCGAGCCAGAACGGGGCGTTCCAGGGCAGGATGCCGAGCACCGGGCCGAGCGGTAGGTACTGCACGTAGCTGCGGGTGGCATCGGAGGCGATGACCTCATCGGCCAGGTAGGCCTCGGCGTGCTCGGCGTAGTGCTCGGCCGCCCACGCGGCCTTCAGCACCTCGCCCCTCGACTCCTTGATCGGCTTGCCCATCTCCTCGGTCATGAGCGGGGCGAGTTGGTCGACCTCGTCGCGCATGCGGGTGGCCACGGCGTTCAACACGTTGGCTCGGTCGGCGAACGACCGTTTCCGCCATTCGTCGAACGCCGCGGCGGCGCGTCCGATGGCGTCGGTCGTGCTGGCCCGATCGAAGGAGTCGATCTCCTCCACGACGGTGCCGGTGGTCGGGTCGATGACGGTGAGCATGAGGTCCTCGTGGTCGAGATCGGTCGGGTCAGCGGAGGTCGACGGCGGCGTTGTCGGCGTCGTCGTCGGCGGCGGTGTCGGCGGTGTCGTCGGGCGGCTCGGGAACCGCGGCCAGGCCGCCGGCATCGACCTCGGTGAAGTCCATCGGCAGCTCGAAGAACGATTCGCAGCCCGTCTCGGTGATGCGGATGGTGTCGGAGATGCCGACGGTCTTGTCGCCGTCGACGCCCCACATCCAGGGGATCACGTGGAAGGTCATCCCCTCCTCCAGCACGGTGAAGTCGCCCGGATTGAGGCTGAGGATGTACCCCTCGTCCCAGCTGGGCGGGAAGGCGATGCCGATCGAGTAGCCCGACCGGGTGACGAGTCGCGCCCCCACGTCGTTCTCGCTGATGATGTTCCGCACGATGCTGTCGGCGTCGGAGACCGTCATGCCCGGACGCATCATCGACTTCAGCTCCGACAGCGCGTACTGCATGAGCGATTCGGCCCGGGCCATCGAGTCGGACTTCTCGCCCACCACGGCGGTGCGCATCATCGCGGTGTGGTAGCGGCGGATGCAGCCTCCGACCTCGAGGAAGACGTGCTCGCCGGGCCGGACCTCGCGGCCCTCCCACGTGGCGTGACCGATCATCGAGCGCGGTCCGGAGGTCACGTAGGGCATGACCGCCGGCGCCTCGCCGCCGGCCCGGAACATGGCGGAGGCGATCTCGGCGGCGATCTCGTTCTCGTTCACCCCCGCGCCGACGGCGGCGAGCCCGGCCCGCATGCCGGCCTGGGTGGCGACCGCGGCCTTGCGCATGAGATCGATCTCGACCGCCGACTTCCGGGCCCGGCCGGCCTCGACGATGCCGAAGCAGTCCATGAGCACTCCGTGATCGAAGCTGGTGTGGACCCGGTCCTGCTGGTAGGCGGGGAAGAAGTAGCTGTTGCGCTCGTAGCCGACGTGGCCGGTGGACAGCCCGAACTCCTTGAGGCTGGTGATCAGCTGCTGGATGGCGTCGCCGGTGTCGGGATACGGACGTGACTTCTCGACCCAGGTGCGCTCGATGACGTTGGAGTCCTCCATCGCCCGGGTGATCATGAACGGCTCGCTCTCGAGCGGGACCACCAGCGCCTGGAAGAACGAGTACCCGGTGGTCTGGTAGTCGGTCAGGTACATCAGGTTCTCGGGATCGGTGATCACCACCGCGTCGAGCAACCGCTCCTCCATGCGCTGGCGGAGCTCACCGATGCGACGTTCGTACTCCTCGTGGGGGAACGTCATGTCGTCGCGGGCCCTCACGCCGACACCACCGCCGAGATCGCCTTCTCGAGGATGTCGAGGCCCTCGGCGAGGTCGTCGTCGGGGACGGTGAGCGGAGGGATCAGCTTCAGCACCCGGCCGCCCGAACCGCAGGGCCCGATGAGCAGGCCGTTCTCGAACGCCGCCGTCTGCACCGCCTTGGCCATGGTGCCGTCGAGGATGTCGAGCGCCTGCATCATGCCGCGTCCCCGGACCTCCCAGTCGCGTCCCGGGTGCTGCTCGGCGATGTCGACGAGACGCTGGCGCATCTGCTCGCCCTTGCGGGCCACGTCGTGCATCAGGTTGTCGTCGGTGAAGTACGTCAGCGCCTCGGTGCCGGCCACGAACGACAGGCCTTGTCCCCGGAAGGTGCCGGTGTGGGCGCCGGGGGACCAGTGGGCGTCGACCTCGGGCTTGTTCAGGTTCATGGCGATGGGAGTGCCGAACCCACCGAGGCCCTTGGCGAGGGTGACGATGTCGGGGTCGAGCCCCATGCCGTCGAAGCTGAAGTACGAACCGGTGCGACCGCAGCCGGCTTGGATGTCGTCGATGATGAACAGCGCCCCCACGTCGTGGGCGAGGTCCTCCACCGCGTGGAGCCACTCCTCGGTGGCGCAGTAGACGCCCCCCTCGGCCTGGATGACCTCGACCATGAAGGCCGCCGGTGGGAGCATCCCGCTCGAGCTGTCACCCAGCGCGGCCCGGTAGGCATCGAGCGCTTCGAGGCCACCGCCCGGCGCAGCGATGTTGGGCAGTCGCACCACGTTGTCGAGCGGCACCCCGGCCCACTGCCGGAAGGCCTGGTTGGAGGTGAGGGCCAGCGAGCCGAGGGTCATGCCGTGGAATCCGTGGCTGAAGGCGACGACGTGTGACCGACCGGTGGCGAGGCGAGCGAGCTTGAGGGACGCCTCGACGGCGTTGGTGCCGGTGGGGCCCATGAACTGCATCTTGTGGTCCATGTCGCGGGGCTCGAGGATGACCTCGGCGAAGCGCTCCACGAACGTGCGCTTGGTGGTGGTGTAGGTGTCGAGACTGTGGGCGACGCCGTCGGCTTCGAGGAAGGCGATCATCGCCCGCTTCATCCGCGGGTCGTTGTGCCCGAAGTTGAGGACGCCGGCGCCGGCGAAGAAGTCGATGTACGACGTGCCGTCCTCGTCGACCATGCGGGCGTTGGACGCCGACTCGAACACTGTCGGGTAGGCCCGGCAGTAGCCGCGGATCTCGGACTCGTGGGTCTCGAACGGCGTCATGTCCATGATGGTCTCCTCTGGTCGGGGGCTGGGCGCGAGCGGTCAGCCGGTGGTTGGCGTACCGACGAGGCTGGTGAACACGTCGGCGACGGGGGCGATGAGGCGGTCGTTGAAGTCGTAGCGGGCGCTGTGACACGGCTCGCGGTGGTCAGGGCCGTCGCCCGCACCCACCAGGGCGAAGGCCCCCGGGATCTGGCCGAGGTAGTAGCTGAAGTCCTCCGACGCCATCACCGGCACCAGGGTCTCGGTGCTCAGCCAGGACACCCCGAGGCGCTGCTCGAGGGCGCGACGCAGCTCGGACGCGGGACCGGGGTGGTTCACGGTGGCGTCGTAGCGGGTGGTGGTGGTCGTGTGGGCCTCGACGTCGTGGGCCCGCGCCGTCGCGGCGGCCACCTCGCCGACCAGGCGGAACACCTCGTCGCGCTGCGCGGTGTCGGACACCCGGATGCTGCCGGCCAGCACGGCGCGGTCCGGGGTCACGGTGGGCGTGCTGTGGGCCTCGATCGACGTGACCGCGACGACCGCGGCGCGCTGCGGTGCGGTCCGGCGGGACACCACCTGCTGGAGGGCCACGGTGATGGCCGACGCGGCCAGGACGGGATCGCGGCACGCCTCCGGTTGGCTGGCGTGGCCACCGGCGCCGACGACCTCGATCTCGAAGGTTCCGTTGGCCGACATCACCGGCCCGTCGGGACAGACGGCGGACCCGAACGGGATCGCCGGCCAGTTGTGCCAACCGAAGATCACGTCGACGCCGTCGAGGGCGCCGTCCTCGATCATGCGCTTGGCGCCGTGCCCACCCTCCTCAGCCGGCTGGAACAGGAGCGACACCGGGCCCGGCAGGTCGTCGTGGTGGGCCCGGACCCACCACGCGGCGGCCATGAGCGTCGCCATGTGGCCGTCGTGGCCGCAGGCGTGCATGACGCCAGGGGTCTGCGACGCGTACGGCACCCCCGTGGCCTCGGTCACGGGCATGGCGTCCATGTCGGCGCGCAGCGCGACGTGCCGTCCGCCGAGGTCGCTCCCCAGAGTGGCGACGGTGCCGGTCCCGGCGCAGGGGCGCCATGGGATGTCGGCCGCGTCGAGCCGGGCCCGCACCGCGCTCGCAGTCTGATGCTCTGACCAGGTCAGCTCGGGGTGGCGGTGGAACTCGTGGCGCAACTCGACGGCGTCATCGATCAGTTCCGGCCAGGCTCGTGTCATCCATCTCCCTTCGACGCCGAGGCACAGCGGCGCCGGGTCCGAAGGTAGCGGGTCGAGCCCGCCCCTGGTCCCGAATCCGACATCCGGGAGCCCGACACCACTCACCCGGCCGATCCAATACGCTCCGTCGGGCGGCGGTGGGTACCGGTGACCGGTCGCCGTCGAGATGTGAGCCGAGCGCAGGAGCGACAAGCCGTGGGACTGATCAACAAGCTCAAGGGTGAGCTGGTCGACATCATCGAGTGGCTCGACGACAGCCGCTCGACGCTGGCCTGGCGCTTCCCGCGCTACCAGAACGAGATCAAGAACGGCGCCCAGCTCATCGTCCGCGAAGGCCAACAGGCGGTGTTCGTGTACCGCGGCCAGATCGCCGACGTCTTCACGCCGGGCAACTACGAGCTGACCAGCGAGAACCTGCCGGTGCTCAGCACCCTGCAGGGGTGGAAGCACGGCTTCAACAGCCCGTTCCGCAGCGAGGTGTACTTCCTCAACATGCGCCAGGTCACCGACCTGCGCTGGGGGACGCCGCAACCCGTCACGGTTCGCGACCCCGACTTCAAGATGGTGCAGGTCCGGGCCAACGGGCTGTGCGTGGTGCGCATCGCCGACCCGGAGATCTTCCTCCGCGAGGTCATCGGCACCGATTCCGCGGTGGAGGCGGAGGAGATCACCGAGTTGCTCCGTCGGGTCATCACGCTGGCGTTCAGCGACATGATCATGGACACCGGTCTCGGCGCCATCGATCTCCAGGGCCAACAGGTCCAGCTGTCGGAGAAGCTCCGCCAGTTCGTGCAGGATCGGGTCGACGACGAGTTCGGCCTCGAGATCACGTCCGTCACGATGAACATCTCCCTGCCCGACGAGATCACCCAGGCCATGACCCGCGGCGTGGCTCGCGGCGTCGAGGCCGGCGGGTACGCCCACAACGTCGGCGACGTCCAGCGGCTCCAGCAGGTCCGGGCCGCCGATGCGATGCTCGCCGCGGCCGAGAACCCCGGTGGCTCGGCGATGGGCGATGCCATGCAGATGGGCATGGGCATCGCCATGGCGGGCCAGATGGCCAACACGATGGGCACGGCGATGCAGCCGGGCCAGGCGGCCGCCGCTCCCGGGGGCGCTCCTCCGCCCCTGCCGGGTCAGACCCTCTACCACGTCGACATGGGTGGCCAGCCGGGTGGGCCGTACTCCGTGGCCCAGATCCAGGCCGGGGTCGCCAGCGGTCAGGTGACCCCGTCGACCCTGGTGTGGACCACGGGGATGACGGGTTGGGTCGCGGCCAACACCGTGGCCGAGTTGGCGCCCCTCTTCGCCGCCCCACCGCCCATGCCGCCCAGCGCCAGCGCCCCACCGCCGCCACCCCCACCCGCGCCCGATGCGCCCGATGGTGACGCCTGAGCGCGATGGACGAGAGCGACGACCCGGGAACACCTCCCCCTCCGCCACCACCGCCCCCGGCGGCGGAAGGCCCGCCGCCGTTGCCCGACGAGGCCGCGACGGCCCCACCACCGCCCCTGCCCGACACCGACCCCGAGTCCGGGCCGCCACCGCTCCCCGACGAGGACCCCGAGGTCGCCGACGACCTCGCCGACGGCGACGACGCCGCGATCGAGGAGGTCTCCCGCCGGGCGCTGATCCACCAGACGGAGCGGACCCGCACCTACCCGTGTTCGCAGTGCGGGGGTGAGCTGGAGTTCGCCATCCGTGAGCAGAAGCTGAAGTGCCCGAACTGCGGCAACCTCCAGGACATCATCGAGGACAGCGGTCGGGCGGTCGAGGAACAGGACTTCCGCGGCGCCATCGCCGCCATCCACAGCGGTGCACTCGCCCGGACCAGCGAGTTCCTCGGTCCCGACGCCGAGAAGGAGGTCGTGTGCCAGAACTGCGGTGGCCACACCACCTTCCGCGGCAGCCTCACCGCGGTGCGGTGCCCGTACTGCGCCACCCCCATCCAGCGCGACGACATCCAGAACGCGCCGTCCCGGCTCGCCGTCGACGGCCTGCTGCCGTTCAAGGTCGCCGACGACACCGCCGAGGCCGCCATCCAGAAGTGGATCAACAGCCGGTGGTTCGCCCCGAACGAGTTCAAGAAGTACAGCACCACCGGCTCGTTCACCAGCATCTACGCCGCGTACTTCACCTATGACGCCATCACCACCACCGACTATCGGGGCCAGCGGGGCGACAACTACACCGTCACCGTCGGCAGCGGTGAGAATCGCCACACCGAGGTCCGGACCCGATGGAGCTTCCGGTCCGGCACCGTGCGGAACAGCTTCGACGACATCCCGGTGCTGGCCAACACCGGGTTCGAGACCAAGCACGTGCAAGCGCTCGAGCCCTGGCCCACCCAGCAGGCGTTGCCGTTCAGCGCCGAGTACATCGCCGGCCATCTGTGTCGCACCTACGACCTCGATGTCGAGCAGAGCTTCCCGCCGGCCAAGAGCCGCATCGAATCCGAGGTGCGCGACACAGTGCGCCGTGACATCGGCGGGGACCAGCAGCGCATCTCGTCGATGTCGGTCCGCTACGACTCGCTCACCTTCAAGCACCTGCTGCTGCCGATCTGGCTCCTCACCGTGATCTACCAGCAGAAGCCGTTCCAGGTCTTCATCAACGGCGTCACCGGCGAGGTCCACGGACAGCGGCCGTACAGTGTGATCAAGATCACCATCGCGGTGATCGTCGCGTTGATCGTCGTCGGTGTGCTGTTCGCGCTCTACCAGTCGTCAGGAGGCGGCCGATGATTGGGTTCATCCTCGCCGTGTTGTTCGTGGCGATCGGCACCCTCGCCTACATCGCGCTGCGCAACGCCCAGGACTTCTCCGATGCGAACCACGTCATTCCCGGAGTGCCGACGAACGCCCCCAAGGCATGGGCCGGCGCCCACTCCCCCGAGGCGCGGCTGCACCGGCGCCTGCGCGACGCCATGGAAGCGGTCCGGGCCAACACCGCGCTCGACGATCCGTCGTTGACCGATGTGCGTCACCAACTGGAGCAGCAGGCCCTGGCCACCGACGATCGGCTGGTGGCCGCCGCCGCCCTCCCGAAGGGGCAACGCGAGGCCCAGATCGAAGCGGTGGGCGGCACCGTGGAGGCGATCGAGGCCACCGTGGGAAGCATGATCGCCCTGCGCGGCCCGGACGTCACCAATGGGGAGGCCGAGCTCGAGGCGGTTCGCACCCGTGTCCGCCTCATCGCCGAGGCCCGGAGTGAACTGGCTGCGCTCGACCTGGGCGCCACCGCCGATCTCGACCAGCTGCGGGCCGGGCTCGAGGCCGGGGCGGCCGAGTCGCCGACGCCGCAGGCGGCGCCACCGGATGTCGCGCCGTCGGATGCTGCGCCGCCGCCTGCTCCACCGTCGCCGCCCACCCCGGACGGCGAGGGGGACGACGCTCCCGGCGTGTGAGATGCCACCGCGTCCGACACGGCCGTCGGTACCTTCGAGCCATGCCGGGCGCGCACCTCGACCTCCGCTACCCGCGCCTCGACCGTCGATCGGTCCTGGTGATCGTGGTGGCCCTGATCCTCGGTCTCGTAGTCGGCGCCGTGGTCACCTGGATGACCGAGGACTCCGACCCGGCCGTCGTCGCCGCTGAGCTCGTCCGCTCGGTCTCGCCGTCCTCGACACCGGTCACCGGCGCGGGCACCGCGGCGGCCCGCCCGGATCACGGTCCGATCACGCTCGCGTTCGTGGGTGACATCAACGCCGAGTACTCCCTCGCCGATCGCCTGACCGGCGATCCGGTCGACTTCGTGGGCCCGTTCGCCGACGTGCTCCGGAGCGCGGACCTCACCGTCGCCAACCTCGAAGCCGCCCTCACCGACCGCGGGACGGCGGCCGACAAGGAGTTCACCTTCCGGGCGCCGCCGAAGATCCTCGACGCCCTTCGGGCCGGCGGCATCGATGTCGTCGGGGCCGCCAACAACCACGCCATCGACTTCGGTCCCGCCGGGCTCGAGGAGACGTTGACGGTGAAGCGGGCCCAGGCCGACGGCATGGTCATCGGCATCGGTGCCGACGACGACGAGGCGTTCGCCCCCTACCTGGCCGACGTCGGTGGTCATCGCGTCGCGGTGATCGCGGCGACCCAGGTCATCGACGCCGACCTGATCGAGGCATGGACCGCCACCGCCGACCACGCCGGGGTGGCCTCGGCGAAGCGCGTCGACCGGCTGGTGGAGGCGGTGCAGACCGCCCGGGCCGAGGCCGACACCGTGGTGGTGTTCCTGCACTGGGGCACCGAGACCGAGACGTGCCCCAACTCGTCCCAGCAGGAACTGGCCCAGATCCTCGCCGACGCCGGGGCCGATGTGATCGTCGGGAGCCACGTCCACCGCGTCCAGGGCGCCGGCATGCTCGGCAACACGTTCGTCGATTACGGCGTGGGGAACTTCCTCTTCGGAGCCCAGAGCGCCGAGGCGTCCAAGTCGGGCGTCCTGTTGGTCACGGTCGACGATCACGACGTGCAGGGCTACGAGTGGCGACCGGGCCGGATCGTCGATCGGGTGCCCCAGGTCCTGACGGGCGACGAGGCCGCGAACGCGGTCACCGAGTGGAACGCCTTGCGCGGCTGCGCCGGCCTCCACCCCTGACCGGGAGCGGTCTCGCCCTCAGCGGGCCGTCCAACCGCCGTCGACCGCGATCGTCTGTCCGGTGATGTACGTGCCGGCATCCGAGGCGAGGAGCAACAACGTCCCGTCGAGCTCCTCGAGCTCTCCGGGCCGGCCGAGGAGCGTGTTGCGGCGGATGTAGCGCAGACCAGCGTCCTCGCCGACGAACATGGCCTCGGTGAGCTCGGTCTCGAAGTACCCGGGCGCGATCGCGTTGACCCGGATCCGGTGCTTGGCCCACTGGGCCGCCAGCTCGCGGGTGAGGTTGATCAGGCCGCCCTTCGACGCGGCATAGGCGGCCTGGGCATTCGGGGCCGCGGCCACCAACCCGTGGACGGAGGCGATGTTGATGATCGATCCGCCCGCCTCCTGCACGATCATCTGGCGGGCGGCCGTCGACGCGAGCACGAAGCACGCGTTCATGTTGACCTCGACGACCTCGCGGAACTGCCCGGGGTCCTGGTGCTCGGCCGGGGTCACCGCGTCGGTGGTCCCCGCGTTGTTGACCACCACGTCGAGGCGGCCCAGGTCGGTGACCGCCCGATCGACGAGCGCGGTCAGCTGGTCGTCGACGGCCACGTCGCAGGCGGCCGCCAGGATGCGGTCGTCGCTCGCCGCCAGTTCATCGAGGCGATCGGCCCGGCGGGCGGCGGCGAGCACGGTGGCTCCCTGCGCGGCGAGCACCTGGCTGAACCGTCGCCCGATGCCGCTCGACGCGCCGGTGACGATGGCGACGCGCCCGTCGAGTCGGAAGTCGGGGACCTCGGGATCCATGACGCCGTTCTAGCGTCTGGCGCGGTCCCGGGGTGCGCTGACCTACTGTCGGAGATGCATCCAGCGGACATCGCGGGGACCGACGAATCGGAAGGACAGCCGAGCAATGGGTACACCACAGGAATCTCCTGAGCTCTTCGACCTCCGCATGAGCGAGGACGCACGCCCTCTGCTCAAGCGGGTCACCCAGTTCCTGGAGGAGGTGGTCGCCCCGATGCAGGAGGAGTTCTACGCGCTGGGCGAGAACCCGCAGAACCGGTGGGAGTTCGCCCCCGGCCAGCTCGATCTGCTCGATGCGGCGAAGGCCAAGGCGAAAGATGCCGGCCTGTGGAACTTCTTCCTGCCCGGCTCGGAGGTCGGCGGTCTCACCAACCTCGACTACGCCTACATCGCGGTCGAGCTCGGCAAGTACCCGCTCGGCTCGGAGTGCCTCAACTGCTCGGCCCCCGACACCGGCAACATGGAGGTGCTCGAGCGGGTGGGCACGCCCGAGCAGAAGAAGCAGTGGCTCGAACCCCTGCTCAACGGTGAGATCCGTTCCGCCTACGCCATGACCGAGCCCGACGTGGCCAGCTCCGACGCCAAGAACGTCGAGATGTCGGCGGTGCGCGACGGCGACGAGTACGTCCTCAACGGCGAGAAGTACTACATCTCCGGGGCCGGCGATCCGCGCTGCAAGATCATGATCGTCATGTGCAAGACCAACCCGGATGCGGCCGCGCACAAGCAGCAGTCGCAGATCCTGGTGCCCATGGACACGCCGGGCGTCGAGATCGTCGGCCCGATGCGCGTCTTCGGCCACGACGACGCTCCGCACGGCCACATGCACCTGCGCTTCACCGACGTGCGGGTCCCGGCCACCAACATGTTGCTCGGCGAGGGCCGCGGCTTCGAGATCAGCCAGGTCCGTCTCGGCCCCGGCCGGATCCATCACTGCATGCGGGCCATCGGCCAGGGCGAGAAGGCGCTCGAGATGATGATCCGCCGGGGCAAGTTCCGGGAGGCGTTCGGCAAGCCGATCCTCAGCCTGGGCAAGAACATGGAGCTGGTGTCGCGGGCCCGGCTCGAGCTGGACGCCTGCCGGCTCATGGTGCTCAAGGCGGCCAAGGCCATGGACGTGCTCGGCAACGCCGAAGCCCGGGTCTACGTCTCGGGGGTGAAGGCGTACGTGCCGGAGAAGATCTGCACCATCATCGACCAGGCCATCCAGATCCACGGGGCCACCGGGGTCTCGCAGTGGACGCCGCTGGCCGCCATGTACACCTCGCAGCGGACCATCCGCCTGGCCGACGGTCCCGACGAGGTCCATCACTTCGTGGTGGCCCGCAACGAGGCCGCCCGCTACAGCGAACCGCTCCCCGGTCGCTCCAACGTCGCCGCCGACGGCATCTTCTCCGGCCCCTGACCCCCTCGAACCCATCTCGTTCTGGCCCCACGTGATGCGCGTGCTGACCGCACGTCGTGGTACCAGAACGAGGTGGTGGATCGTTCTGGCCCCACGTCGGGCGCGTGGTGACCGCACGTCCTGGTACCAGAACGAGGGGGTGGATCGTTCCGGTACCACGTCGTGCGCGTGGTGACCGCATGTCCTGGTACCAGAACGAGGTGGTGGGTCAGGCGGGGGCGGTTGCGGCGCCGGAACGATTGATCGCCGCGGCGTCGGTGCCGAGGTAGGACTCGACGACGCGGGGATGGTCGAGCACTTCGGCCGGCGTGCCCTCGGCGATGACCGCGCCCAGCTCGAGGGCCACCATCCGGTCGCAGATCGACGACAGCAGCGGCATGTCGTGTTCGATGACGAGCACCGACGTGCCGGTGGCCACCTGGACGCGCTGGAGCAAGGGGCCGAGGGCCTCGGTCTCACGCTGGGCCACGCCGCCGGACGGCTCGTCGAGCACGATGACGGCGGGATCCGATGCCAGCAGGCACGCCAGCTCCACGATGCGGCGGGTACCGGTGGACAGCTCGCCGGTGAGCTTGTCGCGGAAGGCGCCGAGCCCCATGAGCTCGACGAGCAGGTCCACCGCCTCGGCCACCTCCGCCTCGCTCGAGCGGGCCGTGGGCTGTCCGAAGGCGTCGGCCACCATGCTGCGGTTGCGGAGGTGGCGTTCCCGGGCGACGGCGAGCGTCTCGGCGGTGGTGAGGGTGGGGAACAGGCGGGCCTCCTGGAACGATCGTCCCAGGCCCCGGCTGGCCCGCTCGTGCGGGGCGAGAGCGTCGATCGCTTCGCCGTGGAGGCGGATCGCGCCCTCGTCGATGGCCAGGAACCCCGAGACGCAGTCGAACAGGGTGGTCTTGCCGGCGCCGTTCTGGCCGATGAGGCCGAGGATCTCTCCCTGCCGCAGCTCGAGATCGACGTGGTCGACCGCGGTGATCCCCCCGAAGCGCTTGGTCACCCCCCGGCACTCGAGCACGACCGCCGCGTCGTCGGACGGTGCCGACCGGGCGACCGGCGCGGCCGGCGTCTCGTCGGCACCGGGGCCGGGGGACGGTCGGTCATCGTCGGCGCCCGCGATGAACACCGAGCGGAGGATGTCGGGCCGGTCGAGCAGCTCGCGGGTCGGGCCGGTGAAGCGGAACTCGCCCTTCTCCATGAACACCGCCCGCTCCGCCAGGTTCAGCGCCACGTTGATCGACTGCTCGACGACCACCACGGTGAGCCCGTCGGCGTGGACCCGGCGGACCACGTCGATCAGCTGCCCCACGATGGTGGGTGCGAGTCCGAGCGACAGCTCGTCGATGAGCAGCAGCGACGGGTCCGGGATGAGGGCCTGGCTCACGGCCAGCATCTGCTGCTCGCCGCCGGACAGGTTGCCGGCCAGGGTGCCGATGCGCTCGGTCAGTCGCGGGAACAGCTCGAGCACCCGGTCCTCGGCCTCCCGGATGCGAGCGGGGTTCTTGCGCTGCAACCACGAGGCCAGCCGCAGGTTCTCCCGCACGGTGAGGGTCGGGAACACGCTGCGACCGCCCGGCATCATCACCACACCGAGCTCGGCGATCTCGTCCGCCGGCCGGCCGACCAGCTCCTCGCCCCGGAACCGGATGTGACCGCGGGTGGGGGGCAACAGGCCGGTGATGCACTTGAACAAGGTGGACTTGCCGGCCCCGTTGGTTCCCAGCAGCGCCACGATCTCGCCCTCGTCGACGGCGACGTCGAGTCCGAAGAGGATCTGGACGGGACCGTAGGCGGCGTCGACCCCTTCGACCTCGAGCAGCGGAGACCGGTCGGTCATGACAGCGCCCCCGTGATCACCGAGGTCTCGTCCTCGGGCCGGTCGTCGGTGTCGTCCGCCCGACGGTCGGCCACCAGGCTGGGGACGAGGAGCCCTCGCCGGTCGGCCACGGCCCGCAGCCACGCGTCGCGGAGGCGCTGGACGTACTGCCAGAGCCCACCGGGCAGGAAGTAGAGGATCAGCAGGAGACCGCCACCGGTGAGGCTGAGGCGGAGGATCTCGGCCGCCTGGCCCTCGACGCCCTGGGAGAGGACGAAGTCGAGCAGGCGGAACAGGGCCACGCCGGCGATGACGCCGGCCACCGAGCCGAGGCCGCCGATCACCGAGAACGAGAACACCTCGATCGACATGGTGGGATGGAACGTCCCCTGGCCGGTGCCGCCGGCGACGATGACGTAGAGGCCGCCGGCCAGTCCGGCGATGCAGCCGGCGAGGACGAAGGTCTGCAGCTTGACCCGGGTCGTCGGGACGGCCAGGGCGGCGGCGCCCCGCTCGTTGTCCCGCACGCCGATGACCACCCGCCCGGCGCGTCGGCGCCGCATGGCGCGCAGCGCAACCACCGACGCCCCGAGCACGGCGAGGCACAGGTAGTAGGTGATCCACTCGCTGGACAGGTCGAATCGCTTCCACAGCACAGGCCGGATGACCCGGTCGGGGACGAGGTCGGGGAAGTTGACCGGGTTGAGGAAGTACGAGTCGAGGGCGACCGCGAACGCGAGCGTGGTCACCGCCAGGTAGAGGCCGCGGATGCGAAGAGCGGGCACCCCGATCAGGACCGAGGCCACCGCGCCGGCCACCACGGCGAGGGCCAGGGACGCGAACGCGTCCAGGTTCCAGCGGATGAGGGCGTTGCCCGTGGCCATCGCCCCCGCACCGACGATGGCGAACTGCCCCAACGAGATGTTGCCGCCCCACCCGGTGAGCACGGCGAGCGAGACCCCGACCAGGCACCACAGGACGCCGAAGGTGAGCGTCACCATGGTCGAGGCCGCGAACGTGAGGGGTAGGAGCAGGAGCACGACAACGCCGAGCGCGGCGAACGCCCGCAGCGGCAGGCGGACCTCGGGCAGGTCGCGCAGCTCCCGGGGGATCGCCTTGAGCACGCCTGCGCTGTCCCAGCTGCTCTCGCCGGTCTCGGCCCGGGTGCTCCGCTCCCGGCGCATCAGGAGGGCGACGAGGATCGCGACCAGGAACGCCACGTCGAAGACCGACTCGGCGTGGACGTTCCACCGGATCGTCCACTCGGTGATCCCGAGGCCGATCCCGGCCACGAGGGCGGTGGGGAACGACTTGAACCGGGCGATGACCGCGACGGCGAGGCCGGGCAGGATCGTGGTGGCGCCCACCAACGCGTCGGGCACCACGCCCGTGAACGGCGCCTTGGTCACGAAGGTGATCGTCGACACGCCGCCGGCGACGGCCCAGACGATGGTCTGCAGGCGTCGGACGGGGACACCGAGGAGCAGGGCGCGATCCTCGTTCTCGGCCGCGGCCCGCACCGCCCGCCCCGTGTCGGTGCCGAGCAGGAACCAGCCCAGCCCGGCGAGGACGACGGGTGCCACGCCGAGCATCAGCAGGTGGTCGCCGCGGACCGGGTACGGGCGGACGAAGAAGCTGCCGCTGAGCGGGGTGTCGATGTTGCCGATCAGCGCGTCGGTACCGAGCGCCACGCCGATGATGAGGCCGATGGCTCCCAGCACCTGGGCCAGCCCGATCGACGCCACCGTGAGCACGAGCCGCGACGACCGGGCGAAGCGACGGATCACGAACACGTCGATGGCCGCACCGGTGACGATGCCGACGGCCACCCCGATGGCGATCGCCGCGAAGTAGTTCCACCCCTTGGCCACGAACAGCCCGACGGTGAGCGAGCCCGGCATGGCGCCCATCGCGCCGTAGGCGAAGTTGACGATGCGGGTGGTGCGGTAGATGAGGATCAGTCCCATCGCCAGCAGCGCGTAGGAGGTCCCGAAGATGACCCCCTGGGTGATGACTCCCCACGGCATGACATCGGGCAGCGGGCTGGCCGGCACCCAGTAGAGGAGCGTGTAGGCGGCGACGGCAATCGCGGTCGCCTGGGCGATGCGGTCCGAACGCAGCCGCTGGGCGAGCTGGTCGATCACCGGCCCGCTCCGTCGGGTGCCGCGGCGGTGGTCGCCGGACGCTCGATGACCTGCTCCGGGGCCACCGACGGCACGAGCTCGATCATGGCGAGCAGCAGGACCAGCGCGAGGACGAGCGGGGCGAACCCGCGCAGCAGCTGGGGGTCGGAGCTGCGGTGGCGGAGGGTCTCGATGGCTTCGGTGGCGGACGGCACGGTCATCCTCCCTGGAAGAACGGGGCCGGTTGCTGCGGCACGTTGTGGGCGGTGTAGCGGGCGCCACCGTTCACCTGGACCCAGGCGCCGGGCTTGTTGTTCTGGCCGGAGATGCGTTCGGGGTCCCACCAGATCTCCCGGAAGTCGTCGGTTGGCGTGTAGTCGCCGGGTCCGAAGCTCCAGTGGCCGCGCGGTCCGCTGGCGCCCTGGTAGGAGAACATGCCGGCTTCGAAGCTCTGCGGCGTGAGGTTCGGGCCGGCGAGCTGGATGCCGAGCGCCAGCATGTACATCGAGTAGTAGATCTCCTCGACGCCGAACGCCGGCTCGTCCCCGGGGCGGATCTGCTTGTAGGCGGCGTACGGGAACGAGGCGCCCATCGGCTCGGACTCGGCGTTGAACGCGGTGCCGAAGGCGTGACGCCACTGGCGGTTGTCGATCAGCTGCGACACGATGTCCTGCTCGACGAACGCCAGACCGCCGGTCAACCACTCCGGTTCGTAGTTCTGTTCGTTTGCCTTCGGGGCGAGGCCGAGGGCGAGCATCACCGGATCGGCGGCCGCCACCACGGTGGTGACGCCGTCGTTCTTGAGCTGGGCGATGATGTTCGACGCCTGGTTGGGCATCGACGAGATGTCGAGCTTGTACCGCAAGCTGGTCTTGATGTGGAACCCGGCCGCCTCCACGCCCTTGATGTAGGACTCGACCGACTCCTGGTACTCGGCGTTTTCCGGCGCGATCAGCCCGTACACGCGGGGCTTGCCGCGGATGGCATCGCCGGCGTACTCGGCGGTGTCCTGGCCCCGCAGTCGGGCCACGGTGTCGGCGACGCCCGACTCGCTGACCAGGGTGCCGTCGGGGAACAGGCTCCACGCGTACGGGCGGCGTTCGACGAACCACGACCGCGAGGGATACGGCGCCCCGAAGCCGATGATGCCCTGGCGGGTGAGCGAGTCGGCGTACGGCAGCGTGATGGCGCTGAGATCGGCGAAGGCGCCGAGGTCGCGCGCCCGGACCGAGTCGGCCAGGGCCGCCTCCCGTCCCCCGCCGAGCAGCTCGTCCGAGCCGTTGCCCTCGCCCTTGAAGATCTCGAAGTGCAGGTGCCGCCCGTAGAACTGGAACCGCGACGAGAAGTACTCACCGAGCGCGTTCAGGGTGTCGACGTAGGCCTGCGGGCTGTCCTCGACGTGCTCGCCGGAGATGTCGGCGAAGATCTCGCCGGCCGTGGGTCCCTCGAGGGTGCGCACGCTGACCACGATCTCGTCGCCGGTGACGCCGGTGCTGGTGGCTCCACCGTTGTCGCCGGAGAACGCCAGGCAGGGCGGTGAGTACGGGTCGCCTGGGACCTGCATGGTGCGGTCGGTGCACGGTGTCACTCCGCCGGTCGCCGGTGCGCTCGGGTTCGTCCCGGCGCCCGTGCCGGCTCCGCCTCCTCCGTCGGCGGTCGCCCCGCCCGACGTGGCTGCTGCACCGGTGTCGGCTGCGCCCGGGGCGGTGGTCGGCGTCGTTCCCCCGGCAAGGGGTACCTGGATCGAACCGGCCAGCACCTCGTGGTCGCGGGTGACCGGCGAGACGAAGGCGATCACCAGCGTGAAGACGACGAGCGCGGCGGCGATGGGACCGTAGGGGAGCAGGGCCTGCCGGGTGCGGCCCGGTGTCGGTGCCATGTCAGTGGGCCACGAGGTCGAGGCCACGCCGCTGCCGGAACAGGTCGGCGCCGGCCACCCCGACGGTCGCGAACAGCCCGACGACCCCGGCGAGCGTGCCGGCGCCGCGGGAGCAGCCCTCGTGGTTGGGATGGATCGATTGGCAGACCTCCTCGAGAGGTCCGCTCGACGCCGCCGGCTGGGTTGCCGGCGCCGAGGGGGTGCCGGCGAGGGCAGGAGGCGAGCCCGCCGACGGTGGCGTCGAGGGCGTGACCGTGGCGCCGCCGGGGGCCGACGGCAGGTTCGATGGGGGCGGAACGATGCTGTTCCCGAACGGGTTGCCCACGACGAGATCGGAGCTGGTGGCTTCCACCCCACCGATCTCCACGGTGAGGAACCCGGTGCCGGATGCGACCGAGAGGCCGACGTCGCCGACGAGGAGGAGCGCGGCGGACTTGCAGTAGACCTTCACCAGGCTGTCGAAGAGCTGCGATCGCTGCTCCCGGCTCAGCTGGAGCACCGGACCGAGGGCGGCCTTGCCGACGGGCGAGTCCCGCAGCTCGATCTGCATCGGCGTGACCCGGATCAGGTCGTTGGGCTCGAGGAGTCGTTGGATCCGCGGGAACGACACGGTGATCCCCGACGGTGCGAGCGCGGTGTTCAGCGCGGACTCGAGTGCGTCCATGTCGTCGGTGGGGAACGGGACCCCGCCGACCTCGGCGTGACCGATGTCGAACGAACCGGACGCGCTGGGGTCGGTGCCGGTGCGGTGGATCGCGTGCCAGCGCATGTCCTGCAGATCGACGATCCCGGCGATGGAGAGGGACGAGTCGACGGTGGCGGCGGCCTCGCGTCCCTTGCCGGGGAGCACCCGGGTCACGGCATCCGCCGCCCCGCCCCCGAGTTGCAGCGCACCGGGGACGTCGAGGCCGGCGGCGGTGGTGCGGGCGTGGGCCGTCGGGACCTGCTTCGTGGCCGACACGTCCATGCGCCCGGCGCCGATCGGGGCGCCGTCGGTGCGGTACTCGTCGCGCGTCTGCTCGGCGTCGCCGCCCCGGTTGTCGACGAAGGTGGGCTGCGGCAGCTGGTCGGGCGAGATCTGGCTCGCCTCGCCACAGCTCTCGCTGGTGAGCGATGATCCGATCAGTCCCAGATCGGTGACCTGGGACGTGGCCTGGGCCAGCTCGTTGGTGACCTTGGTGATGGCCGTGCCGTTGGTGACCCCGAGCGAGAGCTGGCCCACCCCGGGGATGTAGCGGGCGATGACCGCCGTCGCGGTGGCCGTCCCGTTCCTGATGTCACCCGTCTCCGGCGTCGACTCCTGGGCCGATCCCACCTGGGGGAGGGCGAAGAAGACAACCACCAGGACCGCCGACGCCAGCGCCGTCCGCCGTGTCCTGTGCCAGCCGCGTGCCCGTCGTCGACCCCTGTGCAGCACGTGTCGAGTCACCCCCTCGTCGGGTCCGGGCCACACCCCGGACCGTCCCCAACCAATTCGATCTGGCAACAGCGGTTTCCTGCTTCGACGAGACAATCGTCGGACGCCGGAGGGTCAGACGGTCAGGTCGAACAGTTCGCGGACGTTGTCGCCGAGGAAGCGCCGGCGGTCGGTGTCGCCGAACATCGCGGCCAGCTCGTTGAGGTCGTCGACGTAGGCCGGCGTGTGGTCGGCGTGGGGGAAGTCGCTGGCCCACAGGAACCGGTCGACGCCGAAGCGCTCGGCGAGGGCCGGGATCGAGCGCTCGTCCGGATCGCAGCTGATCCAGCACTGGCGTCGGAAGTAGTCGCTGGGCTTCTCCTTCAGCGGCACCCGCTCGCCGATGAAGGTGTGGCCGTAGACCGCATCGATGCGATCGAGCCAGTACCCGATCCAGCCGCCGCCCGACTCCAGCACCAGCACCTTCAGCTCGGGGAACAGGTCGAACACGCCGTAGTCGAACAGGGTGGTGAACTGCTGGCGAACCCCGTCGGAGGCGGTGACCGACGCCAGCAGCCGCAGCTGCTTGACGTTCTCCCACGTGCCCATGCGCTGGCCCTTGGTCCACTGGGGCTCGAAGGTGGGGTGGATGGCGAATGGGACGCCGAGCTCCTGGGCGGCGGCGAAGACCGGATGGTTGTCGGGATGACCCAGGGGCTTGGCGTCGTGGGTGAACGGCGCCACGTAGCACCCCTTGGCCCCCTCGCCCACGGCCCGTTCGAGCTCGGCCGCGGCGGCGACGGGATCGGACAGCGACAGGTGGGCGGTGGGCACCAGCCGGTCGGAGTCGGCGCAGAACTCGCAGATCCAGCGGTTGTAGGCGGTGGTGTAGGCCTGGGACAGCTCGGGATCGGTGAGCTCGGCCTCCCACAGCAGTCCGACGGTGGTGTAGAGGATCGCGGCATCCAGGTGCTCGGCGTCGAGGACCTCGAGCCGCTCGGCCGGATCCATGCTGCCGAACGGTGCCTCGGCGAGGTAGGTGCGGGCCGGGTCCTTCTGCATCGCGGCCAGGTCGGGCGCGCCCATCGCGCCGAGGGTCGACGGGAAACCGCGGCGGCTCATCAGGGAGCGCTGGCCACCGATCTCCAACTCCTCCAGATCGTGCTCGTCCCGCCGGATGCGCAGGGCGCGGTCCCGAAAGCGCGGGTCGATGTAGCGCTCCCACAGGTCCGGCGGCTCGAGGATGTGCCCGTCGGCGTCGATGGCGCCGTCGTACGCGATGCGATGCGTCTCGTGGATCGTCGTCTTCGGCACAGCTGCCAACTCCCTTCAGGGATCAGTGCGAGCAGGCCCTCAGCACGGCCGGCGTCGGGAGCGCAGCGAGCAGGCCCGCAAGCGGGGGCACGACTGCGGCGGAGCCGCAGGCCCTCAGCACGGCACCACCAGGATCTTGCAGTGCTGCTCGGGGTTGCCGAGGTCGTCGAAGGCCTGCGGTATGCCGTCGAGGCCGACCTCGCCGGTGATCATCGGAGCCACGTCGATGTCGCCCTCGGCGATGTGGCGCAGGCTGGTGGCGAACTCCATGGGGTCGTAGCCCAGCACGAACTGGAGGTTCAGTTCCTTCGAGATGCCGAAGAACGGGGTCACGGCGTCGGGTTCCATGCACACGCCCACCACGACGACGCGGGAGTGGGATTGCACGTCGCGCATGATGTCGTTGAGCACCCCCGGTACGCCGATGGCCTCGAAGGTGACCAGGCCGAGCGTCTGGTGCTCCCGCTCCCAGGCGTCGAACGCCGACTCGGTGGCCGGGTCGACTACGACGTGGGCGCCCATCGTCTCGGCCAGGCGCCTACGGGCGGGGGAGAAGTCGGCCGCCACGATGAGCTTGGTGCCCCGCAGGCGCAGCGCCGCGATGCAGGCCAGGCCCACCGGCCCGCACCCGAGGACGACGGCGCCGTCGCCCTCGGCGATGCCCGACCGGTTGACCGCGTGCAGACCGACCGCCATCGGCTCGGTCAGGGCGGCGTGGCGGGGGTCGAGGCCGTTGGGCACCTCGAGCAGCAGCGGCGCGGCGAGCAGCATCCGCTCGCTGTAGCCGGCCGGCAGCTTGTCGCTGTAGGCCAGGTCCTGGATGGCCGACGGGCTCATCATGATCGGGATCGAGGTGACCACCGACCCCGCCGCCGGGGCGGTGGTGTCCGGACCCGCCTCCAGCACCCGGGCCGAGAACTCGTGGCCCATGAAGATGTCGTTGGCCAGATCCGGAGGCTCGATCCCCAGGTCGGGGCGGCCCTTCATGGTGGCTCCCAGCTCCATCATGCGGTGGCCGTGGCGGGCGAAGTGCAGGTCGGAGCCGCAGATGCCGCACGCCGCCACCTCGACCAGTACCTGGCCCGGCTGGGGCTGGGGATCGGGCACGTCGTCGCGCACCAGCAGCGCGCCCTGACGGAGGACGGCGGACCTCATGACGACTCGTCCCCGGACTGCTCCTCGACGTGGGTCTGGATGGCGTTCATGATCGCCAGTCCCGCCCGGCCGAACAGCTCGTTGCGCTTGCCCGTGGCCCACTCGTGCGAGCGGCGCGGCGCGGCGAGCTGACCCTGGAAGTGGGGCATCACCTCGCGGGCGAAGAGGCGGTACGACTCGATCGTCCGCTCGGGACTGGCCCAGTCGTGGCCGAGGAGAAGGAAGGTGCCGAAGCCCCCCGACTGCTCGAGCAGGCCCTCGATGTAGGCGATGGCGTCGTCCGGCGTGCCGATGACGACGTTGCCGCGGCCGCCCTCGACGTAGGCCTCGACGAAGTCCCGCTCGGAGGTGGTGCCCTCGGTGACCTCGTTGGCCAGGGGCACGAAGCCGGCGCCGCCGCCGAAGTAGTCGGCGAAGTCGCGCAACCCGTACGTGCAGTCCTCGATGGCCTGGTCCCGGGTCTCGGCGATGTGCATGGTGCCGAGCACCCGCCAGTCCCGCCGGTCGGGTTGCTTGTTGCCGGCCTTGGCCGCCATGTCCTCGACCACGCCCCAGGCCTGGCCGATGGCGGCGAATCCCTCGGCGACCGACATCGACAGCGAGAGCAGCGACACGTCATGGGTGCCGGCGAGGCGGGGCCCGGACGGCGACACCATGGCGGCGACCGCGACCTCGAAGTGGGGGTCCGAGTAGGGGCGGTACTGGAGTCGGGCGTCGCGGAGGGTGAACCAATCCGTCTCCCGGGTCACGGGCTCGTCCGTGCGGAGCAGGGCGAGGATCGCCTCCAGCGACTCCTCCATCATCCGGCGCTGGTCGACGGGGTCGATGCCCATCATGTAGGCGTCGGTCGGGAGGGCCCCCGGTCCGGTGCCGAAGATGACGCGGCCCCGGGTGAGGTGGTCGAGCAGGACCATGCGGTCGGCGACGATGAGCGGGTGGTGGTAGGGGAGCGAGGTCACCCCCGTACCCAGCTTGATGTGCGTGGTGCGCTCGGCCACGGCCGCGATGAACACCTCGGGCGACCCGATCAGCTCGTAACCGCCGGAGTGGTGCTCGCCGAACCACACCTCGTCGAACCCGAACCGGTCGAGCGCTTCGGCCCGCTCCAGGTCGTACTGGAGGGCGAGTGTGGGGCTCTGGCCCGGGGGGTGGAACGGGGCGTAGAACGCCCCGAACCGCAGGCGGTGACCGGAATCGGACGACGTCATGATGCTGACCCTTTCCGCAGCTGATCGAGGAAGCCGAGCAGGGCTGCGTTCACCTGCTCGGGTGCTTGTTGCTGGACCCAGTGGCCGGCGTCGTCGACCAGCACGGTGCCGCGGTGGTCGGCCAGCCAGGCATCCTGGCGCTCGGGTGGGCTCATGGTGAGGACGGGGTCGTCGCGGCCGCCGATGAAGAACGACGGGACGGTGACCTCGGCGCCGGCGAGGTCCGCGGTGAGGCCCCAGTTCCGGTCCATGTTCCGATACCAGTTGATCCCGCCGGTGAACCCGGTCCGGGAGAACTCGGCGATGTAGTGGTCGAGCTCCTCCTGGCCCAACCAGTCGGGCAGGCCGTCCGGCTCGGGCATGCGCTCGACGAAGCCCCGGCCATCGTCGGCAAAGGCGGCCTGCTGCTGCTCGGGGGTCAGCTCGCCCGGTCTGGTCAGCCCGGCCATCAGGCGACGCATGGTCCGGGCCGGGTCCCGACCCAGCTCGGCGTCGGCCACGCCCGGCTCCTGGAAGTACACCATGTAGAAGAACATCCCCGAGAACATGGCTCGCATCATCTCGATGGGTGGGGCCGACGATCGGGGGACGAACGGCACGCTCATGCCGCACACGCCGTCGAGCCGGTCGGGATGGAGGAGGGCGAGGTGCCACACGACCATCGCCCCCCAGTCGTGGCCCACGAAGGTGGCGGTGTCCTCCCCGAGCTCGTCGAGCAGACCGATCAGGTCGCCCGTGAGGTGGACGATGTCGTAGGCCTCGAGTGCCTCGGGCCGGCTCGACCGGCCGTACCCCCGCTGGTCGGGGGCCACGACTCGGTAGCCGGCTGCCGCCAGGGCGGGAAGCTGGTGGCGCCAGGAGTAGGCCAGCTCGGGGAAGCCGTGGCTCAGCACGACGAGCGGACCCTCGGTGCCCGCCTCGAGCAGGTGGAGGTCGACATCGCCGACGGTCACGGTGCGCTCTCTGACGCCGGCCGGCAGGGGGGTGGTCACGAGACGGCTCCAGTGGTCTGCGGATCGTTGGCCAGGGCGGCGAGCAGCTCGCCGCGGGTGGGTCCCTCGACCGGTGGGAGGGGGTGAGCGGCGGGATCGGCCATCACCTCGGCCATGCGGGTCATGAGCACGGCATCGGCCATGAGGTCGGCCGGGGTGGCCAGCAGGTTCCAGAACCGGGCCATGCCTCGCCCGATGACGGGATCGGTGGCGGCGGCCGCGAACAGCGCACCCATGGCCTGGGCCGCACCGTCGCCTCGGGACCGATTCTGTGCAGATTCGTTCCCGACGTCGCCGCCGAGGGCGAGGCCGGCGGGGTCGGCACCGAGACGGTCCATCTGGACCGAGACCTCGAACCACGGTTCGACCTCACGCCGGTTCACGTCCTCGTAGGCCATGGCCCGGGCGGCGGGGTCGTCGGGATGAGCAGCCACCGCGTCGGCCAGCCGGAGGGCCTGCACCACGGCGAGCGAGCAGCCCCGGCCGTAGAGCGGGTTGGTCACGGTGTGGCTGTCGCCCACGGCGTGCATTCCCAGCACGATGGGCTGTCCGTCCTCGTCGAGGAAGCGGCGGATGCGGTTGAGCAGGCCGGTCATCGGTCGGACGCCGCCGATCGGATCCAACCGGTAGCGGCCCACGAACCGGTCGGGTCCGGGCAGGATGCGGCAGGCATGCTCGAAGCGGTCGGGATCGGAGAGCGCGTTGCGCAGTTCGCGGTCGTCGGGCCGGATGGCCAGGGTCACGGAGAGCGTGTCGCCGTCGCCGGGTACCGCCAGGTACTTGACGAATCCGAGGTCACCGCCGAGCTTCGGGTCGAGCTCGGCCACCGTGCCGTCGACGAAGCGGTACCAGCGGGAGAGGTACATGAGGCCGCTCTCGTGCACGGTTTCATCGAGGGTGACGCCCAGCGGATCGAGCCATTGGTCCACCGGGCCGCGGCGGCCCGCGGCCACGACCACCAGGTCGGCCGTCCAGCTCTGGCCTTCGGAATCGATCACGCCGGTGACCACGGCCGGTTCGTGGCCATGGGCCGGTCGCCCGAGGAGCCCGCGAACGCCGATTCCGGTGTGGGTGACGATGCGCGGTTCGTTCGCCACCGCATGGCGCAGCACCCACTCGAAGGTGGTGCGGCGCACGACGAGCACCCGTAGGTCCTCGTCGCCCGGGCGCGGGTCGCCCAGCGAGGTCGTGGTGGGCATCGTGACGCACCCCGCGGCCAGGAGGGCGTCGAGCACGTCGGGGAGTCGGTCGCGCAGCTCGACGACCAGCCGGGCGAGGAAGCCGTGGGTCTGGTGGACCTGGGGTGCGCCCCGGCGCTCCGCGGCGAACGCCGCCTCGGCGTCGGACACCGGGGGAAGCGGGTCGCGCTCGAGCACCGTGACGGCGAGCCCGTTCCGGGCGAGGACGAGCGCGGCGGTCAACCCACCGATCC
The DNA here is from genome assembly GCA_963731885.1 of uncultured Acidimicrobiaceae bacterium. Lineage (GTDB taxonomy): Bacteria > Actinomycetota > Acidimicrobiia > Acidimicrobiales > Salinilacustritrichaceae > Salinilacustrithrix. The sequence goes on along the minus strand of CAVSXR010000034.1, from coordinate 65,801 downwards.
CGGCCCCCACGATCACTGCCTGTTTCGCTGGCACGGCACCCCCGGCCGATCGCATCGACGATCGTCGTCCCCATCTCTGGCAACAGACGTTGCCAGGAAGGTAGGCGGCCGATCGCCCGGCGTCAACCGTCGGCGACGGCCAGGGTGGCGCGCAGCGCGGCCTTCTGGACCTTGCCCATGGCGTTGCGCGGCAGCGCGTCGACGACGACGAAGTCCCGGGGGTGCTTGAACCTCGCGAGGTGACCGTCGCACGCGGCCCGCAGGGTCGCCACGGTGGGCGCGTCGCCCGCCGGCACGATGACGGCCACCGCGACCTCCCCGAAGTCGTCGTCCGGCAGTCCCACCACCGCGGACTCGGCCACGCCCTCGACGGCATCGAGGACGGCCTCGATCTCCTTCGGGTAGATGTTCAGGCCGCCGGAGATGATCATGTCGCTGGCCCGGCCGGCGAGGGTCAGGCGGCCGGTCTCGTCGAGGCTGCCGATGTCGCCGGTGATGAACCAGCCGTCGGGGCGAAGGGCCTGCGCCGTCTTGTCCGGCAGGCCGTGATACCCGAGGAACACGCCATCGCCGCGGACCTCCACGGTGCCGACGTCACCGGCCTCGACCGGCGATCCGTCGTCGGTGGCCACCCGCAACTCGACCCCGGGCAGCGGGTACCCGACCGTGCCGGCGATCCGCTCCCCGTCGTACGGGTTGGAGGTGAGGATCATGGTCTCGGTCATGCCGTAGCGCTCCACGATCCGGTGACCGGTGCGGCGGGCGAACTCCTCGTGCTCGGTGGCGGGCAGGGGGGCGGACCCGGACGTGAACAGGCGCATCCCCTCGCAGTCGTCCCGGCCGAAGTCGGGGTCGGCCAGCAGCCGGTGGTAGTGCGTGGGGACCCCCATCATCACCGTCGAGCGGCGGAGATCCGCCCGGGCCCGCGCCACGTCGAACCGGGCATGGAACCGAACCGGCGCGCCGGCGAGGAAGGCGCAGTGCAACGCCACGAACAGCCCGTGGACGTGGAACACGGGGAGCACGTGCAACAGGACGTCGTCGGGAGCGAACCGCCACGCGTCGTGCAGGGCATGGGCATTGGCCACCAGGTTGTGGCACGACAGCAGCGCCCCCTTGGACCGCCCGGTGGTGCCGGACGTGTAGAGCATGGCGGCCGGGTCCCGACCGGAGCGGTCGGCGACCCTGTCGGCCGGGTCCAGGGCCGAGGCGGTGGCCGGCAACGAACCCGATCCGTCGGCGGTCAGGGTCTCGACCCGGCAGCCGGCCGGGACGCCCTCGGTCTCGAACCGTGAGCGACCCACGAACAGGGTCGCACCCGAGTCGGCCAGCAACGCCACCACCTCGGGCTCGGTGTACGCGGTGTTGAGCGGGACGTACACCGCTCCCATCCGCAGGCACGCCAGGTACACGGCGACCGCATCGACCGACTTGTCGACCTGGACCACGACCCGATCGCCCACCTCCACGCCCAGCGCCCGGAGGGCGCCGGCGAACTGCGCTGCTCGATGGTCGAGCGCGCCGTAGGACAGCGGGGAACCCGAGTCGGGGATCAGGCACGGCCGATCCGGATCGCGCCCCGCCACCCCGAACAGCTGCTCGTAGACCGGGTTGCCTTCCGGGGCGCTCACCCCACGAGTCTGCGCCACCGACGCCGCCGCACGACGATCCGGCCCCGCCCCATCCGTTCTGGTGGGTCATCGGTCGCTCCCGATGGCGCGATGACCGGCCAGAACGGGTTGGGGGTGGTCAGAACGGGTTGGGGGTGGTCAGGAGCGGTCGGTGTCGGACGTGAAGACCCTGGTCGTGACCCGCAGCGGGAGGGCGGCGGCCGAGGCCAGACCCCGACCGACGCGGCCGGCGGCCTTCGCGGGGCGGGCCAGGTCGCTCATCTTCGGGCCACCGATGAAGCCCCGCCGCACGAAGTAGATCCACATCGTCACCGCGATGACGGCCATGGCGGTGAGGCTGCCGAAGTAGCCGTACTTGCGTTCGAGCTCGGGCATGTAACTGAAGTTCATGCCGTAGATGCCGGCGATGAGGGACAGGGGCAGGAAGATCGAGGAGACGACGGTCAGGACCTTCATGACCTCGTTCATGCGTTCGGCCGCCGCGCCCCGGTAGGTGTCGAGCAGGGTGGCCACCATCTGGTGGGCGCTGTCGAGCGAGTCGACCAGCTGGACGTGGTGGTCGAGCGCGTCGGAGAGGTCGCGGCCGGCGCGTTCGGTGACCTCGACGCCGTTGCGGGCCAGGACGTCGAGGGCGCGTCGCTGCGGGCCGAGCATGCGCCGGAGCAGGGCGACGTCGCGTCGCAACGCGTGGATGTCGGGGAGCGCGGTGGGATCGCCCTCGACGGCGTCGTCCTCGAGGTCGAGGATCTGGGCATCGAGCTCGTCGAGGATCGGGAGGTAGCGCTCGCCCACGAACTCGGCCAGGCGGACGGCGAGGTGGTGCGGGTCGTCCACCGCGAAGCTCGTCCGCAGGATCCGGTCGGCCACGTGCGTCAGGCTGGCCAGGGGCTCCCGCCGGCTGGTGACGATCCACGTGTCCCCGGCGAGGATGTCGATCTCGACCGTGCGCACTGCGTTGGCGTCGGGGGCGAGGGCGTGCAGCACCAACAGCCAGTGGGTGTCGAGGAGCTCGATCTTCGGTGATTGTCGCTCGTACAGGTCGTCGCGCGACACGCGGTCGAGGTCGAGGCGGCGGGCGATCGCCCGCAGCTGGTCGTCCGACGGGTCGACCAGGTCGAGCCACCACCAACCGTCGTCGAGCTGGTCGAGCTCGCGGAAGTCGATCGATTCGACCGGCACCTCCCGGCGCTGGCCCCGGGCGTCGACGTGGATGAGTCGGTGCATGGTCACCTCCGGTGGGCGGAGAGCCGTTCGATGGTGGCGTGGAACTCGATCACGCAGTCGTCGATGATGTCGGCGACGGGGCGCACCTCGTCGATGCGTCCGACCACCTGGCCGGAGAGGGGAACCGCGGCCTCCATGTCGCCGCCGAAATAGAGGTCCATGGCCCGACCGAGCGCGCTCCCCAGATCGACAGCCTCCTCGCGTTCGAGACGGGTGGTGAGCTCGGTCCGCAGGGCGCGCAGTCCCGGTCGGCTGTGGCGGTTCAGGAAGACGGTGTCGGTCTCGGCGGCGTCGACGATGGCCTGCTTCCAGTTGTCGTGAACCGGAGACTCGGCGGCCGAGACCATCCGGGTCCCCATCTGCACGCCTTCGGCGCCGAGGGCGAACGCCGCCGCCATGCTCGCCCCGTCGATGATGCCGCCCGCGGCCACGATCGGGACGTTCGTCTTCGACGCCACCAGGGGGAGCAACACCATCGAGGCGACGTCGCGCGGGTTCTTGAACCCCCCGCCTTCCCCGCCTTCGACCACCAGACCGTCGACGCCGGCGTCGAGCGCCTTCTGGGCCCCCTTCAGCGTGGGCACGACGTGGAAGACGATCAGACCGGCTTCCTTGAGCTGGCTGGTGTACTTCGTCGGGTCCCCCGCCGAGGTGGTCACGAACTTCACCCCTTGATCGACGACGAAGTCGACGATCCCGGGATCGCGGACGAACGCCTGGGCGATGTTGACCCCGAACGGCTTGTCGGTGAGGTCGCGCATCTTGGCGATCTCGGCCTTGACGTTGTCGAGCTCGCCCGAGCTGGTCTCGATGATGCCCAGGCCGCCGGCGTTGGAGACCGCGGAGGCCAGCTGGGCTCGGGCGATCCAACCCATCGGCGCCTGGATGATGGGAACGTCGATGCCGAGCAGCTCGGTGATCCGGGTGTTGATGCGGGCCATGGCGGGAGCGTAGGGCCCCCGGGGCCGCGCTCGGACCGGATCCACTCGATCCGGACGTGACACCGTGGACGGGAGGGACAGCGGATACGGTCGGGGGGCGGCCGAATCCTGGAAACCGAGCGACGTGACCGATCTCCCCCCTCCGCCCCCACCACCGCCCGGTTCCTCCCCCGGGTCCTATCCCGCTGGTCCACCGGTCGGTCCGCCGACGGGTCCACCGGTCGGTTCGCCGCCGGGCTCGTCGTCACCCGAACGTGGCATGCCCTGGGTCGTCCCGGACGGTCCGCCCCCCGGCTCCCCGCCGATGCCCGACGGGCCCGCGGGCGGCGATGGCGGCAATCGCCGCACCCGCGTCGTGGTCGCGGCCGTGGTCGGCATCCTCGCCCTCGTCGCGGCGACCATCGCGTTCGTCACGAACGACGACTCGTCGCCCACCGCGGCCCCCACGACCACCTCCACGACGGCGAGCGGGCCCACCACGACCGCGCCCACCACCACGGCACCTCCCGGCGTCGACGACCACGGACGTGCCGCCCGTGTCGGACGAGGAGTTCCTCTCCCTCATCCACGACCTCGAGCACTACGTCGAGCAGGCCCGGGGCCTGCAGTACACGTCGGACGTCGCGGTGGAGCTGGCCGACGACGCCGAGTTCGAGGCCCGGTTGCTGAAGAACTTCGAGGACGACGTCGACCAGATCGAGAAGGCCGAGGTGCTCTACCGGGCCCTCGGGCTCATCTCGCCCGACGACAACCTCCTCGACGAGCTGCGGTCGATCTACACCGCCGGCGTGCTCGGCTTCTACGACCCCGAGACCAACGAGCTCGTGGTCCGGGGGACGTCACCGTCGCCCTACGTGCAGGAGACCATCGTCCACGAGTTGGTCCATGCGCTCGACGACCAGCACTTCGAGCTCGATCGTCCGCAATACGACGACCGCAAGGACGAGATCTCCGAGGGGTTCAGCGCCGTGGTCGAGGGCAACGCTCGGCGGATCGAGAACAAGTGGCTCAGCGAGCAGCCCGCCGACGTTCGCGACGAGGCGGCCAAGGAGGAGGCCGACTTCGGGGCCGGCATCGACGTGAGCGCGTTCCCCGAGATCCTCTTGTTCGAGATCGGCGCGTCCTACTCGCTGGGCGAGGTGTTCGTGAACGCGCTGGTGAACGACGGTGGTGAGCGGGCGGTGGACGCCGCCATCACCGACCCGCCCGACACGTCCGAGCAGTTCCTGTTCCCGCCTCTGTACGAGCAGCACGAAGCCCGCATCGAGGTGCCGCCACCGCCCGCCGACGGCGAGGTGGTCGACGACGGCGTGATCGGCGCCCTGTTCCTGTTCGGCCTGTTCACCACCGGTGGTTCGCCGGTCAACCAGTCCGACGCGTTCCGGGCGGTGCAGGGCTGGGGCGGGGACTGGGCCGTGACGTGGACCGACGGTGACCAGGCCTGTGTGCGGGCCGACTTCGTCGGGGACACCGGCGGCGACACCGACGAGATCGAGTCGGCGTTGACCTCGTGGACCGACGACTTCGGTGGCGACGTGAGTCGCGTCGACGGCCGGGTGCGCTTCGAACGCTGCGACGCCGGCGCGGCGTCGACCCCGCCGCAGATCTGACCGCTCCGGCTACCCGAGGGGCCCGATGACCTCGTCGCCGTAGCGGGCGATCGACTCGGCGGTGTCCCGCCAGAACGGGAAGGCGGGGATGACCACCCGGTCCACCCCGAGGTCGGCCAGCTCGCGAACGACGTCGGCGGCCCCGCTGCCGATGGCGGCCGCACCGGCGGTGAGTTCGATCGAGGCCGGATCGCGACCGTGCTCGCGTGCGGTCTCCCGGACGACCTCGAACAGGTGGGCCAGCTCCTCGGGGGATCCCTTGCCCGGGAAGAAGCCGTCGCCGAGCCGGCCGGCGCGACGGGCCGCGATCTCGGTGTGGCCCCCGATGTGCACCGGCACCGTTCCGTTGACGGGATGCGGGAGCGAGATGCAGTCGTCGAAGTCGGTGAAGTCGCTGTGATGGGTGGCTCGTTCCTGCGACCACAGCGCCCGCATGGCCGCGATGTTGTCGTCGGTGCGCCGACCCCGCTCGGCGAACGGCACGCCGATGGCGTCGAACTCCTCCTCGAGCCAGCCGACCCCGACACCGAGCTCGACCCGCCCGCCACTGAGGTGGTCGAGGGTGGCGACCTCCTTGGCCAGCACCACGGGGTTGCGCTGCGGGACGATGAGGATGCCGGTGGCGAGCTTGATCGAGGACGTCGCTCCCGCGACGTAGCTGAGCCACACGAGCGGGTCGGGGATCGGGAACGTCTCGCCCCCGGGCATCTTGCCCGACGGGTCGTAGGGGTAGGCCGAGTCGTAGCCGGCGGGCACCACGACGTGCTCGACGGTCCACAGCGACTCGAAACCGGCTTCCTCGGCGGCGCGGGCCATGGCGGCGGCGGCCGGGCCATCGGCAAAGGGTCCGGTGTTGGCGAAGACGAGTCCGAACTTCATGGGTGCGCACCGTAGCGGCCGTCCCGGCCGGGTTGACCCGTCGGTCAAGATTTTCGGCTCCCGCGGCAGGAACTCGATCGAGGGCGTCGAAGTGGGGTGGAGCAGAGGGGTGCGGGCAGCACCCCGGGGGTGACGAACAACCTGGGGGTCGTCCGTGAGAAAGCCCAAGATCCGGCTCTACGCGCCGTTCATCCTCTTGGTGTTGGCCCAGGCCGCATTGGTGGCCTTCGCGCCGTCGCGCGGCGAGTCTCACGACCCGCTGGCCGGACTCCAGACGGTTGGTGCTCCGGCCTCGGGCAACGGCGCAGGCGCCGACTTCGGGTCCTCTGGCACCGCCGGCGACTCATCGGAGGTCGCGGCCACCACGCCCGACGGATCGGCGGCGCCGACCGGCGGCGCGGCCGCGGGCTCGACGGCGGCCGGTACCGCCACGACATCGCCCACCGGTGGGGCCGCGGCGACCGGCGGGGCGCAGCCGGCGGCGGCCGGCGGTGACACGAGCCACTGCACCGACGGCAAGCAGACCGACCTGCTGGTGGCCTCACCGCCCTGCGTCCCGAAGTTCACCGGCGACAACGGCGGCGCCACCTATCCCGGCGTGACCGGCACCGAGATCAAGCTCGTGGTGTTCGAGTGCCAACCCAACGAGCAGGTCAACGCCATCCTCGCCACCCAGGGTCTGGCGGCCTCGCAGGAGGAGACCGACGCCATGATCCAGGCGACGATCGACTGGATGCAGAAGACCTACGAGTTCTACGGCCGGAAGATCACCTGGAAGCACGTGATCGGGGACTGCCCCCTCACCCCGCCCGATCCGGCCAAGTCCCGCCAGGCCGCGGCCGAGGTGGCCAAGACCCAGCCCATGTTCGTCATCCACTACGCCGGCACATCCACGACGCACGACGTCTGGGCGCAGAACGGCATCGTCAGCCTCGGCGGCCCCACCGAGGCCAACCAGTTCTTCGCCGGCCGGCGACCCTTCCGCTGGGACGTCTTCCCCAACGGAACCGAGACCGCCGACTGGATCGGTGAGTACGCCTGCAAGAAGTTGGCGGGCAAGAACGCCTCCAACGCCGGCGTCCTGATCCACCCCACCATCGGTGGACGCAACACGCCTCGCAAGTTCGCGATCCTGACCTTCGACAACGGCACCGGCGAGACCCGTCCCAACGGCGAGCGGGCCCAGGCACTCATCAAACAGTGCTCGGGCAAGGACGTCCCCCTGCTCTTCTACGAGTCCGACATCAACCGGGCCGCCGAGCAGACCCGGGCCATCGTGGCCAAGCTCATCGAGCAGAAGGTCACGACCCTGATCTGCATGTGCGACCCCATCGCCCCGGTGTTCCTCACCAACGGCCTCACGCAGAACAACTACTTCCCCGAGCACCTGCTCTCGGGGGCCTATCTCACCGACTACGACGTCCTCGGTCGCCTGTACGACCCCGCCCAGTGGGCCCACGCGTTCGGGCCCAGTCAGTTGGCGAACCCGGTGCCCTTCGAGCAGTCCGATGCGGCCAAGATCTGGCGGGCGTCGGGCCGTAGCGGCGAGCCCTGTGCGTCGTGCAACCTCGTCACCGGCTACATGACCATGCTCGGCGGCATGATCCAGGCGGCCGGGCCCAACCTGAACCCGCTCACCATCGAGCAGGGGCTGGTCGGCGCCCAGCAGCAGAGCGGCGGGTGGGAGGCCACCGGTGGGAACCCGTACGCCTACCTGCTCAAGTTCGGGCCCGACGACTACACCGCGATCTCCGACTTCCGCGAGGTCTACTGGGACGCCACGGCCAAGTCCGGCATCGACGGCAAGGCCGGTGCCTACGTGCCGATGAACGGCGGTCGGCGCTACGCCGGCGGCCAGCTCGACACGTCCTTCGCCATCCCGGCCAAGCCGCAATGACCTCCGGAGTCGACCGCCGGCGTCGGACGGCTGGAGGTTCCCGGTCCGGTGCGCGCCGCCTGGGAGCACCGGATCGCGGGACCCGCCCTGCGGATCCTGCTGCTCTACGTCGTCGCCATCGAGGGCGTGAACCAGTTCGTCTTCGGGCGCATCGTGCTGGGACCGCTCGACATCGGGCTCCAGTCGACCGCGACCCCCCGGTACATCTTCGTCAACGGTGCGCTGATCGGGCTGCTGTACGGGTTGCTCGGAATGGGTCTGATCCTCGTGTACCGGGCCAACCGCATCATCAACTTCGCCCAGGCCCAGCTCGGGTCGGTGGCGGCCGTGCTCGCCCTGCAGCTGATGCTCGCCAAGGGCGTGAACTACTTCCTCGTCCTCCCCATCGTGGTGCTCGGCTCCGCCCTGCTCGGGGGTGCGACCGACGTGGTGGTGATGCGCCGGTTCCGGACGGCCCCTCGGCTCATCGCCACCGTGGCCACGATCGGCGTCTCGCTCCTGCTCGTGTTCCTCGAGCTCAAGGTCCAGCTGTGGATCACCGGTGATCTGATCTCGTCCAGCGCGTTCACCACGCCCTGGTCCCACTACCGCGTCACGCTGGGCACGCTCGTCTTCGACGGCAACTTCGTGATGGCCGGCGCGGCCACCGCGGTGATCTGCGCCGCGCTCGCCGCCTTCTTCCGCTTCACCGACATGGGGATCGCCGTCCGGGCCTCGGCCGAGAACGGCGAGCGAGCGTCGTTGCTCGGCATCCCCGTCGCCCGGGTGTCGACCATCGTGTGGATCATCGCCGGCCTGCTCTCGGGCGTCGCCGTCTTCCTCCGGGCTCCGATGGTGGGGCTCACGGTGGGATCGTCGATCGGCCCGTCGGTCCTCCTCTACGGGTTGGCAGCCGCCGTCCTGGCCCGGATGGAGCGGCTCGAGGTCGCGGTGATCGCCGGCATGGGCATCGGGATCGTGGACCAGTCGGCGATCTTCGCCACCAACAAGGGGAACCTCGCCGACGCCGCCATGCTCGTCCTGATCCTCATCGCCCTGCTGCTGCAGTCCGGTGCCCTGGGTCGTGCCTTCGACGCCGGGGTCGCCACCTGGCAGAGCGCGAAGGAGTACCGGCCGATTCCGGCCGAGCTGCGCGACCAACCATCGGTGGTGCTGGCCAAGGGCGTGTTGGCCGCGCTGGTGATCTTCGTCGGCGTCACTCTGCCGTTGCTGCTCCCCGAACGGTTCGCGGGGCGCTTCGCGCTGGTCGTGATCATCGCCATGGTCGGCGTGTCGCTGGTGATCCTCACCGGATGGGCCGGTCAGATCAGCCTCGGGCAGTTCGCGTTCTCGGGCATCGGCGCGCTCGTCACCGGCGGGCTCGCGGTGCGGGGCCAGGACTTCTTCGTCTGCCTGCTGGCCGCCGGCGTCGCCGGGGCGGTCGCCGCCGTTCTCGTGGGACTGCCCGCGCTCCGGATCCAGGGCCCGTTCCTGGCGGTGACCACGTTGGCCTTCGCGTTCACGGTGCAGAAGTTCTTCCTCAACCGCGAGTACTTCGACTCCTTCATGCCCCAGTCCGGGGAACCGGTGGCCCGTCCGAAGCTGTACGGCGTCATCTCCACCACGTCCGACATCCGGTTCTACTTCGTGTGCGTCGCGTTCCTCGTGCTGTTCCTCTTGGTGGCCCGGTCCCTGCGCCGCAATCGCATGGGTCGGCTGCTGATCGGTTCGCGCGACAACGGCCGGGCAGTCCAGGCCTACGGCGTGAACCTGGCCGTGACCAAGCTGTCGGCGTTCGCCATCTCCGGCTTCATCGCCGCGATCGCCGGTGGACTGCTGGCGTTCCAGCTCCAGGCGGTCGACGCCACCACGTTCAGTCCCGAGCGTTCGGTGTCGATCTTCACCATCGCCGTGATCGGTGGTCTGACGTCGTTGCCCGGGGCGGTGCTCGGGGCCGTGTACGTGGAGGGCGTGCCGTTCCTGTTCAGCGGCGACGAGACCGTCCGCCTCCTCACCAGCTCGGTCGGGTTGCTCGTGCTGCTCCTCGTGATCCCCGGTGGGCTGTCCGAGATCGCCTACCGCGTCCGGGACCGGTTCCTGCGGGCGGTGGCGGCCCGCAACGGCATCCACGTGCCCTCGCTGGTGGCCGACTCGCTCCGGGACGGCGCCTCCGAGGCGCCCGCCCCGGCTCCGGCACCGCGGCGGACACCTGACGCCACCGAGCTCATCGGCTGCCCCGTGTGCGGGGCCCGCATCCCCATCGAGGAGGCCGTCCACCACGCTCACTTCGCCGTCGCCGATCCGCCCGACGACCCCGAGCTCATCACGCTGGAGCCGGTCCGGTGAGCCTGAGCGCCCGCCTCCGAGCCATCACCGGCGGTCTCCCGGTCACCCCGCTGGTGGTGCTGTTCGGGCTCAACCTCGTCGACGAGCTCGACCGCATCGCCTTCGGCATCCTCGCCCCGGAGATCGGCCACACGTTCGATCTGGCCGACTCGACCGTGATCCTGATCGCCTCGCTGGTGGCCGTGTTCGTCCTCGTGGCCGCCCTGCCCGCGTCGGTCCTGGGCGACCGCACCAACCGGGTGCGCCTCGTGGCCTTCGCGGCCATGGCCTGGTCCAGCATGAGCGTCCTCACCGGCCTGGCCGGGTGGGCGAAGATCCTCGCCGTGCTGGTGGTGGCCCGGCTCCTGGCGGGGATCGGTCGGGTCATCAACGAGCCCGTCCACTCCTCGCTCCTGGCCGACTACTACCCGCCCGAGCACCAGCCGAAGGTGTTCGCCGTCCACCGATTCGCCAACCCGGCCTCCGGCGTCACCGCGGTGCTCATCGGGGCCCTGGCGCTGGTCGTGCCGTGGCAGGCGGTGTTCGTCATCCTGGCCGTGCCGACGGCGGTGCTGATCCTGTCGATGCTGAAGCTGCGCGAGCCGCTGCGGGGCGAGTCCATCGACGCCGATCTCGCTTCCGAGCAGGCCCAGGCCGCGCCCATCGGCTTCGGCGAGGCCCGGCGCCAGCTGTTCGGCATCCGTTCGCTCAAGCGGCTCTACGCCGGTGGCTTCCTCCTGGGCTTCGGCCTCATCCCGCTCAACGGGTTCATTGCCTTCTTCTTCAAGGACGTCTACGGCTTCAGCCCGTTCGCCCGCGGCGTCACCGCCTTCGTGTTCGGTGCGGGCACCACCGCCGGTCTGCTCATCGGAGCCCGTCAGGCCAGCCGGGTCGAACCCGGGAGCGGTGCGCTCGCCACCATCACCGGGTACTCCTTCGTCGCCGGCGGGGTGGGCCTGTTCCTCATGGCCCTCGCGCCAGTGGCCCCGCTGTCGGTACTCCTGCTGTTCGTGGCCGGCACCGGCTTCGGCGCCTATCTGCCGGCCTACTTCCCACTGGTCTCGGTGATCGTCCCCGCCCGAGTGCGCACCCAGGCCTACGGCTACTCCCTGATCATCATCGGCGTCGGGGGCGTGCTCGGCGCCGGCGTCGTGGGATCGCTCGGCGAGAATCAGGGCTACCGGCTCGGCGTCGCCGTCACCGCCGCCATCGTGGCCGCCTCCGGCATCTTCGCCACCAGCGCGGCCAAGTTCGTGGCGCGTGACCGCGAGCAGGCGGAGAAGTCTCTGGCCGCCGCCCGAGACCTGCGCGCCGCAACCGCCGCCGGCCACGGCGCCCTGCTGTCGTGCCGCGGTGTCGAGGTCGCCTACGACCAGGTCCAGGTGCTCTTCGGGGTCGACATGGACGTCCGTCCGGGGGAGATCGTCGCCCTGCTCGGCACCAACGGGGCCGGCAAGTCCACCTTGCTCAAGGCCATCAGCGGCACCGTCGACCCCATCGGCGGCTCGATCCTCTTCGATCGGGCCGACATCACCCACACCGACGCCGTCGCCACGGTGTCGGCCGGCATCGTGCAGGTCCCGGGCGGCAAGGCGGTGTTCCCGACCCTCACCGTGGCCGAGCACCTCCGGGCCGGCGGCTGGCTGTACCGGTCCGATCCCGTGTACCTGGCCGCCGCCACCGAGGAGGTCTACGAGATCTTCCCGCGCCTGCGCGAGCGGCAGGACCAACTGGCCGGCAACCTCTCCGGCGGCGAGCAGCAGATGCTGGCGCTGGGCATGGCCTTCATCGCCAAACCGAAGCTGCTGATGATCGACGAGCTGTCGCTCGGCCTGGCCCCCACCATCGTCGAGCAGCTCCTGGGCATCGTTCGCCGCATCCAGGACAGCGGCACGGCGATCGTCCTGGTCGAGCAGTCCATCAACGTCGCTCTCACCGTGGCGGAACGGGCCTACTTCCTGGAGAAGGGCGAGGTGCGCTTCGAGGGTCCCACCGCAGAGCTCCTCGAACGCGACGACATCGTCCGCTCGGTGTTCCTCGAGGGGGCCTCGTCCACCAGCCGGGATCGCGCGCCGGTCGAAGCCCCGCCGGCCGATCACCGCCCGTCCGGGGCCCTCGTGCTCCAGCTCGACGACGTGCGCAAGAGCTTCGGGGGCATCCAGGCCGTCACCGGTGCGACGTTCGGGCTCCACGAGCACGAGATCCTGGGCCTCATCGGTCCCAACGGGGCCGGAAAGACCACGATCTTCGATCTCATCTCCGGCTTCCTCGAGGCGGACTCGGGCCGGATCCGCCTCGGTGGCGAGGACATCACCGACCTCGGCCCCGACAAGCGGGCGTGGCGTGGGTTGGGCCGCTCGTTCCAGGACGCCAGGCTCGTGCCGTCGCTCACCGTCTCCGAGAACATCGCCATCGGGCTCGAACGGTTCATCGAGCTGCGAGACCCGGTGGCATCCGCGCTGGGGCTGCCGGCGATCCTGCGTCAGGAGGAAGACGTGGCGTGGACGGTCGAGGATCTGATCGAGATGATGAACCTGGGTGCCTTCCGCGACAAGTTCGTGCGCGAGCTCTCCACGGGGTCGCGGCGCATCGTCGACCTGGCCATGTGCATCGCCCACGACCCCACGGTCCTGCTCCTCGACGAGCCGTCGTCGGGCATCGCCCAGCGCGAGACCGAGGCGCTCGGTCCGCTCCTCCGGACCATCCAGCGCGAAACCGGCTGCGCGCTGCTGGTGATCGAGCACGACATGCCCCTGATCACCGACATCTCCGACCGCATGATCGCCCTCGAGCTCGGTCAGCCCATCGCCGAGGGCACGCCGGCGGAGGTGACCTCCGACCCCCGGGTGATCTCGTCCTACCTCGGCGGTGACCTGGCCACCATCAACCGGAGCGGATCCGCCCCGGCGGCCTCCGGCCACGGCAGCTCGAACGGCAACGGCAGACCCCGCGATGCCACGACGGGGTCCGACGGCCGGCGGCGCCGGACCGAGCCACTGGTGGCCGACCGGTCATGAGGATCCGCGTCATCCTCGCGGCCGGCCTCGCCGTCGCCGGTGCCGGCCTGCTGGCGGCACCGGCGTCAGCTGCGGGTGCCCCCACCAGCGGATGGTGGTCCCGCCTCGCCACCACCTCTCCCACCGACGAAGCTCCCGCCGCGTTGCCGGTCCCCGCACCCTCCGCGCCCGGCACCGTCCCCGTGGGCGCCACCGTCTCCGACGGTCAGCTGCTGGTCGAGGGAACACCCGAGGGCGCCACCGCGGTGGCCGCCGTCCGCTGGACCCTCGACGACGGCGAGTCCGGACCGTCGCTGACCCTCCCGGTGGGGGCGGGGTCGACGCTCACACCGCAGTCGATCGTGCTGGCCTGCAAGGCGGCAGCACCGTGGTCGGCGCCCGAGTCGGGGGCCGGTACGTGGGACACGAAGCCGCTGGTCGACGCATCCCGGTGCGTGAACGGGGTCGTGGCGGCCGATGCCAGCACGGTGAGCTTCGGGCTCCAGCCCCTCGTCTCGGGCACCACCCTCGACATCGTGCTGACGCCCGGCCGCGACCAGCGGGTCGCCGCGCCGGCCGGCGCGCCCGAGCCACCGGTGGAGGTCGACCACTCGAGCTTCCGCTGGGTGCTCGACGCGCCCACCGGCGACAGCCTGGCGTCGGTGGCCGGCAGCGGCTTCGAGCAGGGAGCTGACCACCAGTTCGTGGCCCCGGCGCCGGCAGCGACCGATCCCGGCGTGGGCGGGTCGACCTTCGCTGCGCCCCCGCCCCCGGCACTGGTCGATGCGACGCTCCCCGCCGGCGTGTCGCCCACGCCCGCCGCCGCGCCGGCCCTCGAGCCCCAGGACCTGGCCCCGTCGGTCCCGGACGTGCACGACCTCGTGCCCGCCGTCGTCGCCACCGGGCCGGTCGATCGGAGGATCGGCTTCGGGCTGTTGCTGCTCGCGGCGCTGCTGGCGGCCTGGGCCTACCTGGTCCCGGACACCGGCGGGTTGATCGGATCGGGTCGATTCCGATCGGGAGCAGCCGTGGCGCTCGGTGCGTCCGACGACGAGACCATGGGTGGCCTGGGCCGGTTCCGTCGGACTCGGTCGTCGCCCCCGACTCCGTTGAGCTGAGCGGGCTCCTCAGTTCTGCATCGGCATGACGACCTCGGCGACCGCGGCGAGGTGCTCGTCCCACCGCTCGGGCTCACCGACGGGCACGACCACGAACTTCGAGGCGCCCACCTCGACGAAGCGTTCGAGATGGGCGCGAAGTCCGTCGAGCGAACCGACGACGACGTCCGCGGGATCCACGTCGGGTCGGCGCTTGGCCAGCAAGGCGCCGACCGCGTCCGGGATCCCGTCGAGCCCGTACGGCACGAGGGCTCCGAAGTGCTCGGGGTCGATGGCTCGGTCGTGTTCGGCCGCGACGCGGTCGATCTCGGCCCGCCCGGCGGCGACGTCGTCGGGGGTGCAGAAGCTGGGGAGCCAGCCGTCGGCGAGCCGTCCGGCCCGGCGCAGCTCCGACGGGGCCCGCCCGCCGAGCCAGATCTCGATCGGCTGCTGCACGGGGAACGGTCGGACGCGCGCCGCCTGGTAGGTCAAGTACTCACCCTCGTGGTCCACCGTCTCCTCGGTCCAGAACCGGCGCAGCAGGCGGAGCATCTCGTCGAACCGCCCGGCTCGCTCGGTCCGTTCGACCCCGAACGCCTGCTGCTCGGCCGGGTCCACCTGTCCGAGGCCGAACGCGGGCAGGAGACGACCGTTCGAGAGCCGGTCGAGCGTGGCCAGTTCCTTGGCCAGCAGCATCGGGTTGCGACCGGGCAGCACCATGACGCTGGTGCCGAACTTCAGTCTGGTGGTGCGGGCGGCGGCGAAGGACATCGCCACCACCGGATCGGGGCACGAATCGGTGATCTTCTCCGACAACCACAGCGAGTCGAACCGCAGCGACTCGAGCGAGTCGACGAGGGCGGCGAAGCGCGCCGAGTCGTTGGTGACCGATCGCGTGCCCAACCCGTAGCCGACCCGGATCTTCATCGTCGCCCCTCAGGATCCGAGCAGGCCCTGGAGCAGCTCGCGGGTCCGGCGCTTCTCGTCGCCGGTGGACCCGAACTCGTTGGCGCAGAAGTCGGTCACGCCCACGTCGGCCAGGGCCCGGATCCTGGCGGCCACGCCCTCCTCGTCGCCGATGATGGCGACATCGGCCGGTCCGGCGGCCCCCTCACGGTCGAGCATGGCCCGATAGCTGGGCAGCTGACCGTAGATGGCAAAGGTCTGAGCGGCCCGCGCCCGGGTCCCGTCGACATCGCTGGTGACGCACACGGGAAGGCCGCACGCGATTCGCGGCTCCGGGTTGCCGGCGTCGGCCGCCGCGTCCCGGATCGTGGGGCCGGTGAGGGCATCGATCGTCTTCGGGCCGGTCATCCAGGTGATGGTGCCGGCGGTGCGGGCGCCGGCCAGCCGGAGCAACTGGGGGCCGAGGGCGGCGACGAGGACCGGGACGGGCTGCGGGTTGGGGATGTCGAGGGTGACGTGGGCGGAGAGCGTCTCGCCCGTCGTTGCCACCGACCGACCGTCGACGAGGGGCATGAGGATGTCGAGGTACTCGCGGAGGTGACGCACCGGCTTGTCGAAGCTCATCCCGTACATGTGCTCGATCACCGGTTGATGCGAGAGGCCGATGCCCAGCACCAGACGGCCGTCGGTCGCCAACTGCGTGGTCAACGCCTGCGCAGCGAGCATGGCGGGGTGGCGCGGGAAGGTCGGCACCACCGAGGTGCCCAGCTCGATGTTCTCGGTTTCCCGCCCGACGACCGCGAGGAGGGTGAGGGCGTCGTAGCCGAAGATCTGCGGGACCCAGTAGGTGGCGAAGCCCTGGTCCTCGGCCGCGAGGACGTCGTCGACGACCGCGTCGATGCTGGCCGTAGCGGTGACGCCGCCGCCCGAGATGCCGATGCGCATGGTCACGCTCGCAACCTAGACCGCCGGGTGGTCGGCTGGGCCCGGGCGGCGATGGTGACCCCGACCAGCAGGAGGGCCACCCCGACCGCGGCGGCGGCGGTCAGGTCCTCGCCGACGACCGTCACGCCGAGGACCACCGCGGTGAGCGGTTCGGCCAGTGACAGCAGCGTGGCGGTGGCGATCGCGGTGTGGCGGACGCCGCGCGTGAACAGGGCGTACGACAAGGCGGTGGCGACGAGGCCCAGGTGTAGGGCCATGAGCGCGCCCCGGCCGGTGATGAGCTGCCCACCACCGCCGAGGAGCAGCGTCGGTGCGAGGAGGACCGCCGCACCGGCGAAGACCGTGGCCGCGACCTGGTCGGCATCACCGGCCCGGGCCAGCTGCTGCAGGGCATAGGCGTAGATGGCGTAGCTGGCGCCCGCCCCGACGGCGAGGAGCAGACCCAGCTCGGGCCGTTCGGCATCGCCGGGTTGGCCCGCCACCAGCACGGCGCCGCTGATGGCGATGATCGCGGCCGTGATCCAGCGCGGCGACGGTTGCCACCCGATGAAGCGCCAGTCGACCAGGCCACCCCAGATCGGCGCGGAGCCGATGCCGACCGCGGTTCCCAGCGCGACGCCGGCCAGCCGGACACCCCCGAAGAAGGTCAGCTGGTACGCGGCGACCGACACGATCGCGACCGCCAGCCAGCCCCTCGGGAGCGGGGCGCGCTGAGCCCGCCGCACCCGGGCCAGCACCAGCAGGCCGACTCCGCCGACCGCCATGCGGGCCCAGCCCACGACCAGGGGGTTGATTCCGTCCGGCCCCAGCGCCTGTGCGGTTCCCGTGGTGCCCCAGAGCACCGCGGCCAGCACGATGAGCAACGGGGCGGGCACCGACGGAGGCTACCGCTGCCTCCGAAGACCCTCGGGGCCGTGCCGCCCTCGTCCCACCGGGCCGCGCGAACCTGAGGTCGTGCGCTGGCTCGCTGTCTCCCTCGTGCTGTCCGTGGTGCTCACCGTGGCCCTGAACCTGGGGATCCGGGCCTTTCCCGGTGCCGGCGACCGGGCGGCCCGCCGCCTCGAGCAGCTGGCCACCCACGAGAACGACGGGCGACGAGACCCGGGCCGCCGGGTCCAGGTGTTCGTGCCGTGGAAGGCGATGATCGTGGGATCGCTGATCCTGACCGTCCTGGTCAACCTGTTGCTCTGGCTCCGGTGACGGGTCGACTCACGGACGCTTGGTCGTCAGGTCGATCGGCCGGCTGACGGAGGCGAAGAAGTCGTTGCCCTTGTCGTCGACGATCACGAAGGCGGGGAAGTCCTCGACCTCGATCTTCCAGATCGCCTCCATGCCGAGCTCCGGGTACTCCAGCACGTCGACCGAGCGGATGTTGTCCTGGGCCAGCCGGGCGGCCGGGCCACCGATGGAACCGAGGTAGAACCCGCCGTGGCGCTGGCAGGCGTCGGTGACCTGCTGGCTGCGGTTGCCCTTGGCCAGCATCACCATCGAACCGCCGGCGGCCTGGAAGGCGTCGACGTAGGAGTCCATGCGGCCGGCGGTGGTGGGGCCGAACGATCCCGATGCGTAGCCCTCGGGCGTCTTGGCCGGGCCGGCGTAGTACACCGGGTGGTCCCGCAGGTACTGCGGCATGGGCTCGCCGGCGTCGAGCCGCTCCTGGATCTTGGCGTGGGCGATGTCGCGGGCCACCACCAGCGGACCGGTGAGCGACAGGCGGGTCTTGACCGGCAGCGTGGAGAGCTGGGCGAGGATCTCGGGCATCGGACGGTTGAGATCGACCTGGACGACGTCGCCGCCCAGGTGTTCGTCGGTCACGTCGGGCAGGAACCGGGCCGGGTTGCGCTCGAGCTGCTCGAGGAACACCCCGTCGGCCGTGATGGTGGCCTTGGCCTGGCGGTCGGCCGAGCACGACACCGCCACCGCGACGGGGAGCGACGCCCCGTGGCGGGGCATCCGGATCACCCGGACGTCGTGGCAGAAGTACTTGCCGCCGAACTGGGCGCCGATCCCGAACTCCTGGCTCAGCTTCAGCACCTCGGCCTCGAACTCCACGTCGCGGTAGGCGTGACCCAGTGGCGAGCCCTGCTTGGGGAGCGAGTCGAGGTAGCGGGTGCTGGCCAGCTTGGCCGTCTCCAGCGCCATCTCGGCCGACGTGCCGCCGATCACGACCGCCAGGTGGTACGGCGGGCAGGCGGCGGTGCCGAGCGTGCGCAGCTTGTCGTCGAGGAAGGCGAGCAGCTTGTCCGGGGTGAGGAGCGCCTTGGTCTCCTGGTACAGGTAGCTCTTGTTGGCCGAGCCGCCGCCCTTGGCCATGAACAGGAAGTCGTAGTGGAGGCCGTCGACCGCGGCGATCTTGATCTCGGCCGGGAGGTTGGTCTTGGTGTTGGTCTCCTCCCACATCGACAGCGGCGCCATCTGCGAGTAGCGCAGGTTGTCGGTCTGGTAGGTGTCGAAGATCCCCCGGGCGATGGCCTCTTCGTCGCCCCCACCCGTGAGCACGCCCTCGCCCTTCTTGGCCTTGACGATGGCGGTGCCCGTGTCCTGGCACATGGGCAGGATCCCGCCGGCCGACACGTTGGCGTTCTTGAGCAGGTCGAGGGCGACGAAGCGGTCGTTGCCGGAGGCCTCGGGGTCGTCGAGGATGTTGCGCAGCTGCTGGAGGTGGCCGGGCCGGAGGTAGTGGGCGATGTCGAACATCGCCTCGGCGGTCAGCGCGGTGAGCACCGACGGCGCGACGCGCAGGAACGCCTGGCCTCCCAGCTCGACCGGTTCCACACCGTCGATGTCGAGCCGGCGGAACGGCGTCTCATCGCCGGCGAGGGGGAGCAGCGGGGTGTGTTCGAATTCGGTCACCCCCCGAGTATCGCGGCCCCACAGGAAAATTTCGTCACCGCGTCACCACACGCGTGACGCAGTGACGACAGATTCGGTGTGGGGGATCAGCGGCGGAGGCGGCGGGCGACGACGAGGGCGATTCCGAGGGCGGCGGCCGTGAGGATCGCCACCCGCTTCCACTGCGATCGCCACTGGGTGCGCCCGGCTCCATCGGCCTCGGTGAGCGTGGGAGCGCCCGCCGGCTCCTCGCCCTCGGCCACGACGCCGAGACGCTCGGCGAAGGCGTCCAGATCGGGCTTGTCCTGTTCGTGGTCCGGGTGGTGGCCGGGTCGCTGCTCCTCGGGAGCGGGCCCGACCCGACCGTCGGAGGAGGGTCGACCCTGGGCCGCGAGTTCGCCCTCGGACGCGTCGGGGTTCAGTGCGGGGACCTGTCCCGAACGACGGAGCTCGGGCTGCTGGGGGTTCGGCATGGCGGCTCCGTACCCGGCCGGGCGGAGCAGCTATGCGTCAGAGGGCCGGGGCTCCGGCGTAGGGCCTGGGGTCGCCGGCGGCCGGGATCTCGGGACCCTTCCAGCTCATCGCCTTGGCGAGGTTGTCGGCGACGGCCCGCCACGCGACCGGATCCCAGCCCTCGGCCGAGCCGAGGAGCGAGCCGTCGAGGCCGAGGTGGACGAAGGCGGGCAGGGTCTCGAGTCCGAGTGACTTGACGAATGCCTTGTCGGGATCGCACAGGACGAACAGCCGGTCGGCCCAGGGGCCGACGAAGGTCTTGGCGTCCTCGGGTGCGGCGGTGATCACGAACCCGACACGGGCATCGGCGCCGGTGAAGGTGGTGAGGATCCGTCCCGCGGTGTCGAGCAACCAGGCGCTCTCGTACTCGTAGGGGTCGAGCACCGCCACGGCGAGGTGGAACGTCGTCAACCAGTCGTCGAGTGGGCGCTCGGCACCCGAGAGGTGGGTGAGGAGGACGTCGCCAGCAGGGTCTGTCGGCACGGCGGGCAAGTTAGCAAGCTAGGTTCCGCGGGTCAGATTCGTCCGTGTTCTTGGAGGTCACCGGTGCTCATCGCTGCATGGCATGACGGCTACTACAACGCCCTCTTGTTCATCCACATCCTCTCGTTCCTCATCGCCTTCGCTCCGGCCGTGATGAACCCCCTTCTCGCCAACTACTTCAAGCGGGAGTCCGACGAGAGCACGGCGCGCACCTGGGCCGGTTTCACCTCCTTCTACACGTCGCGTGTCAGCCTCACCGCCCTCGGGGTGTTGCTGGTCACTGGCATCTGGATGGTCTCGGTCTCCAGCGACCTCTACGACTTCTCCCAGGCCTGGGTCTCGGCCGCGTTCGTCGTCTGGTTGGCGATCGGCGGCGTGGTGAGCGCCATGATCCTCAAGGGTGAGAAGGCGATCGCCGCCGGGGACATGAGTGCCGAGAAGCTGGTGAGTCAGGGGGAGCGATCGCCACCGTCCTGGGTGCCGTGATGCTCTACCTGATGATCTTCAAGCCCGGCCTGTAAGTGCACCCCATCGAGCGACTGCGTTATGTCGCCCGATCGGGCGGGGCCGACCACGGCGCGCTCGCCGAGGAGACCGCCCGGGCCCTGGCCGCGTTCACCGATGACCCCTCCGGCCTGGTCACGGCGTGCCGGAGGATCGTCGACCGCCACCCGACGTCGGGTCCGATGTGGTGGCTGGCGTCGAAGGTGCTGGCCACCAACGATCCCCGGGCCGAGGCGATCCGCTGCGTCACCATCCTCCAGGACGACCCCACCGCAGCCGCGCTGGCCTACGAGCTGCCCGACGACGTCATCGTCACCGCCATCGGCTGGCCCGAGCAGATCGGCGAGGCGCTGGTCCGCCGGGGTGACATCCGCTCCCTGATCGTCGACTCGCTGGGCGAGGGTGCCGGCCTCGTCCGCCGCCTCGAGTACGCCGACTCCGAGACCGACGAGGTCCCCCCGGCCAACATCGGCGGCGCGGTCCGGTGGTCGAACATCGTGCTCCTGGAGGCATCGGCCGTGGGACCCGACGGGTTCGTCGCCGTGGCCGGTTCCCACGCCGCCGCGGCCATCGCCGCCAGCACCGACGCCTCGGTGTGGCTCGTGGTCGGCGAGGGTCGCCTGCTGCCCGAACGACTCTGGGCCGGCCTCACCGATCGTCTCGACCAGGCGGGCGAGCCATGGGAGCTCGACGAGGAGATCGTCCCCCTCAGCCTGGTGGATGTCGTCGTCGGGCCCAAGGGCCGCGAAACGGTCGAGGCCATGGCCCGCCGCACCGACACGCCCGTGGTCCCCGAGCTGCTCAAGCACCAGCCGTGATGGCGCAGCTCATCGAGCGCGTTCCCCTTGACCCCGATGACCAGGAGGTGGTCGGCCGATGAGCCGCCGCGACCAGATCCGCATGACCGACGACGAGGTGGCCGAGTTCCTCGACGGTCGCCACACCATGAACATCGCCACCCTCAACCACGACGGCAGCATCCACCTCGTGGCCATGTGGTACGCCATGGACGGCACCGACCCGGTGTTCTGGACCTACCGGAAGGCCCAGAAGATCAAGAACATCGAGCGCGACCCGCGCATCACCTGCCTGGTGGAGACGGGCGACGCGTACGAGGAGCTGAAGGGGGTCGAGCTCGTCGGACGCGCCGAGCTCATCACCGAGCGCGACGAGGTGATGGCGATGGGGGAACTGGTGGCGGCGCGCTACACCGGCCCGGTCACCGACGAGAGCCGCCCGTTCATCCACGCGGTGGGGGAGAAGCGCCACGCGGTCCGGGTCAGGGTCGAGCGCACCGTGAGCTGGGACCACACCAAGCTCGGGGGCACCTACTGATCTCGATCTGGCGATCGCGCTCGGTGGCTTCGTAGCATTCTGCGCCGATGACGCCCGGGACACCGCTGCCACCACCGCCGGTTGGGGACCCCGGCGACGCAGTGGTCGACGTCGTCATGCCGGCTCGTGACGAAGCCGCGACCATCGCGGCCAACATCGCGGCGGCCGCCGGCTGCCGGTACGTGCGCCGCGTCATCGTGGTCGACGACGGGTCCAGCGACGACACCGCGACGATCGCCGCCGACGCCGGGGCACTGGTCATCCGGCGACCCGGGTCGACCGGGTCGAAGGCCCACGCCATGGACGATGGCGTCGCCGCCACCGATGCCACCCACATCCTCTTCGTCGATGCCGACTGCACCGAGTTGACCAGCGCCCATCTCGACGCCATCTGCGAGCCCGTCCTCGCCGGCCGGGCCGAGATGAGCCTCGGTGCCTTCGACTACGGCTGGCTCAACTGGCTGGTCCTCCACTGCCCCCCGTTGTCGGGTGAGCGCATCGTGCCTCGCTGGGTGTGGGAGGCGGTGCCGCCGGACAAGCTCGACGGCTACACCATCGAGGTCCGTCTCAACGAGGTCATCTGCGAGCGACGCATGCGGACGGCGGCCCGGACGATGACGGGCGTGTACCACCGGACGAAGCGGGACAAGTTCGGCCGTCTCGAAGGCCTCCACCGCACCTGGCTGATGTACCGCGACATCCTGTCGATGCTGCGGCCGGTGGGCGACGTCCGCTGGAGGACCTACTGGTTCTACCTGCGGGGCCTCACGATCGAGGACGCCGTGCCGTCGGAGCGATCGGATCCCACTCCCGTTTCGTGAGCCGCAGGAGCAGCGGGATCGGCAGGACCAGGTTCGAGTTGGTGACCGTGCTCCCCGTGCCGGTCCCGAGGACGAGCAGGGTGAGCAGCACGATCACGGCGACGATGCCCCAGATGAACCGCTTGGTCGTGCGCCTCGACTGGGAGCGGTGACGTGCGACCTGTCGATCGCGCCGCCCGGCGGTGGGCCTCCCCTTCGGCGGTGTCGTCTTCGGCATGACGCCAACGGTAGGCCAGGGAACGGTCCGGGTTCAGGCCCCGGGCCGATCAGCGGGCGCCGGCCACCAGCTTGCGGGCGATGACCTTGAGGCACAGCGTCTCGTCGGCGCCCTCGAAGATGGACAGCACCCGGGCATCGACCCAGTAGCGGCTCACCGGGTACTCCTCGGCATAGCCGTATCCGCCGTGGATCTGCAGCGCCTCGCGCGTGACCCACTCGGCGGCCTTGCACACGAACGCCTTCACCAGCGTGGCCTCCATCGCGCCCTCGCCCTTGGCCATCATCTTGGCCACGGCGTAGGCGAACTGGCGGCTGGCCTGGATGATCACCGCCATGCGGGCCAGCTTGGCCCGGGTCAGCTGGTACTCGGCGATGGGCTTGCCGAACACGAGGCGATCGTCGGCGTACTGCTTGGCCTCCTCGTAGGCGGCCTGCATCACGCCGACGGCGCGGGCTGCGGTTTGGAGGCGGCCGTTCTCGAACCCCTCCATCTGCAGGTAGAAGCCGCGGCCGAGGCCGTCGTCGCCGCCGATGAGGTTGGCGTGGGGGACGAACCAGTTGTCGAGGGCGATCTCGTAGGAGTGCATGCCCCGGTAGCCGATGGTGTCGATGGGGCGCCCCTCCATCTTGCCGCCGTGGTCGTCCTCGAAGGCGAAGCCGTGCCCGTCACCCTGGGGCTTGGGGACGATGAACATGGACAGCCCGCGGTGGCCCTGCGACCGGTCGGGGTCGGTGCGGGCGAGGAGCAGCAACACGTCGGCCCGGGCCCCGAACGTGCACCAGGTCTTGACGCCGTTGATGCGCCACCCCTCGGTGCCGTCGTCGAGCGCGTCGCGCGTGGCCGTGGTCTTGACGCCGGCCACGTCGGAGCCGAAGTCGGGCTCGGTGACGGCGACCGCGCACATGACCTCGGTGCTGGCCAGCTTCGGGAGCCAGTACTGCTTCTGCTCCTCGGTGCCCCCCTTCTCCACCGCCCGGGTCATGATCTCGGGACGGGTGATGAGCGATCCGCCGATGCCGAGGGAGCCTCGCGACAGCTCCTCGGTGGCGACGACCATGCCGATGTAGTCGGACTCACCGCCGGCGGCGAACCCGCCGTAGGCCTCGGGGATCGACAGGCCGAACGCCCCGAGCTCGGCCAGGCCCGAGATCACGTCCTCGGGCACGTCGCCGTTGGTGCGGTGCACGTGCTCGGCGTGGGGCTTGATCTGCTCCTCGGCGAAGCGCCGGAAGGTGTCCTGGACCATCTCGAAGTCGTCGTCGAGGTGCCGGGGGCCGTCGCCGTCGATGGCGGTCAGGAACTCGGGCGAGCGGTAGGTGCCGACAAAGCTGCGCGCGTCGTCGAGCGCGCCGAGCTCCACGCCCCACTCCGCCTCCCGGCCGAAGAGCTTGGCCGCCAGCTCGCCGATGGCGTCGGCAGCGAAGGCACACGCGATGGCGGCCTCGGTGTCGCCCTTGGCCCCGTAGTCGAGCAGCGTGGCCGACATCTCGACCGCCGCGGTCGAATGCGCCAGGTCGTAGGCCAGCACCTGGTTGGCGTCGATGTCGTCGAGCTCGGCCAGCCGGTTCGTGGCGCTGGTCAGCACCTTCCGGGCGGTGTCGATGGCGGAGGCGGCGGCGGCGAGGTCGGCGGCGATCATGGTCGCCAAGGGTACCGGTGGCCTTTCGGAGCCGGGAAAGTCGACCGGGCCGCCCGGACGCGTTCGCGGCCGCCGCGCGGGGTCCCATAGGTTTCACCCCACCGAATCCCGACCCCCCACGTGAGCCACATGAGCAAGACGAACCCGGGCAACTTCTTCGAGGACTTCACCGTCGGTCAGGTCATCGAGCACGCCACCCCCCGCACCATCACCGAGGGCGATCGTGGGCTGTACGGCGCCCTGTACCCGACCCGTTTCCCGATCCCGTCCTCGGCGGAGTTCGCCGCCGCGTGCGGACTGTCTCCCGCCCCGGTGGAGGAGCTGATCGGCTTCCACATCGCGTTCGGCAAGACCGTGCCCGACATCTCGCTCAACGCGGTGGCCAACCTGGGCTACGCCGAGTGTCGCTTCCATCGGCCGCTCCACCCGGGCGACACGATCCGGGCCCGCTCCGAGGTCATCGGGATGAAGCAGAACTCCAGCGGCAAGACGGGCGTGGTGTGGGTGCGATCCACCGCCACCGACCAGGCGGGCGAGACGGTCATCGACTGGGCCCGGTGGGTCATGGTGCGCAAGTCCGATCTCGACGCCCCGGCTCCCGAGACGGTGGTTCCCGAACTGGCCGACGTCGTCGCCCCGAGTGATCTCGTGGTGCCCGCCGGTCTCGATCTCACCGGCTACGACTTCGGTGCCGCCGGCGAGCCCCACCGCTTCGGCGACTACGAGGTCGGCGAGAAGATCGACCACGTCGACGGCGTCACGCTCGAGGAGGCCGAGCACATGCTGGCCACCCGTCTGTGGCAGAACACGGCCAAGGTCCACTTCAACACCGAGGCTCGCGACGACGGGCACCGCCTCGTCTACGGCGGCCACGTCATCAGCCTGGCGCGGGCCCTGTCGTTCAACGGCATGGCCAACGCAGCGATGATCGCCGCGATCAACGGCGGCGCCCACACCGCCCCGGCCTTCGCCGGCGACACGTTGTACGCGTGGTCCGAGGTCCTGGACAAGGCCGAGACGTCTGCTCCGGGGGTGGGCGCGCTGCGGGTGCGACTGGTGGCGACCAAGGGTCGTGACCAGTCCATGACGTTGCGCGGTGATGACGGCAAGTACGCGCCGCAGGTGCTGCTCGACCTCGACCTGTGGGTCCTCTGTCCGATCTGACCGCGCGGCCCCGGTGACACCGCTGCAGCAGGCGTTGATCGACTGGTGGGCCGCCAACGGCCGTGACCTGCCCTGGCGCCGGAGTCGCGACCCATGGGCGGTGCTCGTCTCCGAGCTCATGCTCCAGCAGACGCAGGTGGCCCGGGTCGAGACGCGCTGGCACTCCTTCCTCGAACGGTTCCCGACGCCTGCCGTCTGCGCGGCGGCCCCTGTCGGTGACGTCGTCGACGAATGGGCCGGCCTCGGATACAACCGGCGCGCCGTGTTCCTCCACCGCGCCGCCACCCAGTGCGTCGAGCGCTTCGGCGGCCGGCTCCCGACGACCCTCGCCGACCTGCTGACCCTTCCCGGTGTCGGTCCGTACACCGCTCGCGCCGTCCTGGTCTTCGCCCACGAGCGCGATCTCGGCCTGGTCGACACCAATGCCGGCCGCTTCGTGGCCCGGGCGCTGGCCGGTCGCCCGGTCCGCCCGGCGGAGGCTCAGGCCGTGGCCGATGACGCGGTACCCGACGGCTGGGGCTGGACCTGGGGCCAGGCCGTCTTCGACCTCGGCGCCCTGGTGTGCCGCAAGCGGTCACCGGCCTGCGATCGCTGCCCGGTCCGACCGCACTGCCGCTGGGCTTCGGCCGGCTTCCCGGCCCCGGATCCCATCGACGGTTCGGCCGGCATCAGTGCGCCGCAGTCCCGCTTCGACGGCTCCGACCGTCAGGGTCGGGCCCGGCTGGTCGATGCCCTGCGATCCGGGCCGGTCCTCGACACCGGCCTCGCCGCGGCGATGGGCTGGCCCGACGACCCCGAGCGGGCCCACCGCGTCGCCGGCTCGCTCCTCCGCGACGGCCTCGCCGAGCGCGACGGCGCCGTCTGGCGCCTCCCCACCTGACGCCGCCCCATCCGACCGTTCCGCACCCGACCGTTCCGCACCCGACCGTTCCGTTCTGGTAGCCGAACGCGTGAGCTGGATGGCGCGTTGTACCACCAGAACGGGGCGAGGATCGTTCTGGTAGCCGAACGCGTGAGCTGGATGGCGCGTCGGCCGTCCAGAACCGTCTAGGTGGTGAGGGCGGCGATGGTCTCGTCCACCGCGGCGCGCGCCAGTGCCCGCATCTCGTCGTCGGTGCGGTCCTGGATGGGGTGGGCGACGAAGACGCGGGCCGCGTCGAAGCCGAGCGCGGTGGCCTGGGCCCGGGCAGCGTCGACGAATGCCGCCGAGGCGAGGAACACGCCGGGCACGCCTCGACGCTCCAGGTCAGCGATGTCGTGCACACTGCACGACGTGCACGACCCTCAGTCGGCGAGGGCCTCGATGACGACGTCGCACGTGGTGGAGATCTCGTGCCGGAGGTCGATGGGCGCCGGTTTGGTGTAGGTCGGTTTCGAGTAGCGGAGGACCTCGGCCACGCCGCGCCGGCGCAGCTCGGCCTCCATCTCGTCGAGGAACACGTCGCCGCGCGGCTTGGAGATGTCGAGCAGCCCGACGGTCGTGCCCGCGAGAGAGGCAGGTCGCTCGACCCGGTGCCACTCGGCGACCCGGCGCTCGGAAGTCGGATCGAGGACCGTGCTCATCTGATCTCCCGTGTGACTGGATCGGAACCTTCGTCGCCGTTCACCCAACCACCGATGATCGCCGAGAACAACCCCGCCTCGCCGCCCGCGTGGCAGATCAGCAGACCCCCGTCCCGGAACTTCGGCAGCTGCATCCCGCCGAACGCCTCGGGGACGCCCTCGGTGATGCCGTCGGCTCCGGCCACCAGCTCGTCGGAGTCGAGGGTCAACAGCTCGGCGAGGCGGGTCTCGAGCCGGTCGCGGTCCCACCCGTCGTCGGCCAGCACCCGGCCGTGTTCCGGCGAGATCACCAGCATGGCGTCGATCTTCAGCGGCAGCTTCGGATGGCCCACCGAGCGCAGGCACACGGCGAACGTGCGGGCCAGGGACTCGGCGCTCCGCGACTTCTGGTCGATGATGGCCTGGGGGCCGTGACCGGCGAAGAGCGTCACCGCGTCCACTCCGGGCTCCAGTCCGCGGGCCACCGACAGGGGGCTGAGGGGTGAGCCCTCCTCGAGCTCGGCGAAGCACCATCCGAGCTTGCCCGGGCTCCCCATCGTCGCCCGGTCGACACCGCCGGGCACACCGCCACCGACGTTGCGGACCACCAACTGCAGCGCCCGCCCGATGGTGGCGTTGGCCCGGTTCCCCTGCCCCAGCACGTTGACGCCGGCGTTCATGCCGATGCGGCGCCGGATGGGACCGTTGACCACCAGCACGGGGCCGGAGAAGAAGGTGGTGGCCAGCAGACCGTGCATGTTGAACTGGCTCGTGCACGCCGCCTCCACCGCGGTGAGCACCACGGGCAGGTACTCGGGTCGGCACCCGGCCATCACCGCGTTCACCGCCACCTTCTCCACCGTGCACTCGGCGAGATCGGGTGGGACGATGGCGACGATCTCGTCCGGCGCCCGGTTCGTCCCCTCCAGCATTCGGGTCACCCGTGCCTCGGTCGGCGGGACCACGGGCAGGCCGTCGGTCCAGCCTCGATCGAACATCGCCTCGAACGGGTCCTCGAGCTCGGCCAGGTCGACCCGGCGGCTGCGTAGCCCGGACGCCGAGAACCGGACCCGGAGCTCGTCGGCGCGGCTGGGGTCGACCGAGAGCGAACCGCAGCCCGGGCGCCATTCCGGCAGATCGGCGCCCAGGTCGTCGTCACCGAGGAACGTGCGCCACTGGTCCCGCTCCCAGCCGACGATGCGCTCGACCTCCTCGCCGCGTTGGATCCGCAGCAGGGTCGGGACCGTCTCGATGTCCCACAGGTAGCTGACGGTCAGATCGGTGTCGTCGTGCGCCTCGACTCCGTCCGGAAAGGTCAGGTCGTCCTGGGTGAAAACGGTGAGCTGGGCACCGGCCCCGGCGAGGCGGGCCAACACGGGGGCGACCAGGACGCACGTGGGGCAGTCGCGCTTGACCACCGCGACGACGCCGTCGGGCAGCCGGGGGCGTTCGGGTGTCGTCACCGCTCGATGCCGCCGTCTCTGCCGGCTTCGCCGGTGGCGACCGGTTCTCGTCGTCGTTCCACTGCCGCTCCCTGAGGTGGTGTGACGAGTGTTACACGCCCCGCCTGCCACTGCTCGGAGGCCAGGAGTACCATCCCTGGTTCGAGATCAGGGGGATTCGCAGTGCACGTCACCTTCTACGGGGTCCGCGGCTCCACTCCGTGCCCGACTGAGGGAAACCATCGCTATGGCGGGAACACCTCGTGCGTGGCCATCGAGTCCGCCGGCCACGATCCCATCGTGTTCGACCTGGGCACCGGGCTCCGGCAGTGGGGCGAGACGCTCCCGCACGACGGTTCGTTCCACGGCCATGCTCTCGTCACCCACGTGCACTGGGACCACGTTCAGGGTCTGCCCTTCTTCGTCCCCGTGCTCCAGGAGGGCTCGACCTTCGACGTGTACGGCCCCCCGGCTCCCGACTGCTCCCTGGGGACGTGCTTCGAGACCTTCGTCTCTCCGCCGTACTTCCCGGTGTCGATCAGAGACCTCCCGGGCACGATCCGATTCCACGACGTGGTCGACACCGAGATCGGCGTGGGCGATGCCAAGGTCACCATCCGCTCGGTTCCGCACACGGGCTTGACCAACGGCTACCGCGTCGAGCAGGACGGCTCCACCGTCGTCTACATCTCCGACCACCAGATGCCGGACGACCCCTCGGACATCGCCGACGAGGTGCTCGAGCTGTGCGACGGAGCCGACTTGTTGATCCACGATGCCCAGTACACGCCCGAGGAGTTCGAGACGAAGCGCGACTGGGGTCACTGCACCGTCGACTACGCGGTGCACGTCGCGGTGCAGTCGGGCGCGAAGCGTCTCGCCCTGTTCCACCACGACCCCAGCCACGACGACCCGATGATCGACTGCCTGCTCGCGGGGGCTCGCACGAGAGCCGCCGGCCGCGTCGACGAGATCATCGCGGCCTCCGAGATGCTCACGATGGTGCTGTAGGGCCCTTCGGTCCCCGCGAGCGTGGTTCTGTAGGGTCCGGCGCCATGCCGAAGCAGACAAACAGGGCCATCGACCAGGCCCATTTCCGTCAGGTGCTCGGGCACTTCGCCACCGGTGTCACCGTCGTGGCCGGCATGGACGGCGACGAGCCCGTCGGGCTGGCGGTCGGATCGTTCTTCTCGCTGTCCCTCGACCCGCCGCTGGTCGGGTTCTGCGTCGACAAGACGTCGAACTCGTGGTCACGGATGGAGGGCGCGGGATCGTTCTGCGTCAACATCCTCGGCGACGACCAGGAGGACGTGTGCCGGGTCTTCGCCACCAGCGGCGAGGACAAGTTCGCGTCCGTCGGGTGGCGGCCGGCCGAGTCCGGCTCGCCCCTCATCAACGGTGTGCTGGCCTGGATCGACTGCGACCTCGAGGCGACCCACGACGGCGGCGACCACGTCATCGTGGTCGGGGCGGTCAAGGGCCTCGACGTCGGTCACGAAGGTGAGCCTCTGGTGTTCTTCCGGGGTGGGTACGCCAACCTGGCCTGAGAAGCGGAGTCCCGGAACCCGATCTTGACCCGTGGGTCAAGGCCGCTATGGTCCTCTCCGTGGGGGACGACGCCATCGGTGACACCGCGGACCATGTGACCGGTCCGGACACTCGCGCCGGTTGGCGACTCATCCTCGACACCCTCCGGCCCCGCAAGCTGGGCGTGGCGCTCGGCGTCGTGATCGGGCTGGGTTGGTCGATCAGCAAGGTGAGCGTCGGCGTCCTGGTGAAGCAGGCGGTCGACCGGGGCATCGAAGGGGGGCCGAACGGCGCCGGCGACATGGGCTCGCTGCTCGTGTGGGCCCTGGCCATCGCCGGGGTGGGCCTGGTCTCCGGCGTGCTCACCGGCAGCCGCCGCTACGTGGCCTTCCGCGAGGCACGGCTGGTCGAGAAGCGGCTCCGCGACCGACTGTTCGCCCACGTCCAGCGCCTCCACTTCGCCTACCACGACGAGGTGCAGGCCGGTCAGCTCATGAGCCGCGGCAACACCGATCTCCAGCAGGTGCAGGCCTTCGTGGTGATGATCCCGCTCACCATCGCCAACGCCATGACCGTGCTGAGCGTGACCGTGATCCTGCTCACGATCGATCCGTTGCTCGCCGTGCTGTCGCTCGGTTCGTTGCCGGTCATCAACGTGATCGCCAAGCGGTTCGGCTCCAAGCTGTTCCCCTCGGTGATGGGGATCCAGCGCGAATCGGCCGAGCTCGCCGCCGTGGTCGAGGAGTCCGTCGCCGGGGTCCGGGTCGTGAAGGGCTTCGGTGCCGAGCCGGTGCTGCAGCGCCGCCTCCGGGTCGAGGCCGACGACGTCTACAACGCTTCGATGGAGGCGGCCACCACGCGCGCCACGTTCCTGCCCGCACTCGAGCTGCTGCCCAACATCGGCCTCATCGCCGTCCTCGGCTTCGGTGGCCACCGGGTGATCGACGGCACCATCTCGCTCGGTTCGTTCGTGCTGTTCAACGTCTTCGTCGTGCTGCTCATCTGGCCGATGCGCATGCTCGGCATGATCATCGCCAACGGGCAACGGGCCTCCGCGGCCGCGGCCAGGGTCGCCGAGGTGCTCGGGACCGATCCCGTCATCGTCGATCGTCCCGATGCCCGGCCCCTCGGACCGGGCACCGGCGAGCTCCGCTTCGAACACGTCGAGTTCGCCTACGGCGACGGGTCGATCCCTGTCCTGCACGACTTCGATCTCCACGTCGAGGCGGGTACGTCGGTGGCGCTCGTCGGTGCCACCGGCTGCGGCAAGACGACCGTGGGTCGATTGATCCCACGCTTCTACGACGTCGAGCGCGGTCGAGTCCTGCTCGACGGCTGCGACGTGCGCGACGTGCGCCTCGCTGACCTGCGGCGCGCGGTGGGGATCGTGTTCGAGGAGACCTTCCTGTTCTCCGACTCCATCGCGGCCAACATCGCGTTCGCGGATCCGGGGGCGTCGCAGACGACCATCGAGCGGGCCGCCGAGCTGGCCGGTGCCCACGAGTTCATCGTCGAGCTCGACCACGGTTACGACAGCGTCATCGGCGAGCGGGGCTACTCGCTCTCCGGCGGGCAGCGGCAACGCATCGCCATCGCCCGCGCCATCCTCGCCGACCCGCGTGTGCTGATCCTGGACGACGCCACCTCCTCGGTGGACCCGACCAAGGAGCACGAGATCCGCGACGCCCTCGCCGAGGTGATGGAGGGCCGCACCACGCTGGTCATCGCCCACCGTGTCGCCACCATCGCCCTCGCCGACCGGGTCGTGCTGCTCGACGAGGGCACGGTGGTGGCGGAGGGGACCCACGACGAGCTCCTGGCCACGTCGCCGCGGTACCGCGAGGTCCTCGCCTCCGCGGCGGACGAGGCGCCGGGCGATGCGCCTGCGGAGCTCCCGGTCTGATGTGGATGCAGGGCGGCATCGACGCCGACGACAAGCTCGACCGGGCCGCGGCCCGCCAGGTGCTCCGGCGCAGCTTCCAGATGCTGCGTCCCTACCGTCGCCAGCTCGTCGTCGCCTCGTTGCTGGTCGTGGTGTACACGGCCACGACGCTGGCCGGTCCGCTGCTCGTCCGGGCCGGGATCGACA
This sequence comes from uncultured Acidimicrobiaceae bacterium, assembly GCA_963731885.1. Taxonomy (GTDB): domain Bacteria; phylum Actinomycetota; class Acidimicrobiia; order Acidimicrobiales; family Salinilacustritrichaceae; genus Salinilacustrithrix. The sequence continues at coordinate 33,260 of CAVSXR010000034.1, read as the reverse complement.
AGGGCATCAAGCGCGGCGACGGCGCCTTCCTCGACCGGGCGGTCATCGCCTACGTCGTCGTCGCCTGCATCGCCTACGTGGCGTACCGGTTCCAGGTGGTGACCATCAGCCGGATCGGCGAGAACTTCCTCCGCGACCTCCGGGTGCGGGTGTTCGATCACATCCAACGGCTCTCGATGCCGTTCTACGACCGGGAGAAGGCGGGCGTCGTCGTCTCCCGGATGACGTCCGACGTCGACTCGCTCCAGGAACTGGTCCAGATGGGCCTGCTGATGTTCGTGTCGAACAGCCTGCTGCTGTTCGCGTCGGTCGCCGTGTTGGGCGCGGTGAGCTGGAAGCTGCTGCTGCTGTGTCTGCTCGCCGTCCCACCCGTGGTGGCCGCCAGCATCCGCTTCCAGCGGGAGTCCAACGTGGCCTATCTCGACGTGCGCGACGGCATCGGCACCACCTTGTCCCACATGCAGGAGGGCATCTCGGGGGTTCGGGTCGTCCAGGCCTTCGCCCGCGAGGACATCGAGTCGTCCCGCTTCGCCGAGGGGAACCACGCCCTCTACGAGGCGCACATGCGCTCGGTGAAGATCAGCGCCTGGTACCTGCCCGTCATCGAGATCGCCGGCCTCGGCACCACGGCGGCCGCGGTGGGTGTCGGCGGCTGGTGGGTGCACCAGGGTTCGCTCACCATCGGAACGGTGACCTTCTTCGTCCTCACCCTGTCCAACCTGTTCGAGCCGATCCAGCAGCTCAGCCAGCTGTTCAACACCGTGCAGTCGGCCGGCGCCGGCCTCGAGAAGCTGTACGACCTCCTCGACACCGCCATCGACGTGCCCGAGCGCCCGGGAGCCGTCGACCTCCCGAGCCAGGGCGCCATCGAGGTGCGCGATCTGGGGTTCGCCTACGGCGACGGCACCGAGGTGCTCCACGGCGTCGACCTGACCATCACGGCCGGCGAGCGCATCGCCCTGGTGGGACCGACCGGCGCGGGCAAGTCCACCCTGGCCAAGCTCATCGCCCGCTTCTACGACCCCACCGAGGGTTCGGTGTCGATCGGAGGCGTCGATCTGCGCGACGCAACCCTGGCGTCGCTGCGGTCGCGGCTCGCCGTCGTGCCGCAGGAGGGGTTCCTGTTCAACGGCACGCTGCTCGACAACGTGCGGCTGGCCCGTCCCGATGCGTCCGATGCCGACGTGATGACCGCCATGGAGAGCATCGGCATCCACGGCCGGTTCACCGTGCTCCCCGAGGGGCTCGAGACCGAGGTGCGGGAACGCGGGAGCCGCTTCTCGGCCGGGGAGAAGCAGCTCATCTCGCTGGCCCGGGCCGCCCTGGCCGATCCCGAGATCCTCGTGCTCGACGAGGCCACGTCGTCGTTGGACCCCGGTACCGAAGCCATCGTCGAGGACGCCATGGAACGTCTCTCCGACGGCCGGACCACCATCGTCATCGCTCACCGCCTCACCACCGCGGCCCGGGCCGATCGGATCGCCGTGGTCGCCGCCGGCCGGTTGGTCGAGATCGGTACCCACGACGAGCTGATGGCCGCGGGCGGTCACTACGCCGACCTGTACTCGACCTGGGCCGGCGGCCAGCCCGTTTGATCGACGCGCCCTCCTGGCAGGCTGGGATGGCATGACCATCGATCCCGACGTCGCCGCCCAGGTCGCCCACCTGTTCGACGCCACGCTGGCCCAGGTGCTCTCCGGCGAGGTCAGCGGGCCTCCGTCGGCGCGCCCGATGTGCCGGGCCGACGTCACCGCGGTGGACGCCACCGTGCCCGGTCCGGGCGGCCCGGTGCCGGTTCGGATCTACCGCCCCATCGACGCCGACGGCGTGCTGCCCGCCCTGGTGTGGGCCCACGGCGGCGGCTGGCGGTACGGCGATCTCGACATGCCCGAGGCCGACTCGGTGGCGCAGGTCGTGGCCGCGACGCTCCCCGCCACCGTGGTGTCCGTCGATTACCGGTTGGCGCCCGCTCACCGGTTCCCCGCCCCGCTGGACGACGTCGTCGCCGTGCACCACTGGGCCACCACCGCAGGCGATGCGCACGGCATCGACCCCGATCGCGTCGCCCTGGGTGGCGCGTCCGCCGGCGCCCACCTGGCGGCGGCGGCCGCGCTGGCGTTTCGTGACGCGGGAACGCGTCTGCCCGCTGCGCTCGTGCTGGCGTACCCGGTCACCGATCCGCTCGGCGGCCCGTACCCGGAGACGTGTGATCCCGACTGCCCGCCCCTGCTGTGGCTCGACGCGGAGGCGGTCGGTGGCCTGTTCGACGTGCTGGTCGGCGCATCGGGCGAGGTCCCAGACGCTGCCGTGCCCGCTCGCAACGATCTCCGGGGCCTGCCGCCCATGCTCGTCACGACCGCGGAGTGCGACGCCCTGGCCCCGCAAGGCCTGCGCTTCGCCCGCCTGGCGCGGTCCGCTGGTGTCGACGCCACGGTCCATCGTGCCGCCGGGTTGCTCCACGGCTACCTGAACACGGTCGGGGACAGCGCCCCGGCGGATCGCGCGCTCGCCCGTCACGTCGACTGGCTCCGGGAACGCCTCCGAACCCCCGCGACCCTGGGGCACTGACCCGGAGCAGCCCAATGGCGTGACGGCGTGGGATCCGGGCGCGAGAATTACTAGTATCGCCGTAGGAGAAATCCCCCGGACCCTGTCCCGTGGGAGGAATCCCGGCACACCCGCCCGACCATCCTCGTGGAGGAAACCCGTGGCAGTCACCGATCTCGATCTCGGCAAGTACAAGCTCGGCTGGGCCGACGAAGAGAACTACGTCTTCAAGCCCAAGCGCGGGCTCAACGAGGACATCCTCCGCGAGATGTCGTGGATGAAGGGTGAGCCCGACTGGATGTTGAACATGCGCCTCAAGGCGTACCGCCACTTCCAGAAGCGTCCGATGCCCTCGTGGGGCGGCGACATGTCGGAGATCTACTTCGACGACATCTTCTATTACATCAAGCCCACCGACCATCAGGTCGACGCGTGGGACGAGCTGCCCGACTCGGTGAAGGACACCTACGAGAAGCTGGGCATCCCCGAGGCCGAGCGCAAGTACCTGGCCGGCGTGACCGCGCAGTACGAGTCCGAGGTCGTCTACCACCGCAACCGCGACGACCTGGCCAAGCAAGGTGTGCTGTTCACCGACATGGACACCGCCCTGCGTGAGTACCCGCAGCTGGTCAAGCAGTACTTCGGCAAGATCATCCCGCCGAACGACAACAAGTTCTCCGCCCTCAACACCTCGGTCTGGTCGGGTGGCTCGTTCATCTACGTGCCACCGGGCGTCGAGGTCGAGATGCCGCTGCAGGCCTACTTCCGCATCAACGCCGAGAACATGGGCCAGTTCGAGCGGACGCTGATCATCGCCGACGAGGGGGCCAAGGTCCACTACATCGAGGGTTGCTCCGCGCCCACCTACACCACCGACTCGCTCCATTCCGCGGTGGTCGAGATCGTGGTCAAGCCCAGCGCCCGGGTCACCTACACCACCATCCAGAACTGGTCGAACAACGTGTTCAACCTGGTCACCAAGCGGGCCCGGGTCGAGGCCGAGGGCCACATGGAGTGGATCGACGGCAACATCGGCTCCCGCCTCACCATGAAGTACCCGGCCGTCTGGCTGGTCGGCCCCAAGGCCTCCGGCGAGGTGCTCTCCGTGGCCTACGCCGGCGCGGGTCAGCACCAGGACACCGGCGCCAAGATGGTCCACGCCGCCCCCGAGACCACGTCCAAGATCGTGTCCAAGTCCATCTCCAAGGACGGTGGCCGCACCAGCTACCGCGGTCTGGTCCGGGTCGAGGACGACGCCTACGGCTGCAAGAGCCACGTGCAGTGCGACGCCCTCATCCTCGACGAGCACTCGGTCAGCGACACCTACCCCTACATGGAGGTCGGGGCCCGTGACGCCAACATCGGCCACGAGGCGACGGTCTCCAAGGTCGCCGACGAGCAGCTCTTCTACCTGCGCTCCCGCGGTCTCACCGAGGAGCAGGCCATGGGCATGATCGTCAACGGCTTCATCGAGCCCGTCACCCGCACGCTCCCCATGGAGTACGCGGTCGAGTGGTCCCGCCTCATCGAGCTCCAGATGGAGGGCTCCGTCGGTTAGGTGAGGGCCGGGAGGACTTCGGTGGCGAAGAGGCGCATGCTGGCCTCGGCGTCGGCCAGGGGCATGCCGGCGAAGCGGAACGCGCCCGTGAGGTCGTGGTCGCCGACGATCGAGCGGCGGTGCTCGAGCTTGGCCAGGATCTGGTCGGGGGTGCCCCACGCCTGCACCCGAAGGTAGAGCTCGCACAGCTGGTCGAGGCCGATGTCACGGAGCAGGTCGACGCTGTTGCCGTAGCTCTCGTAGCCCTTGGCGTGCTTGAAGTGGTCGCTCATCAGCTCGTAGTGCTGCATCACGCTGGTGAGGTACCCGGCGATGTGGCGGTGCGCCATCTCCTCCGCCCGATCGGCGTCGGCATCGCAGTAGACGAAATCGCAGGTCACCGGAGGTCCGGGTTCGTGGCCGTGAGCGGCGACGAACCGGTCGCGGTACTCGCCGAACGCCACCGCCTGGTCCTCCCAGTCCTTCTGGCTGAACACCACCATGCGGACGCCGAGGTCGGCGGCGGAGTCGGCGCTGTCGGGTGACATGGCGACCGCGTAGACGCGGTCGGCGAAGCTGGCGCGGGGCCGAGGCCGGATCTCGGTGCGGGCCTGCGGGTAGTACGGGCCATCGCCCTCGATGAACCCGTGCTCCAGCGCGTCGAGCACCATGCGCGCCGCCTCGTCGAAGCGGTCGCGCGACTCCTCCATCGAGATGCCGAACCCGGCGTACTCCCGACGGGCCAGGCCCCGCCCCATCCCGAACAGGACCCGGCCGTCGGCCAGGTGATCCAGCAGGGCGATCTTCTCCGCCACTCGCAGCGGATCGTTCCAGGGCAGGATCACCGCACCGGTGGCCAGCTTCACGTTCGTGGTCCGGGCCGCCAGGTGGGCGAGCATCACGGTGTTGTCGGGGCAGAAGGAGTAGTCGGAGAAGTGGTGCTCCACCGACCACACCGAGTGGAAGCCGAGGTCGTCGGCCAGCTCCGCGAGCCGGATCTCGTCGGCCACCACCTCGCCGTCGGTCACCCCCTGGTACCCGTAGGACTGGAACACCATCAGCAGTCCGACGTTCACGGGTCCCCTCCTTCGGGTACGCAGACGCGTCCAGTTTCCACGTGGGGTCCCGACCCTAGGCCGGATGAGGACCTCCCGGGTGGGGCACCATGGGCCGATGCCCCGCACCGCCCGCGCCCTGGTCCTCGAGGCCCCGCGCCGCCTCGTGGAGCGAGCATTCGATCTGCCCGAGATCGGCGACGACGACGCCCTCCTGCGGGTCGAGGCCTGCGGCCTGTGCGGCACCGATCACGAGCAGTACACCGGCGAGCTGCACGGCGGGTTCGCGTTCGTCCCCGGCCACGAGACCGTCGGCCGCCTCGAGACGGTGGGCGCCTCGGCGGCCGAGCGGTGGGGGGTGGCGGCCGGCGACCGGGTGGCGGTCGAGGTCTTCCAGTCGTGCCGGTCGTGCGACCACTGCCTGGCCGGGGAGTACCGCCGTTGCCGCCGGCACGGGATCGGTGACATGTACGGCTTCATCGCCGCTGACCGGGCGCCGGGGCTGTGGGGCGGCTACGCCGAGTACCAGTACCTGGGTCCCGACGCTCTCGTGCTGCCCGTCCCCGCCGGCCTCGACCCCGCCGTCGCCACCCTGTTCAACCCCATCGGCGCCGGCATCCGCTGGGCGGCGACCCTGCCCGGGACCGGACCGGGCGACGTGGTGGCCGTTCTCGGTCCCGGCGTGCGGGGGCTGAGCGCGGCTGCCGCGGCCAAGGAGGCCGGCGCCGACTTCGTCATGGTCACCGGCCGCGGGGTGCGCGACGCCGAGCGCCTGGCCCTGGCGCCCTCCTTCGGAGCCGACCTCGTGGTCGATGTCGCCACCCACGATCCGGTGGCCGAGCTCCGCCGCGCCGCGGGACGGCGCGCCGACGTGGTCGTGGACGTGACGGCCAAGGCCCCCGACGCCTTCGCCCAGGCCATCCAACTGGCCACGACCGGCGGCACCGTCGTGGTCGCCGGCACCCGCGGGGCGCGGGCGCTCCGGGGTTCGACCCCGACACGCTGGTGTTCAAGGAGGTCACCGTGATCGGCGCCCTCGGCGTCGACGCCACGGCGTACCACGCTGCACTCGAGCTGCTCTCGTCCGGTCGGTACCCGTTCGCCGATCTGCCCCGCCGCGTCGTCGGGCTCGACGATGCCGAGTCGCTGCTCCAGGTCATGGCCGGCGACGTCGACGGCATCCCCCCGCTCCACGGCGTCGTCGCCCCCTGACCTCCTGACCCCCGGCCCGTGAATCAGTCGTCGGAGAGGGTGGTGACCGAGGCGGTGGCGGCGTCGACGACCTCGGCGGAGTAGCGCATCGGCAGCATCTCGACCTGCGACCACGGCGCGAGCTGATCGAGGTGGTGCGGCGACCGGGGATCGCCGGACACGCCGTGGGGCACGATCCACACCGAACGATCCCAGTCGGCGAGGTCGAACACGTAGCGGGCGACCGGAGCGTTGCAGGCGAGGGGCGTCGGCGGTGCGGTCGAGGACGCCCACACGCACTCGTTGTCGCCGCCGAGCTCGACGGCCGGCGGGAGCAGGAGCCGGTCGGCCAGGTCGGGGCGCAGCGCGGCGAGGGGGTGGACGAACATGGCCCGGTGGGCGGCGCCCCACCGCCACCGATCGGGATCACTTCCCTGCGTCCGCTCCAACTCGCGCACCGCGAAGCGCAGCGCGGTGGCCACCGCCTCGTCGCTGACGAGGTCCGGATCGTCGATCCAGAACGCCAGGCGCGCGTTGGTGAAGCGGAGCGTCTGGTGCAGCGACGGTCCCGCGACGCCGGGGAACCGGTCGTGGACGAGGCCGAGGTCGTGGGAGACGAGGCGGACCAGCTCCCCGCGGGTGACGCCGTAGACGGCGGCGGCCGCCGACCCGACGTCCATGTGGTGGTCCCAACCACGCAGCAGTTCCCGGGCGCGGAGTTCGAGGGGATGGTCCGGCGTGAGGGCGAGGATCCGCGCCGCGAAGGCCGCCGCCACCTCGGAGTACGTGTCGCCGAGCAGCGCGGTGATGGAGCCGACATCCCATCGGTTGGATTCGGTCAACCGGGCGGTGAGACGCCGGGCGCGCGCCGGATGGGCGAAGTCGTGCGACACGTAGGGGCCAGCGGTCGAGACGCGGTTGTTCGCGGTCACCAGGAAGCCACACTCGGGGTCGCGCCAGCGGGGGAGGTCCTCGTCGTCGACGAACCCGATCCAGTCGTGAGTGGGGTCGTCGCCCGCCACCGCGGTCCAACCGTTGTCGCGCGCCCGGGCTGCGAGCCGGCCGCGCATCCGGTAGCCGATCGCGCCGCTCCGGTCGGCCATCAGCACGTTGTTGACCGGCGCCACCCACGGGACGAAAGCCCGGTCGAGGTCGTCGATCGACCGGGCCCGGAGCATGGGGACCAGGGCGTCGGCGGTGGTGTCGGGGGCGGCGAGCGCGGTCCAGCGCAGGACCACGCCGATCCGGTCGTCGCCGGCGACGACCGGCCCGTGCCCGGTGGCGACACAGCGGATCTCGACGTCGTCGCCACCGGAAACGCGGATGGTCTCGGACCGGACCGACGCGGCGCGCCACGCCCCTGCGACCAGCGACTCGACCCCGCCGGAGTCCACGTCCCGCAGGCGCTCGACGTACAGGTCCTGGTCGTCGGCCATGCCGTGGGTGATGCACCAGGCGACCTCGGCGTTGTGGCCGAAGTGCGGAAATCCGGGCACGCCGGGGAACGAGAGCCCGATCACGTCGAATGCCGGGCAGGTCAGGTGGTTCTGCCAGTACACGTTGGGCAGATCGATGGCCCGGTGGGGATCGCCGGCCAGGATCGGGCTCCCGGTGGCGGTCCGAGCGCCAGCGACGGCCAGGTTGTTCGACGCCAGTTCGGTGCCGGCTCGACCGATCAGGGACAGCGGCGAGCTGGCGGTGGCCATCGTCGCGGCAACGTCCACGGCGACGGCCATCGCCGGGCCGGTGGGATCGATGGTGACGTCGACCGTGGCCGGCCACAGGCGAGCGGCGCGCTCCGGACCGAGGTTCGCCACCAGAGCGGACCGCCACAGCTTCGTCTCGTAGGTGCCCATCGCCAGGTGGCGGACGAGGAACACCGCGATCGAGTGCCAACCCTCCCACGGTTCGGGCCGGCCGCTGACGAGATCCAGCTCGGGCGGGAGCGCCGGATCGCGATCGAGGTGGCGGTTGACGCCCCGGGCGTAGGCGTCCAGCACGGCGCGGGTCTCGTCGCCGAGCTGGGCGTGGCTGTCGCGCGCTGCCCGGGCGATGCCGACGCGGCGGTGGAACACGTCGCTGCCGACCCCGGCCGGACCGATCAGTTCGGCCAGTCGCCCGAGGGCGCGCTGACGATCGAGCGTCATCTGCCACAGCCGGTCCTCGGCCGCGGCCGCGCCCTGGGCCTCGAACGCGTCGAGCATCGCGGGAGCGCGGATGTGGGCGATGCCATCGATGTCGCGGCGGATCTCGGTCACGGCCCGATCCTGCCCCACACCGGGTGCCCGGTGGTCGGCGAACGGGCCGCGTGGGTTCGGGGGACGGCTGCTGGCACACTTGGACCATGCCGATGCGGCAGGACTGCAAGTACTTCGAATCCCGGACGTACCCGAACGGGGACACTGTCCGGAAGTGCGATCTCGACCTCGCGCCCGAGGCGCCGTGGCGGTGCCCGGCCGACTGCCCGAAGTTCACCCGCCGGCTCGTCGACGTGAACTGGAAGCACGGCACGCTGGTCACGCCGGAGACCCCCGACGAGCCGTCCAGCCTCGCCGATGACGACGGCTCGATCGCCGCCCTGCTCGACGCTGCCGAGGACATCGTCAACGCCGCCGGCCCCGGGATGCTCGCCGATGTCGAGGCCGAGCGCGCCCGTCAGGCCATGCCCCGGTGGAAGCGGGTGCTCAAGCGGAACAAGGGTCACAAGCGGGACGGCAAGGGCGACTCGTAGCGGTCGTCGTTCTTGGGGCATCCCACCGGCCCCTCGGTAGGCTGGCGGGATCGGGGGCCGATCTGGCCTCCGTTTCGCGAGCAGGCTGAGGACGCTGCCCCACGATGACCACTGCATTCTCGACCGACGCCGCGGGCGCGCTCCCCGGTCCCGACTGGCTGGTCGCCCGACGAGTCGCGGCCGCGACCCGGTTCGCCACCATGGACATGCCGCGCGCCGAGGAGGAGGTGTGGCGGTACAGCCGCATCGGTGACCTCGATCTCGAGCAGTTCGGCCCGCTGCCGATCGACGCGGCGTCCGAGCCGGCCGACCGGGCGGGACAGGACCTGGTCGACCTCGCCGAGGGTGCCGACCTCCTGGTGGTCACCGTGGACGGCCGGCGCCGCGAGACCCGGTCCGTGGACGGCTGCGCAGCCACTGTGGGTATCCCGGACGAGGCCACCGACTCGTCGCTCGGCGGCGCCCTCGGCGAGGCCTCCGACGCCCTCACCGCCCTCCACGACGCCTTCTGCGAACCGGTCGAGATCTCGATTCCGGCCGGCGCCACCGTCGGCCAGATCGTGGTCGTGCACCGCTTCGCCACCGACGGCGTGGCGTCGTTCCCCCGCCTGGTCGTGCACGCCGGCCAGGGGTCGCATGCCTCGGTGGTCGAGGTCCAGGTCAGCGCGGACGGGATCCGCCACCTCTCGGTGCCGGTCACCGAGCTCCTCGTCGACCGAGACGCCACGGTCCAGCACTCGGTGGTCCAACTGCTCGGCTCCGACGCCTGGCAGATCGGTCGTCTGGCCTCGCGGGTGGAACAGGGCGCCACGCTGCGATCGGGGACCGCGGCCTTCGGCGGCGACTACAGCCGGCTCCGCATCGACACCGAGCTCGCCGGCCGAGGCGCCCATGGTGACCTCTACGCCGGGTACTTCGGGTCCGGAACCCAGCTCCTCGACTTCCGGACCTTCCAGGACCACGCCGCGCCCGACACGACGTCGAACCTGCTGTTCAAGGGCGCACTCGACGAGAAGGGCGCATCGGTCTACACCGGATTGATCAAGATCCGTCCGGAGGCCCGTGGGTCCCAGGCCTTCCAGACCAACCGCAACCTGAAGCTGTCCGATGACGCCTGGGCCGAATCGGTGCCCAACCTGGAGATCGAGAACAACGAGGTGCAGTGCTCGCACGCGTCCGCCGTCGGGCCCATCGACGCCGAGCAACGCTTCTACCTCGAGAGCCGCGGCATCCCCACCGTCCGGGCCGATCGCCTCATCGTCAAGGGCGTCTTCGACGAGGTGTTCGACGCCCTGCCGCTCGGCGTCTACGAGTCGGTGGTGCGGGCGGCGCTCGACCACGAGCTCGAGAGGACCATGGCGTGAGCACCTACGTCTGCTCGCTCGACGATGTCGAGCCGAACGGCGCCATCCGGGTCGACATCGACGGGCACCGGCTCGCCGTCGTCCGCTGCGACGGCGACGTGTACGTGATCGGCGACCGGTGCACCCACGCCGACATCTCGCTCGCCGAGGGCGAGGTCGACTGCGACAACAAGACGATCGAGTGCTGGAAGCACGGCAGCGAGTTCCGGCTCACCGACGGTGCGCCCGAGACGCTGCCTGCCACCAAGCCGACCCCGACCTACGCCGTGACCGTGAAGGACGGGGACATCTACGTGGAGCTGGACGCATGACCACCGCATCGAACCCGACCATGCTCGAGATCCAGGGGCTGTCGGCCTCCGTCGCCGGTTCCCAGATCCTCCACGGTGTCGATCTCTCCATCGCCGGCGGCGAGGTCCATGCCGTGATGGGACCCAACGGCGCCGGGAAGTCGACGTTGTCCGGTGTCCTCGCCGGCCATCCCGCGTACACGGTCACGGGAGGAACCGTCACACTCGACGGCGCCGACCTGTTGGCGATGTCGCCGTGGGAGCGGGCCCAGGCCGGGCTGTTCCTCGCCATGCAGTACCCCACCGAGGTGCCCGGAGTCCGTCTCGAGGAGATGCTGGAGGAGGCCTTCGCGGCGTCCGGCCGCGACCCGTCCGAGGTGCACGCGCTCGTCGCCGCCGAGGCCGAGCGGATCGGCTTCGATGCCAAGTTCCTGGCTCGGCCCCTCAACGTCGACCTCTCCGGCGGCGAGAAGAAGCGGAACGAGACGCTGCAGCTGGCCACGCTGCGCCCCCGACTCGCCATCCTGGACGAGATCGACTCGGGTCTCGACATCGACGCACTCCGGGACGTGAGCCGGCGGATCGAGGCCGCCACCGAGGATGGCCTGGCCGTGCTCGCCATCACCCACTACCGACGGTTGTTCACCGAGTTGCGACCCGATCGGGTGCACGTCCTCGTGGAGGGTCGGATCCAGGAGTCCGGCGGCCCCGAACTGGTCGAGACGCTCGAACGGTCCGGATACGCCGATTTCGGCGGCGATTCGGACTGATCGGACCTTTCGCCCGCCTTCCCGCTCCATATCGCATTTCGTTGATAGCTCGTCGTACAGTGTCCGAGCAGCCACCCACCCGAATCGGTGACTGGTGGCGAGGGCCCGTGGGCAGGTTGACGGACGTTGGCGCAGGAGAAGTCGAAGAGCGGGAGTGCGGGAGCACCTCCATCGATCACTGATGTGATCGACGGTGGAATCCTGCGCGCCGTCTTCCAGCCCATCGTCGATCTCCACACCGACCGACCCATCGGATGGGAGGCGTTCGCCCGGGTGGGCACGACCGACGACGGGTTCGAGACCTGGCTGGCCAGCGCCGCTGACGCCGGGCTGGGGACCGAGTTCCAGTTCTCCGCCCTCCATGCCATCGGAGCCAACGGTGCCCCGCCCGATGGCTCGATCCTGTTCGTCAACGTCGGGGCCGACCTGCTGGCCGATCCCCGCTTCTTCGACGAGTGCGAGCAGCTCGGGCCCCGTCTGGCCGTCGATGTCCGGGGTTCGGAGCTCGAACAGATCAGCGACCTCCCGCGGCAGCTCGATCGGCTCGCCGCCGCCGGCATCCACCTCTCGATCGACGACACCACGGCGGCCAGCCTGTCGCTCATCGCCCGGATCCGCCCGTCCTTCGTGAAGATCGACGGAGCCCTGGTGCGCAGCATCGTCCACGACCCGGTCCCGCGATCGGTGGTGCGGGCCTACGTCGCCTTCGCCGAGTCCGAGGACATCCATGTGGTGGCCGAGGGCGTCGAGCGCCATGACCAGCTCGAGGTGCTGCGTGACATCGGCGTGCGTTTCGGCCAGGGCCATCTCTTCGGACAGCCCGACAGCACGTGGACGACCCCGTCGCGGCGGCGCGAGCGGCCGCCGCTGTCCCTCGACGGGACCCGGGACATCCGCCGCCGGTTCCTGTCCGCCGGTGATCTCCGCAGTGTGGCCGAGGTGGCCTGCGCCGAGCTGCGGGCCATGGACCTGATGCCGTCGTTCTACCTGGAGCGCGACGGCGTGCTGCGCTGCATCGCCCAGCTCGGGTACTGGCAGGTGATGGACGGCATACCGATCGGTGTCGGCGCCATGTCGAAAACGTTCCGCAGTGGTCGCCCGCAGCTCCTGTCGGCCGGAGACGCCGACGTCAGCTTCGTCGCCTCCGTGCCCGATGTCGCCGCCGAGATGGTCGTGCCGATCAAGGTCGGCCGCCGGACCGTCGGCGTCCTGAACGTCGAGTCGACCTCGCCCATCACCGATGCCGACGTCGACGAGATCCAGCTCGTGGCCATGGCCATGGAGGAGCGGCTGGAGGAGGTCGGTTCCGATCTGCCCGATTCGGCGCTGCACCGGCTGGCCCGTTCGAACACCGAGCTGGCCCTGCTCACCCAGATCAACCTGATCGAGATGGCGAGCACGCGTATGGCGTGCGAGATCTCCGGGCTCTCGTCGGCATTGCTCGCCATGCCCGGCGTTCGTGAGGTGCTCGAGATCAAGGCCATGCAGGGGCCGCTCGGTCCCGACCTGCGCACGCTCTCCGGGCAGGTGCTCGCCGAGCTGACCCGGGACCTCGACCACGTCTCGAGCTGCATCTCGAGCGGCGACGCCCAGGGACTGTCGAAACCGGCGATGACGATGCTGCGTGACTCGGGGGCCTCGTCCATCGCGGCGTTCCCGGTCCGTTCGGCCGAGCTGGGTCAGGGACTGCTGGTGCTGGCCGACCACGCTCCGGTCATCCTCGACCTCGAGGAGCGGGAGGCGATCGAGTTGCTGGCTCGCGAGGTGGGTCGGGCGCTCGACATGGCGGTCGTGATGGCCGATCTCCGGGCCCGGGCCACCAGTGACACCCTCACCGGCCTCGGGAACCTGGCCGCCTTCCAGGAGGCGCTGTCGGCCATCGGTGGTCGCCGGCGTGGTCGCTGGGCCGTCGCGATGGCCGACGTCGACGGGTTCAAGCGTGTGAACGACACCTACGGCCATCTCACCGGTGACCGCATCCTGCGCGAGCTGGCGGCCTCGATCGACACCGTCCTGCGCGCCGAGGACCGGATGTACCGCATCGGTGGCGACGAGTTCGCCGCCATCCTCCACGACGTCGACGAGGCCGGTGCGTCCGACATCGGCCGGCGCATGTGCGAGGCGGCCACGTCGGTGATGGGTGAGTTCGGGGCCGGGTTGTCGGTGGGGATCGCCCTGCCGGCGCCGTACGAGCTGGCCTCGGAGTTCCTCGAGCGGGCCGACCAGATGCTCTACGAGGTCAAGCGTGAGGCCCCCGGAACCGCCCGCACCGCGCCCCCGCTCGCCGACGAGCCCGAGGCCGAAGACGACGGCTGAGGGTGCCGACCTGACAGCATCGGTCCATGGCTGACGCACTGTCCGAGTCCACCATCGCCGAACGCCTCGCCGACATCCCCGGCTGGGAGCTCGTCGACGGCAGGTTGCACCGCGAGCTGCGCTTCGACGACTTCGTCACCGCGTTCGGGTTCATGACCAGCGTGGCGATCGTGGCCGAGAAGCTGAATCACCACCCCGAGTGGAGCAACGTCTACAACCGGGTCACGGTCGATCTGTCCACCCACGACGCCGGCGGCATCACCGACCTCGACTTCGAGCTGGCGACGAGGATCGATCGGTTGGCCGCGGCCCGAACCTGACCGTCCGGGCTCCGGTCAGGAGCCGGTCGCCTCCTCGATCCCCTGGGCCAGGGTGTTCCACGACAATGTGGCGCACTTGATCCGCACGGGGAACTTCACCACTCCGCGGAGCGCCTCGAGATCGCCGAGGGAGACGTCCTCGGGGGCGTCGGACAGCTCGGCGCCGTCGAGGCCCGAGTCGCCGGACTCCTCGAGCCCCTCGCCCTCACCGTCGAGGGATTGCTCGTGGATCGACATCATGGCCTTGAACGCTCTGGTGAGGTCACGCACCTGGGCCAGGGTCTTCCCCTTGACGGCTGCCGACATCATCGAGGCCGACGACTGGGAGATCGAACAGCCCTGGCCACCGATGCGGATGTCCTTGACCGTGTCGTCCGCGACGTCGACGTAGATCACGATCTCGTCGCCGCAGAGCGGGTTGAACCCCTCGGCCCGGGTGGCCGGGGGCGATTCCAGCTCGCCGCGGTTCCGGGGGCTGCGGTAGTGGTCGAGGATGATCTCGCGGTAGAGGTCTTCGAGTCCGGGCATGTCGCTCGCTTCGCTGTCTAGAAGGTGAAGAAGTCTGACGCCGCTTCGATGGCGTCGGCGAGGGCGTCGATGTCGGCCTCGTCGTTGTAGACGTAGAGCGACGCCCGCGCCGTGGCGTTCACCCCGAGGGCCTGCATCAGCGGCTTGGCGCAGTGGTGGCCGGCCCGAACACACACGTTGTGCTGGTCGAACACCTGGGTGAGGTCATGAGGGTGGATGTCCTTGTAGCTGAACGAGAACACGCCGCCCCGGCTGGCCGGCTCGGCCGGTCCGTGGATGTCGATGTCGTCGCCGAAGCGTTCGGTGAGGGTGCGCAGCGTGTACGCGGTGAGTTCGACCTCGTGCCGGCGCACCGCCGGCATCCCGAGAGCGGTGAGGTAGTCGCACGCCGCCCCCAGCCCGACGGCTTCGGCGATGGGCGGGGTGCCGGCTTCGAACTTCCACGGCAGCTCGTTGGGGGTGAAGCCCTCCTTGGTGACCTGCAGGATCATCTCGCCGCCGCCGAGGAACGGCGGGGTGGCGTCGAGGGCGTCGTCGGTGCCGTAGAGGACGCCGATGCCGGTGGGGCCGCACATCTTGTGGCCGGTGAAGGCGACGAAGTCGGCGCCCCAGGCCTGGACGTCGGTGGGCAGGTGCGGGACGTGCTGGCTGGCGTCGACGACCGCGATGGCGCCGGCGTCGTGGGCGGCCGAGACCAGGCGCTCGACCGGGGTGATGGTGCCGAGGACGTTGGACATCGCCGAGAACGAGAGCACCTTGGCGCCGTCGAGCAGGCGGTCGAGGTCGGTGAGGTCGAGGTGGCCGTCGTCGGTGATCGGGATCCACCGCAGCTCGATGCCGGTCACCGCGGCCAGCTGGTGCCACGGGACGATGTTGGCGTGGTGCTCCAGCTCGGTGAGCACCACCGGATCGCCGGCCCGGAGGTGGGCGGCGCCCCACGAGCGGACGACGAGGTTGATGGCCTCGGTGGCGTTCTTGGCGAAGACCACGTTGCGGTCGGCGGGCGCGTTGATGAATCGGCGGACCTTGCGCCGGCCACCTTCGAGCGCCGCGGTGGCCTCGTTGGCGATGGTGTAGGTGCCCCGGTGCACGTTGGCGTTGGACCGCTCGTAGTAGTCGGTCATGGCGTCGAGCACCGATCGGGGCTTCTGGCTGGTGTTGGCCGAGTCGAGGTAGACGATGCGCCCACCGTCGATCTCGCGCGCCAGCAGCGGGAAGTCCTTCTTGACCGTGGCGACGTCGATCGTGGTGTCGTCAGCGCTCATCGGACCGCCCGGAACGCGTCGTAGCCGTCGGCCTCGAGCTCCTCGACCAACTCGAAGCCGCCGGAGGTGACGATCCGCCCGTCGATGAGGATGTGCACCACGTCGGGGCGGAGGTGGTCGAGGAGGCGCTGGTAGTGGGTGATGAGGACGACTCCGAGCTCCGGCCGGTCGGCGCGGACCTCGTTGACTCCCTTGGCCACCACCTGGAGGGCGTCGATGTCGAGGCCCGAGTCGGTCTCGTCGAGGATGGCGAGCTCGGGTTCGAGGATGGCCATCTGCAGGATCTCGTTGCGCTTCTTCTCGCCCCCGGAGAACCCCTCGTTGAGGTAGCGGTCGGCGAAGCTCGGGTCCATGTCGAGCCGTTCCATCCACTCCATGATCGACAGCCGCAGCTCGAGCACCGACAGGTCGATCCCCTTGCGGGCCGAGAGGGCTTGGCGGAGGAAGTTGATGACCGACACGCCCGGGATGGCCTGCGGGTACTGGAACGCGAGGAACATGCCGGCCTTGCCTCGCACGTCGACGTCCCAGTCGGTGATGTCGTCGCCACGGAGGCGGATGCTGCCCTTGGTGACCTCGTAGTCGGGGTTGCCGAGCAAGGTGTTGGCCAGGGTCGACTTGCCCGAGCCGTTCGGACCCATGATGGCGTGGATCTCGCCGGGCTGGACCGCCAGATCCACGCCCTTGAGGATCTCGGCATCGCCGTCGACGCCGGCGGGATCGGCCACGCGGGCATGGAGATCGACGGTCTCGAACAGCGGTGGCGTCGGGGCGGGGGAGTCAGCCATGACGCCAGTGTATTAGCACTATCACCGTAGTGATAATGCCTGGGAAGGAGAAATGAGGACTGGCTTATGCGTCTGTCTGCTTCTCGTTCTCTTCGGCCTTCTCGGCTCCCTCTCGCAGGCCGGCCTTGAACTCGTTCTGAGCCTGTCCGAGCGAGCGAGCCAGCTTCGGCAGCTTGGAGCCGCCGAAGAGCACGAGGATGACGATGAGGACGATGAGCAGTTCAGGTCCACCGAGGTTCATATGCCCTCTACGCTACCGCACCGCTCTGCGGATGGACCTTGCGCCCCGGACCTCACCAGCCCCGGTCGATCCACTCCTGCAGGTGCGGTCGTTCGGTGCCGATGGTGGTGTCGTCGCCGTGGCCGGGCAGGACCAGCGTCTCGGCGGGCAGGACGAACAGCTTGCGGTCGACCGATTCGATGATCTGGTCGAAATCACCCAGGTCGGTCTTGGTGTTGCCCGGGCCTCCGGGGAACAGCGTGTCGCCGGAGAACAGGATCGGTGACCCCTCGAGGCGGAAGCTCATGGACCCGGGCGTGTGGCCCGGGTTGAGGATGGTGTGGAGGCGCAGCCGCCCGACCTGGATGACCGACTCGTCCTCGAGGATCTCGTCGTAGGACGGGAGCATGGCGGCGTCCTCGGCGGTGACGTGGACGCTGTAGCCGGCATCGCGCAGTTCGGGCACGGCCTGGATGTGATCCCAGTGGCCGTGGGTCTCGATCACCTGGCGAACGTCGAGGCGCTGGCACATCTCGAGCAGCATCTCGTGCTCGTTGGCCGCGTCGATGAGCACCGCATCGCCGGTCTGCTTGCAGCGCAGCACGAAGACGTTGTTCTCGAAGGGACCGACCACGACCTTGTGGATCTCGGCCTGCTCGTCCTGCCAGTGGAGGGTGTCGCTCATGGGACCAGCCTGCCGGATCGAGGCCGGCGCGCGTCGCCCCGCGGTTGTTCACATTCCCGACATCGAAGGTGCGAACGCGCGAAACACTGCGATGCGAGGGTGCGGGTACTTCGTGTAGCGGGGCTGGTTCCGCATGGAGGGTGGCAGGCAAACCGCCGGGCCACGGCAGCACCTTCGCCGGTGCTTCAACGCAGGAGAAGACATCGATGTCCAGAGTCATACGCCGGGTGGCGAGCGCAGTCGCGCTCTCCTCCCTCTTCGTCGTCGCGGGTGCAGGTGTCGCCGGCGCGCAGACCTCGCCCGACGCCGTGACGGTGCTCGGGACACAGGTCAACCTGCTGTGGGTGGTGATCGGGGCCGCCCTCGTGATCTTCATGCAGGCCGGATTCGCCTTGGTCGAGACCGGGTTCTGCCGGGCCAAGCACGCCGCTCACGTGGTGAGCACCAACTTCGCCATCTTCGGCCTCGGGTTCGTGGCGTTCTTCTGCGTCGGCTTCCCGCTGGCCTTCGGCAGCTTCAGCACCTCGCTGATCGGCCTCGACAACCCCGTCGGCCATGCCCTCATCGGCTCGGGTGACTGGAAGTTCCTCCACCAGGGTGGCTGGTTCCTCTCGGGAGACGCGGCCGGCGCCGGGGGAGCAGCCCTGTTCGGCTTCTTCCTCTACATGGTCGCCTTCATGGACACCACCGCCACCATCCCCACCGGCTCCATGGCCGAGCGGTGGAAGTGGAGCTCGTTCTGCATCTGGGGCCTGTTCTGCGGTGGGCTCTACTACCCGCTCTTCGCCGCCTGGACCTGGGGTGGCGGCTGGCTGGCCATGACGTGGCACTCGATGAGCCTCGGTGCCGGCTACGTCGACTTCGCCGGTTCCGGCGTGGTCCACGCTGCGGGCGGCGTCGCCGCCCTGGCCGGTGCGCTGGTGCTCGGCCCCCGGCTCGGCAAGTTCCGGGGCGGCAAGCCCCAGGCGATGCCCGGCCACCACATCCCGATGGCCATGCTCGGTACGTTCATCCTCCTGTTCGGTTGGTTCGGGTTCAACGCCGCCTCGACGTTCGCGGCGACCGACGTCCAGTTCGCCACCGTGGCGGCCAACACCGCCATCGCGGCCGCCTTCGGTGCCACTGCCTCCATCGCCTGGATCACCCTGCGCATGGGCAAGCCCGATCCGGCCATGATGGCCAACGGGATGCTGGCCGGTCTGGTGGCCATCACGGCCCCGTGTGCGTTCGTGGCCCCCTGGGCCGCCGCCGTCATCGGCATCATCGCCGGCGTGCTGGTCATCGAGTCGGTGTTCTTCATCGAGCGCCGGCTCAAGATCGACGATCCGGTCGGTGCCATCTCGGTGCACGGCGTGTGCGGCATCTTCGGTGTCCTCGCCGTCGGCATCTTCGCCAACGGCAGCTACGGCGGCGGGTGGAACGGCTCCGACGTCGACGGCGTCAGCGGCCTGATCAAGGGCGACTGGGGCCAGTTCGGGGCCCAGGCGCTCGGTGCCCTCGTGCTCTGCACGGTGATCTTCGGGGTGGCGTACGCCTTCTTCGCCATCCAGAACAAGCTCACCAAGGGCGGCATCCGGTCCACCGAGGACGACGAGATCGCCGGTCTCGACCTGCCGGAGATGGGCACGCTCGCCTACCCGGACTTCTCCGTCAACCGCAGTGCGCCCAGCGGCGGTGGCACCACTGAGGTTCCCGACACGCCGGCGGCGCTGACCGGAGCGATGCTCCACGGCGAGGTCGACGACCGCTGATCGGGTCGGGTCGGTGCGCGCGGCCCACGGGCCGCGCGCACCGAAGCCCGATGGGGCTCACGAGTCGGTCGGCGCGATGACCTCGAAGCCGAGGCCGGCGGCCGCCGGGATCTGCCGGCGGTCGAAGGTGAGGTAGCTCACCGGTTGCGGGAGCCGGCTGGCGGCGGCGAGATGGATGGCGTCGACCGACCGGACCCGGTAGGTGGCGCCGATCTCGACGGCAGCCGCCAGGCACCGATCGTCGACCGGCACGACGTGGAAACGGTCCCAGTCGGTTCGCAGCGCCTCCCACAGGGCGTCGTGCTGGCGGCGGGACACGGCGACGTGGTGGAGCACCTGGAGGGTCTCGGCCCGCGCCAGCGCCGAGGCGAACCACTGGTCGTGTTCGGCCATCGCCTCCGTCACCAGGCCGTGCCCGCTGGTGTGCACGTAGCGTCGGGCCAGCGCCGAGGTGTCGATGGCGAGCAGGGACCGGGTCACTGGTCGCCGCGGAGCGTGGCCAGCACGTCGTCGAGGCGGATGTCGACGGCCAGGTCGACCGGGTCCAGGGCGGCGGGCTCGGCGTCCGGGCGGTGGGGTGGCTCCACCAGTCCGGTGGCGACGAGGTCCTCGAGGGTGGGGACGCCGGTCGGTTCGATCGGGCCGAGCTGGGCGACCGGCTCGCCGTTGACGGTCACGACGATGCGCTCGCCGTCGGCGGCCCGGCGGAGCACGGTGGCGACGTTGTTCCTGAGCTCCCGGACACCGATGGACTCCACGGCGGGAACGGTACCGTCGGCCCGGATGCCAGGCTGAGTGCCATGGCCGGAATCCCTGCACTCATCCCACGAGAGATCCTGTTCGGCAACCCGGATCGGGTCAGCCCCCAGCTCTCGCCCGATGGTTCCCGGCTGTCGTGGCTGGCTCCGCGCGACGGCGTCCTGAACGTGTGGGTGCAGACCGTCGGGGGCAACGGGGTCGACGAGGAGGAGTCGCGGGTCGTCACCGACGACACCGATCGAGGCATCCGCTCGTACACCTGGGCCTACGACGGTCGGCATCTGCTCTACGTGCAGGACACCGGCGGCGACGAGAACTGGCACGTGTTCGCCACCGACGTGATCGACGGCGGGACGCGGGACCTGACCCCGTTCGACGGCATCCAGGCCCAGATCATCGAGGCCGACGAGGACCACCCGGACGTGATCCTGCTCGGGATCAACCGGGACAACGAGCAGCTCCACGACGTCTACACCTGTGATCTGGCGACCGGGGGGTTGACCAAGACGGTCGAGAATCCCGGGTTCATCGGTTGGATCGCCGACGCCGACCTGCAGGTGCGCGGTGCCGCGGCGCCCACGCCCGACGGCGGCATCGCCGTGATGGTGCGTGACAGCGTCGAGGCCGACTGGCGTCCGCTGCTCGTCGCGGGGCAGGAAGACGCGCTCACCACCTCGCCGGTGTCGTTCGACCGCGACGGGCATCGCATGCTGTGCATCTCGTCGCTGGGTGCCAACACGGGCCGATTGGTCTGGATCGACATCGCCAGCGGTGACACCACCGTCGTCGCCGAGGACCCCCGCTACGACGTGACCGGTCTGAGCGTCGACCCGGACACCAAGGCACCCCGGGGGGTGGCGTTCCAGCGCGATCGGTTGCGCTGGGAGGCGCTCGACGACTCGGTGCGGGTCGACTACCAGCGGCTCGACGACCACGACCCCGGTGACTGGAGCCTGGTGAGCCGGGACGTGGACGACACCACGTGGCTGATCGCCTACACCCACGACGACGGTCCGGTGGCCTACTGGTCCTACGAGCGGGCCTCGGGCGGGTTCACCTTCCTCTTCCACCACCAGCCCGCCCTCGCCGCCCATGACCTGGCCCCGATGGAGCCGTTCGCCTTCGACGCGCGGGACGGCCTGCGCATCGAGGGCTACGTCACCTGGCCGGTCGGCGTGGAACGGACCTCGCTCCCCGCCGTGGTGAACGTGCACGGCGGGCCGTGGGCGCGCGACACCTGGGGCTTCAATCCGGAGGCCCAGTGGTTCGCCAACCGCGGCTACGCCTGCATCCAGGTCGACTACCGGGGCTCCACCGGCTACGGCAAGGACCACGTCAACGCCGGTGACCGGGAGTGGGGGGCCAAGATGCACACCGACCTGCTCGACGCCATCGACCACCTGGTCGGGGCGGGCGGGATCGACCCGGCGCGGGTGGCGATCTACGGCGGTTCCTATGGCGGGTACGCCGCGCTGGTGGGGGCCACGTTCACCCCCGAGCGATTCTGCTGCGCGGTCGACATCGTGGGACCGTCCAACATCAAGACGCTGATCGAGTCGATCCCTCCGTACTGGGCACCGATGATCGCCCAGTTCCACACCCGGGTCGGCAACCCCGAGACCGACGAGGAGTTCCTCTGGGCGCGCTCGCCGTTGTCGAAGGTCGATCGCATCTCCATCCCGCTGCTCATCGCCCAGGGCGCCAACGACCCACGGGTCAAACAGGCCGAGTCCGAACAGATCGTGGCCGCCATGGTCGAACGAGACATCCCGCACGAGTACGTCCTGTATCCGGACGAGGGGCACGGCTTCGCCAAGCCGGAGAACCGCCTCGACTTCTACGCCCGGGCCGAGGCCTTCCTCGCCGAGCACCTGGGCGGGCGCTGCGAACCCTGACCCCATGGATCGTTCTGGCACCACGATCTGCGGTTCTGGAGCGAACGTCGTGGTACCAGAACGGTGTAGCACCGGTGTACACACGTTGGATTGTGTCGGGATCGACCGCGGCCTACCTTGACCGGGCAGTCGATCCGTCACCCACAGGGAGCCCACCGTGAACTTCGCCTTCTCTGAAGAGCAGGAAGAACTCCGGAACATCGTCCGGTCGTTCCTCGAGAACAAGTCCCCCGAATCCGCGGTCCGCGAGCAGATGGACACCGAGAAGGGCTACGACGACGCCGTCTGGACCCAGATGGCCGAGCAGATGGGCCTCCAGAGCCTCATCATCCCGGAGGAGTACGGCGGCTCGGGCTACAGCTACGTCGAACTGACCGTGGTGCTCGAGGAGATGGGCCGGGCGCTGTTGTGTGCCCCCTACTTCTCCACCGTCGTGCTGGCCGCCAACACCATCCTCCAGAGCGGGGACGACGCGGCCAAGAAGGCGCTCCTGCCCGGCATCGCCTCGGGTGAGACCGTCGCCACCCTCGCCCTCACCGAGGCCAACGGCCGCTGGGACGAGCAGGGCGTCGAGGCCACCGCCACCAAGGACGGCGACAGCTGGAAGATCAACGGCGAGAAGATGTTCGTCCTCGACGGACACACCGCCGATCTGATCCTGGTCGCCGCCCGCACCGACGCCGGTGTCTCGCTGTTCCACCTCGCCAGCGATGCGTCCGGCCTCACCCGCACGCCGCTGTCGACCATGGACCAGACCCGCAAGCAGGCCAAGCTCACCTTCGAGAACACGCCGGCCACGCTCGTCGGTACCGACGGCGGCGGCTGGGACGTCATCAGCACCGTCCTCGACCTCACTGCGGTGGCTCTGGCCGCCGAGCAGGTCGGTGGCGCCCAGTTCGTGCTCGAGATGGCCGTCCAGTACGCCAAGGACCGGGTCCAGTTCGGTCGTCCCATCGGCTCGTTCCAGGCCATCAAGCACAAGTGCGCCGACATGCTGCTCGAGGTCGAATCGGCCAAGTCGGCCGCCTACTACGCCGCCTGGTGTGCCGCCGAGATGAACGACGAGCTCCCGTCGGTGGCCTCGCTGGCCAAGGCGTACTGCTCCGAGGCGTACTTCCACGCCGCGGCCGAGAACATCCAGATCCACGGCGGCATCGGCTTCACCTGGGAACACCCCGCCCACCTGTACTTCAAGCGGGCCAAGAGCTCCGAGCTGCTCTTCGGTGATCCCACCTACCACCGCGAGCTGCTCGCCCAGCGCATCGGCATCTGAAACCCTCTGGCCGCAGGGCGGCCTCCGGGTTTCCTGACGGTGTTCGGCAGGGCCTCACGCCTCACACCGTCTGCGAGTACGGGACGCAGACTTCATCACACCAACGGTCGGAGGAGCGCCGATTTGGCGCCCCTCCGGCGCGTCCCAACCCATGCCTCGGCCGGTCGGCGCAGAATCTGCACAGAATCTGCCCCGACTGCTCGACAGAACGTGGGCGACGAATCGTCGACGAATCGTTCCCCAATGCGTCGCGGCATAGCGTCGGCGGCGTGATCTGGTTGATCGTCGTCGCCGGCGCCGTCATCGTCTTCGCCATCGCGGCAGCATTCGTCGGGTCGGAGGCCTTCCGGCTCGGTCACACCCCCACGAGCACGGTCTTCGACCTCGACGAAGCCGTCGCGGCCGTCGCCGACGGACTCCGGGACGACACCGCCGCGGGCCTCACCTACGACGAGGTCCGGGCGCTGATCCGCTATTCGCTCGATCACCTGCGGGCCAAGGGCATCTCTGCCCTGCCGGGCGAAGAGCTCACCTACGACGAGGACGGACCACCGGTGGTGGTGGCCGACGACGACGCGGTGGCCGTCGTGCTCGGACGAGCCGACGAAGCCGGCATGGTCGTCACCGACGATGCGGTGCTCGAGGTCCTCGACCTGCTGCTGGCCCACCTGGTCGAGATCGGTGCCGTCGGACCCGCCGCCGGCGCCGGCGAGGTGTGAGTCCGAAACCTGACGCCCGAGGCCGCCTCCGGTGTGGTGAAATGGTCGCCACCAGAGGAAGGAGGTGGTCCATCATCATGGAAGACAGTTGTACGGGGACCCTGGAGGTGGCTGGCCACTAGGTCAGTCCTCGGACCGACCTGGTGGAATCCCACCAGGCCACCGCTGAGCGCCTCGGCCGGGAGCTGGTCCCATCCGGCACTGACGAATGCACTGCATCCGTCACGAATCCGCAGGGTTCGCACGAACGCTCGGTCCTTCGAAAACCACGTGATCGGGGAGGCCCCGCTTGCCGGTGGCCTCCCCGACCCGCGTATCGTTCCTCCCATGTCGAACCGCCTCGTCCGCATCGAAGACCACCAGTGGCTCGGCGACAAGCGGACCTTCATCGTTCACGATCAGGATCACGTCTGCGATCCCGCCGTGCTCGATGACATCGCGGCCGCGCAGTCGTGGCTCACCTTCGGACCCGACACCAGCGTCGAGGCCCGCAACCGCGGCTACCGGGTGTGCAAGGCGTGCGCCGCCAACGCGGCCGAATGAGCTCTGCCGCAGCGCGGCCCGCCCGATGAACGAACGGTTCGCGTCCGGTTCGCTCACCCTGGTGGGCCACCTCGCCGGCGTCGTCGACACCGGCCCGCCCCGGGCGGGTGTCGTGCTGATCCACGGGTACCCGTCGGGGCCGGCCGGCATGGCGGGCGCGGTGTCGGCCATGCCCGAGCTCGCCGATCGCATCGCCGACGACATGGGGCTGGTCGCCTTCAGCCCGTGCCTGCGCGGCATGGCCGACAGCGAGGGCAACTTCTCGATCCAGGGCTGGGCCACCGACATCCACGCCTCGGTGGCCCACCTGCGGGCCGTGGCCCGACTCAGCGGGGTGTGGCTGGTGGGGTTCGGCACCGGCGGCGCCCTGGCCGTGTGCGCGGGCGCCGACGATGTCGAGATCAGGGGCGTGGCCGCCCTCGCCGCGCCGGCCGACTTCGACGACTGGGCGGGAAATCCGAAGCGCCTCTTCGAACACGCCCGGGAGGTGGGCATCACCCGGGCGCAACCGTCTGCGGCCGCGATCGACGGCTGGTCGCGTGAGCTGCGATCCCTCAAGGCGGTCGAGGGCGCGCAGCGCCTACACCCGCGGGCGCTGCTCGTGGTGCACGGCTCGGACGATGACCTCGTTCCCGACTTCGACGCACGCGTCCTGGCCGATGCCCACACCGAGGCCGAGCTGCGACTGCTCGACGGCGCCGGCCACCGCCTGCGTCACGATCCGCGGGCGATGGCGATCCTGCTCGGGTGGCTCGACCGTCAGCGCAACGCGGCCGTCCCCCGCACCGCCTGAGCCGTTCGCTTCGCTCACTTCTGGAGTTCCTCGCAGGGCGAGCAACTCCATGAGGCGAGGCTCGCCCTGCGAGCCGAGACGACTCACTCCTGTTTGGACTTGCCCTTGGCCTTCTGGGCCTTCTTCCACTTGCGGACCTCGTGGAGGGCTTCCTCCGACGAGATGTCGGCTACCGACCGGGGGACGTCGTCGGAGAACGGAGCGGCCATGGCGCGCCAGCCCTCGGGCTCGATACCGAACCGCTTGGCGAGGATGGCGAGGAAGATCTTCGTCTTCTCCTCGCCGTAGCCCGGGAGCGCACGAAGGCGGTCGTGGACGACCTGGGCATCCCGCTCGCCCGCCCAGATCTTCTCGGCGTCCCCGTCGTACTGCTCGACGAGATCGGTGCACACGGCGTGGATGCGCTCGCCCATGGACTTCGGGAACCGGTGGATCGCCGGCTTCTCCCGGCACACGGCGACGAAGTCGTCCACCGGCATGGCGGCGATCTCGGCCGCATCGAGTTGCCCCAGCCGCTCGCGCAGCGTGAACGGTCCCGTGAACGCCCACTCCATCGGCACCTGCTGATCCAGCAGCATGCCGAGCAGCAGGGCGAGCGGATCCTCCACCAGCAGGCGGTCGGCATCGGGGTTCCCGGTGACGGGCATCGTCGGCGTGGCCATGGCGCGGATCCTACGGGCGGGTCAGCGGGTCCAGGGTGGGGCGACCTCGGGGTCGATGCCGTGGGCGTCGATGGCGTCGCTCACGACCTCGGGCTTGACCACCCCGCGCTCGGCCAGGGCGGCGAGCGTGGCGACCACGACGTGCCCGGCGTCGACCTCGAAGAACGATCGCAACGCGGCCCGGGTGTCGGAGCGGCCGAAGCCGTCGGTGCCGAGCGACGTGTAGGGACGACCAGCCCACCGGGAGATCTGATCGGGCACCGCGCACATGTAGTCGGTGACGGCGATGACCGGCGTGTCGGCGTCGCCCGATTCGCGGAGGCGGTCGTGGACCATGGGCGTCCGGGGTTCCTCGTCGGGGTGGAGACGGTTCCAGCGCTCGGTGAGCAGCGCCTGCTCGCGGAGCTTCTTGTAACTGGTCACCGACCACAGGTCGCAGGCCACGTCCCAGCGCTCGGCGAGCTCGTCCCGAGCCGCCGCGGCCGCACCGTAGGCGCTGCCCGAGAACAGGATCGTGGCCCGGTTGGCCGGCCCGTCCGGTGCCGGCGACCACTGGTACATGCCCTCGATCACACCGAGCTCGACCCGGTGGTCGTCGGGACCGTCGCCGGCGGGCATGGCGGGCATGGGGAACGGCTCGTTGTACAGGGTGAGGTAGTAGATGACGTCACGTTGATCGTCAGGGGTGGCGGGCCCGTACATGCGGTCGAGCCCGGCTCGGACGATCAACGCCACCTCGAAGGCGAACGCGGGGTCGTAGGCCTCGACCGTCGGCACCGCGGACGCCAGCAGCAGTGACTGGCCGTCCTGGTGCTGCAGACCCTCACCGGTGAGCGTCGTCCGACCGGCCGTGGCACCCAACAGGAAGCCGCGAGCCCGGGCATCGGCCGCCGACCAGATCAGGTCGCCGACCCGCTGGAATCCGAACATCGAATAGAAGATGAAGAACGGCACCATCGGCACCCCGCGGTTGGCGTGGGCGGTGCCGGCTGCGATGAAGCTGGCCATCGAGCCCGCCTCGGTGATGCCCTCCTCGAGGATCTGACCGTCCTGGCCTTCGGTGTAGGAGAGCAACAGGTCGTGGTCGACCGGCTCGTACAGCTGACCCCGCGAGGCGTAGATCTTGATCTCCCGGAACAGCGAGTCCATGCCGAAGGTTCGGGCCTCGTCGGGCACGATCGGGACGACCCGCTGACCGAAGTCGTCGTCACGGGCCAGGTTGCGCAACAGGCGGGTGAAGCCCATCGTCGTGGCGACGTCCTGTTTCCCGGAGCCGGCGAGCAGTTCGGTGTAGACCTCGTCGGACGGCAGCGTGATGGGGCGACGGATGGGCACCGGTCGCGACGGCAACAACCCGTCGAGCGCCTTGAGCCGGGCGTGGAAGTACTCGTGCTCCGGCGTGCCCTCCTGGAGGGTGATGTACGGCGGGTCGGTCTCGTCGGTGAGCGACTCCTCGGGCAGCTCGTCCTGGAGGTAGAGGCGATCGCGCAGTGAGCGCAGCTGGGCCAGCGTCATCTTCTTGATCTGGTGGGTGGCGTTGCGGCCCTCGACGCCCTCGCCGAGGGTCCAGCCCTTGATCGTCTTGGCCAGGATGACGGTGGGCCGACCCTCGGTCTCGGTGGCGGCCTTGTAGGCGGCGTAGAGCTTCTTGTAGTCGTGACCGCCGCGGGGCAGGTTGCGCAGCTCGTCGTCGGAGAGGTGCTCGACCATCTTGCGCAGCCGAGGATCGGGGCCGAAGAAGTCGTCGCGGATGTAGCTGCCGTCCTCGACCGCGTACCGCTGGAACTGGCCATCGACGGTGGTGTTCATCTTGTTGAGCAGCACGCCGTCGACGTCGCGCTGGAGCAGCTCGTCCCACTTGCCGCCCCACACCACCTTGATCACGTTCCAGCCCGCGCCCCGGAACACGGCCTCGAGTTCCTGGATGATCTTGCCGTTCCCGCGTACGGGGCCGTCGAGGCGCTGCAGGTTGCAGTTGACCACCCAGATGAGGTTGTCGAGCCCCTCTCGTGCCGCGAGCGAGATCGAACCCAAGGTCTCGGGCTCGTCGCACTCACCGTCGCCGAGGAAGCTCCAGACCCGGCTCTCGCTGGTGTCGTCGATGCGCCGGTTCTGCAGGTACTTGAGGAACCGCGCCTCGTAGATCGAGTTGATCGGACCGAGGCCCATGGAGACCGTCGGGTACTCCCAGAAGTCGGGCATCAACCGGGGATGGGGATAGCTGGACAGGCCGTGGCCGCCGACCTCCATGCGGAAGTTGTCGAGTTGGTCGGCGGTGAGCCGCCCGGCGAGGAACGCTCGGGCGTAGATCCCGGGGGCGGCGTGGCCCTGGAAGTACACGTGGTCGCCGGGGGTGCCGTCGTCCTTGCCCCGGAAGAAGTGGTTGAAGCCGACCTCGTAGAGCGAGGCCGACGACGCGAACGTGGCGAGGTGACCGCCGATGCCGTCGGCCTTCTTGTTGGCCTTGACCACCATGACGGCGGCGTTCCAGCGGATGTAGGCGCGGATGCGACGCTCGACGTACTCGTCGCCGGGGAACCAGGGCTCCCGCTCGGGCGGGATGGTGTTGACGTACGGGGTCGACACCGCCGCGGGAGACCCGACCTGGAGCTCGTTGGCCCGTTCGAGCAGCTTGGCGATGATGTAGCGGGCCCGGGTCTTGCCATGGGTCTCGACGATGGCCTCGAGGCTGTCGAGCCACTCGCTCGTCTCGCCGGGGTCGATGTCGGGCAGCTGGTTCACATGGCCGTCGATCGTCATGGGGTCCAGCCAACCAGCTTCGGCTCGGATTCGCTCCTTACCAACGGGTAGTTCACGCGAACCTCGGCCGCAGGGCGGCCTCGGTTCGTTGCCGATGCTCCGCATCGGCCCGTCGTAGGGTCGGGCCGATGCAGCGGGTCTGGACCGACGGAGCGTGCAAGGGGAACCCGGGGCCCGGTGGGTGGGCGTGGGTGACGCCCGAGGGCCGCTGGGCCAGCGGCTCCGAGGCGCAGAGCACCAACCAGCGCATGGAGATCTCTGCCGCGTACCACGCCGTGCTGGCCCACGAGGGCCCGGTGACGATCGTCTCGGACTCGACCTACGTCGTGAACTGCTTCCGCGATCGCTGGTGGGAGGGATGGCTGCAACGCGACTGGAAGAACAGCCAGCGCAAGCCGGTGGCGAACCGGGATCTGTGGGAGCCGTTCATCGAGCTGTACCGCTCCCGCGACGAGGTGTTCTTCGAGTGGGTGAAGGGCCACGCCGGTGACGAGCTCAACGACATCGCCGACCGCCTCGCGGTCGCGGCCGCCGAGCACCAGACGTCGGGCTCCGGTGACCGCATTCCCGACGACCTCGGCGCCGCCGATCAGGTGGGGGCCGCGGCGACGGCGCCACCGGATCGGGATCGTCGACTCCCGCCCGGCCGGCTGATCGGCGTGTTCGGGGCCCGTCCTCCCGAGCTCGGCGGGTACGACGCCAACCCGATCAGCGATGCGGTGGGCCGGCGGCTGCAGGAGATCCTCGCCGCCAAACGCCTCGTCGACGAGGATCTCCACGTGGTGTCGGGACTGCGGCTGGGAGCCGAGATGCTGGGTGCCGAGGCCGCGGTCGCCGAGGGCATCCCGCTGGTCGCCGTGCTGCCCTTTCCCCACCCCGACGCTCCGTGGCCCGAGTCGTCCCGTCGCCGGTTCGCCCGGCTGCGGGAGGCGGCCTCGGTCGAGATCCTCCTGGAGCGCAAGGCCCCCGAGTCGAAGGCCAAGGTGTCCGGTTCGTTGCGTCGCCGGGACGCGTGGCTGGCCCGGAACCTGGACGAGGCCATCGTCGTCTGGGACGGCCAGGAGACGTTCACCGAGCGGTTGCTCGCGACCCTGCGCGATCGTCTCGGCGACGACGTGTGGGAAGAACCCGTCCCGTCGCTTCCGCCGTCGCGATGATCGTCGGCGCGGACACCGGCGGCACCTTCTCCGACATCGTCGACGAGCAGGGGCGCGCCACCAAGGTCCTGTCGACGCCCGCCGCGCCCGACGAGGCGGTCCGGGCCGGGATCGAGGCGCTGGTCGGTGACGGTGCACCGCGGCCTTCGCTGCTGGCCCACGGCACGACGGTGGCCACCAACGCGGTGCTGGAACACCGGCTGTCGACGGTGGCGCTGGTCACCACGGAGGGCATGGCCGACGTCATCGAGATCGGCCGCCAGGACCGCCCCAGCCTCTACGACCAGTGGGCCGACCGTCCCGAGCCGCTGGTGCCGCGTGCGTTGCGCTTCGAGGTGACCGAGCGCCTGGCAGCCGACGGCACCGAGCTGACCGGGGTCGACCTGTCGTCGCTACCCCCGCTCCCCGCCGGCGTGGAGAGCGTGGCGGTGTGTCTGCTCCACGCCGATCTGGATCCGGCGCACGAGCGGGTGGTGGCGGAACATCTCCGTGCCGCGGGCCACGACGTCGTCGCCTCGCACGAGATCTCCCCGGAGTTCCGGGAGTTCGAACGGACGGTCACCACGGTGGTGAACGCCGGGCTCCGGGCCCGCTGCCGCGACTATCTCGTCCGGCTGGGCGCGCTCGCCGACTCGGTGTCGGTGATGACGTCGGCCGGTGGCCTGCTCGACGCCGCGACCGCGGCGGAGCAGCCGGCCGCGCTCTTGCTGTCCGGCCCGGCGGGAGGCGTCCGGGCCGCGGCGGCCGCCGCCGTCGCGTGCGGCCATCCCGACGCGATCACCTTCGACATGGGCGGTACGAGCACCGACGTGTGCCTCGTCCAGGACGGTGAGCCGGCGCTGGCCACGACGCGCTCGGTCGGCGGGTACCCGGTGCGGTTCCCCTCCCTCGACATCCACACCATCGGTGCCGGTGGCGGGTCGATCGCCGCCATCGACAGCGGAGGCGCGCTGGTGGTCGGACCGCGCAGCGCCGGCGCCGACCCGGGCCCGGCGTGCTACGGGCGGGGTGGACGTGAACCGACCGTGACCGACGCCAACCTGGCCGCGGGACGCATTCCGCCCGAGGCCAGCTTCGGATCCCTGGAGCTCGACCGCGCGGCCGCCACGGCCGCCTTGGCCGGGGCGGGGGTCGACGCCGACGGTGTGCTCCGGGTGGTCGATGCGTCGATGGTGCGCGCCCTGCGGGCCGTGTCGATCGAACGGGGTGTCTCGCCTGCCGGTCTGGCTCTGGTCGCCTTCGGCGGCGCCGGCCCGCTGCACGCCTGTGCCCTGGCCGAGGCGATGGGGATGCCGGCCGTGATCGTGCCGGCCCGTGCCGGGGTGCTCTCCGCCGTGGGCCTGCTCGCCGCCGCGCCGCGCCGCGAGGTCGTGCACAGCCGCCCGGACCCGACCGCGCACGAGGGGCTCGCCGCCGAGCTGGCTGCGGCGGCCGACGACGTGCGGACGCTCATCGGTGGTGGGAGCGACGTGGCGGTGTCGACGATGGTCGACTGCCGGTACGCCGGCCAGTCCCACGAGCTCACCGTGCCCGACCTGGCGTCGTTCCACGTCGAGCACGAACGGCGCAACGGCTTCTCCCGGCCGGACGCGCCCGGTGGAGGTGGTGGCGGTACGAGCCGTCGCCGAGCGCGACCCCGTCCTCGTCGTCGACGAGCTCCCGGTGCCACCGCACCGAGCCGGGTTCACCCCGATGTCGGGCCCGTGCGTGATCGCCGAGCCCGACTGCACGATCTGGCTGGCCGAGGGCTGGCGGGCCGACCTCGGTGCCGCGGGGGCGCTCGTGCTCACCCGGGAGTCCCGGTGAGCGCGACGGCACCCGGCTCCCTCGGTCCCGCCGACCTGCAGGTCCTCATCTCGCGCCTCACCGGGGTGGCCGAGGAGATGGGCGCGGTGCTGCAGCGGAGCGCGTTCAGCCCCAACATCAAGGAGCGGGCCGATTGCTCGGCCGCACTCTTCGACCCGTCGGGTGCGCTCGTGGTCCAGGCCGAGCACATCCCGGTGCACCTCGGCTCGATGCCGGCCAGCGTCGCGGCCGTCATCGCTGCCTTCGGGTCACGCGTCGAGGCCGGCGAGCAGTACGTGGTGAACGATCCCTTCGCCGGCGGCACGCACCTCAACGACATCACCCTCGTCGCGCCGTGCATCGTCGAGGGTCGGCTCATCGGTTGGGCCGCCAACCGCGCCCACCACGCCGACGTCGGCGGATCGGCACCGGGATCGATCCCCGCCGACGCCGAGGAGATCTTCGAGGAGGGCCTGCGTCTGCCACCGGTGAGGCTGACCGAGGAGATCCGTGCTGTCCTGTTCGCGAACTCCCGCACGCCCGCCGAACGGGCCGGCGACCTCGACGCCCAGGTGGGCGCCAACCTGCTCGGCGTCCGCCGGCTGGCCGAGACACCGGACGTGCCCCTCCACGAGGTCATCGCCTACGGCGAGCGGCGCATGCGTTCCGCGGTGGCTGCGCTGCCCGACGGCACCTGGATCGCCGAGGACGTGTTGGACTCCACCGGCTCGGCGGGCGCCCAGCAGCGGCCGTCGCTCATCCGAGCTCGGGTGACGATCGACGGAGACGAGATCGCGGTGGACTTCGATGGCTCGGCGCCGCAGTCGGACGGCAACGTGAACGCGGTCGAAGCGGTGACGGTGAGCGCGGTGACCTTCGCCCTCCGATCGGTGATCGATCCCACCATCCCGGCCAATGGCGGATCGTTGCGTCCCGTGCACGTGTCGGTGCCCGAGGGTTCGATCGTGGCCGCCTCCCCGCCGGCCGCGGTCGGTGCCGGCAACGTCGAGGTCTCGCAGCGGGTGGCCGACGTCGTCCTCGCCGCCATGGCGAAGATCGCACCGGAGCGGGTGGCCGCGGGCAACCAGGGGACGATGAACAACGTCCTGATCGGCGGGCGCGGTTGGGTCTACTACGAGACCGTCGGCGGGGGACAGGGTGGGCGAGGTGGCGGCTCGCCCCGCGGCGGCCAGTCCGGTATCCACACCGGTATGACCAACACCAAGAACACACCCATCGAGGCGTTGGAGCGCCACTTCCCGATGCGGGTGCTGCGCTACCGGCTGCGGCGGGGGAGCGGCGGCGCCGGGTTGGCGCCGGGTGGCGAGGGCATCGAGCGCGATCTCCAGATGCTCGAGGACGTGACGGTGTCGCTCATCACCGAGCGGCGGGTGTCGCATCCGAAGGGACTGGCCGGCGGTGGGCCGGTGCGCCGGGGGAGAACTGGCTCCTGCCCCGGGGTGATGAGGATCGTGCCGAGCGGCTGCCGGACAAGTGCACGATCCGGATGGAGGCGGGCGACGTGCTGCGGATGCTGACGCCCGGCGGCGGAGGTT
>CAVSXR010000033.1:0-38190 GCA_963731885.1 uncultured Acidimicrobiaceae bacterium | reverse complement strand
CGGCGTTCGGATCGGGGATGAAGCGGTCGACCAGCTGCCACAGCGGCGCGATGGCCGGCGAGCCGTCGTCGGCTTCGAGGACCGGCATGCCCTGGTTCATCGAGACCGGCAGGGAGACGTGGCTCGGGACGAGGACGTCGGGCTGCATGCCGATGGTGGCGGCGATGTCGCCGATCTCGAGGCCGACCTTGGCATCGGAGCGGTTGAGCACGAAGTGGCGCTCCTGCTTGGTCATGCCGATGCGGTCGAGGGCGTCGATGGTCTTGTGCAGACCACGCACGCTGGCCACGTCGGTGGCGGCGACGAACACCAGGTCGGTGGCGTGGTCCATGACGGCCAGGGTGCGCTCGCCGAGACCGGGATCGGTGTCGACCACGACGAAGCGGAACTCCTCGGCCAGCATCGTCACCGCCTTGGTGAACGCCTGGGCGTTGATCTCGTCGGCCACGCCCGGCAGGTCGGGCGCGCACAGCGCGAACAGGCCCGACCGGTGGGGCGTGAGGTGGACCTTGACCTCGGTGACGTCGTGGAGACCGCCGGCGATGGCGTCGCGGACGCTGGTCTCGGCCAGCAGGCGCAGGGCGTTGCCGACGTCGCCGAACTGGAGGTCGGCGTCGACGAGGACGACCTGCTTCGGTGCACGCTTGGCCAGCCCCACCGCGAGGTTGGTGGACACCGTTGTCTTGCCCGCCCCGCCCTTCGGCGACAGCACCATGATGAGACGGTTGCGGGTCTCGTGGCTGGTGCTCCGCAGGGTCTGGCGCCGGTCGGCCACCTCCAACGCCCGCTTGACCGCCTCGCGCACCCGGTCGCCGTCGGCACCCGGGGCCAGGACGTCGCGGACGCCGGCCTGCATGGCATGGGCCACGACCTCGGGCGAGGGCGAGGCGTAGAGGACCAGGGTCACCTCGGGGCGGAGGTCGTCGAAGTCCTGGGCGATCTGGATGGCCTCGTTGACGTCACCTGTCCCGTCGATGAGGACCACGGCCAGACCCTGGGTCTCGGCACGCGCTCCGGTGCTCAGCGGGATCGTCCGTACGGGGATCCCGTCGCCGACCGCGTTGCTGACCGTCTCCTCGAGGGTCTGGGCATCGGAGAGAACGAGGATCATCCGACTGGCGCCTCAGGGTTGATGACGTTCTCCACGCTGATGCCGGTGCTGGGCACCAAGGCGTCGCCGTGCTGGAGGGCCATGTGGAGATTGGCGTTGAGCGATTGTCCGTTACGAACATACAGCAGACGCTCGGCATCCGGCCCGGTCAGGGCGAGGGTGACGAACAACGAGCCCTGGGCCGGAGCGTGCGCTCGGTGGCGGACTGGGCCACGGCGTCAGCGGGCAGCGGGTTGCCCTGGACGTTGGTGACCAGGGCCTGCTGGATGATGATCTTGGTGATCGTGAAGCCGGACACGTCGACGGTGCCGGTGGTGGTGACGTTGGGCGGCGGGTTCTGCTGCAGCGGGTCGTTGTTGAACGGGATGAACTCCGAGCGCGGTGCGGTGGCGATCACCGCGATGTGGTCACCGGGAACCGGCACGCCGCCGACGAACTGCTCCTGCGACATGGCCACGGTGACCTCGAGCAACCCGTCGGGAACCTCGACCGCGGTCTTGCGGGCCGAGAAGGAGTCGGGGTCGACGAACCGGCTGGCCAGCAGGGTCTCACCGGTGACGATGTCGACGTCGGCGACCTTGCCCTGGACCTGCACCAGATCGGCGATGACGCCGATGGGGGCGATCTTCTCGGGGATCTGCTCGGTGTGGACCAGGTTCTCCATCTGCGCCACCGGGGTGCCGGCGGGGATCTGTTGGTCGGCGACCAGCACCGTGACGAGGGTCTCGCCCTTCAACGCTCGGTCCTCCGCGCCTCGGACGAAGACGATGAGCACGATCGTGCCAACCACCGCCATCACCACCGCGGCGATGATTCCCACCACTTTCTTGTTCACAGTCTTCTTCTCCAGGGAGAGGGGGTCGTTTGAAGAGTTTCCCGCATTATGAGAGCCAAGTGGTGTATCGGCGCGTCGGCTCGGCTGCCTGAAGGCGTCGCGTCGCCTACAGGGTGAAGTCGTCGATGCCTGCACTACTCCGTTCACGAGGACTTGGACCGTGTAGTCGCCCGCCGTCCACGTGTAGCCGTTCTTCGAGAACGTCGTCGAATAGCGGTCCGGCGCAGGCGAGTACGAATACGTGCTGCCGGCCGCGAACGGCGTGGACCCGCTGTTGGACGATCTCGATCGACAACCCTGTACAAGGACCGGCCGGACTGCGCTCGTGACCGTGAGGTCGTTCTTAAGGTTGTCGGATTACCGTGCGAGTTCCGCGTCGAAGGAACGTCGGCGACCCGTCACCACGCACACAGGCACGGTCGTGGACGTGACGTCGCAGGTCGTCGGGTCGACGTGGACGATGTCGAGGTGGTCGACGCGTCGTCGTGCTCGATGCGGGGCGGTGGTGCTCGTCACGGCGACGGCCTGCGGGCAGCCGGCCGCGATCTTGGTCGCATCGTCCGTCACGGCGCACAGCCGGCTCGCCTCCGGCGTGGCCTCATCGGTCACCGGCGGGCCCGATGCCACGTACGGCAGCATTCGCGAAACCCGGAAGTCGAACCATGTCGCACCGTCGAACTTGCAGCCGCCGCTGAAGCAGTGGTTCACCATCTCGAGCTGGACGAAGTACGCCATCGTGAACTCGGCGTTGTTGCCGCCGCCGGCGACGCTCGTGAAGACCGGCGCCCAGAACTGCCCACGTACTGCTCGAGGTTCACCGACGAGTCCTCGTTCGCTGCGTCGCTCCAGTTGTTCCGGTATCGCCCTTTGTCGGCTGGAGCGATGGTTCCGTAGTAGCCGTCGGCGTAGTCCTTGCAGAAGTGACCGAGAATCGACAGCTGGTGTTGGTGAAGCCGCCGAAGTCGAGCTTGCCGAAGTTGCCGGATCCGCCGCCGGTCGACACCGCGCATTCGCCGCCCTTCACCTTGTCGATCGGGAACCGGGCGGTGAACGTCGTCGGGGTCTGTTGCCGGTCGGTCTTGAGGATGACGTACCCATCGCCATCGAGCTTGTAGCCGCCGCTGCCACCGCCGCTGTAGAGGTCGCTGAGTGAGACCTCGGGATAACCCGACACGCCGGCCATCGACTCGGTTGCCCCGCAGATGCCGATCGGGCCGGAGCCCACCGCCGAAGAAGTCGACGATCGCTGCAACGCTCACGCCGGACACTCCGCCCGTGTCCTGCCCGAACGCGGGTGCGAAGTTGTAGTCGACGATCTCGTGCGCCGAGACGAGGACGTAGCCCCGGCGATACGACATCCGCGCGACCTTGCAGTCCGGAACGTTGGTCCCCCCGTTGCGGTCGTCGTAGTAGTGGTCGACCATCTCGCTCACGTAGGTGAAGCCCTCTGAGTTCTCCGCTGCGGGCGAGATCGTCACCGAGCTGCAATCGACCAGTGTGCCAGCGGGCTGGCTGGTGAGCGCCGACACCTCGGTGTCAGCAACGCTGGCTCCGGCCAGGGCAGCCGCGTCCGTGGAGAGCGTGATCTCCTTCTTGTTCTCCCGCTGGTGGCCGAGATCGATGACCGCGGCCAACATGACCACGGCGACGAGAACGAACACGGCGACGATGGGCAGCACCGCGCCTCGTTGTCCGTGAACGCTCGACCGCTTCAGCTGCTTCGCTCGCACCGGAATTCACCTCGTCCCACAAGCGTCAGGTTCCTCGTACCGAAGAACGGGATCGTCAACACGTAGTCGACGTCGGAGACGACGATCACCGTGTGGCCGGCATTGCCGTCGCAGGGTGCCGTCGCGTCCGCGATCGCGGAGCTCGAGTCCGAATCGAGGTAGACGTCGGTCGTCACGTCTCCGCTGTCGACCAGGCCGTCGAAGCTGTTGTCCACTGCCGCCTTGATTTCGGTGACGGTGTTCACCGGGATCGCACCGGTCCGTGCGCCTTCACGCGCCGCCGAGTTGATCGACTGCTTCATGTCGTAGGCGATGCCGAACTGAACGATGCCGAACAGGAACAACGTCAGCAGATGGGAGTGACGAGCGCGAACTCGACCAGGGATGCGCCCCGGTCCTTCGATCTCGATCCTGCTCGCCGCATGTTCCCTAGCCCTCCGCCCCCGGAATGTTGGTTCCGGGTCCTCCGCGGTTGCCCGATTCTCCCGACTGGTTCCATCGTCACTCGAACCGTCGAACTTGAGTTCGTCGACTGCCACCCGTGACGCCGCTGGCCGGGATCGTACAACACGTTCCGCGCGGATCCGCGTCGGAGCCGCCGAAATTTCAGAGATTCCGGATTGCCCGGAATGCCCGGATACGAAGGCTCACGACGCCGGCGCGACGACGACTTCGGGCTTGACCGTTCCGGGCCGGTGCGGGCCGTAGACCGCCAGCAACACGCCGTCCTGCGCCTCCACCGCCCAGGGGCCGTCGTGGTCCTCGGGGATGCCGAGTCGGGACCGTTCGAGGGGGCGGCCGTGACCCACCTCGACCGCGGTGCCCGCGTCCACCACCACGGTCGGAAGGTCACGCAGAGCGTTCGCCGGGTCCAGCACGTCGCGGTCGGGATCGACCTCGTCGATGCGATGGGCGTCGGCGACACGGAGTGCGATCCCGCCTGCGTGCGGCGCAGGTTCCGCAGGTGGGCGCCGCCACCCAGCGCGGTTCCGAGATCGGCGGCGAGGGTGCGGATGTAGGTGCCCGACGAACACGTCACCTCCACCGGGTACACGCCGTCGGCGGTGGGCTCGTCGACCCGGAAGGCGTGGATGGTGACCGGCCGGGGCTGGCGCTCCACCTCCTTGCCCTCCCGGGCCAGCTCGTGGAGCCGCTTGCCGTCGATCTTCACCGCCGAGACCATCGGCGGCACCTGCATGATGTCGCCGGTCAGCTGCTCGGCGGCCGACCGCACGTCGGCCAGCGTGACCCCCGCCATGTCGTGGGTCGCGGTGACGTCGCCGGTGTCGTCGAGCGTGGTGGTCTCGGTCCCGAGCACGATCTCGCCCACGTACGTCTTGGGCAGCGCGGTGAGGAAGCGCAGCAGCCGGGTCATCGAGCCCACCCCGACCAGGAGCAGCCCGGTGGCCGGCGGGTCGAGCGTGCCGGCGTGTCCCACCTTGCGGGTGCCGAGCACTCCCCTGGCCTTGGCCACCACGTCGTGGCTGGTCCAGCCGACCTCCTTGTCGATCAGGACCAGTCCGTTGTACGGGGAGGGACGGGACTTGCTCACTGCACCCGACCGGAGACGACGGGCAGCCGTTCCCGCACCCGATCGATCGTCTCGGGGATCGACACGTCGGAGACGAACCCCGACATGAACGAGTGCCCTCCCCCGCCGAGCTCGGTGGCGATCGCCCCCACGTCGACGTCACCCGTCGACCGCAGGGAGACCCGCAGGCCCTCGCCGGGCGCCTCCTTCAACACGCACGACACCTCGGCCTCGGCGCACCCTCGCAGGTGGTCGATGAACCCCTCGGTCTCGTCGAAGGCGACGCCGTAGCGGGCGCAGATCGTCGGCGGTCAGCCACGCCGAGACGAACCGACGATCCACGTCGAGCTGGGCCCGGGCCAGCGCCACCGACATCAGCTGCACGTACGGGAACCGGTGCTTCTCGAACAGCTCCCGGGTGACGTCGGCGATGGGGAGGTCGTAGTTGGCCAACTCCTCGGCGAGGTGGAAGACATCCGGCGTGGTGTTCGGGTACTGGAACCGTCCGGTGTCGGTGACCAGGCCGACATAGAGGCACAGGGCGGCATC
This sequence comes from uncultured Acidimicrobiaceae bacterium, assembly GCA_963731885.1. Classification (GTDB taxonomy): domain Bacteria; phylum Actinomycetota; class Acidimicrobiia; order Acidimicrobiales; family Salinilacustritrichaceae; genus Salinilacustrithrix. The sequence goes on along the minus strand of CAVSXR010000033.1, from coordinate 32,434 downwards.
GCGGGTGAGCGTCCAACCCAGCTCGTCGGCGAGGAGGCGGACGATGACCGCGGTGGCGGCCAGGTCCTCCAGGACGAGGTTGTGGGTCCCGAACCGCTCGTTGTCGGGGTGGTGGTCGAGGACCACGACCGTCTCGGCCGACGCCGCCGCCCGGCCCAGCTCCCCCAACCGTTCGATGGACCCGAGGTCGAAGGTGATCAGGAGCGGCGGATCGGTGGGGAAGGCATCAGGAGGCGTGCAGTCGCCGAGTCCGGGCAGGAACTCGTAGTGGGGTCCGACGACGAACGGCGCGGGCCACGATGCGGTCGAGCGCTTGCCGTTGGCCGAACACAGCAGGTGCATGGCCAGCATCGAGCCGAGGGCGTCCCCGTCGGGATGGTGATGACAGGCGAGCGCGATGTCGTCGGCGGCACGGATGACGTCGGCGACCTCGGCCAGCGTGGTCATCCGTCGCCGCGCTCCCCACCCTCGGGCGGAGCGTCGGCGCCGGTTCCCGCCTCCTCGCCTTCGACCGTGGCCGGCTCGACGTCGGCCGGGAGGTCGAGATCGCGGAGGATCTCCTCGATGCGGCTCGCCTTGCGCTCCACCTCGTCGGGGTGGAACGTCAGGATCGGCGTGCGCCGGAGGTGCGTCTGGCGGTTCACCGCCTGCTGGAGCCGGGCCCGATGCTCCTCGAGGACGGCGAGGACGACGTCGTCGCTCGCTCCCATGTCGGTCCACAGCACCTTGGCGTGCTCGATGCCGGCGTCGACCTCGACCGCGGTGATGGTGAAGAACCCCAGCCGCTCGTCGTCGATGCGCCGGATCTCCTCGGCCAGGATCTCCCGGACCAGCTCGTTGAGCCGAGCGGTGCGGGGGTAGCGGCGCGAGCCGGTCTGCCGTCGTCGAGCCATCTGCGCAGCCTGCCACAGCGTCCCGAGCCGGAGTTCTTGTCAGAGGTGATTCGTACCATTGGTTCCATGAGTTCGGGGCCCGCCACCTACGCCAGCGACGAGGACACCGCGGTCACCGCCCGGGCCCAGCTCGACCACGCCGCCGCGATGGCCGCCACCTTCGCCGACACCCAACGCCAGCTGGTCGCCACCCTGATCGAGCTGTGGCCCACCGCCGCCTGGCTCGCGGCCGGCGCCACGTCGGCCAAGGGCTGGCTGCTGGCCTACACCACCCTCAGCTACCACGAGGCCCACCGGCTCGAGCAGGTCGCCGGCCTCTGCGCCGGCCACCCCGCCCTGGCCGATGCCGTGTTGTCGGGGGCCATGCCGGTCAAGCGAGCCGCCACCCTGGCCCGCTTCGCCACCGCCGAACGCGCCCGCTACCTCGAGCCGGTCCTCGCCGCACTCATCGAGCTCGACACCAACACCACCGACGACGTCGCCTTCACCGCCGCGGTCCGCTACTGGGCCGACCAGGTGGACCAACAGATCCAGCCCCGTACCTCGCACCCCCACACGCTGGCGTTGACGCCCTCGCTGTTCGGCGGCGGTGAGCTGCACGGCCAGTTCTCGCCTGCCGCCTTCGCCACCATCGCCGCCGCCATCGCGGGCTGGACCCAGGACCCCGACCCGGCCGACGCTCCGTACCAGCGCTCCCTGCGCGAACGTCAGGCCGACGCCCTCGACGACCTCTGCGCCGCGTCCCTCACCGGCTCCGGCGGCCCCGACCTCGACGACGACCTCGACGACGAGCTCGACGACGACGAGTGCGAATCGGCCCGGGCGACCGACACCTTCGACGGCTTCTCCCCCACCGACGAGCTCGACGAATGGATGGCGGCCACCACGGCCGGCGAAGAGATCACCGACCTCGACGCCCTCCGCCGCCGGCTCCGCGCCATGGAGAAGGTCCGCCGGCGGCGAACCCACCGCCGGACCCGGATCCGGTCCGGCGCCACCATCAACGCCATCATCGACATCCGCAGCCTCCTCGGCCTGCGCGACGACACCGACCTCGAAGACCTCGTCCTCCGCGGCGACGGATGGCACCTCACCCGGCAGCTGCTCGAACGACTCCTGTGCGACTCCGGCCTCCTCGCCACCCTCTTCGACGGGCCCACCAAGGTCCTCGATGCCAATGCTCGTACCGAGCAGTTCTCCAAGTCGCAACGCCGTGCGCTCGCGGCGCGCGACGGTGGCTGCGTCTTCCCCGGCTGTCATCGGCCCTCCCGTCACTGCGACGCCCACCACCTCCGCCACCGGGAGCACGACGGCCCGACGGTCACCGCCAACGGCGCGCTCCTCTGCCGATTCCACCACCGCTTGATCCACGAATACGGCTGGCGATTACACGTCCACGACGGGCACTGGATCGCCGTCGACCGCCACGGCCAGACCTGGACCGGTCGACCCGCCCCACCAGCCCCGGACTGACCACCCGCGACGGTCGATCCCGCCGCCGCGGAACACGCCACCCCTCTCGCCCACCAGATCGACCCGACCACCGAGCATTCCCCGCCGGTGGTCGGGTCACGGGCGCGCCTACTCGACGATCACGTCGACCCGCTCGTCGTAGAAGCACACCAGACCGGCGATCGGGAGCGCCTCCCGGGTGGTGAAGTCGTAGGCCCAGGCCACGTCGGGGTGGACGGTGCCGCCGACGCGCGCCGACCAGTAGTTGCTGGTGATGCCCTTGTAGGGACAGCGCGTCCGGGTGTCGGTGGCTTCGAGGTGCTCCCATCGCACCGCGGTCCGGTCGAGGTACCAGCGAGTCCGGATCCCGGTCTCGAACAGCGCCACCGGGTGGTCGGTCTCGGCCAGCACCACCCCGTCCTTCTCGACCCGGACGTGGCGGGTCGACCGGAGGGCGTCGACGCGGACGTACGGGCTCCGCGGATGGCCGAACACCTCCTCGTCCTCCTCGAACCAGGCGTCCATGGCCGGCCAGTCGAAGCGGAACGTCCCATCGAGGCCCGGCACGATCGAGGACTCCAGGAACCGGGCCGCTCCTTCCGCGACGCGGTCGCCGCTGATCACGTCGCAGCGCCGGACCGGACCGCGGTCGGTGTCCTCGATCGTCCCGGGATCGCCGATCATCGATCGATCGACGTCGGCTTCGGGGACGTAGAACTGCGGGAAGTTGGGGTTCTCCCACACGTAGGTGGCCCGGACGGTGTCGACCAGCGTCGTGCCGTCGAACACGGCCCGCACCCGTCGCGGGACGGGTGCGGTGTGGTTCACGTCGACCGGGGAGGGCGGGTAGCGCAACGGGGGGAAGCGGGGAGGTCATGGCGCCACATCTATCGGCGCCGAGCCCGGTTCGCTCAGGCGGTGTCGACCCACCACCGCTGGGCATCGACGACGTCGACCTCGGGGAACGACCACACGAACCGGTCCACCTTGTCGAGCACGTCGGTCACCTGGGAGACCGAGCCGGCCACGGTCGAGAACGCCAGCACGGCCTGGTCCCAGGTGTCCTGGAGATCGACCTCGGCCGACGCCACCCCGAACCGGCGGTGGGCGCCGTCGAGGATCGGCCGGATGACCGAACGCTTGGCCTTGAGCGAGTCGCCCAGCGGGATGCGGACCTCGATCTCGAGGACGGCAGATTTCAACACGGCGCCGGGGCGGGCCGGTCAGCTCGAGCTGGCCGCCGACAGGGTCGGCGCGATCTCGCGCTCCTCGTAGGTCTCGATGATGTCGCCGGGGTGCAGATCCTGGAAGTCGCTGAGGCCGATGCCGCACTCGAATCCGGCCCGCACCTCGGTGGCGTCGTCCTTGAACCGCTTGAGCGACTGGATCGAGCCCTTCCAGATGATGGTGCCGTCGCGGAGGAACCGGACCTTGGAGTTCCGGGTGATGACCCCGTTCTGCACCATGCAGCCGGCGATCTTGCCGATCCGGGGCACGGAGAAGATCTCGCGGACCTCGGCGTCGCCGGTGACGATCTCTTCGAACTCGGGCTCGAGCAGGCCGACCATGGCGGCCTCGATGTCCTCGAGCACCTTGTAGATGATCTCGTAGGTGCGAACCTCCACGCCCTCGGCTTCGGCGAGGTCGCGGGCCTTGCGGTCGGGACGGACGTTGAAGCCGATGATGGTGGCGTTGGCCGCCGCCGCCAGCTGGATGTCGTTCTCGGTGATGCCACCGACGGCGCGGTGGACGAACCCGAGCTTGACCTCGTCGCGCTCGAGCTTCTTCAGCGAGTCGGTCAACGCCTCGAGTGAACCGTTGACGTCGGCCTTGAGCACCAACGACAAGGTGGCGGTCTCGCCGGCCTGGATGGCCGAGAAGATGTCCTCGAGCTTGGCGCCGCCGCCCATGCCCGCGGCCTCACGGCCGAGGTTGGCTTGGCGGTGGTAGTGATCGCGCTTGGCGGCCACGTCCTTCATCGTCTTGTCGTCGGGCGCCACCACGAACTGGTCGCCGGCGTCGGCGACGTCGGAGAGACCGAGGACCTGCACGGGCATGGACGGCCCGGCCTCCTTGATCTGCTCGCCGTGGTCGTCGATGATCGCCCGCACCCGCCCGAAGGCGGCCCCGGCCACCAGCGGATCGCCGACGCTGAGCGTGCCGCGCTCGACGAGGATGGTGGCCACCGGGCCACGACCGACGTCGAGGTGCGATTCGAGCACGGTGCCGGCGGCCCGACCCTCGGGGTCGGCCCGGAGGTCCTCGACCTCGGCGACCAGCAGGAGGCTGTCGAGCAGGTCGTCGACGCCGTCACCGGTGAGGGCCGAGATCTTGGCGAAGATCGTGTCGCCGCCCCACTCCTCGGGGATGAGATCCTCCTCGGAGAGTTGCTGCATGACGCGATCGGGGTTGGCGCCTTCGCGGTCCATCTTGTTGATGGCCACCACGATGGGGACGTCGGCCGCCTTGGCGTGGTTGAGCGCCTCGAGGGTCTGGGGCATGACGCCGTCGTCGGCCGCCACCACCAGGACCACGATGTCGGTGGCCTCGGCCCCGCGGGCCCGCATGGCGGTGAACGCCTCGTGGCCGGGGGTGTCGATGAAGGTGATCACCTGGCCGGCCTTCTCGGCCTGGTAGGCGCCGATGTGCTGGGTGATGCCACCGGCCTCGCCGGCGACCACGTTGGCCTGGCGGATGTGATCGAGGAGCTTGGTCTTGCCGTGGTCGACGTGGCCCATCACGGTGACGATCGGCGGGCGATGGGGCAGGTCCTCGTCGTCCTCTTCCTCGTCGTCGGTGAACAGCTCGTCGACGCCGAGGCGCTTCTGGAGCTCGACCTCCTGCTCCTCGCCGGGATCGACGAGGCGGATCTGGGCGCCGAGCTCGGCCGCGAACAGCTCGATCATGTCGTCGGTGAGCGATTGGGTGGCCGTGACCATCTCGCCCTGCTCCATGAGGAACCGGACCACGTCGGACGCGGTGCGGTTCATCTTGGGACCGATGTCCTGGGGCGTGGACGCCCGCTCGATGACGACCTCACCCTCGGGCACCGGCGCATCGCGCGGCGTGAAGCTGGGGGCCTCGATGGGCTGCAACTCGTCGCGGTTGCGGCGACGGCGACCTCCGCGGCGCTTCGGTGGACGGCGACCGCCACCGGGACCGGGGCGTCCACCGCCGGGACCGCCGGGACCGCCTCCCCCACCGGGGCGCGGGCCACTGCCGGGAGGCGGCGGGGTGTAACGGACCTGTCCGGCCGCGCCACGACGGGCGGGGCGGTTGCCCGGACCGCTCGGGGCCGACACCGGTCCACGTCCACCGGCGCCGGGCGGCGGCGGGATGGGCTTGCCACCCCGGGAGATCATGGGACCGGGCGGCGGCGGGATCGGCTTGCCGGAGCTCGACTTGGGGGGCGTGACCGAGGCAGACGGCTTGGCGCCGGGATCGGCCGACGCCGCCGGCGGGCGGGGCGCCTCGCTGGACTGATCGGCTGCTGCGGCGGGCGGCGGCGTGGGCGCGGCGCTGGGCGGCGGGGCGGGCGCGGCCGAGGGCGGAGGCGGGGCCGGGGCCGCCGAGGGCGGAGGCGGGGCGGGCGCGGCCGTGGCGGCCGGCGCTGATCGGGGCCTCGTCCTCGCGGGCACGGGGCGGGGGGCCCTCGCTGCCGCTGGAACGCACGACCCGGGCCGGCCGCGTGGCCCGCACCACGGGGGGGCGGGGGGCGGTGTCGGGCGACGGGGCCCGGGACGGAGCCTCCGTGGCAGGAGACGGAGCCGGCGGCGGGGTGGGGCCGGTGGGGGCCTCAGCCGCAGGAGCCGCGGGCTCGGGGTCGCGGGGTCCGGGAGCCTGGTCCGGTCTCCGGCGCCTGCTCGGTGGCTGCCACCTTGGGGGGCGCCGGCTTCGACGACACCGGGGCCGCGGGGGCCTCCTCGGCCGGCTTCTCCTCGACCGGCTCCGGCTCGGGCTCGCGAATCAGGCCTTCCCGCTCGGCCTTGCGGCGGACGCGGTCGGCTTGGGGCTCCACGATGCTCGAGGAGTGGCTCTTGACGCCGATCCCCAACCCGTTGCAGAGGTCGACTGTCTCTTTGTTGCTGAGGCCCAGCTCGCGTGCGAGCTCGTACACCCTGATCTTGCCTGCCAAGAGTCTTCGTTTCGCCTTGCGTCGTCGTCAGTGGATCTGTCGGGAGTGATTGTCTGTGCTGGTCGTGGAGGTGTCTGGTTCGCTTCTCGTGTGACGTGTATGGCTGTTCGTGACACGGGCCCGGGTCCGACAGGATCCGAGCCGCGATCCATCATCCTCGCGCGTTCTGTCCTGAGGTACGAACCGGCATGGCTTCGTTCCGCACCTCGGCACGAATCGCGGCCATGACCGATCCGGGCTCGATCGGACCCCGGAGGGCTCGTTCGAATGCCCGGCGACGCAGCGCCAGGGCTGCGCAGTCTTCGAGGGTGGCGGCACACAGCCACGCTCCCCGACCCGGGAGTGTACGGCCGATCTCGACCGTTCCCTCCCCGTCGCCGGGGGCGCCGGAGCCCTCCCGGCGCACGAAACGGACGAGGTCGCCGGATTCGGCCACCCGTCGGCAGCCGATGCAGGTGCGGGTCGGGTGGCGCCCCTCGGGCGTGGCGGCGATCAGGTCGGCTCGGTCCCGGAGTCGGTTTCGGGCCCGCGTCGTTTCGGGCTCAGAGTCGGTTTCGGGCCCTGGGTCGGCTTCGGGCTCGGCGTCGGTGGCCGCCACCTCCGCCGGGGCGGGGGCATCCTCCAGGCGCTCGGACGGGATCGTCGCCGACCTCGACCTCGGGCGCCTCGTCGGCGGCCTCGGCCAGGTCGGGTCCGGGATCGAGGGGCTGGACGCCGTCGCCCTCGGCCGACATGTCGGGCTCGGACGAACCGGCCTCACCCGGGTCGGCGGCCGGATCGGCCTCGGCGTTGACATCGGCATCGGCGTCGGCGTCGGCTCGTCGGCATCGGACGACTCGAGGTACTCGGTGGCCGACACGGCCGGACCGCCCTCGGCGGGCTGCCAGACCTGCTCGCCGGTCTCCTCGTCGACGACCCACTCGCCCTCGGCCCAGTCCTCGGCGGCGTAGGCGGCCTCGGCCTCGGCCAGCTGGGTCTCGGACTTGATGTCGATGGCCCACCCGGTGAGCCGGCCGGCCAGGCGGGCGTTCTGGCCCTCCTTGCCGATGGCCAGGCTGAGCTGGTGATCGGGGACGATGACCATGGCGGTGCCGGTCATCTCGTCGATACGGACCTCCTTGACCCGGGCGGGCTGGAGGGCCTTGGCCACGAACTCGTAGGGATCGTCGGAGAAGGCGACGATGTCGATCTTCTCGCCCCGCAGCTCGGTGACGACCTGGCGGACGCGGGAGCCGCGGGCGCCGACGCAGGCCCCGACCGGGTCGACGTTGGGCTCGTTGGACGCCACCGCCATCTTGGTGCGGTGGCCGGGCTCGCGGGCGCAGGCCTTGATCTCGACGATGCCGTCGGCGATCTCGGGCACCTCGAGCTTGAACAGCTCGAGGATGAGCCCCGGATGCGTGCGGGACACGACGATCTGGGGGCCCTTCGCCGTCTTGCGGACCTCGACGATGTAGGCCTTGAGCCGGGCGTTGTTCTCGGGCCGCTCGTGGGGCACCTGCTCGGCCTGGGGCAGCAGGGCCTCGACCCGGCCGAGGTCGAGCAGGGTGTAGCGACTGTCGTTCTGCTGGACGATGCCGGTGACGATGTCGCCCTCGCGGCCGGCGTACTCCTCGTACTTGAGCTCGCGCTCGGCCTCGCGGATGCGCTGGGTCATCACCTGCCGGGCGGTCTGGGCCGCGATGCGTCCGAAGTTGTCGGGCGTGACGTCGAACTCCTGGCCGACGGGCACCCCCTCCTCGTCGAGCTCCTGGGCGAAGACGCGGATGTCGAAGGTGCCGGGGTCGATGGTGACCCAGGCGTACTCGTAGGCGCCGGGCATGCGCTTGTACGCCGATTCGAGGGCGTCGGCCAGGGCGGCCATGAGGGTGTCGACGGAGATGCCCTTCTCGGCCGCGAGCGCCTGGAGGGCGTCGAACATGTCGGGGTTGCTCATGATCGTGCTTTCTTGCCGGAGGTTGATGCGGTGGAGCCCGGCTTGTGCTTGCCGCCGGGCTTGGGGGCGGGGCCCCAGGAGAACGTGGTGCGAGCCCGCTCGACGTCGTCGTAGGCCACGGTGCGCGACTCCCCGGTGGCCCGGCCCTGGTCGTCGTCGAGGGCGACGGTGAAGCTGTGGTCGTCGGCCGCGGTGATCGTGCCCCGCACGCGACGCTCGCCCTCGACGTCGGGGTTGGTGCGGACGGTGACCGCCTCGCCGATGGCGCCGCGGTAGTGATCGGGCGTGCGCAGCGGCCGCTCGAGCCCCGGGCTGGTGACCTCGAGCGTGTAGCTGCCGCCGATCACGTCGGCCTCGTCGAGCTGCGCGCCCAGGTCGCGGCTGACCTTCGAGAGGGTGTCGAGATCGATGCCGCCCTGGCGGTTGAGGGCCACCACCAGCTTGCCGCCCGCCAGGGTGACGTCGTAGATGTCGGCGCCGACCGCGGCCGCGAGGGGCTGGACCATGGTGCGGACGGTGTCGGCCTTGGTCACGGTGGCTCCTCCTCGCTCGTCAGCCGGACATGAAAGAAGCGTGGGCCGGAGCCCACGCTTCCAACAAGGAAACGAATTGCTGGCGAGTATACCGCCAGCCGTCGCGGTCGGCCCAGCGACCCGGCCCTTCAGTAGCTGCGGGTCAGTAGCTGCGGGCGCAGATGGCGTAGAGGTCGTCCTCGTCCTCGTCGAGGGGGACGGTGCCATCGGCGCGCTGGATGCACCGGACCGTGACCGCCTGCGCTCCGAGCGCTTCCTCGGCGTCGCGGACCACCTCCCAGGGCACGCGGGCGAAGCCGGTGCCGGCCGCGTCGAGGGTCTCCTCGACGGTGGCGGTGTCCGAGGAATGGTCGTCGCGGAAGGCGGTGGCCTCGGCGAGCAGGTTGACCTGGATCTCGTCCAGCAGCGACTGGGCGGTGGCGGCGGCCTCACCCACCGCCACGGGACGCTTCTCGCCCGTGTCCCGCCGGACCACGGTGACGGTGCCGTCGACGATGTCGCGCGGCCCGACCTCGATCCGGACGGGCACGCCCTTGAGCTCCCAGTCGGTTGCCCGCCGTCCGAACGCGGTGTCGACGCGGTCGTCGAGCCGGGCCCGGACGCCGGCGGCGATCAACTCGTCGTGGAGCCGGGCGGCAGCCGTGCCGGCACCCTCCTCGTCGCGGATGAGCAGGGTGACCACCTGGATGTGGGCCAGGGCCGGTGGCACCCGGAGCCCGTCGTCGTCGCCGTGGCACATGATGAGACCGCCCACCATGCGGGTGGAGGTGCCCCACGAGGTGGTCCAGCACAGCTGCTGCTGGCCGTCGGCGTCGAGGTAGTCGATGTCGAACGCCTTGGCGAAGTTCTGCCCCAGTTCGTGGCTGGTGCCCATCTGCAGCGCCTTGCCGTCGCGCATCATCGCCTCGCACGCCATGGTGTTGATGGCGCCGGCGAAGCGGTCGTAGCTCGGCTTGATGCCGAGGTGCACGGGCATGGCCAGGACCTTGACCATGAAGTCGGCGTAGGCGACGTGCAGGATGCGGTGGCGTAGGCGTGGGCGTCCTCGCGGGACACGTGGGCGGTGTGGCCCTCCTGCCACAGGAACTCGGTGGTGCGCAGGAAGATGCGGGGCCGCAGCTCCCAACGCACCACGTTGTTCCACGCGTTCAGCAGCAGGGGCAGGTCGCGGTAGCTCTGGGTCCACTTGGCCATGAACTCGCCGATCACCGTCTCGGACGTGGGGCGGACGACGATCGGCTCGTCGAGGTCCTTGCCGCCGGCGTGGGTGACCACCGCCAGTTCGGGGCTGAACCCCTCGACGTGCTCGGCCTCCCGCGTGAGGTAGCTCTGCGGGGATGAACAGCGGGAAGTAGGCGTTCTCGGCGCCGCACGCCTTGATCCGGTCGTCCATCTCCGACTGCATCCGCTCCCAGAGCCCGTAGCCGTAGGGCCGGATGACCATCGTGCCGCGCACCGGTCCGTTGTCGGCCAGCTCCGCCTTGTTGAGGACGTCCTGGTACCAGCGGGGGAAGTCCTCCGCCTGGGGGGTGAGCACGGGTCTGCGGGCCATGGCTGCGAGCGTACGTGCCGGCGCGACCCACGCCCGTGCCCGTTGCGGGGCGTGCCAGGATCAACGGTCGTCACGTCGACCGGGTACCCAGGATCGTCCATGTTCCGAATCCATCGCAGCGAGCGGGCCGACGCCCTCGTCGACGCGCTCGTCGAGTTGATGGCCGCGCCGGCCGGAGATCCCTTCGATGCCGAGGTGGTCGCGGTCCCGACCCGCGGGGTCGAGCGGTGGCTCACCCATCGGATCGCGGCGGCCGTGGGCACGTCGGCAGGCCGGCACGACGGCGTGTGCGCCAATGTCGAGTTCCCCTTCCCGGGCCGGTTGGTGGGCGACGTGCTGGCCGAGGCCACCGGCGTCGACCGCACCGAGGATCCCTGGCGGCCGGAACGAGCGGTGTGGCCGTTGCTGGAGCTGATCGACGAGCAGGCCGGCGAACCCTGGATGGCGCTGCTGGCCAGCCACCTCGGCCTCGGCGCCGACCACCCGGACGACGAGGGCGACGACGGCGACGACAACGACGCCGATGTGCTCCGCCGGGCCCGGCGCTTCGCCACCGCCCGGCACCTGGCCGACCTGTTCGACGGCTACGCCGTCTACCGGCCCGACATGGTGCTCTCGTGGCTCGACCACGCCGGCCGGGGCCCGTTCCCCGACGTGCCGGCCGATGCCCAGTGGCAACCGCGACTGTGGCGTGAGCTGCGAGAGCGGGTCGCCAGCCCGAGCCCACCGGAGCGGGTGGCCCAGGCCTGCGCCCGCCTGCGGGCCGGGACCGTCGACGTCGAGCTCCCGGCCCGCGTCTCGCTGTTCGGTCTCACCCGGCTCCCCGCCACCTACCTCGACGTGCTCCGGGCCGTCGCCGCTCAGCGGGATGTCCACCTCTTCGCCCTCCACCCGTCGCTGGCGCTGTGGGATCGCATTGCCCGCCTCGGACCACCGGCGCTGCCCATGCCCCGAGCGAGTGACCCCACGAGGACGGTCCCGACCAACCCGCTGTTGCGCACGTGGGGCAGCGACACCCGCGAGATGCAACTCGTGCTCGAGCGCGGCGGCCGACGCCTCCCAGTCGCACCATCCGGTCGACGTGGCGCCGCCGACGACCCTGCTCGGACGCATCCAGGCCGACATCCGGGCCGATGCCGAGCCACCGGGGCGACCCCTCGACGGCCGCGGCGGCCCAACTCGGACGAACGCATGGTGCTCGATCCCTCGGATCGGTCGATCCAGGTCCACTCCTGCCACGGGAGAGCCCGGCAGGTGGAGATCGCCCGCGACGCCATCTGCCATGCCCTCGCCGACGACCCCACCCTCGAGCCCCGCGACGTGATCGTCCTGTGTCCGGACATCGACGAGTTCGCGCCGCTGCTGCACGCCACGTTCGGCGCCGGCGCCCCCGACACGGATCCCGCCGCGGCCACCCCACCCGATCGGGGTCTCCCCCACCTGCCCTACCGGCTGGCCGACCGGTCGCTGCGCCAGACCAATCCCGCTGCTCGCCACGCTCGACGCCCTGCTCCACCTCGTCGACGGGCGCATCGCCGCGCCCGAGCTCATCGCGTTCGCCGGCCGCGAACCGGTCCGGGCCCGGTTCCGCTTCGACGACGACGACGTCGAACGGCTCACCGAGTGGACCGCCACCAGCCAGATCCGCTGGGGTCTCGACGGTCCCCGGCGCGACGCGGTACTGGCTCGGCGACGTCGAGGCGAACACCTGGCGGGTCGGGATCGACCGGATGCTGCTCGGTGTGGCCATGGCGACCGACGGCTCGCGGTTGCTGGGCGGTCGCCTCCCGCTGGACGACGTCGAGAGCGGCGACGTCGACCTCGCCGGGCGGTTCGCCGAGCTGGTCGACCGGATCGACACGGTCGTCACCGCATCGGCCGAGCCCGGGCCGATCGCGGCGTGGGTCGAGGCGCTGGGCGACGCCGTCGACCTGGTCATGGCCTGCCCACCGGCGGAGACGTGGCAGCGGGTGCAGGTCGACAGCGTGCTCCGCGAGGTGCTGGGCGAGGCCACGAGCGATGGCGAGGCGGCCACCGGGACGCTGTCGCTGACCGAGATCCGTGCGCTGCTCGCCGACCGCCTCCGCGGCCTGCCGACCAGGGCCGACTTCCGCACCGGCGCGGTCACGATGTGCACGCTGGTGCCGATGCGGGCCGTCCCGCACCGGGTGGTCGTGCTGCTCGGCCTCGACGACGGCGCCTTCCCGCGCGCCGGGCGAGCCGACGGCGACGACCTGCTGCGGCGGCTGCCGCTGGTCGGTGACCGCGACCCCCGGACCGAGGACCGCCAGCTCCTCCTCGATGCGCTCCTGTCAGCCGAGGACCGGCTCATCATCACGACCACCGGGGCCGACGTGCGCACCAACGAGCCCCGCCCGCCGGCCGTGCCCCTGTCGGAGCTGCTCGACGTCATCGACCGGACCGCACGCACCGCGGCCGGCGGCGACGCCACCGAGTCCGTGGTGACCACCCATCCGTTGCAGCCGTTCGACCCCTCGGCCCACCGGGACGCCGGCGGCGGTCCCTGGGCGTTCGACCTCGTCCACCTCGCCGGCGCCCGAGCCCTCACCGGCGAACGGATGCCCCCACCGCCGTTCCTCCGTGACCCGCTCCCCACGACGGCACCGGGCGACGGCATTGTCGCCATCGACGACGTCGTCCGCTTCGTCCAGCATCCGGTCCGGGAGTTCCTCCGGCAGCGCCTGGGCGTCAACGTCTGGGAGAACGACGACCACCTCCCCGACGCCATGCCGGTGGAGCTCGACAACCTCGAGCGCTGGGGCATCGGCCAACGCCTCATCGAGCGCCTGCTGGCCGGCGATCCGATCGATGCTGCCGTCGAGGCGGAGCTCGCGGTCGGCGCCCTGCCGCCCGATGCCATGGGTCGAGCCACGATCGGGTCGATCCAGACCGTGGCCACCCGCATCCACGAGGTCGCCGAGGCGGTCGGCGCCGCCGGCGCGACCTCGTCGCTGGAGATCGACATCGATCTGGGCGACGTCCCGGGTTGCGGTCCGATCTCCGTGGTCGGCACCGTCACCGGGGTCCGCGGTGACGCCAGCGGCGCGGTGTCCTACAGCAGCGTGGGAGCCAAGCACCGGTTGGCGTCGTGGGTGCGCCTGCTCGCGTTGTCCGCCGGGTATCCCGAGACGCCGTGGCGGGCCCTGACCGTGGGCAAGTACCGAGCAGGCGGGCAGGCAGTGGAGCTGGCCGCCTTCGAGGGACCGCCCGACGCCCGCCGGGCCGCAGCGGCGTCCGCGCTACGTGACCTGGTGGCGCTGCGAGGACGCGGCGTGTGCGAGCCGCTGCCGATGCCGTGCAAGACCAGCGCGGCGTGGGCCCAGGCCCGGCAGCGGAACCGTCACCCGGCGCGATCGGCGGCCCGGGCCTGGGAGTCGAACCACGCCTTCCCCGGCGAGGACGCCGACCGCAGCCACCAGCTGGCCTTCGGTGGCGTGCTCCGCTTCGACGAGCTGGTCCGCATCGCCCCGACCGACGCCGAATCCGGCGCCGGCTGGGCCGACGACGAGGACAGCCGACTCGGCCGCCTGGCCCGTCGCCTCTGGGATCCGGTGCTGCATCGGGAGACGACCCGTTGAGCGACGACCCGACCATCGCCGGCATCCCGCCCGGCGTCACCGTGATCGAGGCCAGCGCGGGCACCGGCAAGACGCACCGCGTGACGTCGTTGGCGGTGCAGGCCCTGGCCGACGGCCTGCCGGTGGAGTCGCTCCTGCTGGTGACGTTCACCCGGGCCGCCACCGGCGAGCTCCGCGACCGGGTCTGGCAGCGGCTCGTCGACACCGAAGCAGACCTGCATCGGTTCCTGCACGCCGGCACGATGCCGGTCGACGAGGTGAGCCGCGGCCTGTGCGAGGCCGACGCCGACACCGTGGCGCGACGCCACCATCGCATCGGGTCGGTGGTGGCCGAGTTCGATGCCGCCACCATCGCCACCATCCACGGGTTCTGCGAACAGGTGTTGAGCAGGGTGGGCTTCGCCGGTGACGTCGAGCGCGATGTCGAGTTCATCGAGGACCCTCGCGACCTGACCGAGCAGGTGGTGGACGACCTGCTCGTCCAGCGCTTCCACAAGAAGGTGGCGTTCGAGTTCCCCCGGGACGCGGCGCGACGGATCGCCGAAGCGGTGGTCACCAACCCCCACGCCCGCATCGTGCCCGAGCCGGACTGCGACGACCCGGCCGCCGCCATGCGGGCCCGGTTCGCCGCCATGGTGAGACATCGGCTCGCCCGCCGCAAGCGGGAGCTGCAGGTCCTCGGCTACGACGATCTCCTCACCCGGCTCGAGGACGCCCTCACCGGCCCCCAGGGCGATGTCGTGCGACGCCGCCTCGACGAGGAGTTCCGGTTGGTGGTGGTGGACGAGTTCCAGGACACCGACGCGGTGCAGTGGAACATCCTGCGCGACGCCTTCGTGACCGGGTCCGACGACGGCCCGGACACGACGACCTCGCTCGTGCTCGTCGGCGACCCGAAGCAGGCCATCTACGCCTTCCGGGGGGCCGACGTGCACGCCTATCTGGCGGCGCGGTCGCTGGCCGACCACACCGAGGCGTTGACCACCAACTGGCGCAGCGACGCCGGGCTGCTCCGGGGTCTCGACGAGCTCTTCGCCGGCGCCACGCTCGGCCACCCCGACATCGCCTACCGGGCGACCGAAGCCGCACCGCACCATCGTGCGCCGCGGCTGCTCGGCGGCCGGCGCAGCGCACCGCTGCGCATCCGCCACGTGCGGCGTGACACCGCCGACGCCGTGCTCACCCCGAACAGCGGCGACCTCCAGATGGATTGGGCCCGTGCCTTCGTGGCCGAGGATCTGGCCACCGACATCGTCTTCCAACTCGATCCGTCGTCGCGTGCCAGCTTGGTCGACCGGGACCCGGACGGCGTCGAGACGACGCGCCCGGTGCGGCCGAGCGACATCGCGGTGTTGGTCCAGCGGCACAAGGACGCCGACATGATCCGCGACGCGCTGGCCGCCGCCGGCGTTCCCACCGTGGTCAACGGCGCCGGGAGCGTGTTCGACACCGCGGCGGCCCGGGACTGGCTCAGCCTGCTCGAGGCGGTCGAGCAGCCGGCCGCCACCACCAGGGTGCGCAGCGCGGCGATGACCGCGTTCTTCGGCTGGGATGCCGACGACGTGGCCACACGCGACGACGCCGCCTGGGACCACGTGCACGGGCGGCTCCACGAGTGGCGCCGGCTGCTGGTCCGACGGGGCGTGGCCGCCATGTTCGAACACGTCACCGCTGCAGAGCAGCTCCCGGCCCGGTTGCTGGCGAGGCTCGGCGGGGAGCGCGCCCTGACCGATCTCCGCCACGTCGCCGAGTTGCTCCACGAGCACGGCACCACCCACGACACCGCCCCGTCGACGCTGGTCGCCCACCTGCGAGAACGCATCCGACGCGGCGAACGGGAGGGGGATGCCGAGGCCCAGAGTCGCCGGCTCGAGACCGATGCCCAGGCCGTCCAGGTGTGGACGATCCACCGCAGCAAGGGCCTGCAGTTCCCCATCGTCTACGTCCCCTACCTGTGGCGTGCCGGGTGGATCCCTGACGACGCGCCACCGCTGTTCCACGACCCGGTCGACGGCGCGCGGTGCATCGATGTCGGCGGGCCCCGCCGGGGCTACGCCCAGCACGTCGCCCGGCACATCACCGAGTCCCGAGGCGAGGAACTGCGCCTGGCGTACGTGGCGCTGACCCGGGCCGAGCACCAGGTGGTGGTCTGGTGGGCGTCCACGTTCGGCGCCTTCGAGTCGCCCTTGGGCACGCTGCTGTTCGCGCCGGCCACCGCGTCGGGGGAGGTCCAGTCCACGCCCGAGGACGACAAGGCCCGCACGATCCTCGACGTGCTCGCCCAGCGCGCCGGCGTCACCATCGTGGTCGAGAGTGCCAGCGGCGGCAGTGGCGCCCGCTGGAACCCCGAGCCCGAGCCGGACGCGGCGCTCGCGGTGCGGTCGTTCACCCGTCCGATCGATCTCACGTGGCGCCGGACCTCGTACTCGGCCCTCACCGCGGTCGCTCATGAGCGCGCGCCCACCGACACCGAGTCCGGGTCCGAGACCGGGTCCGGGTCCGGGTCCGATGGCTTCGCCCCCGAGCACGACGACCGCGGCCTCGAGGACGAGCAGCTCGGCGACGATCCCCTCGCGCCCGCCGCGGGTGGCACCACCGCTGACTCCTCACGGGAGGCGGAGCTGCGGGCCGTTCCCTCGGTCTTCGGCGATCTCGCCGGTGGCGCCCGCTTCGGAACGCTGGTCCATGCCGTCCTCGAGGCGACCGACTTCACCGCCCCCGACCTCCCTGCCGCCCTCCGGGCCGCACTCGGATCCCAGCACCGCAGGACCCCCGACGCGGTGGACGCGGACCGCCTGGTGGCCGGACTCGACGCCGCCATCCACACACCACTCGGTCCGTTGGTCGGCGACATCCGTCTATGCGACGTCCCGCCCGGCGACCGGCTCGACGAGCTCCACTTCGAACTGCCGCTGGTGGGCGGCGACGAACCCACCTCGTCGCTGACCGTGGCGGCCATCGCCGAGGTGGTCGAACGCACCCTCCCCGCCGACGACGTCCTCGCCGGCTATCACGAGCAGCTCCGGTCGCCGATCCTCCAGCAATCGGTGCGGGGGTACCTGAGCGGGTCGATCGACATCGTGCTACGCGCCGGCGGCCGCTTCGTCGTGGTCGATCACAAGAGCAACTGGCTCGGCGTCGACGGTGAGGAGCTGTCGGCCTGGCACTACCGCCCCGAGGCCATGCGCGACGCCATGATCCGCGCCCACTACCCCCTGCAGGCGATGCTCTACGCCGCCGCCCTCCACCGATATCTGCGTTGGCGCCAACCGGGCTACGACCCCGCCACCCACCTCGGCGGCGTCCTGTACCTGTTCCTGCGGGGCATGACCGGCGAGGAGACGCCTCGCGTCGACAGCCAGCCGTGCGGCGTGTTCGCGTGGAGTCCACCGGCCGCCCTGGTCACCGGCCTCTCCGACGTGCTCGACCGTGGCGATCGTCTCGGGAGCCGAGCTCGATGAGTGCCGCGGCCCCCTCCGTCGACCCGTTCCGGCCCGAGCGGGCTCATGCGGCCACCGGGCTGGTGGCCCCGTTCACCGACGCCACCGTGCTCGACGCCGCCGACGTCCACGTCGGGCGCGCGCTGGTCCGGCTCGGCGGGACCGGACCGGAGCCCTCCGACGACGGCCGCGAACTCGTCGCCCTCGCCATCGCCTTCGCGGTGCGAGCCGTCCGCCTCGGGAGCGTCACCGTCGACCTCGCCACCATCGCGGGGACGGCCACGGTGGACGAGGGGGCCGAGGTGGACCTCGCCACCCTCCCCTGGCCCGACCCGGACGTCTGGGTCGACGCCGTCGCCGGCTCACCCCTGGTCGCCGTGGGAGACGATGCCTCCGACACCGACGACCAGGGCGTGGCCCGGCCGCTCCGCCTGCTCGGCTCCCGGCTCGCCCTCGATCGCTACTGGCGCCACGAGCGGGCCATCGTCACCGACCTGTTGCAGCGCGCCACCGCGCCCGATCCCGCCGTCGACGACGAGATCCTGGCCGCCTCGCTGCACCGGCTCTTCGCCGGCACCGGCCCCGACGCCCAGCGGCTGGCGGCCGAGACCGCCGTCCGGCGACCCTTCTCCGTCATCGCCGGTGGTCCCGGCACCGGCAAGACCACCACGGTGGCGGCCGTGCTCGCCCTCCTCCACGACCAGGCCCGCGGTGAGGGCCGGCCGGTCCGGATCGCCCTGGCAGCTCCCACCGGGAAGGCCGCGGCGCGACTCACCGAAGCCGTGCACGCCGGTGCCACGACGCTCGACGTGGATGACCAGGTCCGGGACGCGATCCTGGCCACCGAGGCGTCGACCATCCACCGCCTCCTCGGCCGAGCTCCCGGCAGCAACAGCCGGTTCCGCCACGACCGATCGAACCAGTTGCCCCATCAGGTCGTCATCGTCGACGAGACGTCGATGGTGTCGCTGTCGCTGATGGCGCGCCTCGTCGAGGCGGTCCGCCCGTCCGCCCGCCTGGTGCTGGTCGGCGATCCCCAACAGCTGGCCTCGGTCGAGGCCGGTGCGGTGCTGGGCGACATCGTCGGCGACGCGGCCGATCCCGACTTCGACCCCCAGGCCAGCCGGTCCACGGGCTCGTCGATCGCCGACGGAATCGTCGTGCTACGCACGGTGCACCGCTTCGCCGGCGGCGTCGGGGCCCTGGCCCGCTCGATCGAAACCGGTGACGCCGACACGGTGGTCGAGCTCCTCACCGAAGGACCGGAGGGCGTGACGTGGCTCGATCACGACGTCGCCACGGATGCCCGGGGCGCGGCCGCCGACGAGCTCGTCCGGGCCGCGATCCTCGAGCCCGCCACCGACGTGGTCGAGGCCGCCCGGCGGGGTGACGCCGACGCCGCGCTCGAGGCCATGCACCGGGTGCAGCTGCTGTGCGCCCACCGCCGGGGTCCGCACGGCGTGTCGACGTGGCGCGCCCGCATCGAGTCGTGGCTCACGGAGTCGATCGAGGGCTACGCCCCGCACGGCTGGTACGTGGGTCGTCCGTTGCTGGTGACCGCCAACGACTACAACCTCGGCCTGTTCAACGGCGACACCGGCGTGGTGGTCCGGGTCGGTGAGGCGTTGCGCTGTGCGTTCGAGCGGCGGGGCGAGATCGTGCACGTCTCCCCGAGCCGACTCTCGGCCGTCGAGACGCTCTACGCCATGACCATCCACAAGAGCCAGGGCAGCCAGTTCGGCGAGGTCGTGGTCATCCTCCCCGACGAGACGTCGCCCATCCTCACCCGCGAGCTCCTCTACACCGCGGTCACCCGGGCCGAGCGGGCGGTCACCGTGGTCGGCACCGAGGCGGCGGTCCGGGCTGCGGTCGACCGGCCGGTCAGCCGCGCCTCGGGCCTCCGCGACCGTCTCTGGGCCACCCCACCCCCCGGAAATTTCGTCGCCCCGTCACGAGGGGCGTGACGCGCTGACGACAGATTCAGTTGCGGGACTTGCGGATGAGGTCGACGACCTGCTCGGACATGTTGGCGTCGTCGCCCTGCTCCTCGAGCAGCAGGGCCCGATCCGCCTCGGCGGCTTCCTTGGCCGCGGTGAGGTCGGCCTTGGCCATGGCCTGCTCGACGCCGTGCTCGTGGATGAACTTCGCCCACTCGACCAGGGTGTCGACCATCTCGTCCTCGGGGACCACGGCGACGTTGGTGCCCCGCACGAACAGGTGGCCCCGCTTGTTGCCGGCGGCGATGCCGATGTCGGCGTCGCGGGCCTCGCCGGGTCCGTTGACGACGCAGCCCATCACGGCCACCTGGAGGGGGATCTCCAGGTCACCGAACGCCGCCTGGGCCTCCTCGGCCACCTTGTAGACGTCGATCTCGGCCCGGCCACACGACGGGCAGGCGATGAGGTCGACGTTCTTGCGCTCGCGCAGACCCATGGCCTCGAGCAGCTGACGGCCGGCCCTGGCCTCCTGCACCGGGTCGGCGGTGAGGCTGTAGCGGATGGTGTCACCGATGCCCTCGGCCAGCAGGGTGGCGATGCCGGCGGTGGCCTTGACCAGCCCAGCCGGGCGGTGGGCCGGCCTCGGTGACGCCGAGGTGGAGCGGGAAGTCGACCTCGTCGGCCAGCATCCGGTACGCCTCGATCATCAGGGGCACCGACGACGCCTTCACCGAGATCTTGATGTCGTCGAAGCCGACCTCGTCGAGGTAGCCGATCTCGATCTTGGCCGACTCGACCATGGCCTCGGGCGTGACCTTGTCGCCGTAGCTTCTCGTAGAGCTTCGGATCGAGCGAGCCACCGTTGACCCCGATGCGGATGGGGACGCCGCGGTCCTTGGCCTCGGCGGCCACCGTCTTGATGTGTTCGGGGTTGCGGATGTTGCCGGGGTTGAGGCGCAGGCACTGGACGCCGGCCTCGAGCGCCTCCAGCGCCCGCTTGTACTGGTGGTGGATGTCGGCGACGATCGGCACCGGGGAGCGCGGGATGATCCGGGCCAGACCCTCGGCCGCCTCGGGCTCGTTGCAGGTGCAGCGGACGATGTCGCAGCCCGCCGCGGCCAGGGCGTAGATCTGCTGGAGCGTCCCGTCGACGTCGGCCGTCTTGGTGATGGTCATCGACTGGACCGAGATCGGCGCCCCACCGCCGACGGGCACGTTGCCGACCATGATCTGGCGGGTCTGGCGGCGCGGGTAGGACGATGTGCCGATCTCCATCAGATCACCCTCACAGCGACACCGGGTTGACGATGTCGAGGTAGATGGTGGTGACGCCGAGCATCACCAGAACCATGAACACCGCATAGACCACCGGGCAGCAACCGGGCGAAGTCGACGTGGTAGCGCTCGCCCTTGGGCCGGGCGAACTCCCGGATCCGTTCGTAGGTGGCGACCACCACGTGGCCGCCGTCGAGCGGCAGCAGCGGGAGCAGGTTGAAGACCCCGATCGTGATGTTGATGCCGACGAAGAACAGCAGGAACCCGAGCATCCCCGACTCGGTGAGGTTGGCGCCGATGCGCACGGCGCCGACGATGGAGATGATGCGGCCGTCGTTGGACGAGCCGTCGCCCACCTGGGTGCCGGACCCGGATGGGGTCTCGGACGCCTTCGAGTCGGAGCTGCCGCTGCCGTTGGCGACGTCGCCGGCGAAGTTGGAGATCCCCGACGGGGTGAAGAAGTCGCCGAGGAACCCGAGCGTCGCCGTGGTCTGATCGGCGAAATCGCGAACCGACGACGTGACCGCGGTGATCGGGTCCGGATCGTCGTGGTGACGGGGTCGTTGCCGATGCCGAGGAAGCCGCGGCTGGGGTCGGTGGCTGACGCACCGAGGGTGACGGGCACGGCAATGGTCTGGCCGTCGCGCCGTATGGTCAGGTCGATCCGCTCGCCCGGATGGGTGGCGGCGATGTCGGTGGCGAAGGCATGGAACGACGGGACGTTCTGCCCGTCGACCGCGAGTACCTCGTCACCCACCTGCAGGCCGGCGTCCGCGGCGGCGCTGTTGGCGACCACCTCTCCCACCCTCCAGTCCTTGACCTCGGTGAGCGAACCGCCGGGAATGCCCACGAACGTGTACAGGACGACCAGCAGGATCAGGGCCTGGGCGAAGTGCATGGCCGAGCCGGCCACGGCCACGAGCAGGCGCTTGGGATAGCTCTTCGCGCGGTAGGTGCGGTCCTCGTCGGCGGGGTCGACCTCGTCGAGGTTGTTCATCCCGATGATCTTCACGTAGGCGCCGGCCGGGATGACCTTGAGCCCGTACTCGGTCTCGCCCCGCCGGAACGACCAGATCTTCGGACCGAAGCCGATGAAGAACTCGGTGACCTTCATGCCGCCGAACTTGGCCGCCAGGAAGTGGCCCAGCTCGTGGAGGAAGATCATCACGACCACGCCGAGGATGACGACCGGAAGCGCCCAGCCCCCGGCCTCGAACGCCAGCACCAGCAGCGCGGCGAGAATGAGCAGCCGGACCGGGCTCGAGCCGGTGGCCTCGGCGCCGCCGCGCTGCTTGGTCACCGGCGAGTCGGGGGGTGCCGGTGTCGATTCGTGCAGGTCGGTCACGAGGATGAACCTCTCGTCGATGAGCGCGGAGGCTGCGCTCCGAGCGGTGGCGTCAGCCTCCAGAACGTCGTCGAGGGTGCTGGCGTTCCCTCCATCATGCCGGTCGAGCACCCCGGAGAGAACGTCAGGGATGTCGACCCAGCGGATGCGCCCGTCGAGGAACGCCTGCACCGCGACCTCGTTGGCGGCGTTCAGCGTCGCCGGCGCCAATCCCCCGGCGCGACCGGCCCGGTAGGCGAGATCGAGGCACGGGAACGCGTCGCGATCCGGGGCCTCGAAGTCGAGGCGGGCCAGTTCGGTCCAGTCGATGGGACCGAACGCAGACCCGATGCGGTCGGGGTAGGCGAGGGCGTACCCGATGGGCAGGCGCATGTCGGGCATCGACAGCTGGGCGATGGTGGCGCCGTCGGTGAAGGTGACCATCGAGTGCACGATCGATTGGGGGTGCACGACGACATCGATGTGGTCGTAGGCGATGCCGAACAGTTCGTGGGCCTCGATCACCTCGAGACCCTTGTTCATCAGGGTCGAGGAGTCGATGGTGATCTTCGGCCCCATGCTCCAGGTGGGATGGGCGAGGGCGTCGTCGATGGTGACCCCTGCGAGATCGGCCCGGCTCCGGCCCCGGAACGGTCCACCGGAGGCGGTGAGCACCACGGTGGCGACTCGCTGGGCGTTGTCGTTGGCCCGCAGGCACATGTGGACGGCGCAGTGCTCGGAGTCGACCGGTACCAACTCGGCACCCGGCGTGGCCCGGGCCGCCTGCACGACGGGGCCGGCGGAGATGAGGGACTCCTTGTTGGCGAGCGCCAGCCGCTTGCCGGCCTCGAGCGCGCCGAGGGTCACCGGCAGGCCGGCGAAGCCGACCACGCCGTTGACGCACACGTCGGCGGTCGCGCTGATGGCGGCGAGCGCGTCGGGCCCGGCCACCACCTCGGTGCCGGGCGGCAGGCGGTCCTCGAGCTCCCGGGCGCGGGAGTCGTCGGCGATGGCGACGACCTTGGGCCGCACCGCGTCGGCCTGGGCGACCAGGACGTCGACCGAGGAGTGGGCGCCGATGGCGACGACCTCGAACCGATCGGGCTCGGCGGCGACGACCTCGAGCGTTTGCGTACCGATCGAGCCGGTGGACCCGGCGATGGAGACGGTGGTCGTCACCCCGGGAAGGCTATCGGGGGTCTGGGGGCGGAGCCCCTGGCAGGGGGTCCGGGGGGCACCCCCGGGGATGCGCCGCAGGCGGCTCCGCCGCCGAGGACGCCTTGGGTCCGAGCGAAGCGAGGTCCGTCAGATTCGGCGAGCGAAGCGACGCCGAGACATCACAAGAAGAAGTCGGCGAGCTTGGCCACGAAGTAGACGGCGGGGAGCACGAACAGCAGGGCGTCGAAGCGGTCCATGAAGCCGCCGTGGCCGGGCAGGATCGAGCTCATGTCCTTGATGCCGAGGTCCCGCTTGATCATCGACTGGCACAGGTCGCCGAGCGGGGCGGCCACCGCGACGGTGAGACCGAGGGCGAGGCCGTCGCCCAGCGAACCGAACGGCTCGGACAGGAACCCGTAGATCAACGCGACCGTCACCGCGGCGATGATCCCACCGGCGAGGCCCTCGACGGTCTTGTTGGGACTGGCGGCCGACAACGGGGACCGACCCGTGCTGCGACCGACGAAGTACCCGCCGACGTCGTACCCCACGGTGGCGAGGATGGCCCCGAAGAGGATGCCCTTGCCGGCATCGCCGACGCCGGCCCCGCCCTGCACCCCGAGCAACGCGGTGGCGAAGGACCCGAACATGCCGACCCATGCCACCCCGAGCACGGTGACGCCGATGTTCAGGGTGGCCTGACCGTCGCCGGCGCCGACCAGGAACCAGAGCATGGAGAAGACGGTGACCAGCACCATCCCGACCAGGATCGCCGCTTCACCTCGGTGATAGGCGCCGAACGCCATCCCGGCGGTGCCCACGATGCCGAGCAGCGCGGCCGGTTGGTAGCCGATCTCGCGGAGCTTGGTGAACAACTCGGCCGCCGCCAGGGTGACCACCACGATGACGAGCGCCGCGGCCGTGGCCGGGCCGAGGAAGAACATCAGCGCGGCGACGACGATGAACGCGAGGCCCACCGCGACGGCCTGGCCGATGTCGCGGTCGCTGCCCACACCGGCGGCGGTGGGACGCGGCCGTCCCTGGCGTCCGGGGGTGACGCGGCCACCGCCGACGACGATCTTGCGGGGACCGGTCTCCTCGGCGTCGTCGTAGCCGTAGTCGTCTTCACCGAAGTCGCCCTGCTCGTCCCCGAAGTCGCCGTGGCCGTCGGCGAACACCGAGCGGGCCGGCTCGGGCTGGTCGAGCTCGTCGAAGCTGAAGAAGTCCTCGGGGTCGGGTCGGTCGGAGTCGTCGAGGGCGCCGACGCGGGTCTCGTCGTCGCCGAACGAGCTGACGTCGTCCTGGTCGGACCAGGCATCGTCGCTGTCGCGCCACCGCGGGGCTCCCGACGTGAACGCCGACCACTCGGCCTCGCCGCCGCCGGGGCGCGACGGTTCGTCATCGAAGAGCGAGCCGCCGACGGCGTCGAACTCGCCGGTCGGCGGATCGGACCAGTGCGGCAGTTGCGCCGAGTCGTCGACACCGGACGACGAGGACAGCGGGAACCGCAGGACCGGCTCGGGCGCGCCCTCGGGTGGCCCACCGGGACGGTCGCCGGGGCGTGGATCGTCGGGGCCGCGTCGACGGACGATGTCGTCGCGCTCGAGCGCCTTCTCGGCCTCGTCGGGACCGATGATCCGGACGCCCTCCGGGTCGGCGGGCGGCTCGCGATCAGCCGGTGTCCGCCCCGGTGTGGATTCGTCGTTGTTCATCGGTGCAAATCCCTCCAGCCGCCTCAGACCTCGAGGAGCTCCTGCTCCTTCTGGTCGAGCGCGTTGTCGATCTCGGCTTCCCGCTCGTGGGTGAGCTTGTCGAGTTCCTTCTCGGCCCGGGCGAGGTCGTCCTCGGAGAGGTCGCCCTCCTTCTGCAGCGCCTCGAGCTCGTGGCGGGCCGCCCGCCGCTGGTTCCGGATCTGGATCCGCCCGTCCTCGGCCTTCTGCTTGACGATCCGGACGAACTCCCGGCGGCGCTCCTCGGTCAGCTGCGGGAAGTTCAGCCGCAGGACCGAGCCGTCGTTGGACGGGTTGAGGCCCAGGTCGGAGTGCTGGATGGCCTTCTCGATGGCCTCGAGCGCTCCCTTGTCGAACGGGGTGATCAGCAGGGTCCGGGCCTCGGGCACGCTGAACCCGGCCAGCTGCTGGAGCGGGACGTCGGAGCCGTAGTACTCGACCGGCAGCTTCTCGACCAGGGCCGGGGCGGCCCGGCCGGTGCGGATGCTCGAGAACTCGGCCCGGGTGTGGGCGACGGTGTCGGCCATCTTGTCCCGAGCCTCGTCGAGGATGATGGAAACCAGCTCGTCACTCATCGGTTCACCACCTCATCGGGGCGAGTTGCGAGGCGTAGCCGACGGGCGGGAATCACGAAACCAGCGTACCGATCGCCTGCCCAGCGAGGATGGACCGCACGTTCCCGGGGGTCATCAGGTCGAACACCAAGATGGGCAGGTCGTGATCCATGCACAGGGTGATGGCGGTGCTGTCCATCACCGCCAATCCCCGGTTGAGGACGTCGAGATAGCTGAGGTGATCGATCTTGGTGGCGTCGGGAACGGTGCGCGGATCGGCGGTGTAGATGCCGTCGACACCCGAGTGCGAGCCCTTGAGCACCGCCTCGGCGTCGATCTCGACGGCGCGGAGGGCGGCGGTGGTGTCGGTGGTGAAGAACGGATTGCCCGTGCCGGCGGCGAAGATCACCACCCGCCCCTTCTCGAGGTGACGGATGGCCTTCCGGCGGATGTAGGGCTCGGCGACCTGGGCCATGTGGATGGCGGTCTGGACCCGGGTGGGCTGGTCCTTGCGCTCGAGGATGTCCTGGAGGGCGAGGGCGTTCATGACCGTGCCGAGCATGCCCATGTAGTCGGCCTGGGCACGGTCCATGCCCTTGCCCGGCCCCGGTCATGCCCCGCCACAGGTTCCCACCGCCGACGACAACGGCGACGTCGACGTCCATGCGCCGGCAGTCGAGGACCTCCTCGGCGATCTGCGACACCGTGTCGCCATCGATGCCGAACCCGTCGTTCCCGGCAAAGGCCTCACCAGACAATTTGAGCAGCACCCGCGACCAGCGGGGCGCATCGGTGCTCTCAGAACTGGAGATGGGAGCCTCCTCAGGCGCCGATGACGACCTGTTCGAAGCGGTCGATCGAGGCGCTGCCGAGCAGGCTCTCGATCGTCTGCTTCTCGTCCCGGACGAACTTCTGCTCGAGCAGGACCTGGTCGCGGAACCATCCACCGAGCTTGCCCTCGACGATCTTGGGCAGGGCCTGCTCGGGCTTGCCCTCCTTGCGGGTGATCTCGGTGAGCGTCTGGCGTTCCTCCTCGACGGCGGCCTCGGGGACCTCGTCGCGGCGCAGGTAGGCCGGCTTGGTGAACGCGATGTGGATGGAGATGTCGTGGGCCAGCTCCGGGGTGCCGCCGTCGAGCACGGTGATGACCCCGTTGACGCCGCGGCCGTCCTGGACGTGGACGTAGCTGTCGACCGTCTTGCCGGCGGACTTGGCCACGTGCACGACCCGGCCGAGCTCGATGTTCTCCTTGAGCGTGACCTTCAGGTCGTCGATCCGGCCGGCGAAGCGGTCGGTGGCACCGGGGCCGTCGGCGGCGACCGCGTCGGCGATCTCCTGGGTGAGGGCGACGAAGTCGTCCGACTTGGCCGAGAAGTCGGTCTCGGAGCTGGAGCTGGACGATGGCGGCGCCGGCGTCGCTGTCGCCGACGGCGACCACGCCCTCGACGTTGTCGCGATCGGTGCGGGTGGCGGCCTTGGCCAGACCCTTCTCACGCAGCTTCTTGGTGGCGGCGTCGAAGTCGCCATCGGCTTCGACGAGGGCCTTCTTGGCGTCCATCATCCCGGCACCGGTGGCCTGCCGGAGTGCCTGGACGTCCTTCGCGGTGAACTCAGCCATCGGTGACTCAGGACTCCTGGTTCGATTCGGGGGCGTCGGGGGACGGGGCCGACTGTTCGGCGGCCGCGTCGGCGGCGGCTTCGACGGCCGCATCGGGTTCGGCGGCTCGGCTTCGCGGCCGTATCGGTCTGGTCGGCGGCGGCTTCGGCGGCCGCATCGGCCTGGTCGGCCGCGGCCGCGGCGATCTCCTCGGGGGCGGCGTTGACGATCGACGGCGCGGTGGGGGCACCGGCGAGGCGGGCCTCGCGGGCCTTGGCCTCGGCCAGGGCCAGGCGACGGGCCTCGGCCTGCTCGGCCGCGACCTTGTCCTCGTCGAGCATGCTGCGGCTGGCGACGGCCTCGGCCTTGCGGGAGGCCATGTAGCGACCCTCGGCCACGGCGTCGGCGATGATGCGGCACATCAGGGTGCCCGAGCGGATGGCGTCGTCGTTGCCGGGGATCACGTAGGAGACGGTGTCGGGATCGCAGTTGGTGTCGACGACCGCGACGATCGGGATCCCGAGCTTGTTGGCCTCGGTGACCGCGATGTGCTCCTTCTTGGTGTCGAGGATGAACACCGCGTCGGGCGTGGACTCCATGTTGCGGATGCCGGAGAGGTACTTCTCGAGCTTCTCCAGCTCCCGGCTCTTCTGGAGCGCCTCGCGCTTGGGCATGGCCTCGAACTCACCCGAGACCCGCATGCGCTGGTACTCGGCCATCTTGGCCACGCGCTTGTTCATGGTCTGGTAGTTGGTGAGCATGCCGCCCAGCCAGCGGTGGTTGACGTAGGGCATGCCGCACTTCTCGGCGTAGGACTCGACCGCGTCCTGGGCCTGGCGCTTGGTGCCCACGAACAGGACCGTGCCGCCGTTGGCGGTGAGGTCACGGATGAAGGTGTAGGCGGTCTCGATCCGGGACAGGGTCTGGTCCAGGTCGATGATGTAGATGCCGTTGCGCTCGCCGAAGATGAAGCGCTTCATCTTCGGGTTCCACCGGCGGGTCTGATGGCCGAAGTGGACTCCGGCCTCCAGCAGTTGCTTCATCGTGACGACGGCCACGGGATCTCCTTGTGGTTGCCCCTCGGTTGCACTGCAGCCGGGCCGGCGCAACCGTCCCGGGGGAATCGGTTGCGACCGCGGGGTGACCCGACTGGTGGATTGGTGGTGTTCGTGTCCGGCTCGGACCGGTGTCCGGGCCGACGGACCAGTGTAGAGACCCTGACCGGGGCGGGGAAACCGTCAACCCATGACGAAGGCGGCGCCGGTGGCGTTCTCCGCGAAGGAGATGGCCTTGGGGACGGTGGCATCGAGCACCCGGTCGAGGCCGCCGCGGCAGGCGGGGGCCAGCCCGGCCAGGGCGAGACCGATCTCGCGCGTGGTGCCCGACGAGGCGGGCAGGTCGTTGTGGGCCGCCGGACCGAACAGGTCGAGGATGGCCGAGGGATGACCCGCCACCGTGGTGTGGTCGCCGGCGACGACGAGGTCGCCCCGGGCACCGATGGTGCGGAAATCGACCCCGGGCGGCACACCCTCGCGCTGCAACCTGCGGATCAGGTCGGAGGTCTCGGCCATCTGGGCCACCGAGACGGCCGCGGGATCGACCGCCGACCCGGTGACCCGGTTGAGGAAGTCGACGGACTGGCGCTCGGAAGCGTCGAGTTGGACGGCGATGGTGGCCAGATCGGTGCCGTCGTTGGGCGTGCCGATGGTGACGACGGTGCCGAGGGCGTCGAGCCCGCCCGGTCGGTTCGCCAGGTCGAGCAGGGCCAGCCGGGCGACGATGCCGCCCTGGCTGTGGGCGTACAGGTCGATCGGCACGCCGGGTCGGGTGCGGGCCACCTCCTCGACGAGGTCGGCCAGACCCACGCCCTGCTCCTCGAGATCGCCGTAGGTGTCGGTGTGGTCGTAGGGGTGGGCGGGGATGCCGACCAACGCCGGATCCAGCCGTCCGTCGGGGTCGGGGATGCGACCACCGGCGTAGCTGTAGCGGAGCACGTCACCGGGCCGGTAGCCGAGGTCGTCGGTGTGGAGTCCGTCGATGCCGGCCCGGGTCGAGTCGGAGCCGTAGCCGCCCACCAACAGCGCGACCCGGCCGGCGCCGCCCGGGGTGACCGTCACGTCGCCCGCGGTGCACTCGTCCGACCAGTGCTCGGTGACGGCGAACGCGACGTCGCGGACGAGCCCGAACCCACTGAGCTGCTGGTAGGTCGACACCCCGGCCCGGAACACGTCGATGGCCCCGCCGGTGATCTGGGCGGCCCGGCCGAGGAACCGCTGGACGGCGTTGCGCTCGTGGACCACCTCGGCCAGCGCGATGCGCTCCCGCAACAGGCCGGCGTCGGTCGGCGGCAGCGGCTCCTCGGCCGGCACGAGGTGGACCCGGATCTCGAGCCCCCCGAACAAGCCGGCCGGATCGAGGTAGGCGGAGCCGTCGCGGACCCCGAAGTGGAACCCGAGGCCGCCGGCCCCCACGATGTCGCCGGCGTCGACTCGCTGGCCCCGCACCACGCTGATCGATTCGAGGAACGAGTAGCTGGTGCGCAGACCATCGGCGTGGAGGACGGTGACGTGCAACGTGCCCGCCACCGGGCCGGCGAAGACCACCTCGCCCGGGGCCGAGGCCCGAACCCGTGTCGCCGGGGCGAGGTCGTAGGTCAGCCCCCGGTTGCCCGGCCCGTAGGTGGTGGCCGGCGGCCGGAACGGATCGACCACCGGCGCGTCGACCGGTGGTCGGTAGTCGACCGATTCCTGCGCGCCGGCGCGCGGTGCGATGGCGACGAACGTGGCGGTGACGACCACCACTGCCGCGAGGAACGACGGGACACGTCGGATGCCCATCGGGGCCTCCCCTGGTTCGCAAGATCAGGGGAAGAGTGGGCAGGACGCAGCTAGACGGCCTCGCGGTCGGCGGCCTGCATGCGGGAGCGTAGCTGCAGGATCGCCTTGGTGTGGATCTGGCAGATGCGGCTCTCGGTGACGCCGATGACCTCGCCGATCTGGGCCAGGGTGAGACCCTCGTAGTAGTAGAGGGTGAGCACGACCTTCTCCCGCTCGGGCAGCCGGTCGATGGCGTCGACCAGCAGACCCCGCATCTCCTGGACCTCGAACAGGTCGCCCGGGCTCTCGATGTCGCTGGCGACGGTGTCGCCGAGGGTGGTGCCGCCATCGCGATCGGAGCCGACGAACTCGTCGAGGGCAACGACGCCCACGAAGGAGATCTTCGACAGCGCGGTCTGGAGCTGGTCGCGGGTCATGTCGAGCTCGTCGGCCACCTCGTCCTCGGAGGGGGTGCGGTGGAGCTTGGCCTCGAGCTTGGCGTAGGCGTTCTCGATCTGGCGGGCCTTGGCCCGCACCGAGCGGGGCACCCAGTCGATGGCCCGCAACTCGTCGAGGATGTTCCCCTTGATCCGCGAGATCGCGTAGGTCTCGAACTTGAAGCCCCGCTCGGGCTCGAACTTGTCGATGGCATCGATGAGGCCGAACAGCCCGTAGGACACGAGATCGGCCTGCTCGACGTTCTGGGGCAGCCCGACGGCGACACGACCGGCCACGTACTTCACCAGCGGGGAGTAGTGGACGATGAGCTGATCCCGCGCCTTCTGCGACCCGCTGGACTTGTACGTGGTCCAGAGACGATCGATGTCTGCGGTTGCGAGGTCGGTCACGAGCGGCCCTTGGCACGTGGATGTGTGGCTGACAGCACCGCCTGCAATCGACTGGCGCTGACGTGAGTGTACCGCTGGGTGGTCTGCAGATCGCTGTGTCCGAGCAGCTCCTGGACCGCCCGCAGGTCGGCGCCCCCGTCGAGGAGGTGGGTGGCGAAGCTGTGGCGCAGGGCGTGGGGGTGGGTGGGCTCGCTCGCCCGCCGGTCGAGGATGCGCCGGCAGTCGCGCGGGCCGAGGCGATGGCCCCGCTGGTTGAGGAAGACGACGTCGTCCGGCGAGGCGTCGTGCTCGTAGACGGCCCGGCCGGTGCGGAGCCACTCGGTGAGGGCCTCGACCGCGCCAGGCGTGATCGGCACCCGCCGCCACTTGTCCCGCTTGCCGAGCACGGTGACGGCACCGGCGGCGAGGTCGACGTCGTCCCGGCGCAACCCGCACACCTCGGCCACCCGGAGGCCGGAGCCGTAGAGCAGCTCGAGCACGGCGTCGTCACGCACCCGCCGCTCGGGTGGATCGTGGTCGACCACGGCCGGTGGTTCGTCGAGGATGGTGTCGAGCTCGTCCTGGCGCAGGACTCGAGGCAAGCGGCTTCCGCCCGCCGGCGCCCGCAGGCCGATCGACGGATCGGCCGTGATCAGACCCCGCCGGCGCAGCCAGGCGAAGTACCGATGCAGGGCGGCAACGCGGCGGGCGACGGTGGCCGGGGCGTAGTCGCGAGTGCCGAGATGGGCGACATAGCGGCGCAGGTGCCGGCGCTCGACCTGTTCGGGCCCGTCGAGCTGGTTCCGCTCGGCGAAGGTGACGAAGGCGGCCACGTCGCGCCGGTAGGCCGCGACCGTCGCCGCGGCGGCGTCGGTGAGACCCAGCGCGAAGTCGTCCACATGCCACACCACGGCCGCAACCGTACCGAGCATGGTCGGTCCGGTGGGGTCCGGGGTGCCGACAGCGCCCTCCCGGTACCATCAGCCGCCACCGCTGCCGGTCGCCGGTGGTCATCTGCCCACGCCCATGGATCCCGACCCGACCACCTCCACCAGCGATCTGAAGCGATCTCGCGGGAGCTGGCGGGAATGGGTCAGCCGGCTCTACGTCCTCGCCCTGGTGGTCGCCGCCGCCGGCGTCCTGGTGCTCCAGCACGACCGGATCGCCGACCTGGTGGACGACGCCCGGCCGCTGCCCCTGGTCGCGGCGCTGGCGCTCGGGTTGGTGTCGCTGGGCCAGAGCGCGTTCTTGTGGACGCGCGGCCTGACCGGGCTCGGGTTCGGACGCCCGGTCGGCGGGGTGCTGGAGGCCACGGTGGCCTCGGTACCGGCCCGGTACCTGCCGGGGAGCATCTGGTACTCGGCCGGCCGGATCACCCATCTGCGCCGGTCGGGCACGCCGGGGGTACCGCTGGCCATCGTGGCCGTGCTCGAGACGCTGCTCTCGTTCCTCGTCGCGGTGTCGCTGGGGTTGGCCGCCCTGGTCGTCGCCGGGACGAGCGGCACCGGGGTGCGCGTCGTGCTGCTCGCTGCGGTTGCCCTGGCCATGGCCGCCGCCGCGTCACCGTGGGTGCTCAACCCGGCGGTGCGTTGGGCCGCTCGCCGGCGGGGCATCGCCCACGTCCCGACCCTGCGCTGGGCGGTGGAGGCGGAGCTGTGCGTCCACCTGGTCGCCTT
>CAVSXR010000032.1:0-24932 GCA_963731885.1 uncultured Acidimicrobiaceae bacterium | reverse complement strand
ACCGCTTGTGGGCGGTGTGCGAGGAGCTCGGCGTGCCGGTCACGGTGCACGGCGGTACGGGCCTGCCCAACCACGGGCCCTACATGGCCACCGCGCTGCTCTACGTCAACGAGGCGCCCTTCTACGCCCAGCGGCCGCTGGTGCAGTTCATCACTTCCGGCGTGTTCGAGCGCTTCCCCGGCCTCAAGTTCGTGATGACCGAGGCGGGCGCGGGGTGGCTGCCCGGCCTGGTCGACAACCTCGACATGATCCTCGAGTCGGTGCGGGACAAGGGCCGCCTCGGCGAATTGCGCTTCTCCGACGAGCACATCCTCCCCCGGTCCGCCACCGAGTACGTGCAGCAGAACCTGTGGCTCGGCGTCAGCCAGCCCACGCCGTCCGACCTCAGCGTGCTGCGGGTGCTGGACGTCAGCCACGTGATGTGGGGCGCCGACTACCCGCACGCCGAGGGCACGGCCCCGTTCACCCGCGAGCACCTGCGCCAGGTGTTCAGCGGCCGCCCCGAGGACGAGGTCCGCGCCTTCCTCGGTGGATCGGCGGCCGCGTTCTACGACTTCGACCTCGACGCCCTGGCCCCGATCGCCGAGCGCGTCGGCCCCACCCCGGCCGAGCTCGCCGAGCCGCTCACCGAACTGCCCGACCAGCCCAACGAGGCGCTCCTCCGCTCGGCGAAGCAGCTCGCCGGCGCCCGCGGATGATCATCGAGCACCACACGTTCCGTCTCGCCGACGGCGTGGCCGAGGGCGCCTTCCTCGACGCCGACCGGCGCGTGCAGACCGAGTCGGCCCCGTTCTGCCCCGGCTTCATCCGTCGCACGACGGCCCGGTCGGCCGACGGCAGCTGGCTGATCGAGACCTTGTGGGGCAGTGCCGCCGACGCCGAGTCACCGGAGCGCGCCGATCACCCCGCGGTGCGGGCGCTGTTCGAGTGCATCGACGCCGTCACCTCGGCCGTGCACCACTACGAGACGCTCGACTGATCCCACCCCCACCGGCGTTCTGGCCCCACATCGTCCGGTCGGGGAGCGCTCGTCGTGGTGCCAGAACGGGTGGTCTGAGGTTCTGGCACCACGTCGTTCGGTCGGGGAGCGTCGTCGTGGTGCCAGAACGGGGCGGTCGGGCGGTCGTTCTGGCACCACGTCGTCCGGTCGGGGAGCGCTCGTCGTGGTGCCAGAACGGGGCGGAACGGGCAGTCCCGGGGCCGGGGGGCGCATGATGGAGGGATGCTCGACCACCTCTCGATCCAGTGCGCCGACGTCGCCGCCAGCGCCGCCTTCTACGACCCCGTCCTGGCCACGATCGGCGGCCAACGGGTGATGGAGTTCGGCGACGCCATCGGCTACGGCATCCCCCCGATGCCCGACTTCTGGCTCGGCCCGTTCGACTCCGGCGACGGGTTCCGCGAGTCGCACATCGCGTTCTCCGCGCCGAACCGGGCCGCGGTCACGGCGTTCTTCGACGCTGCGGTGGCGGCCGGCGCCGCGGTCCTCCACGAGCCGCGCCTGTGGCCCGAGTACCACCCCAACTACTTCGGTGCCTTCGTCCGCGATCCCGACGGCAACAACGTCGAAGCGGTGTGCCACTCGCCGGAGTGAGGCGGCTCAACGAGCGCCCGTCGCCCGCAGCCAGGCCTGGAAGCCGCCGTCGAGGTCGGTGGCGCCGCGGAGCCCGAGGTCCTGGAGGGTGGCGGCGGCGAGCGACGACGCGTAGCCCTCGTTGCACACGATCACCACTGGCTGGTCCGGCATCAGGTCCATGATCCGATGGGGGCTGGCGGGGTCGAGGCGCCACTCGAGGACGTTGCGATCGATGATGACCGCGCCGGGAAGCAAACCGTCCCGCTCGCGCTGCTCCGACGGTCGGATGTCGACGATGGCCGCGCCCGATGCCACCAACGCTGGCAGCTCGTCGGCGGCGGGCCGGCGGGGGAGCCGGGCCCGGGCAGCGTCGAGCAGGTCGTCGATGGTCACTGCTGGACCAGCATCACCGGGTTGCCCTCGGGGTCGGTGATCTGGGCCAGGGTCGGCTGGCCGGGCAGCTGGAAGGGCTCGGCGACGATGGTGCCGCCCAGCTCGACGGCCCGATCGAGCGACTCCCGCAGGTCGCGGACCTGCACGTAGAGCGTCACCCGCGGCGTCTCGCCGGGCTGGATGTGGCCCGCGGGCCCGGGCTCCGGGCCCCCGAAGCCGGCCGGGATGGGCATGAACACGCCGTCGGCGATGTCCCAGGAGAACAGCTCGGCGTAGAAGCGGCGCTGCGCCGCGGGGTCGACCGCGTCGATCGACCAGTGCACCACGGGTCGGGCCCAGTCCCGTTCGCTCGACATGCCCGTACCGTAGCCACGGTGGCCCGGAGCAGGCCGAGCCTCGGTCCGGAACCGTCCTATCCTCGGCGCATGCGCCTTGCGTTCGGCCGCCATCGCTGATGCACGCCGCCGTCCTCGCCGGCGCCGGCTTCCTGCTCGCCGTCCTCTGGTTCGACCTGATGTTCGACGTCCAGGTGCGCGGCCACCACGGCGACATCCTGCCGGAACCGGTGCTGGCGTCGATCGCGGGGTACTACTCGCGGGTGACGACCCAGGCCGCGCCGATGAACCGGTTCGTCGCCCTCGGCATGGTCGTGACGCTGGCCGGGGTCGCCGCCCAGGCCATGGTGGACGATGTCGCCGGCGCGTGGTCGATCGTGTCGGCGTTGCTCGCCGTCCCGCCCATCGCGCTCGCCGGCGGGCGTGTGGTCCCCAACGCCGTCCGCCTCGGCGCCCGGGCCGACGACCGCGTCGAGCAGTCCGTGCTGGCCCGCCGGATCTACCGCGACCACGTCTACTGCTTCGCGTCGATCGCCGTCCTCGTCCTCGTGCAGACGGCCGTGGCCATCACCGGTTGACGGGGGGCGGCGACACGGAGATCGGGTTCGCCGGTCGGACGCGACCCCGCCCCGTCGGTCAGCGGCAGACGAACGCGCCGGACTCGCCCGCCACCTCGAACACGCCGTCGTCGTCGATCGCCCGTTGCACCGCCCGCCTCACGTGGTCCACGACCTCGACCCACGGTCGTCCCGCGCCGGCCTCGTAGTGGTCGGCCACGCTGGCCACGTAGTCGGTCACGACCGACACGTCCCGGATCCGGACGGGGGCCGCATCAGTCGGCACGCAGACCACTTCGTCGAAGGCGGCACCGAGCTGTTCGCCGCCGTTCTCGAGCGAGAAGGCATGGGTCGACGGGTTTCGCATCTCCCACGACGGCTGCACCTCCCGCACGGCCTCGACCACCAGCCGGCGCACCGCGGCCATGTGGCTCGCCCCGTTGGTGACGGCCACGCAGCAGCCGCCGGCGCGCAGGACCCGTCGCAACTCGTGGGCGGCGGTCGTCCGGTCGGAGACGTGGTACAGCATGTGCGGCGCGAGGACGACGTCGAATCCGTCGTCCCGCAGCGGGAGTGACGTGACGTCGCCGTTGATCCGGGGGGCTTGGCGCCCCGCGGCGCGGAGCATGCCGAGCGACACGTCACAGCCGACGACCTCGATGCCCCGGCGGGCCAGCTCGCGCAGGTACGTCCCGTTCCCACACCCCACGTCGAGCACCCGCTGCTCCCGGTGGACCCCGGCCACGTCGAGGACCCACGCCACCAGGTCGAACGGCGGATCCTGGTGGGCCCAGAGTCGCTGACGGGCCCGCAGGTTGCCGTCGTCGGCGTACTGCGTCGGGGGATTGAGGGTCACCGGTCCAGCATGGCGCGACCTCGGTCATGGCGGAGTCGCCGGCCCCTCTCGTCGCCGCTCATGGGACCGAGCACGCCCACCCCGACGACATCGCGTACGCGACCGACGTCGACCGGTTCGCCTTCGCCATGGAGGTCGAGTGGATCGGCGGTCGTCCGTGCCTGTTCGCCCGCCGGAGCGTTGACCCGACGATCTGACGGGTCGAGACCTGACGCGGTGTCAGATCCTGAGGCATGCTGGCTCCATGGCGCCGCCCCCGGACCTGCCCACGACGATCCCCGACGCCCTCGACCGGGCGGTCGCCGAGTTCGGCGACCGTGAGGCGCTGGTGGGGAGCGACGTGCGACTCACCTGGTCCGAACTGGCCGACGAGGTGGACATCGCGGCGCGAGCCCTGCTGGCGAGCGGGGTCGAGCGAGGCGACCGGATCGCGATCTGGTCACCCAACATCGCCGAGTGGGTGGTGGCGGCCTGTGCCGTCCACCGCGTCGGGGCCGCGGTGGCCACGCTCAACACCCGGTTCAAGGGCCGCGAAGGCGCCCACAACATCCGCACCGCCGGCGCCCGCATGCTCTTCACGGTCACCGACTTCCTCGACACCGACTACGTCGCCATGCTCCGCGATGCCGACGGCGGCGTTCCCGACTGCGTCGACGAGATCGTGGTCTTCCGGGGACCGGCCGGTGAAGGGAGCGTCACGTGGGACGACTTCCTCGACCGAGCCGATGGCACGACGCCGGACGAGTTGACGGCGCGGGCCGCCGGGATCGCCGGCGACGACATGTGCGACATCATCTTCACCTCGGGCACCACCGGGGCGCCGAAGGGGGCGATGATGGGCCACGCGGCCTCGATCCGCGCCTTCTGGGAGTGGAGCGGGGTCGTGGGGCTGCGGGCCGAGGACCGTTACCTGATCATCAACCCGTTCTTCCACTCGTTCGGGCTCAAGGCCGGCATCCTCGCCTGCATCCTCCGGGGGTCGACCATGGTGCCGCACCCCGTGTTCGACGTCCCGTCCGTGATGCGGCGGATCGAGGAGGAGCGCATCTCGATGCTCCCCGGGCCGCCGGCGATCTACCAGACGATCCTCAACCACCCCGACCTCGGGGCGCGCGACCTCGCCAGCCTCCGCCTCGCCGTCACGGGCGCGGCGCCGGTGCCGGTGGAGATGCTCGAACGCATGCGGTCCGTGCTCGGCTTCGAGACGGTGGTGACCGGCTACGGGCTCACCGAGGCCCACGGCATCGTCACCATGAACCGCCACGACGACCCGCCCGAGCTCATCTCGTCGTCCGACGGTCGGGCCATCGACGGGGTCGAGGTCAAGACGGTGGACGACACCGGCGCCGCCACGCCGCCGGGCGAACCCGGAGAGATCTGGGTGCGGGGCTACAACCTGATGCTCGGCTACATCGGGAACCCGGAGGCCACCGCCGAGGCCATCGATGCCGACGGCTGGCTCCACACCGGCGACATCGGCGTGCTCGACGCCGCCGGCAACATCAAGATCACCGACCGGCTCAAGGACATGTTCATCACCGGCGGGTTCAACGTCTACCCGGCCGAGGTCGAGGCCGCGCTCGGTGGTCATCCCGACGTCGCCCAGACCGCGGTCGTCGGGATCCCCGATGCGCGAATGGGTGAGGTGTGCGTGGCGTTCGTGGTGCCGAGGGCGGGGACGAGCCCCACGGCCGACGAGGTCGTCGCGTGGAGCCGCGAGCACATGGCCAACTACAAGGTGCCCCGCCAGGTGCACGTGGTCGACACCCTCCCGATGAACGCCAGCAACAAGGTGCTCAAGTACGAGCTGCGCGAGCGGGCCGGCGTCGCCGGCGGAGCCGGCCGTTAGCGTCGGAACCGTGAGTACGACACCCCCCACGACACGCACCGAGACCGACTCGATGGGCCCGATCGAGGTCGACGCCACCCGGTACTGGGGCGCGCAGACCGAACGGAGCATCGCCAACTTCCCGATCGGGCGCGACCGATTCGTGTGGGGCCGGCCGATCATCGAGGCGTTCGGCCTGGTCAAGCGGGCCGCCGCCGCCGCCAACAGCGCTCTCGACCAGCTCGACGCCGACACCGCATCGCTGATCGTGCGGGCCGCCGACGAGGTCATCGCCGGCGATCTCGACGACCACTTCCCCCTCGTCGTCTGGCAGACCGGGTCGGGCACCCAGTCGAACATGAACGCCAACGAGGTCATCTCCAACCGGGCCATCGAGCTGGCCGGCGGCGAGATGGGGTCGAAGACGCCGGTGCACCCCAACGACCACGTCAACCGGGGCCAGTCCAGCAACGACACCTTCCCCACCGCCATGCACGTCGCCATCGAGCTGGCCCTCCACCGCCAGCTCTACCCCGGCGTCACCGAGCTGCGGGACACGCTGGCCGCGAAGGCCGAGCGGTTCGCCGACGTCGTCATGGTGGGGCGCACCCACCTCCAGGACGCCACCCCCGTGACCCTGGGCCAGGTCATCGGCGGCTGGGTCCACCAGATCGACGCCGCGCTCGACACCGTGCGGGGCACCGAGCCCGGCCTGCTCGAGCTGGCCATCGGTGGCACCGCGGTGGGCACCGGGCTCAACGCCGATCCGCAGTTCGGCGAGGAGGCCGCGGCCGAGTTGGCCCGCCTCACCGGTCACCCGTTCGTGAAGTCCCCCAACCCGTTCGCCGCCCTCAGCGCCCACGACGCCCTGGTCACCACCAGCGGCGCGCTCCGCACCCTCGCCGGCGCCCTGATGAAGATCGCCAACGACGTCCGGTGGTATGCCTCGGGTCCCCGCGACGGCATCGGCGAGCTGGAGATCCCCGCCAACGAGCCCGGCTCCAGCATCATGCCCGGCAAGGTCAATCCCACCCAGGCCGAGGCGCTGACCATGGTCGTCGTCCAGGTGTTCGGCAACGACACCGCGGTGGCGATGGCCGGGAGTCAGGGCAACTTCCAGCTCAACGTGTACAAGCCGGTGATGGCCCACAACGTGCTGGAGTCGATCGCCCTCCTCGGCGATGCCTGCCGCAGCTTCGACGAGCACTGTGCCCGGGGGATCGAACCCAACCGCGAGCGCATCGCCGAGCACCTGGCCCGCAACCTGATGGTCGTGACCGCCCTCAACCCCCACATCGGGTACGACAAGGGGGCAAAGATCGCCAAGCAGGCCCACGCCGACGGCACCACCCTGCGGGAGGCGGCGCTGGCCCTCGGGTTCCTCACCGCCGAGGAGTTCGACGCCTGGGTCGATCCGCTGGCCATGACCGACCCGACCGCGGGTGCCTAGCCCGATGATGGCGCAGCGATGACCGCACGGGCACCGAACGACCGCGTCTACATCCACGAGTTCATCGACATCCGGGGCCACCACCGGGCGGACTACGTCCAGCACATGGCGGCCAACTGGAGCCCGCTCGCCCAGGAGACCCGCAACCAGAAGTTGTTCGGCATCTGGTCGGTCCTCGGCTCGACGGGACCGTGGCCCCAGGTGGTGAACCTGTGGGAGGAGGAAGGGTTCGCCGGTCTGGCCGAGTCGTTCGCGGGCGAGGCGGTCGGCGCGGGCGCGCAGGACCCGGCGCTGGAGAAGTGGTGGGCGGCGGCCGCCGAGTTCCGTCGGGGCGGGTTCGACCGCCTGGTGAAGCCGGCGCCGTGGAGCCCCACCATCGACGAGCTGTGCGCGGCCGGCGCCGGTGGGGTGGCCTACGCCCACGAGCTGATCGGGGTCCGCGGCGGCACGAGCTGGGACCTGCTCGAGCTCGTGCGCGAGCGGGCCGTGCCGGTGTACGCCGATTTCGGCTTCGAGCTGGTCGGGGCGTTCGCCACCACCATGGTCGACGACGACGAGTGCCTCCTGCTGTGGTCGATCCCGACGTGGGACGCGTGGGCCCGCTTCGAGGACGGGCACCTTCCCGGTGGGCACGCCGGCCTCGCCGACTGGCGTGAGTGGTCGGCCGACGTCGTCACCCGCCGCCACCGGATCCTGCTGGTGGACGCGCCGCTCAGCCCGCTGCGCACCGGTCGCCAACCCACCCGCGACGACCGGGTCGACTGGACCGACTGAGCCCCGTCAGGTGAGCCCGGCCAGCAGAGCCCGGTTCAGGCGAGCCGGTACTCGGCCGAGGTCTTCTTGGCCTCGGACGGGTCGAGGCCGCATTGCAGCACCGGGTACCAGGTCGCGACCTCGACCGCGGCGATCCGCTCGTCGACGACCGAGCCCGCCGTCCACTCGAGGGTGACCTCGGTGCGGTCGCCGTCGATCTCCGACCGGGCGGTCAGCTGGTCGAAGTCGACCGCATCCCAGCCCGAGTCGGCCAGGACCTGACCTTCGACCACCTGGGCCCACGGGTCGAGGGCGACGTTGCCCCGGTAGAACTCGCGGGCCTCGGGCGCGGGGAGCGTGCGGTGGACGATCCCGGCCAGGACGTCGGCATCGAGGAAGCCCCACATGCGCCCGTCGGGCAGGGTGAGGGCGGTGGGGGCGAAGCGGTGCCCGCCGAGGTGGCTGGTGCGGCGGACCCGCACGTCGGGAACCGCGGCTCGGGCCTCGATGGTGAGCCGGGTACCGGCCCCGCCGCAGCACCGGTCCCTCGTGCCGTGCCCGCAGATCAGCACCTCGGCCGGCGCGGCGCTCACGTCGCCCGACGGCTCCTCGCCGGTGACGAGCAGGGCGAGCGCGCGCTGGACACCTCCGCGGCGGGGACGAGCCAGTCGAGGCCGTCGAGCACCGCGCCCCGTCGCTCCCACCGGGTGAGCATCACCGAGCCGTCGAGCCGGCCCACCTCGGGCACGATGGCCTGCAACCGGGTGCCGTCCGGAACGTTGATGGGCTCGACCCAGGCCAGCTCGCCGACATCGCTCGGCCACGGCAGCGGGACCTCCACCGCGACCAATCGATCGAATTGCGGAGCGGAGCCGATGGGGTCGAACCCCTGGCCCGCGGTCCAGACCGCGCAGCGGAAGTCGTCGTCTCCCGCGGTGTCGAACGCCTCAGCCATGGCCGCAGTATGGACGGTCCGAGGGGCGGATCGCACCGGCGACGGCGCGAGGGGGCGATGGCTGGCCGCTCACGCGAACTGACGGACGATGTCGAGCACGTCGTCGCCGTAGTTCTCCAACTTGGTGGGGCCCACGCCCTTGATGGCGCTGAACGCCCGCAGCGAGTCGGGACGGGCCCGGGCCGTGGCCTTGAGGGTGGCGTCGTTGAACACGGTGAACGCCGGCCCGCCTTGCCGCTTGGCCACCTCGGCTCGCCACTTGCGCAGCTCCTCGAACAGGACGAGGTCCTCGCCCTCGAGGTCGTCGCCGTCGTAGCCGGCCGCCCGGGACGCGGTGCGGGCGGCGGGCGCCGGGGCGCGGCCGCCGCTGGTGGCGAGCTGGCGGGCGGGACGCTTCGGGGCGCGGCCGTCGAGCTCGGCGATGAACGGCGACGGTCGGTCGGCGTCGGCGAGCACCGTGACCCGTTCGATCCCGCGCGTGATGGCCACGTGGAACACCCGCCGCTCCTCCTCGACGTCCTCGGCCAGGCGGTGGGGGAACAGGCCGCCGTTGGCGCCGAACACGATGACGTGGGGCCACTCCCGGCCCTTGACCCGGTGCACCGTGGACAACGTCACGCCCCGCTGGGCGGGGTCGCCGTCGTCGGGGGCCCGGTCGGCCATCAGGGCGCGGCGGAGGTAGGTCTCGAACAGCTCGGGGTCGGGCTGGATGTCGGCCACCTGGAGCAGGGCGTCGAGGTCATCGAGGTGGGACGACCCCTCGGCGCCGGGCCGGCCGTCGAGCAGCTCCATGGCGCCACCGAGACCGATGTCGTCGCGGAT
The DNA here is from genome assembly GCA_963731885.1 of uncultured Acidimicrobiaceae bacterium. Lineage (GTDB taxonomy): Bacteria > Actinomycetota > Acidimicrobiia > Acidimicrobiales > Salinilacustritrichaceae > Salinilacustrithrix. Next base: position 15,407 of record CAVSXR010000032.1, on the reverse strand, counting down.
GGCCTGCAACACCGCTCGCGTCGTGGCCCCGTCGGCCACCGCGGCGAGGCGCTCGATGTCGTCGGCGAGGTCGAGCATCTTGTCGGCCACACGGGCGTCGTCGATGCGCTCGGCCGCCTTGGCCACCTCGTGGCCCGATCGGCACCGGCCCAGCCACTTGTCGATCCATCGGGGGAAGCCCTTGCTCGGCCGCCGCGACACCTCGACCAGGTCCTTGGGGTCGATGCTCCCGGGATCGGTGGCGATCCGCAGCCACGCCAGCGCGGCCCGGAGGCCGACCCGGCCGAGCACGTCGGACCGCAGCACCGACGTCACCGGCACGCCGGCACCGACCAGCGCGACGTGCGGCGCGAGCAGCAGCGAGTTCGTGCGGGTCAGGACGGCCACCGCGCCGGGGGTGCCGGCGATCTCGATGGCCGATGTGACCGCGGCGACCAGAGCGGAGGCACCCGCCTCGGGGGCGTGGGTCTCGATGGTGAGGGCGGTGTCGTCGACATCGGGTCGGGCGGCTTCGATGGTCTTCGTCACCCGCTGGTCGTTGTAGGACAGCAGGTGGCGGGCGGCGTCGACCACGGCCGGCGGGCACCGGTAGTTCACCTGGAGGGCGTGTTCGTGGGCGCCGGGGAACAGTTCGGAGAAGCCGATCAGGAACCGCGGCGTGGCGCCCGCGTGGCCATAGATCACCTGGTCGTCGTCGCCCACCCCGAACACGTCGAAGGTGGGGGCGGCGAGCAGCCGGAGCAGCAGCACGTGGGCCGGGGTGAGGTCCTGGAACTCGTCGACCAGCAGGTGCCGGTGGCGGGCCTGCTCGCGGCGGCGGAACTCGCCGTCGGCGAGGAGGAGCTCGATGGCGTGGATCACCTGCTCGTCGAAGTCGAGCACGCGGTCGCGCCGCAGCCCGGCCCGGTAGGGCTCGATGGCGCCGGCCAGGCCAGGGGCGTCGGCCTCGAGCTCGACCTCCTCGGGGTCGCGGAGCCCGAGCCGGATGATGGACAGCCCCTCGAGGTACGGCGCCATGGGGTCGGTGTTGAGCCGGTGCTGCAGCTTCGGGAGGTGGGGTTCGAGCCGGCGGCGCATCTCCCGCTCGTCGATCATGTCGGGCCGGCCGCCGCCGTGGCGGCCGATCAACTCGTAGCCCAGCGCGTTGAGGGTCTGGATGCGGGCGCCGAGCTCGACCGTGCGTTCGGCCATCTCCTCCTGGGCCTTGCGGTTGTAGGCGACGGCGAGCAGGCCCGAACGGTCGTGACCCCGATCGGCCAGCAGATGGCGGAGGCGTTCGGTCAGCACCCGGGTCTTGCCCGAGCCGGCCGGAGCGATGATCCGGGCCGGGCCGCCACGGTGGCTCACCGCCGCGAGCTGATCGGCCGCCAGCTCCGCCGCCGGCTCCACCCACGGTGGCACTCTGTCGATCCGGCCGCCGTCGACCGCGTCGGCCCGGACGAGGATGGCCCCGGACAGTGCCGCTGGATCGACGTCGTCGGGCGGTCCGCCGTCGATCCACGCGATGGTGCCATCGGGGAGGACGACGTCGCCGTCAGCGCCGGTGTCCTCCGATGCCGTGCCCTCGATGCGGGCCGCCTTGCGACCCCACCACCAGATGGGGTCGCCGGTGCGGCAGTCGTAGTTGTTGTTCCACACCAGGAAGTGGAGCCGGTCGTGCCACAGCTCGAAGTCGGGGGAGAGCTCCCACGGGACGATGGTGTACGCCGCCGGCCGACGGAAGGTGGCCGGGTCGACGTGGAGGTCGACCACCCGGGGCGACCGCGTGGCCCACGCGTGGTGGAGATCACGCACGACGGCGGCCGGGTGGGCCACCACGTCGTCGTCGACGATCACGACCGGAGCATCGGCCCACGGCGCCGGCGGGCGGGCGCCGTCGACCACCACGACGCCGCGACCGAGCAGGGCAGGTCCGGGGACAGACATGGACCCGATGCTACGGACCAGGGGTGACGGCGGCCGGGGTCGAACGCATGTTCGGGGATCCTAGGGGGCCGGGCCCGGACGCGCCACGGCCCACCGCGGCAGCGGTGGGCCGTCGACGGGCTGCAGTTCGACGAGGTGGTTCAGGCGACTCGCTCGAGGATGGGGTGGTGATCCCCCAGAGGCTCGTCGACGGGCGAGCGGTGGTGGGTGAGGTAGCTGAAGACCCCCCGCCACACGACCGTGAGACCGGCGACGATGAAGCCGGTGGCCCACACGCCCATCCAGTCGCTGGTGACTTCGACGCCCCAGGCCCGGAACAGCGAGTAGTCCATCGCCCACATGGCCCCGATCCCACCGATGAAGGTGAGGATGCTCCGCATGCGCTCGAAGCCGGCGGACTGGTCGACGACGAAGTCGACGACCTTGACGAGCGCCAACGCCATGAGGACGACGATCGCGAAGTGATACATGACTTCCTCCTACTGGAGTAGCGATGACCCCCCGGTGGCGTCACCTGCTGGTCTGATCGCCCAGTGATCGACGAAGTCACATGACGATATGTGCCAATTGCGAGTCGCAGATGACGAACGGGTGACGCGCCCCGAACCCCGCCGTGACCCCCACCCCGAGCGTTCTGGTAGCCCCTCGGTCGCTGCTGGTGGCGCGATAGCCGACCAGAACGTGGGGTGGAGGTCGAACCGCAGGGTCAGAGATGGGCGATGCGGGGGGTGCGTCGACCCGGACCGAAGCGCGCGACGCGGTGACCCGAGAGGTGCACGAGACGCTCGACCCGGCCCCGCTGGCCGGCCCAGCGCTCGACCAGGGCCAGCATCTCCTCGTCGCTGCCCCGGGGTCGTCCGGTGAAGTACGAGCAGACCGTGTGGCTGATCCAGTAGTCGCCCACCACGATGGCATCGGGATCGCCGAGCGCGGTGCGGGCCACCCCGTTCACGGTCCACGGGCCGAGTCCGGGCACGGCCCGCATCCGGCTGTACGCCGCGTCGAGGGGGAGATCGACCACCTCGGCCAGCCGGTGGGCGTGGCGGGCGATGGTGACCAGGGTCCGCGCCCGGCTCCGCTCGACCCCGTGCTGGTGGAACCACCAGGTCGGTGTCTGCGCGACCCGTTCGGGGTCGGGTGGGAGGCGGAGACCGAGCGGTCCCGGCGCGTCGTCGCCCAACTCGCGGCACAACGCGGCCCACGACCGGCCGGCCTCCACGGCCAGGACCCGCTGCCCGATGGCCCGGCTCAGGAGGCCGTCGACCACGCAGCCGTGGGCGGCGTGGCGCAGGTCGGGGTGGCGCCGGTTGAGCTCATCGAGGCGGTCGTCGCCGAAGTGGAGCGAGCGGGGATCGTCGTCGGCCGCGGCGAAGGCCCGGGCTCGATCAGTGATCCAGGCGCTGCCGTCACCCCATGCCTCGACGGTGAGGCTCCCGCGGTTCGCCCGGACCCGGACCGCCACCGGACCCTCAGGGGATCGCGCCGCGAACCGGACCGAATCGGGCCGGGCCGCGTACGTGGGGTCGATCGTGTGCCCCGCACCCGGCAGGGCGTGACGCACGGAGTACGGCCCCTCGAGATCGACCACGGCGACCGCGTCGGCAGCGTCTCGGACGGTGGGAGCCATGTGGGTCTCGACCGTACCGGGAGCCGAGCACTAGACCGGTGCCATGTCCGACAACACCGTGTCCGCATCCGCCGTCGTCGACGCCCCGGCCGACGAGGTCTTCGCGTTCATCTGCCGACCGGCGAACCATCCCGAGATCAGCGGGGACCACTCCGTGAAGGGAGACCGCCACGGCCCCGAGCAGCTCGCCGCGGTGGGTGACAGCTTCGGCATGTCGATGAAGATGTTCGGGTTGCCGTACCGCATCACCAACAAGGTGGTGGAGTTCGAGGCCGGTCGGAAGATCGCCTGGTGTCATCCCGGCAAGCACCGCTGGCGTTGGGAGGTCGAGGCCCAGCCCGAGGGCGGGACCAAGGTCACCGAGACCTTCGACATGTCGACCTCGCCCCTCAAGCCGGCCCTGCGGCTGTTCGGCTATCCCGAGGGCCACCGCGAGAACGTGCAGCAGAGCGTCGCCAACGTGGCGGCGCACTTCGCCGGCTGATCCCACCCGTCCGGGCGGGCCGGTTCGGGCGGTCCGGCATCCCCGAGGCCGGTCGGATGGATCGGTACCGTTTCGGGCGGTATGTCCACCGCTGGGAACGAGGTGACGCGCCCCGGCGCCCGGCGCGGCGCCCAACTCGCCGCCGTCGTCGGGGTCGCTTCCGCCCTGGTGGCGCTCGGGGTGACGGGCGCGGGCCTGCTCCTCCCGGCGGCCCCGCCGGTGCCGTTGGCCCGGGTCATGGGGGCCGTGGTCGCCATCGGGGCGGGCGGTGCCCTCGTCCGGCTCGACGGTTGGGCCCGAGCCACCACGATGCTCGCCACCGTGGCGTTGAGCGGCCTCGGCGTGTGCGTGCTGACCCTCCCGGCATCGGTGGTCACCCCGCCGTGGGCCGCGGCGCCCGACCGAGACACCGGCGGTGGCGGCGCGCCGCGGGCCGAATCAGCCGAGGCCGGACGCGACGGCGTGATCCAGCCGAGCGCTCCGGGAGCGCCGTCCGGGCCCGGCGTGCTCGCCCTGCCACCGGGAGGCGATGTCGTGGTCGAGGCCGGCCGGATCATCCTCACCAGCCCGGCCGGAGGCCACATCGTCATCGGGACGACGGCCGTTGCCGGCGGGGGCTCGGTGATCGGTCCCCACGGCGCCACCGTCGTGGTCGTCGATGGGGTGGCGACCCGCGACGACGGCGGTTCCCTCGGCCCCGATGTGGCCCTGGGTGGGGTGACCATCGAACGGGACGACGGGTCGCGCGTCGCGGTCCAGCGCGGGGCCGTGCTCGAGGTGCCGGCGCCGCTCGAGGCCGACGCCCCCGACCCCGCCGATGGTCTCGACGCCATCCTCGCCGTCCTGCTCGGCTGCTTCGCCCTCCTCGCGTTCGCCCCGCCCGTCGTCCGGCTCAGCGACCGGGCTCGCATCGCCGTCATCGTCGATGACGAACCCATCGACGAGCCGCCGCCCCCGCCCACCACCATCGAGGCCGGGCTGGCCGGCGTGCTGCGATCGATGCTGGCCGACCCCGACCCCCGCACCTCCGTGATCGGCGCCTACGCCCGCCTGCTCACCGCGCTGGCCGAAGCGGGCTTCCCGCGCCGCGAGGAGGAGGGTCCGCACGAGCACCTGTGGCGATGCCTCGGACCCCTCGGGGTGCGTCGTCAACCCGTCCACCGGTTGGCCGAGCTGTTCGTCCGGGCCCGGTTCACGCCCCACCCGGTCACCGAAGACCACCGACAGGCCGCGATCAGCGCCCTCGCCGATGCCGTGGCCGACCTCCGGCTCGAGGCCAGCGATGGGCGAGAGGCCGTCGCGGGCCCCGGCGTCGCTCCGACCCGGGAACCCGCATCCGTCGGCCGTGGTGCGTCGACGTGAACCAACGCATCGTCACCGCTGCGCTCGCCGCCACCGTCCTCGCCGGTGCGGCCACGGTCCTCGTCCCGCAGCATCTGGCCAGCATCGCCCGGGTGGCCGCGGTCGCCGTGGTCGTGGTGGCCGGCGGGCTCGTGCTCGGCGCGGTCGGACCCCTGGTGGCCGCCGAGCCACCGTCCACCGCCCTCGACGCCGCGCCCACCGGCGCCGCGAGCCCGCTCGACCCGCACGGGCTGCGAGACGCCCGCCGCGACCTCGACCGACCCGCAGCCCCGGGTGCGCTGCCGCCGCCGGTGCGGGATCGACTCGTCACCGTGGCCGCGATGCGCCTGGCGAGAGCGGGCCTCGACCCCGCGCTCGGTGCGGACGTCGGCCGTCCCCGTCGCCGGCCTCGGGTCCGGCACCTGGCGGGTGCTGACGACGCCGCCGGCGCCGGGTTCCGCCCGAGACCCGGTGGCGGCGGCGCGGGCGGTGCACCGAGTGCTCGACGAGCTCGCCACCATCGATCGACCCGCCGGAGCTGCCCATGGCCACCGTTGACGACCGCACCGAGTCGATCCCGCCGAGACGGTCACCGTCGGCCGCCGATCTCGCGGCCGCCGTCGCGGCCGAGGTCGAGCGCGCCGTGGTCGGCAAGCGCGACGTCGTCGATCTCGTCCTCGCCTCGATCCTGGCCGGTGGGCACGTCCTGTTGGAGGACGTCCCCGGCGTCGGCAAGACGCTGCTGGCCCGATCGCTCGCCACCGTGTGCGGACTCGAGTTCTCGCGGGTGCAGTTCACCCCCGACCTGCTGCCGTCGGACATCACCGGGAGCCTGGTGCTCGATCTGGCCACCCGGACCCCCGAGTTCCGGCCCGGTCCCGTCTTCACCGACGTGCTCCTCGCCGACGAGATCAACCGTGCTCCGGCCAAGACCCAGGCCGCGCTCCTCGAGGCCATGCAGGAGGGGCAGGTCACGGTCGACGGTCGCGCCCACCCGCTCGGGCAACCGTTCGCGGTGATCGCGACCCAGAACCCGGTCGAGGCCGAAGGCACCTACCCGCTGCCCGAGGCCCAACTCGACCGCTTCCTCGTGCGGGTCGGGCTGGGGTATCCGGCCCGCGACGACGAGCTGTCGATCCTGCGCGGCCGGCTCGGACGCGCCGCTCCCGAGGTCGAGCTGCGCGCGGTGGTCGACCCGCCGACGATGCTGGCGATGCAGCGAGCGGTCCACGACGTCCACGTCGACCCCACCTTGGTGTCGTACGCCCTCGACCTGGTGACCGCCACGCGGGCCGAACCCGACATCGCCGTCGGTGCCAGTCCCCGCGGCTCGTTGGCCCTCGTGACCCTGGCGCGAGCCTGGGCCCTGGTCCGCGGGCGCGACGACGTGGGGCCCGACGACATCCGGACGCTGGCGATCCCGACGATCAGCCACCGGGTCACCCTCGACGACGATGCCTGGGTCCGCGGCACGCTGGTCGACGACGTCGTCCGGCGGGTCATCGACCGGGTGCCGGCACCGAGTTGGTCGTGACGGCGGGGTGACGGTGCCGACATCCACCGCCGTGGTCAGCGCCGATCGTCGCCTGGGGCCCTACACGGTGCTGGCGGTGGCCGGCCTCGTCGCCGCGCTGCTCACCGGGCGGTCCGCCTTCGCCGCCGCGGCCGCGCCGGCCGGCGCGCTGGTGGTGATGGGCTTGGCCGATCGCCGTCGCCTCGAGGTGGAGGTCCTGGGGGTGGAGGCCCCGGTCCGGCTGCTCGAGGGCGACCCCTGGACGCTGCGAGTCCGGCTCGCCTGGACCGGGCCGGCCGAGCTGGACGTCCTGCACACCGGGATGCGAGGCAGCAGGGTCGTGGGTGACGGCGGTTGGTGCGTGGCGGCCACCGGCGGGGCAAGCGTCGAGCTGCGAGCTGTCGCCGAGCGCTGGGGTCGCCACGAGCTCGGTGGCCTCGAGGTCCGGGCCCGGCGCCCGGGCGGCATGCTGCGGTGGGACGTCCACCTCCCGCTGTCGGGCACGATCCGGGTCCTCCCGGGCAGCGCGGAGACTCGACGAGCTGCTGTCGCCGGTTCGTCCTCGGACTGCAGCCGGTGGCCACGTCGCCGCCGCCCGGGGCCCGGGAACCGACTTCGCCGACCTCCGGCCCTACGCCCCCGGCGATCGACTCCGGGACATCTCCTGGACCGCCTCGGCCCGCAGCGAACAGCCGTGGGTCGTGGTCCACCACCCCGAACGCACGGGCACCCTCGTGGTCCTGCTCGACGGCTTCGTCGAGGTCGGGGTACCGCCGGGGTCCCTCGACCGCGCCGCGCGGATCGTGTGGGCGATCGCCCGTCACCACCTCAGCGTGGGTGACCGCGTCGGGCTGCTCTCCACGGGTGCCGCGCCGGTGTGGCTGCCGCCGGCGGCCGGCCGCCGGGCGCGCTGGCAGGTGCTCGACGCCCTCCTGGCGGTCGGTGCCACCGTCGCCGGATCGTCTCCTGCCCGACCCGATGCCCGCCGTCGGCGGTGGGAGGCGGCGGCAACCGTTCCCGCCGACGCCGTCGTGGTCGGTGTCTCGTCGTTGCAGTCGGACGCGTTCGTCGCGGGGGCGGTTCACCACCGCCGGCTCGGCCGGCCGACCGTGGTCGTCGGCATCGAGCTGGCCGACCTGCTGGCTCCCCCCACCGACGAGGTCGAGCGGGCCGCCCGGCGACTGTGGGCCGTCGAGACCGAGGCCCGGCGAGCGAAGCTGTCGGGGGCCGGCGTGCCGTCGATGCTGGTGGCCGACGACCCCGCATCCGTGCTCGGCTGGCTCGGGGTGCGTTGTCGTCGGCCGGCGGGACGGACACGAGAACCGAGCTCGCGACGGGTGGCGTGACCGTGTTGCGCACCCGTCTCGCCGGCGCCGCCATCGGGGTCGTGGTGGGCCTGGCGGCCGGCGGGCTCGTCGGTGGCTGGTGGTGGATGGCGGCCGCGGCCGTCGCGGCGGCGTCGATCGGTGGCGTGCTCGACCGCCAACTGGCCTTCGTCCAGGTCCTGGGTTCGCTGGCGCTCGTCGCGGGAGCGGTGGCGGCCGGCCACGACTGGTTCGTCGTCGTCCTCGCCGCCGGCACGGTGGCCTCGATCGAACTGGCCGCAACGGCTGATCGCGCCACCGTGGTCCGTCCCCGCGGCGTCGGTTTCGACCGGGTTGCCGTCGCGGTCGTCATCGCCGCCGTGGTGGCCACGGGGGTGCTCGTCGTCGGCGCAGCCTCCACCGGCGGCCCCACGGGCGGCGTGCTCGTCGCGGCCGCGGCCGCCCTCCTCGCCACCAGGGTCATCGCCCGCTGAGCGGTTGTGCTTCCTGGCGGCCGGGGCAGGACCTTGGTCCCTGGTGACGGGGGATCGGGGTGCGGGACGATGCCGGTATGAGCGAGATCACCCCAGCCGGTTCGTACGCCGTCGCCATGCTCACCGGCGATTCGGTGGTCCGGGTGCCGGCCGATGCGAGCTTGGCCGACGTGGCCCGGGCCCTCGCCGACGGTGAACTGGGCGCGGTCGTCGTGGGCGACGATGCCCGCCCGGCCGCCCTCGTCTCCGAACGAGACATCGTCCGAGCGGTCGCCGCCGGTCGAGACCCCGCCCAGGTCAAGGCACTCGACGTGGCCAGCACCGAGCTGGTGTGGTGCGACGTGGAGTCCAGCGTGGACGAGGTGGCGGGCAAGATGATGGACCGCTACATCCGCCACGTCCTGGTCGAGGAGGAGGACGGCACGCTGGTGGGCATCGTGTCGGCCCGCGACCTGCTCGGCGTCTACGCGGGCGACGCTGACATCGACGACTGAGGCCTCACCCGGCGCCGGTCGTCGGGTTCGGCGAAGACATCGGGCAGCTGCCTGATGTGCGATCCCCGTCGATGCTCTACAACCGAACCATGACCGAACCGACGCTCCGGGGTGACCGGGTCGAGCTCCGGCTCGTCCGGCCCGAGGATCTGACCGTGCTGCACGCGCAGCTGAGCGATCTCGAGACCGCGGGCAGCTACTTCCCGTTGAGCCTGATCGGGGAACCCGCGTTCCGGGCCGAGTACGAGCGCACCGGGTTCTGGGGGCCCGATGAAGGCATGCTCCTGATCGCCGCGGAGGGCGCGGTGGTCGGCGAGATCGAGTTCTACCCGATCAGCCACTACCTGCACGGCTACGAGCTGTCGTACCGGATCTTCGGCGCCCAGCACGCCGGCAAGGGCCATGCGACCGAGGCGGTGACGCTGCTGTCGTGCCACCTGTTCGCCACCAAGCGGGTGGAGAGGCTGCAGCTCGACATCCATCCCGACAACGTGGCCTCGCAGCGCGTCGCCGCCAAGTGCGGGTTCACCCGGGAGGGGACCATGCGTCGCTGCTGGTTCCACCGCGGGGAGTACCACGATCTCGAGGTGTGGGCGCTGCTCCGCGACGGAACCGCCTAGGGCTCCGGTGCCAGCTCCACGTCGACCGACAGCTCGGCAGCCTCGGCCGTGCGCACCGACGAGACGTTGCCGGCGTCGAGGATGTCGGCCTGCACCCGGGCGAAGGCGGCGAGGCGCTCGGGTGTGTCGTGGATCTCCGCCGAAGCGATCTCGGTCCGCATCGACACCTTGGCGTCGGACTTGGCCTTGCGGAGCAGCGAGAGGACCTCGGCCGCGACGGTGAGCGTGGTGGTGGCGGCCGCGTCGGCCCCGCCGGCCGCGGTCCGCAGCGATGCGGCGTCCGGCCAGCTCGACCGGTGGATCGAACCCTCCCGCCACCACGACCACACCTCTTCGGTCACGTACGGCAGGAACGGCGCGAACAGCTTCAGCAGCGTCTCGAGCGCCGTCCGGAGGGCCACCGTGGCCGAATCGGCCGCGGCGTCGCCGTGGGCGCCGTAGGCGCGTCCCTTGACCAGCTCGAGGTAGTCGTCGGTGAAGTTCCAGAAGAACGTCTCGGTCCGCTCGAGGGCCCGGGCGTAGTCGTAGTCGTCGAAGACCCGGGTGACCTCGTCGACGAGGTCCGCGAGCGACAGGAGCATCGCTCGGTCGAGCGGCTCGGTGACGGTGGCCTCCTCGCTCGGTTCGCCCAGACCGAGGGCGAACTTGGAGGCGTTGAGCACCTTGATGGCCAGGCGGCGGCCGATCTTCATCTGCCCCTCGTCGTTGGCGACGTCGCGGCCGGGCCCGCCCCCGCAGGCCCAGTGGCGGATGGCGTCGGAACCGAACCGCTCGAGCAGGGCGAACGGACCCTCGTCGGCGTTGTCCTTGGACTTGGAGAGCTTCTTGCGGTCGGGGTCGACCACGAAGCCGGAGATCGCCGCGTGCTGGAAAGGGAGCTCGTCGAACAGTTCGTGGATCTTGACCACGGTGGCGAACAGCCACGTGCGGATGATGTCGTGGGCCTGGGGACGCAGGTCCATCGGGTACACCCGCTCGAACAGGTCCGGTTCCTCCTCCCACTTCGACGCGATCAACGGCGACATCGACGAGGTGTTCCACGTGTCCATGACATCGGGATCGGCCGCGAACCCGCCGGGCTGGTTGCGCTGCGACTCCTGGTAGCCGGGTGGCGCCACCGTCGTGGGATCGACCGGGAGCATGTCGTCGGTGGCCGGGATGGGGGCCAGGTAGTCGACGTCGCCGTGCTCGTCGATCGGGTACCAGATGGGGAACGGCACGCCGAAGAAGCGCTGCCGGGTGATGTTCCAGTCGCCCTGCAGGCCGTTGGCCCAGTCCTCGAACCGGACCCGCATGTACTCGGGGTGGAACTGCAGACCCTTGGCCCGTTCGATGATCTCGGCCGCGGGTGGATAGCGGATGAACCACTGGTTGGACGAGACGATCTCGAGCGGCTTCTTGCCGTTCTCCCAGAACTTGACCGGATGGGTGATGGGGCGTGGTTCGCCCTCCATCTTCCCCTTGGCCATGAGCAGCTCGACGATGTTCTTCTGCGCGGTGAACACCGTCTTGCCGCCCAGCTCGGCGTAGTTGGCGTTGGCCTCGTCGGCGTCGACCGACTCCCAACTGCCGCCCGACCCTGGTGCGGTCCAGGTGATGTCACGCTCGAGCCGTCCGTCGTGCCGGACGACGTCGCGGATGGGCAGGTCGAGCTCCCGCCACCAGATCACGTCGGTGGTGTCACCGAACGTGCAGATCATGGCGATGCCGGTGCCCTTGTCGGGTTGGGCCAGCTCGTGGGCGCAGATCGGCACCTCGGCACCGAACAACGGCGTGATGGCGGTCTGCCCGAACAGGGGCTGGTACCGCTCGTCGTCGGGGTGGGCGACGAGGGCGACGCAGGCGGGGAGCAGCTCGGGACGGGTGGTGTCGATGGCCAGGTCGGAGCCGTCCGGGCCCCCTCCCTGAGGCAGCTCGAACAGCAGCTTGTGGTAGGCGCCGGGCACCTCGCGGTCCTCGAGCTCCGCCTGGGCCACCGCGGTCTTCATGTCGACGTCCCACAGGGTGGGCGCGCCGGATCGGTAGGCGGTGCCTTCGGCGAGCAGCCGCAGGAAGCCCTTCTGCGAGATGCGTGTCGCCCGGGGCCCGATGGTGGTGTAGGTCTCGCTCCAGTCGACCGAGAGTCCGACCGTGGCCCACAGTTCGTGGTACTCGTCCTCCATCTGCTTCACGACGGTCTCGCACAACTCGACGAAGTTGGGCCGGGAGATGTGGACCGGATCCTTGGGCAGCTTGCCCTTGGCATCGGGCTGGGGCGGGGTGAAGTCGGGGTCGTAGGGGAGCGACGGATCGCACAGGGTTGCAGTGAGCATCTGCACCCGGCGCTCGACATTGAGGCCGTTGTCGTCCCACCCCATGGGGTAGAAGACCTCCTTGCCCCGCATGCGCTGGTAGCGGGCCACCGTGTCGGTGTGCGTGTAGGACATCACGTGGCCGATGTGCAGCGAGCCCGACACGGTGGGCGGGGGCGTGTCGATCGAGTACACCTCGGGGCGGGTCTTGGTCCGGTCGAAGGTGTAGGTGCCACGTTCGGTCCAGATCGCCCGCCACTTGGCCTCGAGGCCGTCCAGTGTCGGCTTGTCGGGGATGCTGCTCACGGAGCGTGAGGGTACCGGCGGCCCCGAGCGGCCGAGAAAGGCGATGTCCGGGGCAACGATCGAGGGCCACGCCCCACGGAACGAGCGGGTCCGCCCCCAACAACAAGGCTTGACGCAGATCTTGACGTGGGCGTGTGACGGATTACCCTGAGGCGCAGCCGTCGGGCGGAGACCGATCGCACATCTGGAGTCTCCATGCCCACACCCACCTCCGTCTCGCTCGAGGCCCCGTCGTCGACCTTCGCCGAGCCCGGTGATCTGTTCGCTTCTCCGGCGTTCATGGATCTGGGCTCGTGCCGGGGCGTCGATCCCGACATCTTCTTCCCTGACCGGGGCGAGTCGCTGTCGCCGGCCAAGGCCATCTGCGCCGAGTGCATCGTCCGGGACGAATGCCTCGAGTACGCCCTCGACAACCGCGAGCGCTTCGGCGTCTGGGGCGGCACGTCCGAGCGCGAGCGCCGGCGCCTCCGTCGCTCCCGACGCGAGGCGACGAAGGTCGCATAGGCCTGCCCGCCCGGGCGCCGAGAAGTCGTTCTGGCACGGCGCGTGCCGCCGGCGGGGAGCGTAGGATCGCCCCAGGAGGCGCACAGATGGGCGGCACGCCGATCGTCGACGGCAAGATCACGATCCCTCCGCAGTACCGGGGCATCGTCGACCGGCCCGCGGCCCGGGCCCTGATGGACCGAGGCGAGCGCGTCGGCCTGACCGTCGTGGCGGCCGCGCCCGGCTACCTGAAGCGCCAGCTGGTGGCCTCCTGGGCTACCGACCCCCGCCGAACCGTGGCCTGGGTGTCGCTCGACGAAGCCGACGACCCGGCCCGCCTCCTCGCCCACGCCGCCGCGTCGGTCCGGCGGGTCCGTCCTGACTTCGCCGCCGACCTCGACGTCGCGTCGCTCGTCGGCGGGGCCGGATGGGAGGCCCGAGCGGCCGACACGGTGTTCGAGGCGATGGGACGCGAGACCACGCCGATCACGCTGGTCTTCGACAGCGTGCACAGCCTGATCCATCCGGCCTCCCGCCGCGGCCTCGGCACCCTCATCCGCTACCGGCCACCGGCGCTGCGCATCGTGGCCCTCACCCGCGACGACGCCGTGCTCGATCTGTCCACCGCGGCGCTCTCCGGCTCGGTGGTCGAGATCCGGGAGGACGACCTGGCCTTCGACGTCGAGCAGACCCACCAGGCCGGGCTGGTGACCGGGCGGACCTGGACGGAGGAGGAAGCCGAGATCCTGCATCGGGACACCGGTGGTTGGCCAGCGGGGATCTTCCTCACCTTGGCCCGCACCGGCGCGCCGGTCCCCCGTTTCGCCACCGATGTGGAACCGGTGCGGTCGTACCTGCAGCATCGCGTGCTCGAACCGCTCGAACCCGGGCTCCGGTCGTTCCTGCTCCGGGTGGCACCGCTGCGTGACGTGAGCGCCGAGCTGGCGACGCACGTGACCGACCGAGCCGATGCCGGTCAGCTGCTCGCCCGCCTGGTCGAGCTGCACCTGCTCGGCGACGGCCAGCACAGCCGAGCGGGCTGGCGCCGGTTCCCGTCCCACATCACCTCGTTCGCCGAGCACGAGCTGCGGTCGGCCGATGCCGGCGAGGCCCGGTCCGTCCATCGCGTGGCCGCACGGTGGTGCTGGCAGCAGGAGCTGCTCGAGGAGTCCATGTTCATCGCGTCCAGCGGCGGGGAGACGGCCCTGATGGCCGAGATCCTGCTCGAGCACCACCACCGATGGTCGGCGGGCGGAGAGGCGAAGGCCGTGCGCCGGTGGTGCTCGACGCTGTTGCAGGCGGATCCGCAACTCGTCGAGGCGCAGTTGGTCTCGGCCTGGGCATCGTTGTTCCTGGGTGACGACCCCCTCGCGATGAGCACGGTCGCGCTGATCACCGCGCTCGACCTGCCCGGCGACCGGGGACGTTCATCCGCGGTGAGCTGGCCATGATCCGTGCCCACGTCGCCCGCCGGCGCGGCGACATGTTGCAGTCGTTGCGCGACGCGCGGGAGGGGGCCGAGGCCGCCCGAGACCTGCCCGACGACTACGAGACCCCGTACCGGGGGGCGCTGCCCGTTGCGTTGCATCTCCACGTCGGCGTCGCCGCGGTGTGGGCCGGCGAGCTCGATGCGGCGGTCGAAGATCTCACCAGGGCCCTGCGTGAGACGAAGTGGTCCCACAGCGCCCTGCCTGCGATCCACGGGCATCTCGCCGTCGCGCTGTGGCTGCTCGGCGACCACGCGGCCCACGCCCACGCCGAGGTGGCGCTCACCCACGTCCGGGACGCAGTGCCCGGACCCGCCGACTTCACCGCGCTGTGCATGGGACTGATCCTGGGCGTGGGCTCGGACGACCGCAGGCTCGAGCAGGCGCAGTCCCTCGCCCAGATGATCGACGAACCGATCGCGGGGGTGCTCGTGCGGGCGGCGGAGATCTACCACGTGGCCACCACCGACCGGGCCCGGGCGCTGGCCGCCATGAGGGAGATCCGCACCATCGTGAAGGAGTGCCCGTCGCCCGGTGCGCTGACCCTGGTCTGCAACGAGGCCGCCCAACTGATCGGCTCCGACCGGGACGCCACGCTCGGCGATCCGTTGACCGAGGGGGAGGAGCGGGTCCTTCGGATGCTGGCCGGCTCGTTGACCGAGCGGGAGATCGCCGCCGAGCTGCACCTGTCGCACAACACCGTCCGGACCTACCGCCGTCGGCTGTACAAGAAGCTGGGCGTCCGGTCGCGGTCCGAGGCCGCCGGCGCGCTCCGGGCGCGCGACCTGATTCGATCCTGGACCGGGGACGAATTGTCTCCCGGGGTACCGGGGTGCCAGTACCCCGGGATCGGCCAAAGTGTTGGCCGTCCTGGAGCGGGCGCCCGGATTTCCCGACGTGACCCACTCCAATGCAGCGTCGGCTCCGTTCCCGCCACGGAGTCGTCGTTGTCGGGGCGCTGGTCCGTCACGATCTGGTCGAAGGTGTGCTCCCGCCAGCACGCTTCCTGGAGTTGACTGGCGGACCAGCGCCCCGGC
>CAVSXR010000031.1:0-149075 GCA_963731885.1 uncultured Acidimicrobiaceae bacterium | reverse complement strand
GCAGGGGTCGATGTAGGGCTTCACCCAGTCGCAGTCGGGCGCGATGTTGGGGATCAGCACGCCGCCCCGGAGGCCGTTGGCGTGGCACCAGCGCACGTCCTCGATGGCGTCGTCGACATCGTTGACGAAGATCTGTCCCAGGCCGGCCCGGCGCTCGGGGAACCGGCTGCAGAAGTCGGCGATCCAGCGGTTGTGGGCCCGGATCCCGGCCAGTCGGTGTTCGTAGTCCTCGGCCTTGGGCGGGCCGACGAAGAGCACGAAGCTGGGGAAGAACGGCGGGACGGTGTTGGGGAAGATGACCTCGCCGGCGATGCCCTCGGCCTCGAGGTCGGCGTTGCGGATCTCGTCGTCCCAGTTGCGGACTCGGCCTCCGTCCTGGAGGTCGCGGAACGGGTTCTTGTACTTCTCCCGCCAGGCGTCGAAATCGTCGCGGTACGCCGGATCGAGGAACTCCCGGTACTGGGCGTGGCTGCCACCGGCATGGCAGTCGGCCGAGATGATGGTGTAGCGGTCGCTCATCGGTCCCCTGTCGTTCCCTGACGGACTGTCAGATCCACGGTAGCGCCGCCGCGGTACGGTCCGGCCATGCGTGCGTTCGCGTTCCTCCGCGGCATCAACGTCGGCAACCGGCGGCCCAAGAAGGACGAACTCATCGCCGCGATCGCCGGCGACGGCATCGAGGACGTGTCCACGTACCAGGCCGCCGGCAACGTCGCCTTCGCCACCGAGCTCCCCCCGTCCACGCTGGAACCCGAGCTCGAGCAGCGGCTCCAGGCTGCGCTCGGCTACGAGGTCGTGACTCTGGTGCGCTGCCTCGACGAGCTCGTCGCGCTGGTCGACCACCTCCCTCCCCTCGACGACGGCGAGAAGCACCAGGTGGTCTTGTTCCGGGATCCGCCCGACGACGCGATCCGTGCCGCGTACGCCGCGGCGGCCGAGCCCACCGACCGGTTGTCGTGGCGGGACCGTGAGCTGGTGTGGACCCACGTCGGCGGCATGATGGACTCGGGCCTCTCCCAGGTGGCACTCGCCGGCGACGGGCCGCCCCAGACCGTTCGCACCGGCGGCACCATCGAGCGGCTGGTGGCCAAGTTCCGCTGACCCGGCCGCACGATCTACATTCGCAGATCTGACGCGCCGTCAGAAACCAGGTCCGATCCGCCTGCCGGGACACCGACATCGATGCAGCTCGCCCCCACCGCCGAAGAAGCCGCCTTCCGGGCCGAGCTGCGCGCCTGGCTGGCCGAGACCCTCCCCACGTTCCCCCCACCGCCCGACGGGCGCGAGGACTGGGCCGCCAAGTCGGCCTACGAGGCCAGCTGGCAACGCACGCTGTTCGAGGCGGGCTACGCCGGCGTCTCGTGGCCCACCGAGTACGGCGGGCGCGGCGCCACCCCGGCCGAGGAACTGATCTTCCTCGAGGAGACCGAAGCCGCCGGCGCGCCCTACGTCGGGTGCAACTTCGTCGGCACGCTGCACGCTGGTCCCACCATCGGCGTGGAGGGCACGCCGGCGCAGCGGGCCGAGTACCTGCCCGGCATCCTGCGGGGCGACGACATCTGGTGCCAGGGCTTCTCCGAGCCCGAGGCCGGATCCGACCTGGCGTCGCTGCGGACCACGGCGGTGCGCGACGGCGACCACTACGTGGTCAACGGCCAGAAGCTCTGGACCTCGAACGCCCAGGTGGCCCGGTACTGCGAGCTGCTCGTCCGCACCGATCCCGATGCCAACAAGCACGCCGGCATCACCTGGCTGGTCATGCCGATGGACTCCCCCGGCATCGACATCCGACCGCTGCGGTCACTTACCGGCGGCCCCGAGTTCAGCGAGATGTTCCTGCACGACGTCCGCATCCCGGTCGAGAACCGCGTCGGCGACGAGAACGACGGCTGGCGGGTCGCCATGGTCACCTTCGGCTTCGAGCGGGGCACCGCGTTCGTGTCCGAGCTGCTCGGTTCGATGGCCCTCGCCGCCGATCTCGCCGCGGTGGCCCGCACGACCGGCGCCTGGGACGACGCCGGCGTCCGCCGAGACCTCGCCCGGGTGTCGGCCGAGCTCGACGCCCAGTGGGCCTACACCAAGCGCAACGTGAGCCGCGCCGCCCGATACGGGAACACCGGGGTGGGCGGCTCGATCTTCAAGCTCGGCTACCACGAGACCCGGCACCGGCTCGGCGACCTCGCCATGCAGGTCCTCGACCGCGACGGGTTGGCCATGGGTGCCCGGGTCGGCCGCGAGGACCACGTCGAGGAACGTCTCTACGCCATCTCGCTCTCGATCGCGGCCGGGACCGCCCAGATCCAGCGCAACATCGTCGGCGAGCGCCTGCTCGGCCTGCCCAAGGAGCGCTGAGCCGTGGACTTCGAGCTGTCCGACGACCAGGTCGCCTTGCAGAGCGAGCTGCGTCGCTTCCTGACCGACCGGGTCGATCACGACGGCCGCCGCGCCGCCGGCGAGCTCCCCGGCGCCGTCGATCGCGAGCTGTGGCAGGCCCTGGCCGCCATGGGCGTGTTCGGCATCTCGGTCCCCGAAGCCGACGGCGGGGTGGGCCTCGGCCTGGCCGAGGCCACCATCGTCTTCGAGGAGCTGGGGCGGGCCGCCGTCCCCGGCCCGACCGTCGCCAGCTTCCTGGCCGCCACGCTGGGGGTGACCGGCGCGGTGGACGGCACCCGCGTGGTCGGCATGGTGGATGCGGTCTCCGGACCGGCGATCGTCGAGCACCTCGGCGGCCTCGACATCCTGCTCGTCCACCACGGTGCCCGGGTCGAGGCCGTGACCCCGCCCGCCGGCACCCCGATCCCGCGTCCGCTCGACCCGCTCACCCCGGTGTGGTCGGTCGACGACCTGCCTCCGGGCGAGGTCGTGGGCGATCGGCACGCCGCCGAGCGGACCGCCCGGGACGGCCGGCTGCTGGTCGCCGCGTTCCAGGTCGGTCTCGGCCAGGCCGCCGTCGATCTCGGCACGGCGTACGCCGGCCAGCGCCAGCAGTTCGGCAAGATCATCGGCAGCTTCCAAGCGGTCAAGCACCTGCTCGCCGATGCGGTCGTGGCCGTCGACATCGCCCGGGCCGGCGTGCACGCCGCCGCGGTCGCCCTCGACGAGGGCGAGGCCGCGGGGCGGGCGATGAGCGTCGACGCCGCCCGCGTGGTCGCCTCGCACGCCGCCCAGCGCGCCACCGAGACCTGCATCCAGGTCCACGGCGGCATCGGGTTCACCTGGGAGCTCGACGCCCACCGGTACCTCAAGCGCTCGCTCGCCCTCGACACCACCTTCGGCGGCCTCGAACGGTCCTCGGTGGCCGTCGCCGCCACCCTCTGACCATCCCCGAAACACCCGAAAACCCGTTCTGGTAGCCAAACGCGTGAGCTCAGTGGCTCATCGGCCCTCCAGAACCAGCACCGATCCGTCCGGGAGGACATCACGACATGGGAATGCTCGACGACAAGGTCTGCATCGTCACCGGCGCAGGGCACGGCATCGGCCGCGCCCACGCCATGGAACTGGCCAAGCTCGGCGCCAAGGTGGTGGTCAACGACGTGGGCTCGTCGGTGCGCGGCGAGGGTTCCGGCAAGGACGCCGACCTGACCGTCGACCTCATCACCGAACGCGGCGGGACGGCGGTGGCCAACTACGCCGACGTCGCCGACCACGACGCCGCCGGCGAGATGGTCGCCCAGGCGGTCGACACCTGGGGCCGGCTCGACGTGCTGGTCAACAACGCCGGCATCGTGCGCGATTCGGCGATCTGGAACATGGCCGAGGCCGACTTCGACTCGGTGATCCGCGTCCACCTCAAGGGCACCTGGGCGCCGTCGAAGCACGCCGCCGTGCACTGGCGGAACCGGGCCAAGGCGGGCGAGACCTTCACCGGCCGGGTCATCAACACCACCTCCGGCGCCGGCCTGGTCGGCAACTTCGGCCAGACCAACTACGCCACGGCCAAGGCGGGCATCGCGGGTTTCACCCAGACCCTCAGCCTCGAGCTGCACCGGCTCGGCGTGACGGTGAACTGCGTCGGGCCGGCGGCCGCCACCCGCATCACCGGCACGATGCCCGGCGCACCCGAGGTCATCGAGGCCGACGAGGTACCCGAGGACGAGTGGAACCGCATGGACCCGGCCGTGTCCTCACCGCTGGTGGCATGGCTGGCGTCGGACGAGTCGCAGTTCGTCACCGGCCAGGTCATCCGGGCCGTGGCCGAGGACATCGTATGGATGAAGGGCTGGTCCGAGGGCCCGACCATCAGCAACGGCGGCCAGCGCTGGGACGCCACCTCCCTGGGGACCCAGCTGGCGACCGACGTGTTCGGGACGCGAGCACCGGGCCTGCGCTACTGACGCGCCTGCGGCGCGCTGGGCGGACAGCCCTCAGAGCTCGATGACCAGCCGGCCCCGGACGCCACCGGCCTCGAGCAGGCGGTGGGTTTCGGCCGCCTCCTCGGGCGGGAAGGTGCGGGCCACGCGCAGCGTGAGCTGACCGTCCTCGACCTGCTGGCGGAGCCGGTCGAGCTTCGCCTGCTCGCGGGCGTACTCCCGCACCCAGACCTGATGGATGGTGATGCCCCTCGGCGCATCGGCCCGGAAGCCCCGGACGGTGGCGAACCCGCCGCCGTCGGCCACGGCGGGGAACAGTCGCTCGTTCTGCACCGAGCCGTCGACCAGCCCCGGCACCGCTCCGCCGGCGGCCTCGACGATCCGTTCGGCGACGTCGTCACCGCGGCGGACCACCTCGTCGGCCCCGAGCCCGGCCACCAGCTCCTCGTCCGCCTCGGAGGCGTCGGCCACCACCCGCAGCCCGTCGGCCTTGGCCAGCTCGACGACGTAGCCACCGAGCGCGCCGGCCGCCCCCGTGACCGCCAGCGTCTCCCCCGCCGACAGTCCCAGCACATCGAGCGCCATCCGGGCTGTCAGCCCGTTCATCGGCAGCGTGGACGCCTCGACGAGGGTCGAACCCGCCGGGATGTGGGCCACCGACGCGGCCGGCAGGGCCAACTTCTCCGAGTACCCGCCGTGCGAACCGTCGGGCACCACGATGGCCATCACCTCGTCGCCCACCGAGAACCCGTCCACGCCCTCCCCCAGGGCTTCCACCACCCCGGCCACGTCCATGCCGGGCACGTAGGGCGGCGGGTCTTTGCGCTGGCGCTCGGCCCGGTCGCCGTTGCGCACGTAGGTGTCGGTGGGGTTCACGGTGGCGGCGCGGATCCGCACGAGGACCTCGCCCGGGCCCGGCGACGGGTCGGGGAGATCCACCACCTCCAGCGCCTCGGGACCGCCGTAGTCGTTCACTCCGATCGCACGCATGCCTTCGAGACTGGCACGCCGGCGGCACAGTGACCTCCGAGGAGTCGTCTGTGTCCGGCGGGCTCAGCCCGGACCGCCGGTCCACCGATCGAACACGACGGAGAACCGGTCCTGCTCGCGGGCCGGGATCCCCCGTCCCGTTGCGACCGTCCGCCACGAGGAGACGACGTCCAGGATGTCGCGCCAGCGCTGTTCCGCTTCGTCGCCCTCCAGGCCGAACCGGTCGACGGCCGCCAGCAGAGCCTCGAGTCTCGCGGTGGGCGAGGTCGCTCCGCCGATGCTCGCCGCACTCGGAGCGTTCTCCCTCGCGTCGGGGTTCACGTCGAAGATGGGCGACAGCGTCCATCCCCCGCGTCCACGGAGGACCGCGTGGTTGCGCATGTGGTCGTCGACGTTGTTCAACGCGATCGAGAACGCGATCCGCCGCCACAGCTCGTCCAGGTCGGCGTTGACGTCACCGCCGTGTTCGGTGAGCGCGTCGACGAGCTCGAGGTAGTCGCGGGTTGCGTCGTCGCGGGCGCCGATGAGGGACCGGGCGCTCAGGAACGGGATCCGGCGGCGCCCGTCGCGGTCGAAGCGCTCGACGAGGAGCACGGGGACGGCGCCGACCTCGACGAGGTCGTGCGGTGGGGTCCGGAGCCCGCAGCGGTCGGCGAGGTCGAGCGCGACTGCCTCCCAGCGCATCACGTCCCACGGGTCGTCGCGGCGCGGGAACTTGGCGATGTGGAGGACGTTCCCGTCGACCACGGACGCCTTCGGACGGGCACCACCGAGGGAACCGGAGCCAGCCTCGAGGAGCGTCGAGACCGCGGCATCCGCGTCGTCGCCGTCAGCCACGGCTCGAGTCGCGTCGTAGAGCGCACCGAGGCGGACCGGGTGGGGCACGTCACCGGACACCGCGAGGAACTCCTCGCTGTCGGTGCGGCGGCAGCGGAGGGCTCCCTGGCGCGTGCGGTCGTTGACACCGAGGAGGTAGTCGACTTCGCTCGGTGTCGGCGCGACGTTGCCGGTCTCGCGTGCCTCCGCCGCGAGGCGCCGGGTGATCAGGTTCCGCCCCCACGTGTCGGGGGCGCTGTCGTCGAGCGCGCCAGGCAGGCCTTCGACGACAGAGGACCCGGTGCGGACCGGCAGGTCGGGGCTGATGTCCCAGCCCGGACCAGCGAGGAACGCGCCGTCGTAGGTGAACTGGGTCGTGTCGATCCCGCGGGAGCGCGTGATGTGCGCGGTGCCGACGTGGAGCGTTCCGTCGGGCGTGTCGACGTGGACCTCAACCGTCGTCACCGACGCACCCGCTTCGGCAACGCCTGGTCGGCGCGGGCACGACCGAACGCCGTCTCGTAGGGGTCGGTGGACCGGACGACGTCATCGATGACACCGACGGCGCGGGTGACGCTGAGGAAGATGTCGAGGCCGACCGACAGATCCCCACGCTCGAGACGGGAGACGGTTTGACGCGTCGTCCCGGCGCGTTCCGCCACCTGCTGGGCGGTGAGGTTGCGGAGCTTGCGCCAGGCGGCGAGGTTCTCGCCGACGGCGGCACCGGCCTGCTGCACCTGGAACGGAACGGGTCTGGGCATGGCTTCTCCTTCCCAGACCAGTGTAGCTCTAAAGTTATGTATTTCCATCTTTAACGTAGGAAACGTTCGCTCTAGCGCACATTACCGAACTCCACCCAGCATCGAGGCGCCGGCGTCGGGAGCTCAGGAGGGCGGGACGGGGATCCCGGGGTCGGTCTCGACGAGCAGGTCGAGGAGGCGGGTGAGGAAGCTGGCCATCTGGTCCCGGTGCACCGGGTTGTTCGGCCGGTACAGGGTCCCGGTTCCCGTCCCGCCGGTGAGCCCCGCGGCAGCGGTGGCGTTGATGTTGGCCTCGTGGACCGATCCGTCGTCGTCGGAGAAGTAGTCCCCACCGTCGGGCAGGGGCGCGCCGGTGCGGTATGCCGCGGTGCGGGCGAGGAACGTGGCCATCGCGGCGCGGGACACCGGTGCGCTTGCGCCGTAGGTCCCGTCGGCCCGACCGGTGACGATCCCGGTCGCGGCCAGGCGGTTGATGTTGGCTTCGTGGACCGAACCGTCGTCGTCGGAGAAGGCATCGGTGGCCGAGTCGGGGAGCGTGCCGCCGGACTGGGTGATCACGTGGGCCAGGAAGGTGGCCATCTGCCCCCGGGTGACGAGCCCGCCCGGCTCGTAGACCCCGGGTGCCCGGCCGTCGGTCACCCCCCACCAGACCAGGCAGTCGACGGCGGCCTCGTGCACGTTCGTGGCCGGGACGTCGCCGAAGCCGTCCTCGGGTACCTGGCCCGGCGGGCAGGCGTCGCCGGTGTCCCGGGCCACCGCCTTGGGCCGCGGCGGCGCGCCCGCCACGCCCGTGCCCCATCGCTGCACAGCGCCCACGTAGGCGCCGGCCCGGGTACTGGGCTGGGTGGCGGCGGCCAGCACCGTGACCTCGCCCTCGAGGTCGGCCACCACGGGTGGGGCGGTCAGGGTGCCGGCCTGGCCGGCGGTGCGGATGCTGCCCACCCGCTGGCCGTCGGGACCCCACACGTTGAGCGTGGTCTGGCCGACGGAGAGCAGGTCGGGCGCCCCGTCGCCGGTGACGTCGGCGAAGGTGGGCGAGGTGTGGGAGAAGGTGTCGCAGCGGCCGTCGTCATCGCTGCACTGGGGGAAGCCGGCCACCGGTTGGCCCGAGGCGTGCACGGCGTAGAGGCGGGTGTGCTCGTCGAGGAACGCGACGTCGGGATGGCCGTCGTGGTCGACGTCGCCGATGGCCGGTGACGAGAACGTGCGGCCCTGGGTGAGGACCGGCCAGTGGGGCAGCGCCTGGCCGTGCCGGTCGAAGGCGAACACGAACTGGCCCCTCGGCGCGGGCCAGAAGTAGCCGGTGCCGATCACGAGGTCCTGGTGGCCGTCGCCGTCGAGGTCGCCGATCGCCGGGGTGCTCCACGGCACCTGGCCGGGCAGGAAGACCGGCCAGCCCGGCAGGGGCAGCCCGCGGTCGTCGAGCACGTTGAGGTACCCGCCACCGCCGGAGCCGGCGCAGTCCTGACCCTCCACGCCGGTGCAGTCGTAGGCGATGGCGATGTCGACGTGCCCGTTCCCGTCCACGTCGGCGAGCACCGGCGACGACCACGACGTGTCCTTCATGAAGAACGGGAACCCCGGCCTCGTCGTGGGCGCGATGGCGCCGGACCCGTCGCGGGGCAGCGACCACACGTAGAGGTACTGGTTCCACGACGACACCACGAGGTCGAGCACCCCGTCGCCGCCCAGGTCACCCACGGCGGGCGAGGCGAACACGCCGGCCAGGCCCTCCCGGGCCGGGAGCTGGATGTCGAGCAGCGGTGTCCCGCCGCCCGTGTACGCGAAGACCTTCCCCGCCGTGTTCGCACCCACGATGTCGACGACACCATCGCCGTTCAGGTCGACGAGCCGGACCGTGCCCTGCACCGCTCCCGGCCCGGTGAAGATCGTGCGCTCGTGCGTCCCGGACTCGTCCCAGATCTGCACGTCGCCGTTCGGGTACCCGGCCACCACGTCGGCGACGCCGTCACCGGTGACGTCGCCGACCACGGGTGCGCTGAACAGGCCGATCGTGGTTCGGTGGTCGTAGAAGATCCGGCCCGGGTCCCCGCTGTCGGCGATGACGAAGTCCGTCGAGGCCGGCGACAGCATCGTGGGCTCGGTGGCCAGCCCGAACGCGGCCGAGGCCGGTGTCGGCGCGACCACAGCCACGGACCCGAGCACGAGCAGTCCCACTGTTGCCACCCGCCATGACATGGGGCGCACCGTATCGGCGACGGAAGTCCGGCGGGGCCC
Source organism: uncultured Acidimicrobiaceae bacterium (assembly GCA_963731885.1). Classification (GTDB taxonomy): domain Bacteria; phylum Actinomycetota; class Acidimicrobiia; order Acidimicrobiales; family Salinilacustritrichaceae; genus Salinilacustrithrix. The sequence goes on along the minus strand of CAVSXR010000031.1, from coordinate 139,957 downwards.
ATGCGCAGGTGCGGGACGGCCACCGGACCCGACCATGCGCCTGACCATGACAGGTTTCAGCAGATTTCTATGGATTTCTGCCATTTTGGGTTGACTCGAACGTACGTACGAGCTATGATGACTTTCATGCCCTCCCGACTCGGCCTCGAGCTGACGGAACTGCTCTCCGTCGACGTCTCGACGCTGTCGGCGGGCGAGTTGGTGTCGCACATGGCGAAGCTCGAGACGGCACGCACCCGCTTCGACGCCGTCGTCTACGAACGCCTCGCCGTCTTCGACCGTTCGGCGGCATGGCAGATCGACGCCGCGTACAACCCGGCCAACTGGCTCGCCGCGCAGACCGGCACCGCCCGGGCCGTGGCCGGCAGCCGCATGCGCCTCGCCACCCGCCTCACGCAGATGCCCGTGGCTGCTGCCGCCATGGCCTCCGGTGCCATCACCGAGACCCATGCCCGTGTGCTGGCCCGTTGCGTGGCCAACCCGCGCACGTGTGCCGTCTACGCCGACGCCGAGGAGGAACTGGTCGGCTGGGCCCGGGAATGCACGGCCGACGAGCTCTCCCGCCGGATCGATGCCTGGATCGAGCTCATCGACCAGGACGGCCCCGAGCCGAGTGCCCCGCAACACGACGTGGTCCACGCCAACCAGGTCGGCGATCGGGTCGAGATCAACGCCAACCTCGGCCTCGAGACCGGTCTCCCGGTGCTCGCTGCCCTCGGCGAACGGACCGAACAGCTCTACCGGCGCGACCAGGCCGTGACCGAGTGCAACCCCGAAGACGGGCTCGCCACCCGCACTCCAGGCATGCGGCGGGCCGAAGCCCTGACCGAACTCATCCTCGCTGGCGCGGGAGCCGAATCGAACCCCCGTCGACGCGAACCACTTTTCACGGTCGGGATCGACGAAGAGACGTACGCCACCGGCTGCCGCCATGCCGACACGGTGTGCGACCTCGATGACGGCACCATCGTGCCCGTCGACATCATGCGCATCTGGCGGTGCGGTTCGGCCTTCCAAGCGCTCGTCCAGGACGCCCAGGGTGCCGTGCTGCACCTCGGCCGGGAGCAGCGCTACGCCAACCGTGAACAGCGCCGGGCCCTCGCCCGACGCGATCGGGGCTGCGCCGTGCCCGGCTGCGACCGCCCGCCCTGGATGTGCGATGCCCACCACGTCGTCTTCTGGGACGACCTCGGACGCACGGACATCGACAACTTGGTGCTGCTCTGTCGGCACCACCACCGCATGATCCACGCCGATCGCCTCTCGGTCGAGATGGTCGACGGCGTCCCCCGCTTCCACGACGCGTTCGGTCGACTGCTCGAGGAAGGTCGGCGACGACCACCCGGAGTCCGGGCCGCGTAGGACGCGGCGGCACTTCCCCACCCCAATCGAACCGATGCTCGATTCACCCCGCCCGGGCGGGGTACTGCCGCGTGCGCTGCCATCATGGGCGGGTGCGGATGCGTTGGCGGGCCAGGGTCGCCGTGATCGCCGTCGCCACCGCGACCGCCGTGGTGTGGCCCCTGCGGCAAGGCCAGCTACCAGGTCAGCTACGGCGAGCACGAGCGGATCACCCGGGCGCTGGCCCGCTGGGTGGCGGCCCAGGACCTGCCCGTGGTCCTCGCCGGCGACCTCAACCTGTCCGACCGCGGCCCTTCGAACCACCGACTCACCGCCGTCCTCCACGACGCCATGCGCTCGGGGTGGGCGGCGCCCACGTCGCTGAAGTGGCCGCAGCGCCTCCTGCTGCTGCGCATCGACCACGTCCTGGTCAGCGACGGCTGGTGCTGAGAGGGCTCGACGCGCTTCGCCATCCCCGGCTCGGATCACCGGGGCGTGCAGGCCACCGTCGGCCCGTGCCCCTGACGGCTGGAACCGCTCAGGAGCGGGGCCGGATCGGGTTCCCCATGGGGCGGACCTGGCGGGAGGCGAGCACCGCGCCGGTGATCACCAGGGCCACGCCGGCCAGGGCGGGCGCGGTGACCCGGTCGTCCTGGATCACGACGCCGAGCACGAGGGCCACCACCGGGATGAGGTAGGTGACCAGCGACGAACGGGTGGCGCCCACCCGGCCCACCAGGTTGCCCATGATCACGAAGGCGGTGCCGGTGCCGACCGCACCGATGAACACCACCGCCAGCGTCGGCCGCAGCTCCCACGACGATTCCGGGATGGACGCGATGCCGAACGGGGCGGTCCAGACCGCGGCCAGCGCCAACATGCGGGCCATCACCGCCAGCGCCCCGTAGCGCTGCTGCAGGGGCGGGGCGATGTTCACCGCGAACCCGTAGCAGAGGGTGGCGACCACCACGAGGACGGCGCCCACCCACGCCGTGCCGCCCTCCCCGGCCTGGCTGGCCGAGATGGCGACCACGCCGCCCAGTCCGATCAGCAACCCCACCGACTGCATCCGGCTCGGCGGCCGGCGGAGCAGCACGCCGGCGACCATGGCGGCGAAGATCGGCTGGGCGCCGTTGAGCATGCCGGTGACGGCCGAGTTGATGTGCTGCTCGGCCAGCGGGAACAGGGTGAACGGGATTCCCACCCAGACGATCGACAGCACGACCATGCGGAAGCGGTCCTCGGCCGCGATCCGGACCCGGGATCGGGGCAGCACGTTCAGGACGAGCGCTCCGAGCGACACCCGGCCCCAGGTGATCAGTCCTGGCTGCACGGCATCGAGGCCGACGGCGATGAACAGGAACGACGAACCCCAGATCATCGAGACGGCGACGAAGAGCCCCCAGTCCCCGGGCGTGAAGGCCCCCTCGTTGGTGCTGGTCGTCGCCTCCAGGACCCGGGCCCGGGGGCGGGCCGGCGGAGAGGCCTCACTCACCCGGTCACTCCGCGTCCACGTTGTCGAGGTCGTCGAGCGGCACGGAGCGTGACGACCCCTCGTCGCGGCGCACCCACATGACCCGCTGCGGGAAGGGGATCTCGATGCCCTCCTCGTCGAAGCGGGCCTTCATGCGCCGGTTGAGCTCACGGCTGACCGCCCATTGCCGACCGGGCTGGGTCCGCAGCACGAGCCGGATCGTGATGCCGTCGGCCCCGAGCGCCTCCACGCCCCACACCTCGGGCTCGTCGAGGATGTCGACCTTCCAGACGTCCTCGTGCCAGAGCCCGTCGGCCACCTCCTTGACCACCTCCATCGCCCGGTCGAGATCGGTGTCGTAGGCCACGTCGATGTCGAGCAGGGCCCGGGCCCACTGCTGGCTCATGTTGCCGACCCGGCGGATCTCGCCGTTGGGCACGTGCCACACGGTGCCGTCGACACCACGCAACCGGGTGGTGCGCAGGTTCACGATCTCGACCGTGCCGGTGGCCTCGCCCACATCGACGATGTCGCCCACGCCGTACTGGTCCTCGGCCAGCATGAACAGGCCGGAGAGGAAGTCCTTGACCAGCGACTGGGCCCCGAAGCCGAGGGCCACGCCCACCACACCGGCACCGGCGATCAGCGGGGCGAGGTTGATGTTCACCTCGGACAGGGCGGTGAGCACCGCGATGGCGTAGATCACGATGCTGGCCACGCTCTTGAGCACGGTGCCGATGGTCTCGGCCCGCGCCCCGGCCCGGAGGTTGGGTTGGGCGGTCGTCGCCTTCAGCGCCGAGGGGGTCATGCGCCGGATCCGCTGCTTGGTGGCAACCACGTCCTCGTCGGTGAGTTGGTTGACGAAGCCGCGGATCATCCGCCGCACCAGCCGGTTGACGATCCACGCCACCACGAAGATGAGAACGATCTTGAGCGGGCGGGCGACGAGGAAGTCCACGGCCCGGGCGACGGCCTCGTTCTCGGTCCACCGGTACACGTTGCGACACACCACGCCGGCCTGATCGGCGGTGTCGACGTCACATGCTTTCGCCACCGCGGACGGGTCGATCTCGAAGAGGGGTACCACGACCCGAACCGTACCGAGTCGCTCCTACGATTGGACCGTGGCCCCAGAACCCTCGCCCTACGCCGGCACCGTTCCGGTCGCGTCGTTGAGCTCGACCGACGGCGTGGTGACCCTGGTCGAGGGCCAGTCGTTCTGCGTGTCGGGCCGCACCGGCGACGTGGCGTCCGAGTTCCCCCACGGCTTGTTCGTGTTCGACACCAGGGTGCTGTCCCGCTGGGAGCTGCGCCTGAACGGCCACCGGCTCGAACCGCTCACCGTGGAGGTGCGCAACCCTTTCGGTGCCACCTTCGTGGGCCGCAGCGCGCCCCGGTCGGGCCACGCCGACGCCGACGTGGTGGTGTTCCGCCACCGCGACATCGGAGACGGCATGCGGGAACGGATCGTCGTCACCAACCACGGGCTCGCCCCGGTGCCGGTCGCGCTCGAGATGACCTGCGACGTGGACTTCGCCGATCTGTTCGAGGTCAAGGAGAGCCGGGTGCAGCGGCGGGGAGAGCACGCCCAGGAGGTGGTCACCGAGGGGCTGCGGTTCCGGCACCGCCACGACGGGAGGACCAAGGAGGTCGTGATCCGCTCGTCCCCACCCGGTGCCGCCGAGCCCGGTTTCCTGTCGTGGGCCCAGACGTTGGCACCCGGCGCCGAGTGGGAGGTGTGCGTCCAGGTGAGCGCAGCCGTGAACGGCATCGCGCTGCAACCCCGCTTCGTCTGCGGCGGCCACGACCCCGACACGGTGCCCGTGCAGCGGATGGCCCGGTGGCGGGCCCGGCTCCCCGCGGTGACCACCGACGATCCTGCCCTCACCGAGACCATGAACCGGACGCAGGAGGATCTGGGCGCCCTGCGGATCTTCGACCCCGAGCATCCGGAGCTCCCGATCCTGGCCGCCGGCGCACCGTGGTTCATGACCGTGTTCGGGCGCGACTCGTTGCTCACCGCGTGGATGACGCTGATCGCCGACCCATCGCTCGCCCACGGTGTCCTCGAGACCCTGGCCCGGTTCCAGGGGACCGACGTCGACCCCTCGACCGAGGAGGAGCCGGGCAAGATCCTCCACGAGATGCGCTTCGGTGCCGCCTCCGGGCTGTCGCTCGGTGGCGGTCACGTCTACTACGGCTCGGTCGACGCCACCCCGCTCTTCGTCATGGTGCTCGGTGAGCTCCGGCGCTGGGACGCGCGCGATGAACTGGTCGACCGCCTCCTCCCCCATGCGGATCGGGCGCTGGCCTGGATCGACGAGTTCGGCGACCGGGATGGTGACGGGTTCGTCGAGTACCAGTGCACGAGCAGCAACGGCCTGGCCAACCAGGGCTGGAAGGACTCCTGGGACGCGATCCGTCACGCCGACGGCGACCTGGCCCAGGCGCCGATCGCGCTGTGCGAGGTCCAGGGGTACGTCTACGCCGCCTTCGTGGCCCGGGCTCACTTCGCCCAGGAGATGGGAGACGAGGCCACCTGCCGCCGGTACCAGGACAAGGCGATCGAATTGCGCCGGCGGTTCAACGAGGCGTTCTGGGTCGAGGAGCACGGGTGGTACGCGATGGCGCTCGACGGCGACAAGCGCCCGGTCGACGTGTTGGCCTCGAACATCGGGCACTGCCTGTGGACCGGCATCATCGATACCGAGCGGGCCCGCCTCGTCGCCGACCGGCTCCTGTCCCCGGCGATGTTCACGGGGTTCGGTATCCGGACGCTGGCATCGTCGGCCGCGGCGTACAACCCGGTCAGCTACCACAACGGTTCGGTGTGGCCGCACGACAACGCCCTGGCCGCGGCCGGTCTGGCCCGCTACGGGTTCGTCGAGGAGGCCCACCGCGTCATCGAGGCCCAGCTCGACGTGGCCCGATCGCATCACGGCCGGTTGCCGGAACTGTTCGCCGGGTTCGAGCGCGGCGAGCTCGCGGTACCGGCCTCCTACCCGACCTCCTGTTCGCCGCAGGCGTGGGCGTCGGCGTCGCCGCTGCTGTGGCTGCGGACGCTGTTGCGTCTCGATCCGTGGGCGTCGAAGGGCAAGGTCTGGATCGACCCCCAGCTCCCCGACCGACTGCGCCATCTGGTGGTATCGGGAATACGGATCGGCGACCAGACCCTGACGGCATCGATCGACGGCGACGAGGTGCGGATCGCCGGCACCTCAGGACTCGAGATCATCCGCGAGTCGCGTGCGCCGCTCACCGCGAATCTCGATCCGCATCGGTGACCGGGACGAGCAGCACCGGGATCCCCGCGTCGGCGAGTGCCGAACGCACGACCGCCGCCCGTCCGGGGCCGAGGTCCTGGCTCCAACCGAGGGCGATGAGGTCGACGGCTTCCTGCTCGGCCACCTCGATGACCGTTTCGGCCGGGGATCCCCGCCGGAGGTGCAGGTCGGCGGGCGACTCGGCACACCACCGGGACGCGAACTCCGCGGCATAGACCTCGTCGGCGTAGGCGCTCTGATCCCAGAACGCCGGCACCGTGTTGGCGTCGAAGACGTGCAGCGCGACGAGCTCGACGCCGCACGCCACGAGCTGGTGGAGCGCCTCGGTCACCGCGGCCGACGTCTCGGCCGTGCCCTCGAGCGGGATCAGGGCGCGCCGGATCTGCGGAGCGGTCCCGCGGTCGTCGGTGCGAGGCGGCACCACGAGGACGGGGTCGCCGGCCCGCTCGATGATCGAACGGGCGACGTGGCCTGTGGGCGTCGCGCCCTCGACCTCCGCTCGCCCACCGACGACCACCACGGTGATCTCGGGGTCGGCGCACACCCGGATGATCTCCTCGATGGGATCGCCTTCGCGCTGCTCGAGCGGGATGCCGGCCCGCTCGGCAGAGCGCGTCGCCCCGTCGTCGTTGCCGTTCATCACGTGCAGGACTCGCAGCTCGGCGCCGGTGAGCCCGGCGAGCGCGCCGGCGACGGCGAGCACATCGCCGCCGATGGGGTTGCCGTCGATGGCGGCGAGCACGGTGGTCATGGGTCGGCCCTCCTTGCGATCGTCGGCGTGCCGTCGATGATGACCGGCACCGGATCCGCGGCCTCTGCGGTCACGCCCTCCTCACCGATGGTCACCCGCACCCGCGTGCCGCGGTACCGAACCGTCACCCGCAGCGAGGTCCACCGCGAGGGGAGGTGGGGATCGATCCGCAGGCCGGCGGCGGTGGGCTCGATGCCGGCGAAGCCGCTGACGACGGTCTGCCACAGCCCACCCATGGTGGCGAGGTGCAGTCCGCCGCCCGTCATGCCGGTGAGGTCGTCGAGGTCGAGCCGGGCGGCCATGTCGAAGAGCAGCAGGGCCTCGTCGGGCCGGCCCGCCCGGGCCAACAGCGCGGCGCAGATCGCCGGAGAGAGGGAACTGCCGTGGGCGGTGCGGGGCAGGTAGTACCCGAGATCGGCGGCAAGCGAGCCGTCCCGGCACTCCCCGGGGACCAGGTGGTGCAGCATCAACACGTCGGGCTGCTTGATCACCTGTGTCCGCTGGATCCGCTCCCGACCCAGCAACACGTCGGCCGCGACCGGGGGCGGTGCCAGATCGGCGATCAGCAACGGTTCGAGATCGGAGAAGCCGGCGAACTGCTCGTAGCGACCGGTGGTGGGGTCGAAGCCATCGACCAGCGAATCGGCCACGGCTCGGAACCGGGACGCGCCGGCCTCGTCACCGTCCGCGGCCACGAGGCGGGCGGCGTGGCGGAGGTGCCAACGGACCATGACGTTGGTGTAGGCGTTGTCGTCGACCACCTCGTGGTACTCGTCGGGGCCGATCACCCCGTAGAGGTGACCCCGACCGGCGGCATCCTGCCGGACGCGGGCCGCCCAGTACTCGGCGGTCTCGGTGACCAGACCCCGACCGGGGCCGTCGAGCACGGTGGTGTCCCCGGTCCAGTCCACGTAACGGAGCACGGCCCAGGCGACGTCGCTGTTGATGTGTTCCTCCCGCTGCCCGGTCCGGACCGGCACCGTTCGCCCCTCGATGTCACGGACCGTGGTCGGGGTCACGTCGATGCCCGCCTGGGCCGACTCCCAGGGGAACCGCGCCCCGGGCAGTCCGAGGTGGGCGGCGATCCGGCGGGCGGCGGGCAGGCGACGGATCCGGTACTCGAGGACGGCGCGCGCCGCGGCGGGGAGCGTGGCGGCCAGCGCCGGGAGCACGAACACGTCGGTGTCCCAGAAGACGTGGCCGGCATAGGCGAGACCGGTCAGCCCCCGTGCGCCCACCGCGGCCTCGCCCGAGGTCGACGCGCACGACAGCAGGTGGAAGAGCGCGAACCGCACCGCCAGCTGAGCGTCGGGGTCACCACCGATCTCGATGTCGGCATCGGCCCACCGGGCCTCCCACGCCGCCCGGTGCTCGCTCAGCAACTCGTCGAAGCCCACCGCGTCCGCCTCGGCCAACGCCTCCTCGGCATCCTCCCGGCACCGGTCGTCGCCGCCGTTGCCGTCGCGGACGTCGACGATCCGATCGAGACCGTCGCCGTCGGGCGACGACCACGTGCGCTGGCGGACCGTGGCGGTCACGCTCGCCCGGTCCGATGCCGTCTCGGCCCACGCGTCGGAGCCCGACCTTCCGGCGTGCCACTCGTAGTTCGAGCGGAGCGTGGCCGGGGCCCCGGGCTCCGACAACGGGTCGGGCCACGAAATCGAGCCGCCCCGCTCGGCGCGCAGGCACCCGAGGTGGGGGCGGACCAGCGACACGAACCGTACGGTCCCGATGCCGTCGCCAACCGGCGTCGCGGTCAGGACCCCACCGCGGAGGTCCAGCGCCCAGCAGTGCCCGGCGCCGGCGAAGTCGTCACCGAGCCCGGTCCACACCGGACCGGGGAGCGGGCGCACGAGACCGTCGGCGCCGGCGCCGTAGGAACCCGAGACGAGGACGAGCCGCGTCTCGTCGTCCGCCTCGCTGCCGAGGTCACCGATGACCGACATCGACCCGTTGCTCAACGCCAGCAGGCTGGCCTTGACCCGGTGCAGGTGATCGTGGGCCACGGGGCCGACGTCGAGCACCCAGCCTTCGTCGTTCACGGCGTCAGATCGCGTTCCCGCAGGTCGACCTCGTCGCAGTCACCCTCGACGAGCCGCTCGTAGAGCGCGACGTGATCGTGGACCATGCGCTCGGTCGAGAAGCGGTCCTCGACGGCATCCCGGCAGCGAGCGCGATCGATCGTGGCGATCCGCCCGAGCTGGGTGACCATGTCGGCCTCGTCCCGGCAGATGAACCCGGTGCTCTCGTCGTCGACGATCTCGGGCGCGGCGCCCTCGGCGAACGTGAGCACCGGCGTCCCCGTGGCCAGTGCCTCGATCATCACCAATCCGAACGGTTCGGGCCACCGGATCGGGTTCAGGAGGGCCTCGGCTCCACCGAGCAGGTCTGCCTTCTCGCGGCCCCCGACCTGGCCCAGGTACAGGGCGTCGGCCCCGAGGAGCGGCTCGACCACCTCGGTGAAGTACCGGTGCTCGGCCGGCTCCCACATCTTGGCGGCGATCAGCAGCGTCCGGCCCGCCGCCCGGGCCACACGGATGGCGCGATCGACTCCCTTGTCCGGGTGCATGCGCCCGAGGAACACCACGTACCCGCCGTCGCCGGCGCCGAGCGGATAGGCGTCGAGGTCGATCCCGTGGTGGATGACCGCGGCGATCGGCACCGTGGGTGCGGTGCTGGCCTGGTTCCGGGAGATGGCGACGACCGCCACCGCCTCGCCGACGGCCGCGTACAGCTGGGCGAGCTCCGGCGTGAACTCGCCGTGGGCGGTGGTCACCACCGGGGTGTCGATGGCAACCCCGGTCGTGACCGCCCAGAGGGGCCCGAGCAGGGTGTGGTCGTGGATGACGTCGCAATCGGCCAGCTGGCGATAGGCGGCTTCGACCTGGGCCAGCTCGACGGTGATCGAACCCGTCGTCCCGAGCGCTCGACGGTGGACCCATCGCCGCGGCACCGGGCACGTCGAGTCGCCCGTGGTGAACAGCGTGACCCGATGACCGGCGGCCACCAGCCCGCGTGCGAGGTGGTCGAGCACCAGCTCGGTGCCGCCGTACACCGGTGGGGGCACCGCCACCCAGGGTGGCGCGATCAACCCGATGTGCAGCCGGGGGGAAGTCACCACCTTCGTCGTAGGCCAGATCCGGACCTCGGGCAAGAGGCAAACGTCCTCGGTCCGGCCGGCCCTGTCAGTACCGATCGGTAGCGTCGTCCGGGTGAGTCCTCCCACCGGCGCCCCACCCCGGCCCAGCGCCCGCGATGTGGCGGCGGAGCTGGCCGGGCACATCCGGGCCCTCGCCGGTCCCGGCGCGGTGCCGAGGCCCGAGCAGGTCGCCGCCGTCACCGCGGTGGTGGCCGAGGGTCGGCGCACGCTGCTGGTGGCTCGCACGGGGTTCGGCAAGTCGGCCGTCTACTTCTCGGCCACCCGGATGCTCCGCGACCGCGGCTGGGGTCCCACGGTGGTGGTGTCGCCGTTGCTGGCGCTCATGCGCGACCAGGTGAGCGCGGCCCGCCGGCTCGGCCTGGCCGCGGAGACGATCAACTCGTCCAACCTCGACGACTGGGAGCGGATCGAGAAGGAGGTGGCCGCCGACGACATCGACCTGCTCCTGATCTCGCCGGAACGGCTGGCCAACGCCGGCTTCCGCGAGCGGGTCTTCGACCTGTTGCGCTCCCGTCCGATGGCGTTGGTGTGCGACGAGGCCCACTGCATCTCGGACTGGGGTCACGACTTCCGGCCCGACTACCTGCGCCTGCGTCACCTGCTCGACGAGCTGCCGGACTGGACACCCGTGCTGGCCACCACCGCCACGGCCAACCAGCGGGTCACCGACGACGTGGCGTCCCAGCTCGGGGCCGACACCCTGGTGCTGCGCACGTCGCTCGACCGCGCCGCCCTGCACCTGTCGGTGGTCGACCTGCCCGACGACGCCCACCGGCTGGCCTGGGTCGGCGAGCACCTCGACGAGATCCCCGGCTCGGGCATCATCTACTGCCTCACCCAGGACCAGGCGGCCGAGACGGCGTCGTGGCTCCGGGGCCGGGGCCACGACGTCGAGGCGTACACCGGGGCCACCGACCCCGACCAGCGGCTGCGGCTCGAGGACGAGCTGCGGGCCAACCAGCGCAAGGCCCTGGTCGCCACCTCCGCGCTCGGGATGGGGTTCGACAAGGGCGATCTGGCCTTCTGCATCCACCTCGGCCTGCCGCCCACGCCGGTGGCCTACTACCAACAGATCGGCCGGGCCGGCCGCGCCCTGGAGCGGGCCGAGGTCGTGGCCCTGCCCCGCCCGACCGAGGACGCCGCCATCTGGCGCTGGTTCGAACAGGTCAGCCTCCCGGCCGAGTCGACGTGCGACGAGGTCCTCCGGCAACTGTCCGCCACCCGGCCCACATCGGTGCCGGCGCTGGAGGCGGTGGTCAACCTCGGCCGCACCCGGCTGCAGACGTTGCTGAAGATCCTCGAGGTCGACGGCGCCATCCGACCGGTGAAGGGCGGCTACCTGCTCACCGACACCGGGTGGCAGTACGACCGGGACAAGGCCGAGCGTCTGCGGGCCCTCCGTCGCGACGAATCCGAACAGATGCTGGCCTTCGCCGACCGACCGGGCTGCCGGCTCCGCTTCCTGCGCGAGGCGCTCGACGATCCCGAAGCCGACGACTGCGGTCGCTGCGATCGCTGCCTCGGAACTGCGAACGCCGCCGACCGCACGGTGCTGGATCCCGACCTGGTGTCCGAGGCGGCCCGGCACCTCCGCGCCGGCGACGTGGGCATCGAGCCTCGCAAGCAGTGGCCGTCGGGGCTCGACGAGCCCAAGGGTCGGATCCCGCCCGACGCCCAGGCCCGCTGGGGCCGAGCGCTGTGCCGGGTCGGCGACGGTGGGTGGGGCCCGGTCATCGACGAGGTGCTGGCCGGCGACCGTCTCCTCCACACCGACATGATCCGGGCCGTGGGCGGCGTGCTGAAGCGGTGGGACTGGGCCGAGCGCCCGACGTGGATCTGCCCGATGCCGTCACGGCGACGTCAGGGCCTCCTCGACCGGCTCACCGATGGGCTGGGCCAGCTCGGGTCGCTCCCGGTCCACCCGGCGCTGGTGCGGGTGCTGGAGGGTGGCGCCGCCGGCTTCCAGGCCGATCAGGCCAACTCGGCCCACCAGGTGGCCAACGTGTGGGGCAGCCTCGCGGTCGACGACGCGGCGCTCCCGGACCGCCCGGTCATCGATGGTCCGGTCCTGCTGGTCGACGACGAATGCGACTCCCGGTGGACGATCACGGTGGCCACCCACCTGCTGGTCGAGGCCGGCGCCGGACCGGTCCTCCCGCTGGTGCTGCGCACCCGCTGACCGGCTCAGGCGCGGGAGTCCTCCAGCAGGATCTGCTGCATCGTGCGCGAGGTCTCGTCGGTCTTGATGGCGATCAGCAGGGCGGCCACCGTGGTGCTGCACAACCCACCGACGACCATCGAGGCCTCCTGGACCAGCGCGCCGAGCGCGACGAGGACCAACGAAGCGAGACCGGCATAGAGGATCGATCGGGTGGACACGGTTGACCTCCGGGAAGTCGGGGTGGGGGGACGCATGACGCCAGACCATGTACCCCGGTTCTGCTGGTCCAGACGTCGATTCGGGCGGAACTTTCTGACGCGGTGTCAGGAACTGGCAGACTCGCCTCCATGTCGCAGGGCCCCCTGGCCGGCATCCGGGTCATCGAGTCCTCGATGCTCGGTCCCGGCGCCATCACCACCCACCTCGCCGACCTGGGCGCCGACGTCATCAAGGTCGAGTCACCCGCCGGCGACTACATCCGGCAGATGTCCTGGCCGATCATCGAGGGCGACTCGCTCCTCCACTGGCACATCAGCCGGGGCAAGCGATCGATCGTGCTCGACCTCAAGACCCCGGAGGGGGTCGAGACCTACAAGGAGCTGGTCCGCGACGCCCACGTGGTGGTCGAGGCGATGCGCGCCGGGGCGCTGGCGCGCCTCGGGCTGGGCTACGACGTGCTCCGCCAGATCAACCCGCGGATCGTGTTCTGCACCATCTCGGGCTACGGCGCCACCGGTCCGTACCAGACCCTGCCGTCCCACGGCATCGCCTACGACACCTGGGCCGGGCTGGTGAAGCCCGAGTACGACGAGGAGGGTTATCCGTTCATCCCCGAGCACCCGTCGGTGGGCATCCACGCCGGTCCGGTGTTCGGCGCGCTCGGCATCCTCGCCGGCGTGGTCCAGGCCGAGCGCACCGGCGCGGGCTGCCAGCTCGAGATCGCCCAGTCCGACGCGGCCGCCGCCATGGACTGGCTCCGTTCGGAGACGTACAAGGCCTACGAGCGGCCCGAGTCGGAGGTCACGGGCAACCCGGCCGACGACTACGAGCGCCGCGCCCCGGGCACGGCCGGCATGAAGGGCGGTGTCCGGTACTCCATCTACGAATCGAGCGACGGGTTCATCATCTTCATGGCCTCGGAGCAGGCGTTCTGGCGGAACTTCTGCCACGCCGTGGGGCGGCCCGACCTGTTCGAGCGCTGGCCGGGAAGCACCTACGCCGACCACGCCCGCGGCAACCGGGAGATGCAGCGCGAACTGGCCGACATCTTCCACACCCGGACCACGCTCGACTGGGTGCAGTTCGGCGACGAGCACAACGTCCCGATCGCCCCGGTCCACACCCCGGAGACCATCGCCGACGACCCGCAGTTCCAGGCCCGCCTCGGGTTCCTCCCGGCCAGCGAGCACGGCGCCGACCTGCTGCCCACCCCGATCAAGCTGGTGGGCGACGAGCTGCCGCCGCCGCGCAAGGCACCGACCGTGGGCCAGCACACCGACGAGATCCTGCGTGAGGTCCTCAACAAGACCGACGACGAGATCGACGCGCTCCGTCGGGCCGGTGCCGTCACTTGAGCTCGGCGGCAACCACCCCGAATCGATCGAGCGACGCCGGGTCGGCGCGGTGCATCTCCTCGGCGAAGTAGAGGACGAGCCGATCGGCCACGCCGTCGTACTTGTCGTGCAGCCGGGGCGCGAGTTCGGCCCAGGTCGCCTCGACCGCGAAGTGCTCGAGCATCTCGTCGGTGATCAAGGCGGCCATGCCGGGTAGGTCACCGGCCTTCAGGCGCTGGTTCAGCGCCGCCGACGTCCCCTCGAAGCCGAGCATGTCGAAGATGAACGAGTAGTTGCGGGTCGAGCCGTAGAAGGCGATCTGGAAGCGGGCCCGGTCGCGCCACCGGGCGCGCTCCTCCTCGGAGTCGCCGACGATGGTGAACACCGGGATCGTGAGGACCAGGTCGTTGGCCGATCGTCCGGCGTCGTCGGCTCCGCTGTGCAGGCCGGGGAGCAACCGCTCGTCCAGGTACCGGCGGGAGTGGAACGGATGGACGTGGACCCCGTCGGCCACCGCGCCGGCCATGCGCACCATCCACGGACCGACGGCCGCGACGTCCACCGGCGGGTCCGGCGAAGCGATGGGGCCCGGCGACCACATGTCGGGCAGCAGCGAGAGCTCGTGGTACTGCCCGTCGAAGGCCAGCGGTGACTCACCCCGGAACGCGGGGAAGATGTGCTTGACCGCTTGGATGTACTCACGGATGCGGGGCCCGGGCGGGTCGAAGTCCACCCCGTAGCGCCGCTCGATGTGAGCACGGACCTGGGTGCCGAGGCCGAGGCGGAACTTGCCCTCGGTCACGTCCTGGAGCTCCCACGCCACCTTGGCGGTCACCATCGGACTGCGCGGGAACGCCACCGCGATGCCGGTGGAGTACTGCAACGTCGGTGCGGCCAGCGCGGCCGCGGCGACCGAGAGGTACGCGGTCCGGCCCGACTCGACGAAGACCATGCCATCGAGGCCGGCCGACTCCACCGCTCGGGCGAAGGGCTGGACGTCGGTGAGCTTGCGGCCGGCGGCCATCACATGGAGTTCCATGGACCCGAGTCTGCCTGCCGACGCGGCACGTCGGTTACGTTCCGAAGTCATGGCGCAGCAGTACGAGAAGGGCCTGGTCGAGGTGGGCGACGGGGTGTGGGCGTACCTCCAACCCGACGGCGGGTGGGGTTGGAGCAACGCCGGACTGGTCAGCGACGGCACCGACTCGCTGCTGGTGGACACCTTGTTCGACATGACGCTGACCCGCGAGATGCTCGACGCGATGGGGGCGGTCACCGGGTCGGCACCCATCTCCACCATCGTGAACACCCACGCCAACGGCGACCACTGCTACGGCAACGCAGCCGTTCGTCCGGCCGGCGACGTGCAGGCGGTGGAGATCCTGGCGTCGGAGGCATCGGCACGCGAGATGGACGAGGTGCCCGCGTCGATGCTCGCCGGCATGCTGTCGGCCGCGCCCGACCTCGGAGCGGTGGGCGAGTACGTGGCCCGCATCTTCGGCTCGTTCCGGTTCGAGGAGGTGATCCCCGGTCCCCCGACCCGCACGTTCTCCGGTTCGCTGCGGGTCCACGTGGGCAGCTTGGACCTCGATCTGGTCGAGGTGGGCCCGGCGCACACCGGTGGCGACGTGCTGGTCGAGCTCCCGGCGAGGGACACGGTCTTCACCGGCGACATCCTCTTCAACGGGGGCACGCCGGTGGTGTGGGCCGGCCCGTTCGCGAACTGGATCGCGGCATGCGACCGCATCATCGACGCCGGATGGTCGAGGATCGTGCCCGGCCACGGCCCGCTGGCCACCATCGACGACGTGCGGACGCTGCGCGACTACCTGCGCTGGCTGCTCGACGAGGTCCGACCTCGCCACGCGGCCGGCATGTCGGTGGACGAGACCATCGCCGACATCGACCTCGGCGCCTGGGCCGATCTGGGTGAGTCCGAGCGCCTGGCAGTCAACGTCGACACCGCCTTCGCCGAGCTCGATCCGAACCACCGTCGGGCCGACGCCCTCACCAACTTCGGCCGCATGGCCGCACTGGCCGGCTGATCAGCGCCGATCCTCCCGGAGGCCGACGGCCGGCGTCCAACTCTCGATGACGAGCTGGTCGTCGCGCACGGTCGTGAGCACGACCTCGGTGACGTCGATGCGGAACGCGTGCGAGCCCTCGGGCGCGTGGTGCTCCTCCCACTCGGGCCACACCTGCCGGAGGAGAGCGAGGTCGGTGACCTCGGTGGCGACGCCGGCCAACTTGGCATCGCCGTCGACCAGCTCCTCGTCCACGGGCGCGCTGTGGAGCGCGCACCGGCCGTCGCGCTGGAGGTCGCGGGCCTTCCGGGCGCCGGGCATGGACCCGAGCCACACGCCGCCGGCGGCGAAGACGACCTCGGTGCCGCTGATGCGCGGCGACCCGTCTCGCCGCAGGGTGGCGAGCGTCTTGTGGAGCGTGGCGTCGAAGCGCTGCTGCACCCGTCGAGCGAGGTCCGGCGCCGCGGTCTCGATGTCGGTCCAAGCGGTCATGGCAGCCGATACCCGCCCGCCGTGACCAGCTACTTCGGGTCCTGGATCGAGACGGTTCCCTGGGCTGCCGCGCACAGGCGGTCGCCGTTGGTGATGTCGATCCGCACGACCGCCGTGCGCCGGCTCATCGAGATGATGGTGGCCTCGGCCCGCAGGACGCCGTCGCGCACCGGGCGCAGGAGGTTGAGCTTGAACTCCGTGGTGGCCGCCCACTGTCCCCGCTCCATGACCGGGTACATCACCGAACCCAGGACGTGATCGGCCAGGGCCGAGACCACGCCCCCGTGGGCGGTGCCGAACGGCGTGAGCAGCTCGTCCCGGACGTCGAGCTCCGCCACCATCGTCCCGGGGCCGAACGACACGTGCCGGATGCCGAGGAAGCCCATGAGCCCGGACTCGATCAGCTCGTTCTCGGCCAGCATGCCGTCGGCGACCTTCTGGCTGAAGTTGGGGAACTCCGGCACGTCAGCGGCTTCCGCCCGGCGTGAACTCCGCCTTCAGGTGCTTGATGCCGTTGATGAAGTTGGACTGCAGCCGATCGGGCTCACCGACGGTGTGGATGTCGGGGACGCGCTGGTACAGCTCGCGGAACATGAGGGTGATCTCCCGGCGGGCGAGGTGGGCACCGAGGCAGAAGTGCGGGCCGGGGCCGCCGAAGCCGACGTGCTTGGCCAGCGTGTCCTTGTCGCGGGTGAAGTCGAACTCGTGGGGCCGGTCGAACACCGCTGGGTCGCGGTTGGCCGCGTTGTACCAGAGCACCACCTTCTCGCCCTCGCTGAACTCCCGGCCACCCAGCATCGTGCCGTCGGTCGTGCAGGTCCGGCGGAAGTGGATCACCGGTGATGCGTAGCGGACGATCTCCTCCACGGCCACCGGGGCGATGCCCTCGAAGTCGTCCCACCACAGTTCCTTCTGCGCCGGGTTCTGGGTCATCCAGTGCAGGCCGTGGGCGATGGCGTTGCGCGTCGTCTCGTTGCCGGCCACCACCAGGAGCACGAAGAACGACCCCAGCTCGGCGTCGGTGAGGACCTCGTCGCCCGCCGACTGGGCGTTGACGAGCTGCGAGATGACGTCGTCGCCGGGGTTCTGGCGCCGCTCCTCGCCGAGCTCCGACACGAGCTGGATCAGCTCCATGCCCGCGGTGACCAAGGCGGCCTGGATGGCGAACGGGTCGTCCTGGTTCGGCACGTATTCGGCGTCGCCGAGGCCGAGGATGATGTTGGTGCGGTCGAAGATGAACTTCTCCTGCGACCGCGGGATGCCCAGCAGGTCGAGGATGATCCGCAATGGGAGCAGGGCGGCGACCTCGGTGACGAAGTCGCACTCCCCCTTGTCGATGATGTCGTCGACGATCTCGACCGCGGCCCGCTCGACGTCGTCCTTGAGCTTGTCGAGGACCCGCGGCGTGAAGCCTCGGGACACGATCTTGCGCTGCCGGGCGTGGCGGGGGTCGTCCATGTTGATGATCGAGCCGAGGAACTCGAGGAACTCGTCGGGGACGTCGCCGATGTTGGATCCACCACGCCCGGAGCAGAACAGGTCGGCCCGGCGGCTGGCCTCCACCACATCGGCGTGGCGGGTCAGGGCGTAGTACCCGGGACCCTGCGGGAAGATCTCGAGATCGGGTTCCTCGAAGAACTTGATCGGTTCCTCGGTCCGCATGAGGTCGAAGGCGGCGTCGCGCTCGGTCCACGGGCGGGACCAGAAGGTCGGGTCGGACAGGTCGATGTCGGCGAGTCGGAGGGCCATGACGCGGACCATAGTGGGGGCATGACTGACAGTGGACTCCGCACCGAGCGCGTCGGCGATGTCGAGGTCCTGACCCTCGACCGCCCCGACGCCCGCAACGCCCTGACGTTCGAGCTCTACGGCGCCCTCGAAGCAGCCGTGCGGGACACGACGGCCCGGTGCCTGGTGATCACCGGCACCGATCCCGCCTTCTGCTCCGGCGACGACGTGAAGCAGGTGATGGTGGCCGCGGGCGAGGCCACGTCGGATCGGCTGGCCCGGGCCCCGCGGCTCACGCCGGCGGCCGACGCCCTCCTCCACACCGACGTCCCGGTCATCGCTGCGGTCAACGGGGCGGCGGTGGGCTGGGGCATGGAGTTGGCGCTGCTGGCCGACATCCGCATCGCCTCCGAACGGGCGCGCTTCGGCGAGCTGTTCGTGCTGCGGGGGCTGGTGTCAGACGTGGCCGGCCTCGGTCGGCTCGCCCAGCTCGTGGGGCGGGAGACGGCGGCCATGCTGCTGTTCACCGGTGCGGTGATCGACGCCGAACGGGCCGAGCGGGTCGGCCTGGTGAGCTCGGTGGTCGATCACGACGAGCTGCTGCTGGTCGCGATGGCGCTGGCCCAGGAGATCGCGTCCCGTCCGCCGTTGGCCGTGCAGGCCCTCAAGCGCGGGCTGCGCAAGGCACTCGATCCGGACTGGGACGACCTGGGCCGCTGGGTCAGCTCGACCCTGGCCGACCTGTTCCGCACCGAGGACCACAAGGAGGGCGTCCAGGCCTTCCTCGAGAAGCGGACCCCCGAATTCCGGGGCCGCTAGCTCAGCGGGGGACGTCCTTCCAGGCGACGTCCTTGTCGGTTCGGGGCTCGCCGGGGAGACCCAGCACGCGCTCGCCGAGGATGTTCTTCATGATCTCCGACGTGCCGCCCTCGATGGAGTTGGCCCGGGACCGCAGGAACATCTTCCGTGACATGCCCGGGGGCCCCTCGAGGCCGACGGCGTCGGCGCGGCGCATCTCGAAGTCGTAGCCGACCTGGCCACGCGCGCCGAGCATGTTGACGCAGAACTCGTAGATGTCCTTGTTGATCAAGGCGATGGCCAACTTGGCGATCGACGACTCGGGGCCGGGGTTGCCGGCCTTGCGGTTCTGGCCGGCCCGGATGTTGGTGAGGCGGAGGACCTCGGCCCGGATCCAGAGATCCATGAGGTGGTCGCGGGTGGCGGGGGCGCGCTCGTGGTCGGAGAGCTCGTCCTTCCAGATCCGCACCACCTCGGCGATGGGCCCGGAGCCGGCCGGCCGAGGACCGCCGCCACCGCCGCCCCCGATGGAGGTGCGCTCGTTCATCAGGGTGGTCATCGACACCCGCCAGCCGTCGCCGACGTCGCCGATGCGGTCGGCGTCGGGGATGCGCACGTCGGTGAGGTAGACCTCGTTGAACTCGGCCTCGCCGGTGATCTGGCGCAACGGCCGGACCTCGACGCCGGGTGCGTGCATGTCGATCATGAAGTAGGTCAGGCCCTTGTGCTTGGGCTGATCGGGGTCGGAGCGGGCCACGAGCATGCCCTTGTCGGCCAGATGGGCCATGGTGTTCCACACCTTCTGGCCGTTCACGATCCACTCGTCACCGTCGCGGACGGCACGAGTGGCGAGGCCGGCGAGGTCCGAGCCGGCCCCGGGCTCGGAGAACAGCTGGCACCACGAGTCCTCACCGGTGTACATCCGGCGGAGCGTGCGGGACTTCAGCTCGTCCGAGCCATGGCTCACGATGGTCGGGCCGGCCAGGCTGAGGCCGAAGAACTGGGTGGCGTCGATGCCGGGGGCATGGGCGGCCCGCAGCTTCTCCTCCACCACCTTCTGCATGGTCGGGGGCAGCCCGAGACCACCCCACCCCTCGGGGAAGTGCACCCAGGCGAGGCCGGCGTCGTAGAGCGCGCCCCGGAAGGTGACCTTGTCGGTCGTCTTCGGATCGTGCTCGGCGAGCACCTCGTCGACGAGATCGGCGACCCGCTCGGCGTCGGTGGCGGCTTCGACTGCGGTCATTGGTTCCCCCGATGTGTGCGCTGTGACCTCCGCATCGAAGCCGCCGACTGACCCACTGGTCAAGTACCGGTCCGACCCGTATGGTCGACGACGATGTCAGATCGAGTCGCCGCCTCCCTCTCGCCCACCGTCGATCCCGCCGAGGTGGGGATCGATCCCGCCCGCCTCGCCCGCATCGACGCCGTGACCCACGACTACGTCGACTCGGGAAAGTTCCCCTGCGTCGAGTTCCTCCTCGCCCGCCGGGGCGAGATCGTGCACCACGACCTCTACGGCCAGGCCGACCTCGACGACGGTCGCCCCATCCGTGACGACGCCATCTTCCGCATCTACTCGATGACGAAGCCGATCACCAGCGTGGCGCTGATGATGCTCTATGAGGAGGGCAAGGTCCTGCTCGAGGACCCCGTGTCACGGTTCCTCCCCGCCTTCGCGAAGACCCGGGTCTTCGTCAGCGGGAACCAGGTCCAGTTCACCACCCGCGAGCCCGACCGCGAGATGACCGTCCACGACGTGCTGACCCACACGTCAGGTCTCACGTACGACTTCCAGAACCAGCACGCGGTCGACGCCATCTACCGCGAGCACCAGATGGGCGGGTTCGTGCCCTCGCAACGGTCGCTTGCCGAGGAGATGGAGGTGCTGGCCAGCCTCCCGCTGCAGTTCGATCCCGGGACCAGGTGGTGCTACTCGATGAGCACCGACGTGTGCGGCGCCATCGTGGAGGTCGTGTCCGGGCAGACGCTCGACGAGTTCTTCGCCGATCGCATCTTCGGCCCGCTGGGAATGACCGACACGTCGTTCTGGGTCGAGGGCGACGACCGCACCGAGCGGTTCACGTCGAGCTACATCCACCTCGACGGCGCGACGGCGCTCTGGGACAAGTGGGACCGGTCGATCTACCTCGATCGCCCCGCCATGCTGGCCGGCGGCGGCGGCCTGGTGTCGACCATGGCCGACTACCACCGCTTCACCCAGATGTTGGTCAACGGCGGCGAGCTCGACGGCACCCGGCTCCTGTCGAACCGCACCGTCGACTTCATGACCACCAACCACCTGCCGGGCGGCAAGACCCTCAACGACATGGGCCAGCAGGGCTTCGCCGAGGGGATCATGGAAGGGCTCGGCTTCGGGCTCGGCTTCAGCGTCAACCAGTCGCCGGCCCAGAACGGCGCCCTCGGCTCGTTCGGCGACTTCGGCTGGGGCGGGGCGGCATCGACGGTGTTCCGGGTCGATCCGCTCGAGGAGCTGGTGTTCATCATGATGACCCAGCTGCTGCCGTCGTCGACCTACCCGATCCGTCGGCAGCTGCACGCCACCGTCTACCAGTGTCTCGTCGACTGAGGAGCAACCATGGCTGAGCACGAACTCGTCATCCGCGCCGGCACCGTGATCGACGGCACCGGCTCGCCCCGCCGCACTGCGGACGTGGCCGTCACCGACGGCGTGATCACCGAGATCGGAGCGGTCGACGGCCGGGGCCGTCGGGAGATCGACGCCGACGGCGCCCTGGTGACGCCCGGCTTCGTCGACATCCACTGCCACTACGACGGCCAGGCCACCTGGGACGAGCGGTTGCAGCCGTCGTCGTGGCACGGCGTCACCACCGTGGTCATGGGCAACTGCGGCGTCGGCTTCGCGCCGGTGCGGCCGGCCGACCACGAGCGGCTCATCCAGCTGATGGAGGGCGTCGAGGACATCCCCGGCGCCGCGCTGGCCGAGGGCCTGTCGTGGGACTGGACCGATTTCGGCGGCTTCCTCGACGCGGTCGACGGCCGACCCCACGACCTCGACGTCGCCGCCCAGGTGCCCCACGCCGCCCTGCGCCTCCACGTCATGGGCGAGCGCGGCTCGCACCACGAGGAGCCCGCCACCGCGGAGGAGATCGCCGAGATGGGCCGCATCGCCGCCGCCGGCGTCGAGGCGGGCGCGCTCGGCTTCACCACCTCACGGACCCGCAACCACCGCACCAGCACCGGCGAGTTCACCCCGACCCTCACCGCCGAGCGTGCGGAGCTGGTGGGCATCGCCGAAGCCGTCGGCGCCACCGGCACGGGTGTGCTGCAGATGGTCGGGGACTTCATCGACGTCGACCACGAGTTCGAGACGCTGCTCGAGATGATGCGGTCGTCGGGCCGGCCGCTGTCGTTCTCGCTGGCGCAGAGTCCGCTGGCCCCGGACCAGTTCCGGGTCCTCCTCGACCGGCTCGCCCGGGCCAACGCCGACGGCCTCCGCATGCGAGCCCAGGTGGCGCCCCGGGCGGTGGGGCTGCTCCTCGGGCTCGACTGCACCCTGAACCCGTTCATGACCAATCCGGTGTGGCGGGAGATCGCCGGCCGACCGGCGGGCGAGCAGGCGGCCGCCATGGCCGACCCCGGCTTCCGCCGCCGGGTCCTCGAGGCCCAGGCCGGCGAGAAGGAACGGGGCAAGCTGGGCGGGAGCCTCATCGGCATGTTCGACCGGCTCTTCCCGCTGGGCGACCCGCCCGACTACGAGCCCGATCCGCAGGACGCGGTGGTGGCGCAGGCGGCCCGGGCCGGCGTGACGCCGGAGGAATGGGCCTACGACCACCTGCTCGGTGACGGCGGTGCCGCCATGTTCTACCTGCCGTTCCTCAACTACGCCGAGGGCAACCTCGACGCCACCCGCGAGATGCTGGCCCACCCCGACACGGTGCCGGGCCTCTCCGACGGCGGCGCCCATGTCGGCACCATCTGCGACGGCAGCTTCCCCACGTTCCTGCTCACCCACTGGGGCCGGGATCGCACGCGAGGCCAGCTGTTCGAGCTCGAGTGGCTGGTCAACCAGCACACCCGCGAGACCGCGCGGACCGTCGGCCTCGGGGATCGTGGCGTGCTGGCCCCCGGGATGCGGGCCGACATCAACGTCATCGACTTCGACCGGCTCGCCGTGGCCCGCCCCGAGATGCACCACGACCTCCCCGCCGGAGGGCGGAGGGTGCTGCAGCGGGCCACCGGATACCGGCACACGATCGTCGCCGGCGAGGAGACCTACGCCGATGGCGAGGCCACTGGCGCCCTGCCGGGTCGGCTCGTGCGCGGCGCCCGTCAGCCGTGACGAGCCCGCCGGAGCACGACCTCCTGGGCGATGGTGGCCACGTGCGTGCCGTCGGCGGCCATGATCTCGCCCAGGGTCAGGCCCCGCGCCCCCCGGAGGTTGTGGCCGCGTAGCTCGTGCAGGTGCCACTGGGCGGGGTCGGCCGGGCGGTGGAACCAGATGGCGTGGTCGAGGCTGGCGCTCATGAACGTCCGGTCGAAGTCGCCCTCCGACGTCACCGACCGGTGGTCGGGGTGGAGCAGGACGGCACCCTCGGTGGGGAGGTCGTCGGACAGGTAGGCGAAGGCGCAGGCCCGCAGGAGCGGATCGTCCGGCACCGGCTCCCGCATCCGCATCCAGGCCTGCGACCGCCCGCCGGTGCCGAAACCCTGACGATCACCCACGGTGCGGCGGTCGAAGACGTGGCTCCAGCCATCGGAGAGGTGGTCGTCGGGCGACCCGGCGTCGGGGTCGAGGGTCACCGGTTGCACGTCGACGTCGTCCTCGGCGACCTGGAAGGAGGCGGCGAGGTTGAAGATGGCGCCGACCGGCTGCCGGGCGACCACCCGCCGGGTGGAGAACGAACGACCGTTGCGGATGCGGTCGACCTCGAAGCGGATGGGCTGCGTGTCGTCGCCCCGGCGGATGAAGTAGGCGTGCACCGAGTGGGGCACCATGCCCGGCTCGACGGTGAGGCCGGCGGCGCGGAGCGCCTGGGCCACGATCTGGCCCCCGTAGAGGCCGCCCCACGGATAGCGGGGACCGATCCCGACGAAGGTGTCCGGCCCGTGGGGCTCGAGCGCCATCATCTCGGCGAACGTCGCGAACTGGGGATCGGCGGCCACGTCGTGAGTCTCTACTACCGGCGATGGACGGCCGCGCGCCATCCCGACTCGAGCGGGACCCGGGTGAGCGCCCGGGTCGCCGTGCACGTCCAGCGCAGGACATCGACGTGCGGAATGTCGATGGGCACCCAGATGACCAGGCCGCGCTTGGCGTGGTCGCTCACCACCCGCCAGCGCTCGGGCACCTCGACGTCCTTCTCGGCCAGGCGTTCGACCGACTTCGCTCCGGTGGCGTGCAGGATGCCGATCGAGACCGGTTCGGGCCGCCGCCGGTGGAGGTCGGCCGGCACCCAGTTGCCCCGGGGCACCGCCGGCCCGCGACCGCTGAGCAGCTTGCCGAGCGGTGACTGCTGGGGCGGGGGGAACCGCTCGTCGAGCGCGGGGTCGAGGGTGAGCCAGCCGCTCCCGTCGGCGAGCTGCTCCATGACCTCGACCACCGGACCCTCGGCACCGGGCTCGAACTCGAGGATCTCGATGTCGATCACGGCCGGGCCATCTAGACGATGCCTGCGATCCGTTCCATCACCTTGTCGGTGAGACGCGGAACCACCTCGATGGCCCGCATGTTCTCCACCACCTGCGACACCTTGCTGGCCCCGGTGATGACGGAGGACACCCTCGGATTCTTGACGCACCAGGCGATGGCGAGCTGCGCCGGGGTGCAGTCGAGGTCCTTGGCCACCTCGACGAAGGACCGGACCTTGGCGTTGGCCTGCTGATCGGTCAGGCGGTGGCCGAGCCACTCGTACCCGGCGAGCGCGCCCCGGGAGTCCTCGGGGATCCCGTCGACGTACTTGCCGGTGAGCAATCCGGAGGCGAGGGGCGACCAGATGGTGAGGCCGAGGCCGATGTCGTCGTAGAGGCGGGCGTACTCCTGCTCGACCTTGCGCCGGGTGAGGATGTTGTACTGCGGCTGCTCCATGACCGGCTTGTGCAGGTGATGCCGCTCGGCGATGTCGTAGGCGGCGCGGATCTCGTCCGCGGTCCACTCCGAGGTGCCCCAGTACAGGGCCCACCCGCGCTCGATGGCGTCGGACATGGCCCACACCGTCTCCTCGATGGGCGTGTCGGGATCGGCTCGGTGGCAGTAGACGAGGTCGAGGTGCTCGAGGCCCATGCGTTCGAGCGACGCGGGGATGGCGTCGAGCAGGTACTTGCGGTTGAGGGTGGCGCGGGTGTTCGGCCCGTCGTGGATCCCCATGTAGTACTTGGACGACACCACGAAGCTGCGCCGGTCCCAGCCGTTCTTGCGGAGCGCTTCGCCCATCAGCTCCTCGGACTTGCCGCCGGCGTAGGACTCGGCGTTGTCGAAGAAGTTGACCCCGGCCTCCCAGGCCGCGGCCATGCAGTCGGCGGCCAGGCCGGAGTCGAGCTGGGGGCCGAAGGTGACCCAGCTCCCGAACGACAACGCGCTGACCTTGAGTCCGGAACGTCCGAGGCGGCGATACTCCATCTCCATGGCCCCGATGCTAGGAGCCTCATCCCGGAACGGCACCGGGTGCTAGGCAGAGCCCCATGAGCGCCAGCAGCACGGACACCGCAGAGTTCGAGGGACGCGTGGCCCTCATCACCGGATCATCGAGCGGGATCGGCGAACAGATCGCCCGGCGGCTCAGCGCCCTGGGCGCCAAGGTCGTGGTCAACTCGTCGTCCTCGGTCGAGGCCGGCGAGGCCGTGGCCGCATCGCTGCCGACCGAGTCGATCTACGTGCAGGCCGACATCGCCGACCAGGACCAGTCCCGCGCCCTGCTCGACGCCACCATCGAACGGTTCGGCCGGCTCGACATCCTGGTCAACAACGCGGGCTGGACCACTGTGGTGCCCCACGACGACCTCGACGCCCTCACCGACGACATCATCCACCGGACCTTCGACGTGAACGTCTTCGGCACGCTGGCGCTCACCAAGGCCGCGCTCCCCTACCTGAAGCAGTCCGACGACGGGAACGTGGTGACCATCACCTCGATCGCCGGCGTCCGACCGGTGGGCTCGTCGATCGCCTACGCCATGTCGAAGGCGGCGCTCAACCACATGACCGTGCTGCTGGCGAAGTCCCATGCCCCGGTTCGGTTCAACGCCGTCGCCCCCGGCCTGGTCGCCACGCCGTGGACCGAGTCGTGGGGGCCGATGCACGAGGCGGTGGCCGCCATGGCGCCCATCGGTCGGAGCGCGACCCCCGACGACTGCGCCGAGGCCACCCTCGCGCTGCTCCGCAACCGCTACGCGACCGGTCAGGTCCTCGTCGTCGACGGCGGGCTCACCCTGGTGGGCTGACCGGGCGCACCCCGGCCACCTGCACGGCGCCGCTGACCGCCTCGCAGGTGATCGGGAGGGGGCCCAGCTCGTCGCCGTCGGCCCACATGAGCACGTCGTCGGCGCTGGTGACCGTCACCGACCGTCCCCGGTACACCTGCACCGCGGGGTGATCGACGTGGCCGCCGCCGAAGACCTTGGGGAAGACCCGCAGGAAGGTGCCCCGTCCGACGGCCCCGATGACGACGACCTGGAGCAGGCCGTCGGTGGGGGTGGCGTCGGGGCAGATCTTCATCCCGCCGCCGAAGTAGGCGGTGTTGCCGATCGACAGCATGGTGGTGTCGGCCGCGTGGGTCTCGCCGTCGACCTCGACCGTGGCCGTCAGCCGGCGCAACCGGGGGAGCTGGAGGAGGGTGGCCACGGTGTAGCGCTGCCCGCCGCGGGGCCAGCGCAGCCGGTTGGCTCGCGCCGTGACGTCGCCGGCGAAGCCCATGGTGGCGACGCTGGCCACCCAGCCACAGGTCGTGCGCATGGCGTCCACTCCCGTCGCCGGCTCGAGGGCGCGGCGGACGTGGTCGTCCAACCCGCCGTCGAGCAACCCCAGAGCCCGGGCGAAGTCGTTGCCCGTCCCCTGCGGCACGATGCCGAGGACCACGTCGGTGGTGGCCACCGCCCGCACGGCGATGCGCACCAGCCCGTCGCCCCCGACGGCCACCAGCCGTCGGGCGCCGGCGGCGACGGCATCGGCTGCCACCTGCTCGGACGCCTCGGCCGAGGTCGCCTCGAGGAGGCGGACCTCGTGGCCCGCGGCGGAGACCTGGGCCACCACCTTCTCGACATCACCCGTGCCGCCGCGGGCCGCCGGATTGCCGAGGACGTGGACCTGCTCCATCGGCGGCACGGTAGCCACAGGTACCGTGCCGGCGTGGCGAAGCCAGCACCCGTGATGCTCGAGATCGACGGTCGCGACGTCCGGATCACCAGCCCGGACAAGGTGTTCTTCTCCGAACGCGGCGAGACCAAGCTCGACCTCGTCCACCACTACCTCCGGGTGGCGGAGCCGATCATGCGCACGATGGGTGGGCGGCCCACGCTCATGCAGCGGTTCCCCGACGGGGCCGACGGGAAGTCGTTCTTCCAGAAGCGGGTGCCGAAGGGGGCACCGGAGTGGCTGCAGACCGCGGTGATGTCGACCCCGAACGGTACGACGTCCGACGCCATGGTGGCGGCCGACATCGCCCACCTCGCCTGGGCCGTCAACATGGGATGCCTCGGGTTCCACCCGTGGCCGCTGCTCGCCGACGACCCCGCCCACACCGACGAGCTCCGCATCGACCTCGACCCGAGTCCCGGCGTCGACTTCCCGATGCTGCGCGAGGCGGCCCACGAGTTGCACCGCCTGTTCGACGAGCTCGGCATCGCCGCGTTCCCGAAGACCACCGGCAACCGCGGCATCCACGTCTACGTGCGGCTCCTCCCCCGGTGGGACTCCTACGACGTCCGCGCCGCCGCGGTCGTGGTGGCGCGGGAGCTGGAGCGCCGCCGGCCCGAGCTGATCACCGCGGCGTGGTGGAAGGAGCAGCGCGGCGCTCGCGTCTTCGTCGACTTCAACCAGAACGCCCCCCACAAGACGGTCTTCGGCGCGTGGTGCGTCCGTCCCCGTCCCGGCGGCCAGGTGTCCACGCCGTTCGGCTGGGACGAGCTCGGCACCATCGAACCCGACGCGCTGACCATCCCCGTGGTGGCCGATCGCCTGGAGGCTCTCGGCGATCCGTGGGCCGGCATGAACGACCATCCGCAGAGCATCGAGCCCCTGCTCGACCGGTTCCGGGCCGACATCGCCGCCGGCACCGGCGATGCCCCGTGGCCGCCCGTCTACCCGAAGATGCCCCACGAGCCGCCACGGGTGGCGCCCAGCCGGGCCCGCCCCCCTGACCTCTAGGTTGTGGCCATGGAACGTGGCACCAAGTACCTGGCCTGGAGCGCTGCCCGCGCCCTCAGCACGCTCAACGCCCGCTCGTCGTTCGCCCGCAGCGGATGGGGATCGGTTCCGTCCTTCGCCCTCGGACTACCGCCGTCGGAGCTGCCCCTCCACCATGCCGCCGCCTACGGCGCCTCGGCGGCGCTGGGGGTGGCGCGGGGCGTCCACCGGTCCCGTTCCGGCAAGCTCGGCCTCGCGCTCACCGGCGCGGCGATCGCCGGTCTCTACCGGATCCATCGCGAGTCGCTCGACGCCGAACGCCTGGTCGAGCTGGCCCTGACCGACGAGCTCGGCGCCGACTACCGGTCCCGGATGGCGTCGAACCCGCTGACGCCCACGCGTACCGACCTCCCGCTGGTTCCCACGCCACGAGCACGGACCCGGTACGTCACCGATGGCCACATCGCCTACGACGACTTCGGCCGCCGCAGCACCCTCGACGTGTGGAAGCGCCCCGACCTGCCGGCCGACGCCAAGGCCCCGGTGCTGGTGCAGGTGCACGGCGGCGCATGGGTCACCGGCGACAAGGAGGGCCAGGCCTACCCGCTGATGACCCACCTGGTGGAGCGAGGCTGGGTCTGCGTGTCGATCACCTACCGGCTCAGCCCGCGGTCGGCCTGGCCTGACCACATCGTCGACGTCAAGCGGGCCCTCGGCTGGGTCAAGGACCACATCGCCGACTACGGCGGTGATCCCGACTGGGTCGCGATCACCGGCGGTTCGGCCGGCGGGCACCTGTGTTCGCTCGCCGCGCTCACCCCCAACGATCCCCAGTTCCAACCGGGGTTCGAGGAAGCCGACACGTCGGTGCGGGCCGCGGTGCCGTTCTACGGGGTCTACGACTGGACCAACCGCGACGGCACCGGTCGGGCCGACATCCTCGAGTTCCTCGAACAACGGGTCGTGCAGGACAGCTTCGTCGACGCGCGCGACGTGTTCGAGCAGGCCTCGACCATGACGCACGTCCGCAGCGACGCGGTGCCGTTCATGTTCCTCCACGGGGTCAACGACTCGCTGGTGCCGGTGGAGCAGGCCCGCTCGATGGTCGACCTGCTCCGCAAGGAGTCGAGCAACCCGGCGGTCTACGTCGAGTATCCCGGCGCCCAGCACGCCTTCGACGTGTTCGCCTCGAACCGAACCACGGCAGCCGTGGCCGGCGTCGAACGCTTCCTCAACGTGGTCCGGGCCCGGGGCTGACGGGTCACTCGTCCTCCAGCACGTACCCCACCCCGGGGATCCAACGAGCCGAGTCGGGAATGGCGTCGGTTCCGTCGTGGACCCACCCGACTCCTTCGACCCAACGGGCGTTGGCCCGGGCCGCCCGCTGCGGCTGTGGTGGCCGAGACGAGACAGGCGGCGCGGCCGCGGGTTGCACCCGGGTGGTGTCGATCGGTCCGGCGGCCGACGGCACGATCGGGATCGGCGCCGTGGTGGTGGTGCGACCGGGCCGCCGGCCGCGAACCGGCACGTCGCGGCGTGGTCGCCGCGGCGGGCCGGCGACGACGGGCGCAGGCCGCTCGGATCGGATCACCGACGAGGCCGGCTTCCAGAACAACGACACGACCAGTCCGGCCAGCCCGGCACCGGCCAGCGCCAACGCCGGCCCCCGGGTGGCGGCGGCCAGGGCCCCGATGAGGGCGGCGATGACCTCCGCCTGGTCGGGCGCGACCTGTCGCGCCGCGGCCGGGATGCCGTAGGCCACCACGAGGATGAACGCCGACAGACCGAGGGCCCAGAAGCCGGCCCGCCGGACCACACCCGGCCGGTCGGTGGTGACGAGCAGGGCGAGGCCGGCGCCGATGACCGCGATGCCGGCGAGGATCGGGACGGCGGTGAGCAGGCCCCGACGGACCGGTCCCAGGTTCGGGATGCGATCGGTGGGCAGCGGCACCTCGAACGACGGCGCCGCGGGCAACAGGCCGTCGAGCTCCGGATGGGCGTCGACGATCGACTGGCGCGCCGCGGCGCCGAACGCGCCACCGTCGATCGACTTGGGCGCGGTTCCCTCACCGAGGAACGCCTGGTGGGAGCGGATCAGCGCGTCGAGCACCAGCGTCTTGACCGCCGGGGAGTCGAGGGCTGCCTCGGCCCCGGACTCGAGCGTGGCGCGGTCGACCCGCGCACCGTCGGGCAGGCCGGCTTCGATCCCGCTGGCGATGTTGGCCACGAGCTGGGCCCGCACGGCGTCGTTCTCGAGCAGCGCCTCGGCGACGTCCTGCGATCGCCCTGGGTCGAGCACGGTGCGGGTCATGACGAAGCCCGACCAGGCCAGGGAACCGATCCACAGGCTGATCCCCAACAGGGCGGCGGCTAGTCCTCGGCGCACCTCACCATGATGCCGTCCGCCCCCGCGGCACCCGCGGCAGTCAGTCGGCGAGGAACCGTTCGATCCTCCGGGCCAGCTCCACCGGCTGGTCGCCCTGGATCGAGTGACCGGCGTCGGCCACCGTGATGATGTCGGCGGTGGGCTGGCGCTGGGCGAAGGCGGCCTTGTCGGCCTCGTCGACGACCGTGGATCGGTCGCCGACCAGTAGCTGGATCGGCATCCGGAGCGAGGCCAGGTCGTCCCACATCGAGGCGAAGTCGATCCCGGAGCCGTCGTCGTCGAGGTGGGGGCCGTCCGACCGCTGGTGACGCCACACCCACGAACCGTCGGGCTGGCGGACCGCGTTGTGCAACACGCCCCGACGCAGCGACGACTCGCTGCGCGTCGGGTTGAACAGGATCGTGCGCTCCATGATCTCGTCGAAGGAGGCGAACGACTCCGGCCCGGACAGGAACGCGATGATGTCCGATGCCTTCTCGCGGTCCGCGCCGGGGGTGACGTCGACGAGCAGCAACTTGCGGACCAGCGCCGGGGCCACCACGGCGAGCTCCATGGCGGTGAGACCGCCGAGCGACATGCCGACGACCAGTCTCGCCTCCGGGGCCAGGGCCTCGACGACCACTGCCACGTCCTCGGCGAACGAGCGGGGACCACGCGGCCGGTCGGGGCTGGCGCCGTCGGAGTGACCGTGGCCCGGGAGGTCGACGGCGACGAGGGGCCGATCGAGGGCGAGGGCGACCGTGTCCCAGGTGTGGGCGTTCTGGCCGCCGCCGTGCAGGAGGACGAGCTCGGCGGCGCCGGTCCCCCAGCGCAGGGCGCTCAGGTTCCGACCCGCTTCGACCTCGACCGGCACCCGATCGACGACCGGAGGACCGGCCCAGTCGAGTCCGGCCTCGCTGGCGTTCTCGTGGAACAGCCCGAACTCGTCGTAGTCGGAGGGATCGGCCATGGGCCGAGACTACGATCCGAACGTGCCCGATGCCGCCCCCGCGAACCTGGCCGACCGGCTGCAGACCGACCTCACCGCGGCGATGAAGGCGCGCGACGAGGTGGCCAAGATCACGCTCCGGTCGGCCATCGCCGCCGTGAAGGAGGCCCGGGTCGCCGGGGACAGCGCCCACGAGCTGTCCGACGACGAGGTCGAGTCGGTGCTGCGGAACCAGGTCAAGCGGCGTGACGAGGCCGCTGAGGCCTTCCGGTCGGCGGGACGCAACGAGCAGGCCGACCGCGAGCTGGCCGAGAAGGCCGTCCTCGAGTCCTACCTGCCCACGGGCCTGAGCGAGGCCGAGATCGTCTCCATCGTCGACACCACCCTGGCCGCGGGCGACTTCACCGAGCCGGCCCAGATGGGTCAGGCCATGAAGGCGGTGATGGCCGCCATCGGCGGGCGGGCCGACGGCAAGATCGTCTCCGCGATGGTCAAGGGACGGTTGGAGCGGTAACCACCGTCACGACGCCATGATGGAGCCATGGCTCGTGGTGAGGATCATCCGAAGGTCGCGGTCGTGCTCGGCAGCGGCGGTGCCCGCGGCTACGCCCACATCGGTGCGCTCGAGGCGATCGAGGCCCACGGCTTCGAGATCGTGGCGATCTCGGGCTGTTCGATGGGCGCCCTCGTCGGCGGCCTGTACGCCGCCGGCCGCCTCGACGAGTACCGCGACTGGGTCGTGACGCTGCGCCAGCGGGACGTGCTCCGCCTCGTCGATCTGTCGCTGTCGTCGATGGGGGCGATCCGCGGGGACAAGTTGTTCGCCATGGTCGGTGAGATGCTCGGCGACGTCGCCATCGAGGATCTCCCCATCGCCTACACGGCGGTGGCCACCGATCTGCTGTCGCAGCGCGAGGTCTGGTTCCAGGACGGTCCCCTCGCCGACGCCATCCGGGCGTCGGTGGCCATCCCGTCGTTGCTGGCGCCGGTGATCACCGACAACCAGCTGCTGGTGGACGGTGCCCTCATGAACCCGGTCCCCATCCTGCCCACGCTGTCGGCCCAAGCCGATCTCACCATCGCCGTGCACCTGGCCGGTGGCACCCGCCGCCACACCCCCACGCGCCCGTCGGGACCGCTGGTCGCGGCCGAGGAGCACGACGACAGCGACGACGGCGACGAGCGGTGGGCCGCCCTGCGCCAGCGGGCCGGGCGCCTGCTCGACTGGGAGACCGTCCGGGCGAAGCTGTCGCGCGACGGGGGCGATTCCGGTCCCGACGAGATCGCCGAGTTCGGACGGCTCGACATCATGAACCTGGCCTACGAGACCATGCAGGCCACCCTCACCAGCTACAAGCTGGCCGGGTACCCGCCCGACGTGCTGGTCGAGATCCCCAAGTCGAGCGCCCGCACGTTCGAGTTCCACCGGGCGAACGAGCTCATCGACCTCGGCCGCCAGCTGACCGAGGCCGCCCTGGACGACGCCGGCCTCACCGACGGACCCTGACCGCCTCGCCGGCTCCCGATCGGGCATGATGGTGCCGCGGGCTGATCGGTGTGGCGGGTCCTGCAGGTGGGGTCGGTACGAACATGAGGCGAACTGGGACGCCCGTCCCGTCGAAGAGCCGGATCCGTCGAGCGCTCCTGGCTGCCCTGGCGCTGGCACTGGTCGCGGCCATGACCCCGCTGCGGGCGCGGCCGGCCGATGCCCAGGACGCGGTGCCGGCGGGGGCGGGCTGGTACGTCACCGAACGGCGGGCGGCCGAGGGTGTCGAGCTGCTCACCATCCGCCGCGACAACCCCCTCGAGCGGGGCACGGTGGCGGTCATGCCGCGCAGTGGCCTCTACCGGCTGCGCACCGTGCTGGCCAGCGACCAATTCATCGGCGGCACCGGGCTCAAACTGACCACCAGCCTGTGCGCCCAGGTGCACTGCCTCGCCGGGGTCAACGGCGACCGCTGGGAGGTCGACGGCTACGAGAAGGGTCGGCTGGTCGGCGCCGTGGAGATCGACGGCGAGCTCATCGCCACCCAACCCCTCCCGCCCTACGGACCCGAGGCCCATCTCCTCATCGGCCGGTCCGGATCGATGCAGGGAACGATCGAGGTCCCACTCCCGGTCGATCCCGAGATCACCGCCGGTTCCGTCAGCCTCCCGGTCGACGTGAACCGCCAGCCGACCCCGGGTCGGACGAGCATCTTCAACCGCCGCTACAGCACCGAGACCCGCACGCAGGGCGACACGGTGGAGTACGTCATGGCGAACCTCGGGGGTTCGCAGGACGAGGTCGCCCTCGCCCCCATCTCCCGGCGGGTGGGCAGTGGGCCGATCCCGGAGGGGGCGATGGTGGTGTCGGCCAGTGGCGCCGACGAGATCGTCCGAACCGATGACTGGTGGTCGGAAGCCCTCTTCGCGGGGACGGCGACCTACCGGCCCGGCGCCGACACCTACCGCGAGGTGATCGGCGGTTCGCCGCTCCTGCTCACCGGGAGCGAGTACGGCTTCCCCACCGAGATCGTGGACGGGATCCATCCCCGCTCGATCATCGGTTGGGACGCGACCCGGCTGTGGTTGGTCACCGTCGACGGACGCCAGCCGGGGTGGAGCACGGGGCTCAGCCTGGTGGACAGCGCCCAGCTGATGCGCTGGCTCGGTGCCACCGACGCCTTGAACCTGGACGGCGGGGGTTCGAGCGCCTTCGTGGGCTTCGGCTCCCTCCGGAACCAACCGTCCGAGGGAGGGCAGCGCCCGGTGGCAGCCGCGCTGGTGATCGTGCCTCCGGAAAGCCGGATCGCGGCGCCACCCCCGGCCGTGCCGCTCGATGCCGCCTGTCCCGCCGATCAGGTACCACCGGCGCCGTTCACTGACATCACCGGCAGCGTGCACGCCCGGGCGATCGACTGCATGGCGTGGCGCCAGATCACCACCGGGGTCACCGCCACGGCGTACGCCCCACTGCGGCCGGTCCGGCGCGACCAGATGGCCACGCTGCTCGCCCGCTACCTGACCCGCGCCGGCGTCGTGCTGCCCACCAATCCTCCCGACGCGTTCCCCGACGACGACGCGTCCGTCCACGAACCCGCCATCAACGCCTTGGCCGCGATGGGCATCATCGGCGGGCGGGCCGACGGCCGGTACGCCCCGGCCAGTGCGGTGACCCGGGGTCAGATGGCGTCGCTGCTGGCTCGGGCCGTGCTCCCGGCCGGCGCGCCGCACACCACCGACTTCTTCGCCGACGATGCCGGCGACGTCCACGAGTACGACATCAACACCGTGACCGAAGCCGGAATCGCCGGCGGCACCGCCGACGGGTCCTACCGATCAGGCGACCCCGTCCGACGCGACCAGATCGCCTCGTTCCTCGCCCGGGCGCTCAGCGCCACGATGGTCGGCGGCTGATCCGGCGGACGCCGCCTCGCGGTGGCGGGCGTACGCCCAGCCCGGGCCGCGCAAGACGAACGACAACCGGTCCCGCCAGGTGGTGGACCCGGCGACGTCGCGCACGATGTCGCGGTACTCGTGGCTGGCCACCACGGCCGGGTTGAACGAACCCACGTTCTTGGTCAGCCCGTAGACCACCGGTTCGTCCTCGGGCTCGAAAGTCCCGAACAACTTGTCCCACACGATGAGGATCGAGCCGTGGTTGCGGTCGATGTACTGCGGGTTCGAGCCGTGGTGGACCCGGTGGTGCGACGGGGTGTTCAACACGCGCTCGGCCGGTCCGATCGACCGGAGCGTCTCGGTGTGGATCCAGTACTGGTACAGGAGGTTGACGGCCCGGGCCTGGGAGATGAGATAGGGGCGGATGCCGGCCCGAGCCAGCAGGCCGTACGGCACCCAGATGCCGAGGACGTCGGCCACCGGTTGACGCAGTGCGGTGGAGAGGTTGTACCGCTCGCTCGAGTGGTGGACGACGTGGATGGCCCACAGACCCCGGACCTCGTGCATGAACCGGTGGTTCCAGTAGTAGATGAAGTCCCAGCCGGCGATGGCGGCGGCCCAGGCGAGCGGGCCGCTGCCCCGATCGTGGACCTGGCCCTTCTCCCACATGGCATCGGGGTTGGTGCGTGAGGCGAAGAACGTGGTCGCGGCCAGGGTCCCGGTGGCGACCGCAACCGGCCCCGTCACGGCTCGCGTCTTGGCCGCAGCCCGCTTCAGCCGGCGCTTCGCCGTCCGTTCGACGATCTGGTCCGCCACCGTGGTGGCGACGGCCGCGGCCGCCGCCGTCCCGATCAGGACCTTGGCGTACTTGCCCCGGCCCGGCACGACCTGGCGCACGAGCTTCGGGACCACGATCGGCGCCAGCAGGGAACCAACGCCCATGGCCAGCGAGGTGGCGGTGTCCTGCGGGGTGTAGTCGCCAGCCGTCGGTCCGGTCTCGGCGGCACGATTGCGGAGGTATCGGTGCTCGGCGGCCATCGTTCCGAAGTACACGGGGATCGATGCCACGGTGAGGTCCAGCACGCCTCCAGTGTGGCCGGGACCCCCTCCGGATTCTCAAGTCCTGATCAAGATGTGCCGATTGGTCCGCCATGACCATCATCACCCCCAGCGCGCTGCGCGCCGTGGTGTGCGACGACGATCCGATCGCCCGCCGCGCCATCGCCGGCGTCGTGGAGGACGAGGTGGGTGAGGTGGTGGCCGAGACCGATCGCAGCGGGGAAGCGATCCGGCTCTTCGAGCGTTTCGGCCCCGACATCCTGGTGCTCGACCTCGCCCTGGCCCACGGTTCCGGCATGGAGGTGATCGAGTACCTGCAGGCCCAACCGAATCCGCCACGGGTCCTGGTGTTCACCGGATTCGACAGCGTCACCGGGATCGACGCCGATTTCGTCGAGGTGGTCCACAAGCCCGAGTTCGAGCTCCTCGCCCAGCGGCTCCGCTCGCCGAGCCGGACGAACGAGCGACGGCGACCGACCCGGTTGGTTCCTCCGGTTCACCCACGCAATGCGATGGGAGCTGACGACCCGTCCGACTTCTATCGAGTGCTCGCCGATGCCGCCCCCGACGACACGGTGGTGACCCTGGCCGTGGGGCACGACGATGCCGACGAGCTCGTTCGGCTCGTCCGCAGGTCCATCCGGGCACAGGATCGACTGATCCGGCGCCACGATCAGATCGCCATCGTGCTGGTCGGCGGCGGACCCGGGGCGGCACCCGCCCTGCAGTCCCGCTTGCAGCCGGTCGTCGGCGACATTGCCGATCGCATGGTCAGCTCGTCGGCGGGGGCTGATCCGGTCGCCTGCTTCCTGGCCATGGTCGGATCCGAGGGCGCGCCGGCCTGAATCGTTCGTCGCTACCGTCGTCCCGTGGACGACCGTCTGACGGACCTGCTCGAGGAGCGCCTGGGGCGCGCCCCGTGACGTTCGCCCCGGTGTCGGGTGGCGACGTGGCCCGGGCGCACCGGGCCGAGCTGGACGACGGGCGCGTGGTGTTCGTGAAGACGCACGACGCGCCACCCGAGGGGTTCTTCACCACCGAGGCCGCCGGGCTGGACTGGTTGGGCGAGACGGGGACGGTACGGGTCCCGGACGTGCTCAGCGTGGGCGACGATCCCGCCCACCTGGCCCTCGAATGGATCGTCGAGGGAACGAGGACGGCGGCAACCGAGCCTGACCTGGGTCGCGCCCTGGCCGCCCTGCACCGAGCCGGCGCGCCCTCGTTCGGTCGAGAGGACCGGCGGACCACCGGCAGCCGCGGGCTCCCCAACGAACCGTGTGAGACGTGGGTCGAGTTCTATGCCACCCAGCGCCTCATCCCGTTGGCCCGCTTGGCCCGGGACGGCGGCGCGCTCGGTGCCGACGCGGTGCGCGCCCTGGATCGGGTGGCCGATCGCCTCGACGACCTCGGCGGCGAACCGGAACCCCCGGCCCGGCTGCACGGCGACCTGTGGGCCGGCAACCGGCTCGTCGGCGACGACGGGACGAGCTGGCTCATCGATCCGGCCGCCCACGGCGGGCACCGGGAGTTCGACCTCGCCATGATGCGACTCTTCGGCGGCTTCGGCGAGGAGTGCTTCGGGGTCTACGCCGACGAGTACCCGCTGGCCGACGGCTGGCGCGAGCGAGTGCCCCTGCACCAGCTGGCGCCGTTGGTGGTGCACGCCGTCAAGTTCGGCGGCGGATACGTCGCCGGGGTCGGGGACGCGCTGGCCCGGCTGCGCTGAGCCGCGCTGAGCTCAGCCGGGAGCGACGCTGTCGCCGGCCGGCAGCCCCACCGGCGGGTAGGCACCGATGAACATGTGCTCGAACATGCCGTAGCCGGTGTGGGTGGTCCCGGCGGCGCCGTCGGTGTAGTCGAACCGGGCGCAGTGCTCGACGATGGCCCACCACGCCCAGGTGTCCAGCTCCTCCATCGCCCAGGACTTCCCCTCCACGGTGGGCTCGTCACCCAGGTACATGCCGTGGCGGTACTCGTCGCCGAGCCCGTAGCCGGTGCCGATGCCGAGGTAGTTGTGGACGAGCGGCGTGCAGGTGATGTCGATGGGTCCGCCGGGGGCATCGGGCAGGCGGAACGTGGAGGGTCGGCGCACCAGCCGGGTCCCGGGTTCGAGGGTGTGCACCGGTCGCGGCGAGCCCAGCCACTCGGCCTCGCGACCCGGGTCGTGCCAGATGCGGACCGCTTCGTCCATCACGCGGTGACCGTTCCCCTCCTCCTGCACCAGCACGAGGATCGAGTGGTCGTCGAACTGCATCGGAACGTAGTTCCACATGCCGGTCATCACCGGCTCGGTCTGGATCCCGGCCGGTTCGGGTTCGCCGACGGGGCGGACCCCCCACGAGCGGTCCCGCGCCCCCCACCACCGGTCGGGGGTCACGTCGAAGTGCTCCTCACCGACCCGGAGCGTTCCGGTCCAGCGGCCGTTCTGGGCGAAGCGGCAGGTGTCGAAGACGACGCGCCCGTGCTTGCGGGAGTAGTGGCGAGGCTCGATCCAGGGCTCGAACACCCCGTCCCAGCGCAGGTCGCACGACAACTCCAGGTCGGGGGCGTCGCACACGATGCGCAGCGATCGGAGGGGGTCCACGATCTCGATCCGGAACGGTCCGACGGATGTGTCCATGCGATCCACGAGGAGCTGGTTGGCCCGCACCACGTGGTGGGTGTCGCCCCGGCGCACGGTGAGGAAGGCGTCATGGGTGCCGAGGTTCGGGTACATGCCCATCCCGATCACCGCGAACAACTCGTCGCTGCACGAGTGGAGGTTGAAGTAGTAGCGGTCGTAGAAGTTCCGGTCGCTGGTCCCGACGTGGCGGACGGGCTCGGCGACCTGGTGGACGGGGTAGTCGTCCCAGGAGCTCAGCATCCGCTCACCCTGCCAGACCCACCACACGCAACGGGGGTGGGGTCACTCCACCGCCGCGGCCAGACGGGCCAGGGTTGCCTCCATGTTCCGGCGGTTGTGCGACCCACGTTCGGCGACGCCGGAGATGGACTTGGTCATCTCGATCACGTTGTCCGGACGGCCCTCGTCCCAGATCTCGGTGACGATGCACCCGTCGTCGGTCGGTTCGATCGTGTACGACCACTTCGAGAAGTGCAGGTCGCCGAAGACGCCGTCGAACGCGAACCGCTGGCCCGGCTCGCACGCGGTGATCAGGGCCTCCGTCGTCCACTCGTACTCGCCGTTGCGGTTGTGACCGGTGAACATCACGCCCACCGCGGGACCGGTGGCGCCGTCGTTCCACTCGCAGGTGTGGCACTCGGGCGACCACTCCCCCATGCGGGTGACGTCCGAGATGGCGTTCCACACCGCCTCCGGGGACGCCTTGATCGTTCGGGACACCTCGACATGTTTCTCCATGCCGGCGGAGCGTAGGTGAGCGGGCCGGGGATGCTCAGCTTCGTCGGATGCGGTCGAGGGCGCGGCGGATGCGCTGGGCGCTGACCGTCTCCGCCGTGCCGAGCTGCTGGGCGAACAACTGCACCCGCAGCTCCTCGATCTGCCAGCGCACGTCGTCGAGCGCCGCGGTGAGCCCTCGGTCCGCCACCAGTGCGGCGTGCTCGGCCAGCAGGCGTCGCACGGTCAGCAGACGCTCGGTGTCGGATCGGACGCCCTCCCGCAGCCGGTCGAGGCGGACGTCGATCGCCTGCAGGTAGCGAGGGACGTGGAGCAGGCGGGCGGCGCCGATGGTCAGGGCCATGCCGTCGAACACCAGGCCGGCCAGCTGGTCGGTGACGTCGTCGAGAGCCGGACCCCACTCGGCCGGCGCGGGCTGGACGAGCCGTTCCCGGAGGTGTCCCGCCCGCGTGACGGCGTCGGACATGGCGGTGACCACGCCGGCGAGGTCGTCGACGTAGCGCGCCTCGACCGCAGCCAGCAGCCGGGCGAACGCGGCCTCGTCCCAGACCGGCCCGCCCTCGTCCAACATGACGGCGTCCAGCACGGCGTGGAGGGCGTCGTCGGTGGCCGCGGTGACGGTTCCGTGGGGTGCCGTGGCCAGGCCGAGGAGCACGCGGGGATCGAGGAGCCGCTGGAGCGTGCGCGCCGGCTTGGGGATCTGCAGCGCCAGCAGCCGGCGGGTGCCGTTCCAGTGCAGGGCCTGCTGCTCCTCTCGGGACGCGAGGACCCGGACACCGACGCGGTCGGTGCAGTCGATCAGGGCCGGATACCCCTCCACCACGAGGCCGCCGACCTCGCTCGAGACGACGCGCGGCAGGTCTCCGATGGTCCACGACGTGAGGCCGTCGCGCTCGAGCTCCGGCGATTGGGAGGCCACCGTGGAGCGGACCCGAGCGCGGAGACGGCGCTCGAGGGCCGGGAGGTCGGTTCCCTCGGCCAGCACCGCACCTCCGTCTCCCAGGATCCGGAAGTGGGGCCGGAGGTGCTCGGGCAGCGCCACGCCGTCCCACATGGCGGGCTCGACCACCACCCCGGCCATCCGGCTCAGCTCGCGGGCGAGGACCTCGCGCAGCGGGCCGTCGTCCGGGTCGATGCGCTCGACCGCCTCGGCCGCCCGGTCGGGTGCCGGCACCAGGTCGCGGCGCACCGCCTTGGGGAGCGCCCGGAGCAGGGCGGTCACCAGTTCGAGCCGGAGACCGGGAACCAGCCACTCGAACGGCTCCGGGTCCGTGCGGTTCACCATCGCGACCGGGATCTCGAACCAGGCGCCGTCGCGGACGCTGCCGGGATCGAACTCGTAGTCGATGGGCAACTCGATGCGTGTGCCCGTGGGCTCATCGGCCGACCAGCTGGTGGGGAACGCCATGTCGTCGACGCCATCGACGTGGGGGTCCACGAGGTCGTCGACCGAGAGGTCGAGCAGCTCGGGATGCTCGCCGACCTGGTCACGCCACCAGCGGTCGAAGCGGCGGACATCGGTGATGTCGTCGGGGATCCGCCGGTCGTAGAAGTCGAAGACCGCGTCCTCGTCGACGAGGATGTCGCGCCGCCGAGCCCGGTCCTCCATGGCCCGCACCTCGTCGATCCGCGCCCGGTTGCGGGCCGCGAAGGGGTGATGCGTCTCCCACTCGCCCCGGACGAGGGCGTGGAGGACGAACAGCTGGCGGGCCATCGAGCGGTCGACCCGATCGAGGTTCACCGCCCGGCCGTCCACCAGGGTCAGCGCGCGCAGGTGGACGCGTTCGACCACCTGGGCGGTGCCGCGTTCGGCGTTCCAGTACGGGTCGCCGTAGGTGCGTCGGATCAGATGGCGGGCGGCGTGCTCGATCCAGGCCGGCTGGATGGTGGCGACGGTGCCGGCCCACATCCGGTTGGTCTCGATCAGCTCGGCCGCCATCACCCACTTCGGCGGCTTCTTGGCCAGCACCGATCGCCGGCCGATGGCGAAGCGTGCGTTCCGCACCCCGATGAATTCCGGCAGGCCGCGCCTCGTCGTCGCGGTGGCCGACGTTGGCGAGCAGGCCGGCCAGCAGCGAACGGTGGATCGCGTCCTCGGCCGCGGGCGTGGTGTTGATCTCGATCTTCAGGGACCGGACCACCTGGCGGAGCTGGGTGTAGACGTCCTGCCACTCCCGGATGCGCACGAAGTGGAGGAACTCCGAACGCACCTCGCGCCGGAACGCCCCCGACGACAGCGCCCGCTGGCGGGCCTTCAGGTGGTCCCACAACGCCACGAAACCGAGGAAGTCGGACCCGGGAACGGCGAACCGGGCGTGCAACTCCCCGGCCGCCTGCTCCTGGCCGCTGGGGCGCTCGCGGACATCCTGGATGGACAGCGCGGCGGCGATCACCATGACCTCGTGGACGCAGGCGTTGCGCTCGGCCTCGAGCACCATGCGCCCGAAGGTGGGGTCGAGGGGCAGGCGGGCCAGCCGCTTCCCGAGCCGGGTCAAGCGTCGGTCGTGGGCGGGACGATCGGTCTGGAGCGCGCCGAGCTCCTCGAGCAAGGTCACGCCGTCGGCGATGTTGTGCCGATCGGGTGGCTCGACGAAGGGGAAGGACTCGACATCACCCAGCCCGAGGGCGGTCATCTGCAGGATGACCGACGCCAGGTTGGTGCGCAGGATCTCCGGCTCGGTGAACTCGGGCCGGGCGCCGTAGTCGTCCTCGGCGTAGAGCCGGACGCACACGCCGGGGGCGACCCGGCCGCAGCGGCCGGCCCGCTGGTCGGCCGACGCCTGGGAGATCGGCTCGATCGGGAGGCGCTGGACCTTGGTCCGCTTGTTGTACCGGGAGATCCGGGCCGAGCCGGGGTCGACCACCGATCGGATGCCGGGCACGGTGAGCGAGGTCTCGGCGATGTTGGTGGCGATGACGACCCGTCGGCCGGAATGGGACGAGAACACCCGGTGCTGCTCGGCGGCCGACAGGCGGGCGAAGAGGGGAAGCACCTCGGTGTCGCGCAGGCCCAGCCCCTCGACGGCGTCGGCGGTGTCGCGGATCTCCCGCTCGCCCGACTGGAACACCAGCACGTCGCCCGGCACCTCGCGGAGCAGGCCGGCCACGGCGTCGGCGATCGCCTGCGTCTCGTCCTCCCGCTCGTCGACCGGCTGGTAGCGCACGTCCACCGGATACGTCCGGCCCGAGACCTCGATGATCGGTGCCGGACCGTCGTCGCCGGCGAAGTGAGCGGCGAAGCGCTCCGTGTCGATGGTGGCCGAGGTGACGATCACCTTCAGGTCGGGCCGGCGCGGGAGCAGCTGACGGAGGTAGCCGAGGATGAAGTCGATGTTCAGGCTCCGCTCGTGGGCCTCGTCGACGATGATCGTGTCGTAGGCCGACAGGGTCCGGTCGCGCTGGAGCTCGTTGAGCAGGATCCCGTCGGTCATCACCTTGAGCCGGGTGTCGGCGCCGACCCGGTCGGTGAAGCGGACGGCGTAGCCCACGAGTCCACCCACCTCGACGTCGAGCTCCTCCGCCACCCGCTCGGCCACCGCCCGGGCCGCGATGCGACGGGGCTGGGTGTGACCGATGCGTCGCCGGCCCAGTTCCAGGCAGATCTTGGGGAGTTGCGTGCTCTTGCCCGACCCGGTCTCACCGGCGACCACGACCACCTGGTGGTCGCGGATGGTCGCCAACAACTCGTCGTGGCGCGCCGAGATCGGCAGTTCGGCCGGATACGTCGGCGAGATCGGTGCGGTCGGTGCAGCCATGGACGGGTCAAGGATGCCAACCCGGCACGTGACAGCCGCCGATAACGGTTGTTACCGTGCGGAACGCCGCCCGTCGTGGCCCGTACCAGGGGGAACCCAGCGATGACCCAGCTCACCTTCACCGAAGCCGAACTGATGACCGAGCACGACTACGCCCGGCCCCAGATGGTGGCCGGCCGGCGCATGCACGGGGGCTTCCTGGCCGACGGTACCTACCAGCCGCCCCGCACCGCGGTGCGGGGCCCGGCGGTCGAGAACTGGACGGCCGCGCTGGCGGAGCGCGGTGGCGAGCTCTTCGACGCCGACGCGTCCCTCCTCACCGGCACGCGGCTGCCCAACATCGAGCAAGCTCGCGTGCTGCTGCGCAACGACCTGGGCGAGAGCTTCTGGAACAGCCTCACCATCATCGGCAAGATCGAGGCCAAGGGGCGCCTGCTGGCCGAGGTCACCTTCCCCGACCTCCAGCCGGTGATCGTCGAGGACATCTCCGAGATGGGCATCGGCCACCTGAACAAGGGCCTGCTGCTGGCCCACGGCATCGACGAGGGCGGCCAGCCCGACCAGGGCATCGGCGGCCACGACGAGATGTGGTTCGCGGCCCGCGACCTCGCCTTCGGCGAGGGCGCCTTCCCCGACGTGGAACCGCCCGAGAACATCGCCCGTCCCGACACCGACCGGCGCATCCCCGAACTACCGCCCGAGATCGAGGGCGTGGTGTCGTTCCTGGCCAACCTGCTGCTCATCGAGTTCCGGGCCGAGCTCGGCTTCTCGGAGACTCAGGCCATCCTGCGCACCCCCGACCTGTTCCCGGGTCGCCGTGAGCAGGCCGAGGAGGCCGCCGAGATCATCGGCCGCATCCGCACCGACGAGCAGATCCACGTCAGCTCGCTGCGCCTCTACCTGGGCGAGATCCGGTCGTGCACGTTCCGCACCGTCGACGGCGGCACCATCACCGGCGCCGAGGTCATCGACCGGTTCTGGCACGACCTGGTCGAGTGGGCCACGGTGGACCAGCCCAGGCTGCAGGC
Organism: uncultured Acidimicrobiaceae bacterium; assembly: GCA_963731885.1. Lineage (GTDB taxonomy): Bacteria > Actinomycetota > Acidimicrobiia > Acidimicrobiales > Salinilacustritrichaceae > Salinilacustrithrix. The sequence goes on along the minus strand of CAVSXR010000031.1, from coordinate 95,977 downwards.
CGAGGAACAGCGCCGAGTGCTCGTCGAGCGGATCATGCAGCACCCCGAAGGCGACCGCGTCCTCACCGAGTTCGACACCGCCGCCTGACCCCGAAAAACCCCGTTCTGGTGGGTCGACGCGCCACTACGAGCGACCGATGACCGACCAGAACGCGAGGGGTGTCGGGACCGGGACGGCGTGGAATCTGACGCGGTGTCAGATCCTGTGAAAGACTGCCCGGCCATGGAATTCGGACTCTTCATCGGCGGCTGGGTACCCGACTACCTCGAGGGCCGCGACGACACCGCCGAGCACCGCCGCCTGGTCGACGAGACCCGCGTCGCCGAGGTCGGCGACCGCACCAACTGGAAGTACGTGTGGGTCACTGAGCACCACTTCCTCACCGAGTACAGCCACATCTCGGCCAACGAGGTGGTGATGCCGTACATCCTGGCCCGCACCCAGAACATCCGGGTCTGCTCCGGCATCATCAACGTCACGCCACCGGTCAACCACCCGGCCCGCATCGCCGAGCGTGTGGCCATGCTCGATCACCTCAGCGGGGGTCGCTTCGACTTCGGCACCGGCCGGGGTTCGTCCACCACCGAGCAGGGCGGCTTCGGCATCTCCGACCCCGACCTCACCAAGGAGATGTTCGACGAGGTCATGCCCGAGTTCCGCAAGATGTGGAGCCAGGACAGCTACTCCTTCGACGGGCGCTTCTTCTCGATGCCCGAACGCAACGTGCTCCCCAAGCCCTACGTGAAGCCCCATCCCCCGATGTGGGTGGCGGCCGGCAACCCCGAGACGTTCGAGAAGGCGGCCAAGCTCGGGCTGGGCGTCATCTGCTTCACCGGCGGCTCCCCCGAGAAGATGAAGCCGCTGGTCGAGCTGTACAAGGAGACGGTGCAGGACGCCGACCCGGTGGGCGACTACGTGAACGACAACGTGGCCATCGCCACCAGCTTCATGTGCCTCGAGGACGGCGACGCGGCGCGGGACTGGATGACCAGGTCGCGCAACGGCCGCCAGCAGAGCCTGGTGTTCAAGTACCTCGACACCTTCCCCAAGCCGCCCGGCATCCCTGACTGGCCCACCGAGATCCCCGACCCGACGCTCGAGCAGCTCGAGAAGGGGTTCGAGAAGGGCACCTCGATCGTCGGCACCCCCGACCAGTGCGTCGAGGCGCTGGAGAAGTGGGACGCCATCGGCGTCGATCAGCTCATCATGGGGCCCACGGGCACGGCGTACCCGTTCGAGCTGGTGGAGGAGACGGTGGAGCTGTTCGGGACCAAGGTGATCCCGCACTTCGACACCGACCCCGAGCCCCGCAGTGCCCGGCACCGGCGCCTCGCCGGCGAGTCCGGCTGATCTCCTCGCGACAGCCCGAGACCTCGGGCTAGCCAGCTGACCGGCAGTTCGGGGCTGTGGTGTTGCGCCAGCGCAACGCGATGACCCAGGAGGGCCGTCTCCATCGCCGGCTACCGGCACCTCGACGCCGAACGGGTCCGATCCTGAGCGCGGGTCACTCGGCGGAGAACCGCACGGTGTCGGGAGCGCGGGCCGGATCCAGGTTCGCCTGGGCCGCCGCCGAACCGGTGAGCTCGGCCAGCAGGAACGAGATGGCGTAGGTGTTGATCAGGTCGTGGGCATCGTCGACGTCGAGCACGTCGGCATCGCACGCCCGCCCGGCCGTGCCCGCGACGAAGTCCCGCAGCTGCTGGGTCGCCGCCGGTAGGGACCCGAGCAGATCGATGTAGCTGCACGCGTCGCTGAAGCTCTGATGGGTGGCACCCACCAGGTCGACCCGGTCGAGTGGTCGCCCGGTCACCAGTCGGGCGACCCGGTCCGTGTTGGGATCGATCGGCGTGGTGGTGTCGAGGGTCCCGCTCAGCACCATCGTGGGGACGTCGAGGGCCGCGAGGTCCTCGTCGCTGAGCAGCACGGCCGCCGGTGCCATGGCGACGACGGCGTCGACGCGTTCGTCCGGCGCGACGTCGAACGCGGCGGCACCCCCGCCCATGGCCAGCGCGGTGTAACCGCCGAAGGAGTGCCCGACGACGCCGATGTGGGTCGCATCGACGGCCGCGCTGACGTCGGGCGCCACCGAACCGTCGAGCAGGCCGGTGATCACCGCCGACACGTCGGCCGGCCGGTTCCGCGCGATCACGTCGGGCGGATCGCTCGTCCCGACCAGCTCGTCGATGGCGGTGTTGCCGGCGTGATCCGGCGCGGCCACCACGACGCCGTGGGAGGCCAGCGTCTCGGTGAAGAACGAGGCGACGTAGCGGAGCCCGCCGCTGCCGTGGCTGTAGACGACGAGCGGGAAGGGGCCTGCACGCGAGACGGACGGCGAGTCGAGGGCGACCGGCGAGTCGTACGCGATGCCGGGAGCGAAGGTGTAGGTCGACGGATCGCCGCCGGTGGCGTCGGTGGGGTACCAGATGTCGACGGTGAGGGCGCGGTCGTCGCGGGAGGCGTCGACCACCGTCACCGTGCGACGGCCGACGGCGAACGGGCCGAGTGACGCGGCATCGAGCGGTTCGACCGGCGCCTCGGTGGTCGTCGTTGTCGTGGCGGCGGGAGCCGCCGCGGTGGTGGTCGGGGCCGCGTCGGATCGCGTGGTCCGACGAGCACGCCGGGACCAGCAGGAACGCGGCCGCGAGACCGCCCAGCAGCCGCCGGAGCGGGCTAGCCGACGTCGTACTCCTCGAGGAAGCCGAGCAGGTCGTCGGCGTGCTCCTCCTCCACCGCGAGGATGTCCTCCAGCATGCGTCGGGTGGTGGAGTCCTTGTCGCCCAGCCAGCGGATGATCTCCGAGTAGGACTCGATGGCGATCCGTTCGGCGACCAGGTCCTCCTTGATCATGTCGAGCAGGTCGACTCCCTCCACGTACTCGGCGTGGCTGCGGGTGGTCAGGCCGTCGGGATCGAAGTTGGGTTCACCCTGCAGCTGGGTGATCCGGAGGGCGAGCTGGTCGGCATGACCCTGCTCCTCGGTGGCGTGCTGGAGGAACTCGGCCGCCACCGGCTCGGCGTTGAGCCCCGACGCCGTGTAGTAGTGCCGCTTGTAGCGCAGGACGCACACCAGCTCGGTGGCGAGGGCCTCGTTGAGCACCTCGATGACCCGCTCACGATCAGCGCCGTACGACGACGTGATCGGACCCTGCTCGATCTGCTGGCGAGCCCGTTCACGCAGCGTCTTGATGTCGGTGAGGAAGTCAGCCATGGGTCGAACCTACCCCGGTCCCCCGCCGCCTCACCCCGGGATGCCGGGGGCGACGAGCGGCCACGGGCGCTCGCGTTCCATGAGGAGCGCCAGATCGAGCAGCAGCTGCTCCTGGAAGTGCGGGGCCAGCACCTGGAGGCCGACCGGGAGCCCGTCGGACGCGGTACCGATCGGGATCGAGATGGCGGGGTTGCCGTAGATGTTCGACGGGATGGTCAGCGCCCCGTGGTTGATCGGCTTGGCCTCCAGTCCGCCGAACGTGGAGGGCTGGCGACCCTCGGCGTTGAACGCCACGTCGGGGTTGGTGGATGCGAGCACCACGTCGGCCTGCTCGAACAGGTCGGCCATGGCCTCGTTGAGCTCGATGCGGCGCCGCTCCACCTTCACCGCGGCCTGGGCGTCGTAGTGCGTGAGCGCGGCTTCGACGCCGGCCCGCATCGCGGGGGTGAGGTCGTCGGCTCGGTCGGGCCAGCGGTCGCCCAGCGTCTCGACCAGGCCGATGCCGCCGGAGATCCCCCACGCCGCCCCGGCCCGAGGCAACCGCACGGCGACGTCGACCCGCGCCAGGCCGGCCAGGGCGATCAGGTCCTCCGCGGCGGCGGTCACGAGCTCGACGACCTCGGGTGCGATGACGGCGTTGCCGACATCGACGACCACGGCGGCCCGCTTGCCGCGCAGATCGGGGAGGAACGTGCCGAGGTCACGCTCCCAGCCCTCGACGCGGGGCAGGCTCAGCGGGTCGCGGGCGTCGAAGCCGTTGGAGACGTCGAACCAGCGGGCGGTGTCGCGCACCGACCGGCTCACGCAGCCGGGCACGGCCGTGAGGTTGCCGGGCCCGATGTGCGGGCCGCGTGGGATCCGGCCCCAGGTGCACTTGAGGCCGACGAGGCCGCAGAAGCCGGCGGGGATGCGGATCGACCCACCGCCGTCACCCGCCGTGGCCACGGTGACCAGGCCGCCGGCGACCGCGGCGGCCGATCCGCCGGATGAGCCACCTGGGGTCCGGTCGGGGTTCCAGGGGTTGCGGGTCGCGCCGTTGAGCTTGGTCCAGGTCTGGTTGACGCCACCGAACTCGCTGGCCGTGGTGAGCCCGACCAGCACGCCGCCGGCACCGACCAAACGCTCGATCCGGGTGTCGGTGTAGGTCGCGACCTGGTCGGCGAGGGCCACCGACGCGTGCGTGTCGGGCCACCCCGTCACCCGCTCGAGCTCCTTGACGCCGATCGGCACTCCCCCGAAGGGCTGGGTCACGTCGGCGGCGGCCGCCGCAGCCCGGGCGGCGTCGGGATCGAGGTGACTGAACGCGTTCAGCTCCGAACGCTCGATCGCGGCGAGCGTCGCCTCGAGCTCCTCGGCCGGCGACCGATCGCCGGAACGGAAGGCCTCGACCAACGAGACCGCATCTCCCTGCCACGGTGTGTCCATGGCGAGACCGTGCCACACGGACGGGCCGTCAGGCCGGGATCTCGACGCCCAGCTCGGCCGCCTTCGCCTCGACCGCCTCGGGGAAGATGTTCTTGATCAGGTAGAGGTCCTGGATGATGCGGTAGTCGGGGGCCATGCCCTTGGCGTAGCGCTCCATGTAGGCGAGCTGCTTGGCCACCAGCACCATCTCCCGGGGACCCTTGGCGCCGTAGTTGTCCATGAGGTCGATGCTCATCTTGAGCATCTCGCCGAGGTTCATGCCCCCGATGCCGGCTTCGAGCATGGGCCCGAGGATCATCGACAGGCGCATCCCCAGCTCCTCGTCGGTACCGACGTCCTCGGGGAAGACGCCGACCCGGCGGTAGGCCCGGGCGACCCGGGTGAAGTCACCGTCGATCATGCAGGTGTAGAGGATGTCCTTGATCACCTCGCGGTACTCCTGCGCCAGCTCCCCCATGATCCCGAAGTCGAGGAAGCTGGCCCGGCCGTCGGGCAGGAACCAGATGTTGCCGGCGTGCATGTCGCCGTGGAACGGCCCGTGGAGGCACACCGCCTCGATCCACACCTTGGCGCCCCAGCGCAGCATGAGCTCGCCGTCGATGCCCCGGCGGGCCATCTCCTCGAACTCGTCGAGCGGCGTGCCCGTCATCCGCTCCATGCAGATGATCCTGGGCCCACACCAGTTCCAGTACACCTCGGGGGCGGTGATGTTCTGGTTGTCACCGAAGGCCCAGATCCGTTCGCGGAACTCGGCCTGGCGGGTGGCCTCCAGCGCCGGCACCAGCTCCTGGAAGTTGATCTCGGCGGCGTCCTCGATGATGGCGACCGGGTCCACCGACGACAGCCAGTCCCACTTCTCGGCCAGGCGGGCGATGCGCCACATGATGCGGAGGTCGGCGGTGAACAGCGTCCGGATGCCGGGCCGCTGCAGCTTGAGCACCGCTTGCCGCCCGTCGGGCAGGACGCAGGCGTGGACCTGGCCGATCGACGCCGCCGAGAGGGGCTTGTCGTCGAAGAATCGGAACAGCTCCTCGGGCGGGTGGCCGAGGTCCTCCTCGATGATCTGCCGGGCGGTGGCCGAGTCGAACGGGGGGACCTCGTCGAGGGTGCGCTGGCAGGCGTCGGCGAGGGGCTCGGGGAAGACGCCCGGCGACGAGGCCATGATCTGGCCCAGCTTGACGAACGCGGGGCCGAGGGCCTCGAAGGCGTCGACCGCGCCGCTGCTGGCCGCTTCCCACCAGCTCGGCACGCTCCGGCGGTGGAAGAGGAGGTCGATCCGGCGCCGCAGCAGCGATCGGAAGACGCCCCAGGTGAGCACGATGGCGATGGCCAGTCCGCGGCGGATCTCGGTGAGGCCGAAGGTGGCCAGATCGGGCGCATCGACGACCAGATCGGCGGCGGGAGGGCCCTCCGCGTACGGGCCCCGGAAGTCCTCCAGCACCGGTCGCGCCGGCGCACCGTCGGGAAGGACGCGGCGGCCGCCGAAGTGGAGCCCGACCCGGGGTTCGGTCTGCTCGACGAGGCCGATCACCGCGCCGTGCTCGTCGACCACGGGCAGGTGCTTCACGGCGTGACGACCCATGAGCTCGCGGGCCTGCATGGTGTCGGTGTCGGGCGGGATGGTCACGACATCGGTCGACATGCGGCGGCTGACCGGCACGGCTGCGGGATCGTCGCCGTCGATCAGCACCTGGAGCAGGTCGCGCTCGGTCAGGATCCCGACCAGACGTTCGCCGTCGAGCACCACGAGGGCCGAAGCGTGACGCTGCTGCATGCGCGACGCCGCTTCCGCCACCGTCGCGTCCGGCGCGATCGTCTCGACGGGTGCGAATGGTGTGCTCATGGACCATCACTATTCCACCCGCGAGCCGCCCTACCCTCGGAGGCATGGCACTCGACGACGAACTGCTCAACCGGGTCACCTGGAAGATCCCCAACGCGCTGGCGCTGGTCGGGTCCCGGGCCGGCGACGAGTGGAACGCCATGACCACGAGCTGGATCACCCAGCTGTCGATGGAACCGGTGCTCATCGGCGTCTCCGTCGACAACGACGCCGTCACCCGCCGGCTCATCGCCGACGGCGGCTCGTTCACCGTGAACCTGTGGAACAGCGACGACACCCGGGTGTTCGTGAAGTTCTCCAAGCCCGCCACCAAGGAGGACATGACGCTCAACGGCCGAGCCATCCATGAGGGCATCACCGGCGCCCCGGTGTTCGAGGAAGCCATCGCCCACATCGAGTGCGAGGTGCGCCAGACCCACGACCTCGGCTCGCACACCCTCTTCGTCGGCGAGGTGGTCGACGCCGCCATCGCCGACGACGAGGCCCGGGCGGCCTCGATGAGCGACACCCGCATGAAGTACGGCGGCGTGAAGCGCCACTGACCCCTTCGGGTGCTCGATACGGTTCCTCCGTGGCCGACGTGGTGCTGTCCAACCCCGACAAGGTCCTGTTCCCGGCGACCGACGGGTTCGAGGCGCTCACCAAGGCCGACGTGTTCGACTACGCCAGCCGGATCGCCGACCGCATGATCCCGCTGATCGCCGACCGGCCCGCCGTGCTCCAGCGGTTCCCCGACGGCATCGACGGCGACGGCTGGTACCAGAAGCACACGCCGAAGCACTTCCCCGACTGGATCCCCACCGTGACGCTGCCCAAACGGGGCGGGGGCACCGTGCGCCACCCGGTCATCGATTCCGCCGACGCGCTCCGCTACGTGGTGAACCAGGGGACGGTTGCGGTGCACGTGCTCGGCGGGTCGGCCACGTCCCCCGACGTGCCCGTGGAGCTGCTCATCGACCTGGACCCGTCCGTCGACGATCCGTCCCAGGTCGTGGAAGCCACCATGGCGGTCCGCGAGCTCCTCGACGACCTCGCCGTCACCGGCTTCGTGAAGACCACGGGCTCTCGAGGGGTCCACGTCCACGTCCCGCTCCGAGGCGACGCCGGCTTCGACGCCATCGCCGCCCTCGGCCACCACCTCGGTCGGCGCTTGGCCGAGCGCTACCCCGACCTGTTGACCGTCGAGTTCTCGAAGGCCGACCGCGGCGACCGGCTCTTCGTGGACACGCTGCGCAACGCGCCGGCGCAGCACGCGGTGGCGCCCTACACGCTGCGCCCCTTCCCGGGCGCGCCGGTGGCGGTCCCGCTGCGCTGGGACGAGATCGACGGTTCGTGGGAGCCGCGCCGCACGCCGCTCCACAGCCTGTTCCGACGCCTGGGAAGCCTGGCGGACGATCCGTGGGCCGATCTCGAGGCCCACCGCATCGAAGCACGGACGCTGGCCGCCCGGCTGGCATCGCTCACCTGAGCCAGCCCGCGCCCGGCGTCAGCCCTCGACGTGGCGCACGTGCTCGGCGATCCACCCCGCGACCCGCTCCGGTTCGGCCACCAACAACCAGTGGCCGCCCGGGACGTCGCGCCGGTGCAGGTTCGGCGCGTGCTGGCCGGTGTCGTCCAGCAGGGCGGGCGTCACGAAGCGATCGCCGGTCGGCACGATCAGTTGCACGGGGATCTCCGTCGTCCTCGTCCGGGGCGACGCCATCCGTTCCCGCACGTTCTGCCGGTACAACTGCACGCCGTTGGCCCCGTCGGTGGCCAGCGTCGGCGCGGGCTCGATGCCCACCGGGATTCCCTCGGCGCGGTGGAGCTGGCGGACGAAGGCGCGGGGCATGAACGTCCGCCACGCCCACTCGGCCACACCGGGCAGCTGGAACATCGCGACGTACCACGAGTGCAGGCCCTGGCGCAGCAGCGGTCCGAGCCGGGACGGCCGGAGGGAGCGGCGAGCCCGCATCCACTGGGCGACGTGATCCAGCGCGGGGCCCGACATCGACGTGTAGCTGGCGATCCGGCCGTCGAGGCTCCCGCTGGTGACCGCTTCCCAGCCCTGGATCGACCCCCAGTCGTGGCCGACGAGGTGGACGGGAGCGTCGGGGCTGAAGGTGTCGATCACCGCACCGATGTCGGCGACCAGGTGCGACAGGTCGTATCCCGCCCGGTCGACCGGCCACGCCGACTCACCAGCGCCGCGGACGTCGTGGGCGACCACGTGGAACTCGTCGGCCAGGGCGGCGGCCACCCCGTCCCAGACCCGGTGGGTGTCGGGGTAGCCGTGGACGAGCACGACGGTGGGGTGGGTGGGGTCGCCTCGCTCCCACACCGCCAGGTCGAGGCCGTCGCCCGGCACAACCTGTTTGCGAACATCGTCCGATTCATGGGCCTGCACGCCGCAGACTGTGTCACCGACCGCCGTGATCGGCAACGTCGAGGGTGATGGCGAAGACGGGGTGGCGGGGGGCGATGGCGATCAGGTCCTCGTCGGTGGCGTCGGGGCCGACGCCCTCGAAGAACTGGCCCACCTCCCACTTCCAGCGGCGCAGGTAGGCCCGCAGGATCTCGGGGGTGTCGGCCACGGGCACCTCGGTGGCGGTGAAGTCCCAGCGGCGGCGGCCGAGCCGGAGCCGACCGGCGCCGGCGACCCGGAGGTTCCGCACCCACTGCGTCACCCCTCGGGGGGCGACGAGATAGGTGGTGCCGTCCAGCTCGTGGAGGTTGACGGGGGTGGCGCGCCACTCGCCGCTCCGTCGACCCCGGACCTCGAGGACGCGGGATCCCCAGACGCTGATCCCCCGCCGGGTGAGCCAGGCGACGAAGCGGTTGAACAGCGCCCGGGTGAACCAGTTCGGTGCGACGTAGTGGGTGGCGGGCTGGTCGGTCATGGTGGCGGTCATCTCGCTCTCCTTGTGAGCAGTGCTCTCGTTCCAGAGCACTGCAGCACGATCACCGCCGACTTGTCAAGAGCAGTGCTCACATTTCAGAGCGGTGCTTCTGCTATCCTCGGCGCATGGAGTCCACTCCCGCACCCAGCGCTCGGGCCCGCGCCCGCGCCGCCGTCACCGACGACATCGTCGCCGAGGCCCGCCGGCAGCTCGACGAGCACGGTGCCGCCGGTCTCTCGCTCCGCGCCGTGGCACGCGAGTTGGGCATGGTCTCGTCGGCGATCTACCGGTACTTCGCCAGCCGCGACGAGCTCCTCACCGCCCTGATCATCGAGACCTACGACGCGCTCGGCGCCGTGGCCGAGGAGGCGGCAGCCGCCTCGGCGCGCCGGGCGCCTCGCAATCGCTGGGTCGACGTGGCGAAGGCCATCCGTACCTGGGCCCTGGAGCATCCGAACGAGTACGCCCTCGTCTACGGCACACCGGTCCCCGGCTACCAGGCGCCCGAGGACACCGTGGTGTCGGGGACCCGGGTGTCGCTCGCGCTCGTCGGGCTGGTGCGCGACGCCGCGGCCCACCACGAGCTCCGACCGATCGACGTCGACGTCCCGCGCCCGTTGTCCGACGATCTCGAGCGGCTGCGCGGGCTGATCGATCTCGACGTGTCCGACGCCGTGCTGGTGACGACGCTGCTGGCCTGGACCCAGCTCTTCGGCCTGCTCAGCTTCGAGCTCTTCAGCCAGACGCGAGGCGTCGTCACCGCCCACGACCTGTTCTTCGAGACCGCGGCCTCGACGATGGCCGCGACCATCGGACTCTGACCCCGACCTCCCGCGTCAGTCGGAGACGAGGTTGCCGGCGACCGTGTGCACCGTGCCGACGAGCCCGTCGGCCGTGGCCGCGTCGAGGAGGCCGGCGTCGCGGGAACGGGCGATGACCCTCGCCCCCGCTGGCGTGTCGAGCAGTGCGATGAGCTCGGCCGGCTCCAACCCGTCGTAGGTCACCGTGGTGGCCGCCACCGTGGCCGGGCCGTCATGGGCCGCCACCACGGGGACGGCGGCGGTGGCCGCCGCGGCCTCGGCGCCGAGGTCGGCGACGAGGGGCGGTCGGTCGTCGGGTTCGGCCGACCACACGCCGAGACCGGGCTTGGTCAGCAGGCCGCTGACGCTGGTGACGACCCCCCGACCCCCCGATTCCCGCACCCGACGGGCCATCGTCGCCGTGGCCTGGAGGACGAAGCTGTTGAACGGGCCGCCGGCGAAGGCCATCCCTCCGGTGACGGTGGGCGTACCGTCCACCGGCAGGCCCAGCTCACGCTGCTGGACCCGCACGGCCACCGGGAAGCAGGAGTAGAGCTCGGCCCGCTCGCACTCGGCCAGCGGATGACCGAGGCGGGCGGCCGCGGCGTCGCCGAGGACCCGCATCGCCGGCCAGCGATGGAGCTCGGCCCGCTGCGACAGCGGCAGCATGTGCGACGAACCCAGGCCCACCAGCGGGAACACCCATCGATCACGAGGGACACCGAAGCGCTCGGCGGCCGCCGCGGTGCACAGCACCAGGGCCGCGGCCTGGTCGACGGTCCACTGGGTCACGTGCCACTTGGCGTACGGGAAGGCGAGGGGGCGGTTCTGCGGCGAGAACGTGGCCAGTTCGGCGGCGCTCATCGGGTCGGGGAACGCGGCCTCGCGATTCGCACCCGCGACGGCGTTGAAGCGCTCGTACAGCGCCGCGATGTCGAGCCGCAACTGATCGGGCGGCGTGCCCTCGACGGCGGCCAGCGCGCTCTCGATCAGGGCGTACTGCTCCACCGGCGCCCACAGCCCGGCGGCGATCTCGGCCGGATCGACCAGGTCTCCCACGGGAACCTGGTGCACGTCGGGTCGGGCATCACCCTGATCGGTCTCGGTGGCGGCGGCCTCCTCGGTCCCGCCCTGGGTGAACACCCGGGCGATGCCGTCCCGGTCGCCCTTCGTGCTCCGCCGCTGGGCCCGGGCCGAGCGGGCCTTGGCCTCGGCGCCCACGACCACGGCCACGTCGAGGTCGCCGGCGAGCATGGCCGCCATCACCTCGTCGATCAGGGTCTGCTGCGGGATCCCGAGGTCGACGAGCACGGTGGTGGCGTCGGCGCCGATGCGGTCGGCGACGATCCGGGCCGGATCGGTGTAGGACCACGTGCCGCGAGGGACGACGATGCGCTGCACGGCGCCGAGCAGACCGGGTGCACCCGCGTCGACAGCCGCGGCCGCCGTGGCCTCGACCATGAGCTCGACGGCCTCGGCATCGGCGAACGAGGTTCCGACGCCGACCAGGACGGGGGTGCGGGGGTCCATCACCACCCCATGCTGGCCGATGGGCGCCGCCTAGGGTCCAGCGTCATGAGCGAGGCAGAGGCCACCCCACCCACGGTCGAGCGCCTCTTGGCCGTGCTCGACGTCGAACGCCTCGATCGCGACCTGTTCCGATCGCCGGACGTCCGGTCGTCCCTGCCGACGGGGTCGCGCCTGTTCGGTGGCCAGGTGGCGGCCCAGGCCCTCCGGGCGGCCACGCTCACCGTCGACAACGACCACGCGCCCCACTCGCTGCACGGCTACTTCCTCCGCCCCGGGTCACCGGAAACGCCGCTGATCCTCCACGTCGACCGCATCCGCGAGGGCCGGTCGTTCACCACCCGGCGGGTGGTGGCGGTGCAGGGCGGCGAAGCGATCTTCAACCTGTCGTGTTCGTTCCACAAGCACGAGGACGGCCCGGAGTACGCCCCGACCATGCCCGCCGGCATCCCCGATCCCGATGACGCCGACGCCGAGTGGGACCGGACCATCTTCTCCGACTTCGAGCACCACACGCCCTTCGAGACGCGCGAGCTCCCCATGGGGAAGCGGGACGAGCGCGGCGAGTACGCATCGACGCGTCGCATCTGGATCCGCACCCGGGGCCCGCTGCCCGCCGATCCGCTCCTGCGAGCGTGCGTCGCCACCTTCGTGTCCGACATGGGCGCGGTGTTCGCCGCCGCCCGCGCCGTGACCCTCGGACCGGGGACGATGATGGGCGCCAGCCTCGACCACGCCATGTGGTTCCATCGGCCGCTGACGCTGGACCAGTGGACCCTGTACGACCTCGTACCGGTGTCGATCGGAGGCGCCCGCGGGCTGGTGCGGGGGGCGATGTACGACCGGTCGGGCACGCTCGCCGTCTCCGTCAGCCAGGAGGCGCTGGTCCGACCGCTGCGCCCGCCGGACTGACGGGGCTCAGGCCCCGGTCGGGATCAGCCCGCGGGTCTCGGCCACGTCGTCGTCGACGATCCTCCACGACGCGTACACCCCGGGCACGAACAGCAGGGCACAGACGACGAAGGCCCACCGGTACGCCGACAGACCCTCGGCGGCGGCCGCCGCGGCGGCCAGGCCGTGGGCGGGACGCAGCATGGTCAGCACCGTGGCCACCACCGCCACGCCGAGGGCATTGGCCGACTGCCGCTGCACGGCGTAGAGGGTCGTGGCCCGAGCGGTGTCGGCGTGGGAGATCTTGGCGTAGACCGCGGTCTGGATGCTGACCAGCACGAGACCCATGGTGAGACCACGGACGAAGTTCATCGCGCCGAGCATCAGCAGTGGCGTGGTGGTGTCGGTGAGGGCGAGCGAGGCGGTGACCAACCCGCTGCCGACCGCCCCGACGACCATGAGCCAGCGGGGTCCGACCGCGATGTACAGGCGCTTGCCGGCGATGTTGCTGAGCACGAAGATGCCCACCGCGTGCGGCGCCTGGGCGAAGCCGGCGGCGGTGGCCGACGCGCCCCGCAGGTCCTGGACGTAGAGGGTGAACACGAACACGTACCCGAGGAACCCGGCGTAGATCGACAGGCCGGCGAGGTTGGTGGTGCGGAACAGCCGCTCACCGAACAGGCGCAGGTGGAGCAGCGGCTGGGCGATGCGCAGCTCGCGGTGGACGAGGAGCCCGAACCCGACGATCGAGCCCACGATCGCGCCGACGGTGGTCGCCGCCAGCCACCCGCGCTCGGGCCCGAGCGAGAGGCCGTAGAGGAGCAGCGCCAGCCCCGCGCTGGCGAGCACCAGGCCGGGACCATCGAAGCGTCCGGCCTCGGGCTGGACCTCCTCACGCAGCCACAGCAGACCGAGGACGATGGCCGCGGTGCCGATCGGGAGGTTGACGAAGAAGATCCACCGCCACGAGATGGAATCGACGATGATGCCTCCCAGCGCGGGTCCGATCGACGGGGCGATCACCGCCACGCCCACCACCGCGGCGGAGGCCTTGGCCCGCTCGTCCATCGGGTACGCCCGGAACAGGATGGCGGAACCCACCGGGGTGATCAGGCCGGCCCCGAGCCCCTGGACCAAGCGGAACGCGATCAGCATCCCGAGGGAGGTGGCGATCCCGCACAGACCCGACGACACGGTGAAGACGACGAGCGAGCCGAGGAACACCTTCTTGGATCCGAACCGGTCCGAGAGCCAGCCGGCCGCAGGGATGGCGCTGGCCAGGGCGAGCAGGTAGCCGATGACCACCCACTCGACATCGGTCACCGCGACCGAGAACTCCCGACCCAGCGTGGGCAGCGCCACGTTGACGATGGTGGCGTCGAGGATCTGGATGAACAGGCCCAGGACGTAGACGACCGTGACCGCCACCTTGTACGAGGGAGCACGCACCGCCCGAAGGTAGTGCGGGCCCGCCGGCGTCAGTTGCGACTGGGCAGATGGCCCACCAGCGAGCCGGCGTCGCCGAAGAGCTCCTCGCGCCACTGCTCGACCAGCTCGGCCGTCTCGCGGTCCTCGGGGTGGAAGTCGGCCCGGTTGTAGTCGCGGAGCTGGGCCAGCACCTTGCGGTTCATGAACGGCGATCGGAACAGCTCACGCAGGCCCCGCCACACCCGGCGGGGTGAGCGCCGGGCGACCGGGTCGCCGAGCATCGACAGCAGGGTGGTGAGCGCCATGCCGCCGAGGAAGCCGATGTGGATCGCGGTCATGGTGATGGTGCGCATCCGCTCGGACCCGCCGACCGCCTTGTACACGTCGAAGGCGACCGCCTTGTGCTCGGACTCCTCGAGGGCGTGCCAGAGGAACAGCGACCGGATCTCCTCGTGGTCGATCACGCTCCGCGCCTCGGGACTGGACAGCAGGGTCTCGGCCAACGTGGCGGTGTAGTGCTCGAGCGCGGCGGTGGCCGCCAGGTTCGCCTTGGCCGGGGCGAGCCGCTCGCGGATGGCCAGACCCTTGCGGGTGAACCGCTCGATGATCTTGGACGGGTAGCCCAGCTCGGCGAAGCGGTCGTTGACCTCACGGTGCTCGCGCCCGTGGATCGCCTCCTGCCCGATGAAGCCACCGACCTGCTTGCGCAGCTCGGGATCGTCGATCTGGTCACGGAAGTGGCGCACGGAACGGACGAAGAAGTCCTCGCCGTCGGGGAACACCGACGACAGCGCCACGATGAGGTGGCTGAACACGATGTTGCCGTCGCCGGCGAAGTACTTGGGCACGTCGTCGAGCGAGTAGTCGAACGACACGCGCCGGGTGGGGACGATGCGGGCGGGCGTGGGGGTGAGGGTGGCAGTCATTGGGGGTCTCCGTCGGTTGCGAGCATGAAGTTCTCGATGGCGGTCATGACCAGGGCCGAGACGCGCTCGTCGCTGGTCACGAAGGAATCGGTGGCCCGGCGCCGGTTGAGGCCGTCGATCAGCAGGTCGATGAGCTCGACCACCGCTTCGGCATCGACATCGGGCCGGACCAGTCCGGCGGCGATGGTGGACTCGACGATGGGGGCGAAGGCGGCGACGATGCGCCGGTTGATGTCGCGCTGGACGACGTGGGCCTCGTCGGTGGAGGGCGTGGTGCGGAAGGTGGCCAGGGTGCGGAAGTCGGCGACGACGATCAGTTGCTGCAGCACGTGGCGCACGACCTCGCCCAGCGGCACACCGAGGTCGATCTCGGCCGCCAGCAGCGTGGTGAACTCGTCGACCTTGCTGTCGACGACCGCGGCCAGCAACGCCTCCTTGGAGTCGAAGTGGCCGTAGAACATGCCCGGGGACACGCCGGCCTCGGCGGTGATGGCCCGGGTGGTGAGCCCGTCGAGGCCGTCGCGCTCGGCCACCGCGACGGTGGCGTCGATGAGGCGCTGGCGGGCGGCGGCCCGTTGGACTTCGCTGATCTTCGGCATGGTGCGGGGTGGTTGTCGGTGCTCGGGAAGCTAGGAAACCGAGCGCTCGCTCTTTATCCCACAACCGGACGAATCAGACAAGACCGCCGGCCCGTGACATCCGCCACGCCGGCGGATGAGCTGTGCTCAGCGTTGCCGGGCCGCCCCCCGACCGATGATCCGCTGGTACAGGTGGGGGGAGAGCTTGGCCACGAAGTTGATCACGTGGGCGTCGGGGCCGATCAGTGCCCGGCGCTTGTCCTTCTCGATCGCCTTGATGATGGTCTTGGCCGCCCGCTCGGGCGAGGTGATGAACAGCTTCTCGAACCCCCGCTCGGCGTCGCTGGGGTCCTGCCCGAGGTCGGCGACGCTGGGATGGATCCGGGCATTGCGGGCGATGTTGGTCTTGATGCCACCGGGGTGGATGGTGGTGGCCGACACACCGCAGTCCTCGACGTCGAGCTCGATGCGGAGCGCCTCGGTGAACCCCCGAACGGCGAACTTGGCCGCGTTGTAGGCCGACTGCGAGGGGATGCCGAGCAGGCCGAACACGCTGGACACGTTGACGACCTGGCCCTCACCCGCCGCCTTCAGGTGGGGCAGGAACGCCTTGGTCCCGTAGACGACGCCCCAGAAGTTGATGCCCATCAGCCACTCGAGGTCCTCGTAGGTCATGCCGTCGACCGTGGCGCCCAGGGCCACGCCGGCGTTGTTCACGATCAGGTTGACCTTGCCGTGGTCGGCGACCACCGCCTGCGCCCACGCCTCCATGGCCGACCGATCGGCCACGTCGAGGCGCTGCGACGTGACGGTGACGCCCGCCGCCCGGGCGGTGGCCACGGTCTCGGCCAGCCCTTCCTCGTCGATGTCGGAGAGCGCCAGATGGCATCCGCGACCGGCCAGGCCCACCGCGAGGGCGCGGCCGATGCCTGATGCGGCGCCGGTGATGGCGGCGACCCGTCCCTGGAACTCCTGCATGTCGTCTCCCGTGTGGGCGTCGGTGTTACCAGCAGTATCACCCGTGCTCGGGGGCGAGCACCAAACCGGATGCCGCCGAGGAAGTGGTGGTGATGGGCACGTTCCAGCGGTGGATCACCGGGTCCTCCCGGGTCCAGGCCAGGACGGAGATCGTGGCCGTGCCGAGCTCGAGGTGGCGGCCGACACCGGGCTCGAGCCCGCACCAGCGGGCCGCGAAGATGCGCAGGAACTGGCCGTGGCCGACCACGAGGGCATCGTCGCCGGCGTGGCGCAGGCGATCGATCACCCGGTCGGCCCGGTCGGCCACCTGGGCCAGCGACTCGCCACCGGCGAGCGGGTGGGTCCACACCGACCAGCCGGGGATGGTCTCGCGCATGGTGGCGGTGGAGATCCCCTCGGCCTCGCCGTAGTCCCACTCGACCAGATCGTCGTCGAGGCGGAAGTGCTCGAGGCCGGCCAGTTCGGCGGTCTGGACCGCGCGCCGCAGCGGGCTGCAGACCACGGTCGCGGGGGCGTCGCGCAACGCCGGCCCGAGCCGGCGGGCGACCGCCCGGCCCTCCGCGGTGAGCTCGACGTCGGTCCGGCCGGTGTGCTGGCCCGATTCGCTCCATTCGGTGGGCCCGTGGCGGACCAGCCACAGCTCGATGCGTCGAGGGTCGTCGGGATTCATTCGTCGACGACGCGTCCGCCGCGCAGCACCGGGAACACGTGGTCCTGCTCGGCGACGGGACGCCGCTCGACCGTCTCGCCGCCATCGGACGACACGATGTGGGCGCCGGCCGGGCAGTACTGGAGGATGTAGGCCTTGCGCACATCGGGTGTGGTGTTGGGCCCGGTGAGGTGCGGGGTGAGCGACGAGAACACCACCACCCCGCCCGACGCCACCTCGGCGACCTCGACGGACGGGGCGTCGTCGAAGATCTGCCAGCCGAGCGGCTCGACGTAGTGGTGCTGGAGCGTGCCCATGCGATGCAACGACGGCGCGACCTGCGGGCACCCGTTGTCGTGTGTCGCGTCGGTGAGTGCCACCCAGCAGGTCAGGTAGTACTGCGGATCGACGAGCGTGTAGCCGTTGTCCTGGTGCCAGGGGAACCGACGGGGCTTCTGCGGCTTCTTGTAGACGGCCTGGTCCCAGTAGAGATCGACGTCGGGTCCGACCAGGTCCCGACACAGCCCGGCCAGGGTCGGGTGACGGGCGAAGCGTCGCAGGGTGGCGTTCCGGTGGGCGAGGTTCGGCGCGAAGGTGATCGCCCCCGCCTCGGCGATGCCGAAGCGCTGGTCCTCGAGGCCCTCGAGGAAGGCCTCGACGCGAGCCTCGCGCCGGTCGAGCACCTCGGTCACCTCGTCGATCTCGGCCGCGGAGAACGCACCGGGGAGGACGAAGAAGCCGTCGGCGTCGAACGCCGCCGCCTGGGCGGGGGTGATGGTGTCGAAGGGACCCTGGTGCTCGCTCCAGGCGAACGAACGGTTGAGCGGATGGCGGACCGGCTCGACCACGGACATCGGATGCCGTTCAGCCGACGGGGTCGGGAGTCGACTCGATGACGACCACCGGCGGGTCGGCGATGCCGTGCTGCTCGGCGCACATCGCCCGGTAGAACTCGAGCACGGCGTGGGCGTCGATGACCATCTCGACGTTGCCATCGGCGTCGAGGTTGAGGTTGGCGCCGTAGATGACGAAGGACACGTCGGTGACCTCGTCGTTGGACTCGGGGACGTGGAGGGTGTGGGTGGAACCGGCCGGCTCGTAGAGGTAGGAGCCGTCGGTGTTCACCGCGTCGGGACTCTCGAGGTAGTGCCAGCTCCCCGACCGGGTGAAGGCGTACACGCACCCGGTGTGCTTGTGGGTCTGGACGGTGGTGCCGGGCTCGAACTGGTTGCGCAGCACCCAGATGCCCTGCGCCAGATCGACCTGCAGGACCTGCATGAGACCGGCGTCGCCGAGGTCGACGAAGGGCAGGTCGGCCTCGCCGCGGTGGATGGTGGGCGGTGCGTTCATGATGGCGGCCACGATCGGTCCCCCTGGGTCGACGGTGCGGTCGTCGCGGATGCTGACGGGGCCATGACGGTAACGGATCGGACGAGTACGGTCCGGCGGCACCACCGGAGCGACAAGTGAGGGGACCGCGTGAGTGCCAGCGTGTTGCGGAGCCGACTCGACACGGGGTCGGAGGAGTACCGGTCGAACCGCGACGCCATGCAGGCGCTGTGGGACGAGGTCGCAGCCGAGCTGGCGACGGTGCCCACCGTGGGCGGGCAGCGCTACGTCGACCGTCATCGGCGGCGGGGCAAGATGCTGGTGCGGGAGCGCATCGAGATGCTGGTCGATCCGGACACGCCGTTCCTGGAGCTGAGCCCGCTGGCGGCGTGGGGTACCGAGGACCCCGTCGGCGCGGGCACCGTCGCCGGCATCGGCATCGTCGAAGGCACCCAGGTCCTCATCAGCGGGAGCGACATGACCTACCGCGGCGGCTCGGCCAACCCGTCCACCGTGGCCAAGGGTGCCCGGCTCGACGAGATCTCCCGCGCCAACCGGCTCCCGACCATCACCCTCAACGAGTCGGCCGGGGCCGAGCTCCCCCGCCAGGCCGACATCTTCGTGCCGGGAGGGGCCGGGTTCAAGAACATCACCCAGCGGTCGAAGCTCGGCATCCCGTCGATCACCGCCGTCTTCGGCCCGAGCACCGCCGGCGGCGCCTACACGCCGGGCATGAGCGACTACACCGTGTTCGTCAAGGAGCGCGGCACGGCCTACCTGGGCGGGCCGCCGCTGGTGAAGATGGCCATCGACGAGATCGTCGACGAGGAGACCCTGGGCGGGGCCGAGATGCACTCCCGCACCAGCGGCCTGTCCGACTACCTGGCGGCCGACGAGATGGACGCGCTCCGGATCGTGCGGGGCATCGTCCGGCACCTGCGGTGGACCAAGCTCGGCCCCGGCCCCACCGAACCGGCCGACCCGCCCCGCTACGACGAGTCCGAGCTGCTGGGCGCCGCCTCCGCCGACGTCCGGGTGCCCTTCGAGGTGCGCGAGGTGCTGGCCCGGATCCTCGACGGCTCCCGCTTCGAGGAGTTCAAGGCCCTCTACGGCGACAAGCTGGTCTGCGGATGGGGCTCGATCTGCGGCTTCCCCGTGGGTGTCCTGGCCAACAACGGCATCCTGTTCTCCGAGGAGTCGAACAAGGGCGCCCAGTTCATCCAGCTGTGCAACCGGACCGACACGCCACTGGTGTTCGTGCAGAACATCACCGGCTTCATGGTGGGCACCAAGGCCGAGCAGGGCGGCATCATCCGCAACGGCGCCAAGCTCATCAACGCCGTGTCCAACTCCGAGGTCCCCCACCTCGTGCTCATGGTGGGCGCCTCCTACGGGGCCGGCAACTACGGCATGTCGGGCCGGGCCTACGACCCCCGCTTCATCTTCTCCTGGCCCAATCACCGCATCGCCGTCATGGGACCCAAGCAGCTGGCCGGGGTGATGGACATCATCGCCCGCAACGCCGCCGCCGGTCGGGGGATCGAGATCGACGAGGAGGCGCTCGCCGCCCAGACGGGAGCGCTCGAGGCCCAGATCGAGCAGGAGTCCACCGCGCTGTTCGCCACCGGCCGGCTGTGGGACGACGGGATCATCCACCCCGCCGACAGCCGCACCGTGCTCGGCATCGCCCTCGCCGCGGCCCACAGCAACGAAGTGCGGGGCGCCCGCGAGTACGGGGTGTGGCGGCACTGATGGCGCCCATCACCCGACTCCTCGTCGCCAACCGGGGTGAGATCGCGGTCCGGATCGCCCGCACGGCCCACCGGCTCGGCATCGACACCGTCGGCGTCTACTCGGAGCCCGACGCCGGCGCCCTCCACGTCGACGCCATGGACCTCGCCGTCGCCCTCGGCGGCACCACCCCGGCGGAGTCGTACCTGCGAGCCGACGCCGTGCTGCAGGCCGCCGTCGACACCGGCTGCGACGGCGTCCACCCCGGCTACGGCTTCCTGGCCGAGAACGCCGACTTCGCCCGGCGGGTGACCGACGCCGGGCTGGTCTGGGTGGGGCCCACGCCGGAGCAGATCGAGCTGCTCGGCGACAAGATCGCCGCCAAGCGGGCAGCCACCGAGGCCGGCGTACCGACGACGGTGGCGATCGAGGTCGCGGCCGGTGACGTGCCCGACGACGTGCCGATGCCGGCCCTCGTGAAGGCGGCCGCCGGAGGCGGCGGTCGCGGCATGCGCGTGGTGCGCACCCTGGACGAGCTCGGCGGTGCGCTGGAGGCCGCGGCGAGGGAGGCGCAGGCCGCCTTCGGCGACGGGACGGTGTTCATCGAGCCCTACGTCGAGCACGGTCGCCACGTCGAGGTCCAGATCCTCGGCGACGCCCACGGCAACGTCGTCCACCTCGGCGAGCGGGAGTGCTCGATCCAGCGCCGCAACCAGAAGGTGGTCGAGGAGTCGCCCTCGGCCGGGATCAGCGACGAGACCCGCCGGGTGCTGTGCGACGGCGCCGTCGCCCTCGCCCGCCACGTGGGCTACCGCAACGCGGGAACGGTGGAGTTCCTGGTCGGCGACGACGGCGCCATCACCTTCCTCGAGGTCAACACCCGCCTCCAGGTCGAGCACCCCGTCACCGAGGCCGTCACCGGACTCGACCTCGTCGAGCTGCAGCTGCGGGTGGCCGCCGGCGAACCGCTTCCGCTGACCCAGGACGACGTGCGGATCGACGGCCATGCCATCGAGGTCCGGGTGGTGGCCGAAGATCCCGCGACCGGGTGGATCCCGGCGGGGGGGACGATGCGGGCCTTCGACGTCGACGACGCGGTGCGGACCGACGCGGGCGTGCGGGCCGGCTCCGTGGTGTCGTCGGACTACGACTCCCTGCTGGCCAAGGTCATCGCCCACGCCCCGACCCGGGCCGAGGCGGCCGCCCGCCTCGGCCGGACACTGCGCACCGCCCGGATCGCGGGCGTGCGGACCAACCGTGACGCACTGGTGGCGCTGCTCGCCGAGGACGACTTCCTCGCGGCTCGCACGCCGACGTCGTACCTCGACGACCACCCCGACGTCGTCGTGGCCGCCGGTCCCCTGGGTGACGACCGCCTCGCCCTGCTCCTGGGCGCGGCATTCGCCACCGAGGCCCGCAATCGGTCCGCCGACCGCAACACGCCGTTCGCCCCGTCCGGCTGGCGGAACCTGCGGACCCGGGGCCAGCGCGAGGTCTGGCTGCTGGGCGACGACCGCCACCCGGTCGAGTACGTCCGCACCGCCGACGGCGCCGAGGTGCACGTCGGGCCGTGGCCCGAGCCGGGCGAGGACGGCAGCCTTCCCGACGACACCCGCCGGGTCGTCTCGGTCCGCCTCCTTCGGAGCTCGCCGCCAGGTGCTGGAGATCGACGGCGTGCGGCGGGGCGTCGGCGTGTCGTTCGAGGGCGACGAGGTCGACACCTGGAGCGCGGCCGGGTCGCTGACGTGGCGGCTGGCCCCCCGGTTCGCCGACCACGACGCCGAGCAGGCCGGGAGTGGCCCGATCTGCCCGCTGCCGGGGACGGTGATCGCCGTGCACGTGGAGGCCGGCCAGACCGTCACCGACGGCACGGTCCTGATGGTGGTGGAGGCCATGAAGATGGAGCACACGATCACCGCCCACGCCGATGCCACCGTGACCGAGGTCCGCTTCGGGGTCGGCGACCGAGTCGATGCCGGCGACCTGCTGGTGGCGCTCGACACCGGCGGCGACGGGGACGAGTGACCATGGCCCCGGCACCCGGCGCACCGATCCGCATCGCCAACTGCTCCGGCTTCTTCGGTGACCGACCGAGCGGGGCACGGGAGATGGTCGAGGGCGGCCCGATCGACGTCCTCACCGGCGACTGGCTGGCCGAGCTCACCATGCTCATCCTCAGCCGGATCCGGGCCAAGCGTCCCGGCGCCGGCTACGCCCGCACCTTCGTCACCCAGGTCGAGGAGGTGATGGGCACCTGCCTCGACCGGGGCATCACGGTGGTCTCCAACGCCGGCGGGCTCGACCCGCGTAGCTGCGCCGAGGCGGTCGCCGAGGTGGCCGACAAGCTCGGCCTGTCCCCCACCATCGCCTACGTCGACGGTGACGATCTGCTGCCACGGGTGGACGAGCTGGTCACCGCCGGTTCCCTGCGACCGTTCGGCCCCGACGGCGACCTCGGCGATCCGTCGGCGTACCTCACCGCCAACGCCTACCTCGGGTGCTGGGGGATCGTCGACGCCCTCGCACGGGGCGCCGACATCGTGGTCACCGGGCGGGTCACCGACGCCGCGGTGGCCTGCGGCCCGGCCGCCCACCACCACGGCTGGGGCCGTGACGACTGGGACCGGCTGGCGGGGGCGGTGGTGGCCGGGCACGTCATCGAGTGCAGCGCCCAGGCCACGGGTGGCAACTACTCCTTCTTCACCGAGATCGACGGTCTCGACTCCGACCCCCGGTTCGGCTTCCCGTGGGCCGAGGTGGCCGAGGACGGTTCGTCGGTCATCGGCAAGCACGACGGCACCGGCGGCGAGGTCACCATCGGCACCGTCACCTCGCAGCTGCTGTACGAGATCGGCGGTCCCGACTACCTCGGCCCCGACGTCACGGCTCGCTTCGACTCGATCGAGCTGGACCAGGTCGGCCCCGACCGCGTCCGCATCTCGGGCGTCCGGGGTCAGGCGCCGCCGTCCACGCTCAAGGTGGCCATGAACGAGCTCGGCGGCTACCGCAACTCGTTCACCGTGGCCCTCACCGGCCTCGACATCGAGGCCAAGGCCGACTTCGCCCAGGCCGCGTTCTGGGACGCCTGCCCCTACGGCCCCGACGACTTCGCGTCGGCGGTGAGCCGGGTGATCCGCACCGACAAGGCCGACCCGGCGACGCAGGAGGAGGCGACCGCGATCTGGCGGCTCACGGTCAAGGATCCCGACGAGCGCAAGGTCGGCCGCGCCTTCGCCGATGCCATGGTCCACACCGCGCTGGCCGGCATTCCCGGCATGTACGGCCTCGGTGGTGGTCCATCAGCAGCCACCCCCTTCGGCGTCTACCGCCCGGCCGTGGTCGACAACGACCTCGTGCCCGCGTACGCCCACGTCCTGGGAGGCGCGACGGTCCAGGTCGACTCGGTGGCCCCGACCGGCGCGCCGGTCGACATCGAGACCGAACCTCCCCAACCCGTTCCTGCTGGACCCACCGAGGCGGCACCCCTCGGGCAGGTGGTCGGCACCCGCTCGGGCGACAAGGGGGGCAATGCCAACCTCGGCGTCTTCGCCCGCTCGGCACCGGGCTGGGCGTGGCTCGACGACTTCCTGACCGTCGACCGGTTGCGCGAGCTGCTCCCCGAGGCGAGCGAGCTGACCATCGAGCGGTTTCGGTTCCCAAGGCTGCTGGCCCTCAACTTCGTGGTCCACGGCCTGCTCGAGGAGGGGGTGGCCGCCTCCACCCGCCAGGACGCCCAGGCCAAGGCGCTGGGCGAGTGGCTCCGCGCCCGCGTCGTCCCCGTCCCCCGGTCCGTCCTCGACGCCCGCTGAGCTCCGGGAACAATCACGCCGTCCTGGTGTTGTAGTAGTTGCATATACAACAACTTTGGAGAGAGGCCGTCATGCCCGCTGTCACCGCTGACCCCCGCACCCTGCCCACCGTCGGCGGTCCGGCCACCGACGCGGCCGAGCGGCCGGTCCGCTCGATCACCACCGCGCCCCGCGGATTCGAGGGCGAGGGATTCCCGGTGCGGCGCGCCTTCGCCGGGGTGTCGAAGGAGGACCTCGACCCGTTCGTGCACATGGACCAGATGGGCGAGGTCGACTACGCACCCGGTGAGCCACGGGGCACCAGCTGGCACCCCCACCGCGGGTTCGAGACGGTGACCTACATCATGGACGGCCAGTTCCTCCACCAGGACTCCCACGGCGGCGGGGGCAGCATCGAGAACGGCGCCACCCAGTGGATGACGGCCGGCTCGGGGATCCTCCACATCGAGACGCCACCGGAATCGCTGGTGGTCAGCGGCGGGCTGTTCCACGGCCTCCAGCTGTGGGTGAACCTGCCGGCGCGGCTCAAGATGACCGAGCCCCGGTACCAGAACCTCGAGCCCGAGCGCGTCCAGCTCCTGGCCAGCGACGACGGCGGGAGCCTCATCCGGCTCATCGCGGGGAACGTCGGCGACCACGTCGGCCCCGGCTCCACCCACACGCCGATCACCGTGATCCACGCCACCATCTCGCCCGGTTCCCAGCTCCACCTGCCGTGGCCCGCGGCCTACAACGCGCTGGCCTACATCCTCTCCGGACGGGGCACGGTCGGCATGGAGCGGGCTCCGATCGAGGGGGGTCAGCTGGCGGTGTTCGGCGGCGGTGATGCCATCACCCTGGCCGCCGACCCGGACCGGGCCGGGGCCGTTCCGCTCGAGGTGTACCTCCTCGGCGGGCAGCCGATCCGCGAGCCCGTCGCCCAGTACGGACCGTTCGTCATGAACACCCGGGCCGAGCTGCAGCAGGCGGTGGACGACTTCAACGCCGGGCGGCTGGGACGGATCCCGGCCGACGGACTCCAGCCCTACCGCGGCTGACCGACCGCATCGGTCCTGACCGCCGCTCCCGGGGCGCGGTCCGCCCGTGGGTCGCGCCCGCAAGGATGGAGCCCGATGACAGCGCTTGCCGTCGCCGCACGCGGTCTGGGGCACGGGTTCCCCGGTCCGCGAGGCGACGTGTCGGTGCTCGACGGAGTCGACCTCGCGGTGGCGGCGGGCGAGCACGTTGCCATCGTCGGTCGCTCGGGCAGCGGCAAGTCCACGTTGCTCTCGTTGCTCGGCGCGCTGGACCGACCACGGTCCGGGGAGCTGACGGTCCTCGGGTGCGATCTCTCGACGATGAGCCGTGACGAGCTCGCCGCCTTCCGCGCCGAGGAGCTCGGCTTCGTCTTCCAGCACTTCGGCCTCCTCGACACGCTGACCGCGCGTGAGAACGTCGAGTTGGCCGGGACACTCGCCGGTCTGGGTCGAACCGAACGACGCACACGGGCCGACGCGCTGCTCGAGGCCGTGGGCGTCGCCGACCGTCACGACCACACTCCGCCGGCCCTGAGCGGTGGCGAGCGGCAACGCGTCGGCATCGCCCGAGCACTGATCAACGAACCCCGCCTCGTCCTCGCCGACGAGCCGACCGGCAACCTCGACGACGAATCAGCGGCCGGGATCGTCGAGCTGCTCGCCACGCTCCCGGGGCGGTCCGGTACCACCGTGGTGGTCGTCACCCACGACCATGTCCTGGCCGCACGGGCCGACCGAGTGCTCGAGCTGTCGCACGGAACCACCCGGTCAGTCGCGCGATGAGGTTCGTCGACGCCGGGGTGCTCGCCGCCCGCAACGCCGGACGCCGGCCCGGGCGCGTCGTCCTGACCGTCCTCGCCGTCGCCCTCGCCACCACCTTGCTGACCGCACTGGTCACCATCGTCCGCACCGCCCAGGTCCGCGTCCTCGACCAGGTCGCCGAGGGGGGTCCGGTGTCGGGCATCAGCGTGCTGCCCGCCGAGCCGACCGACACCCAGTCCGACCAGGACGTCACCCGCGGCGGTGCCTTTCGAGCCATCGACGACGCCGCGGTCGACCAGATCGCCGCCCTCGACTCCGTGGCCGAGGTGCTCCCGGTGCTGAGCACGCCCGTGTTCGTGGTCCGGCCGGCGACCAAGGCCGACGGCACCCGACTCCGAGGCTTCCGGGAGCGCATGGTGGGGGTCGACACCTCCCGGCCCAACCGCATCCCCGTGACCCCGCTCGCCGGGCGCCTGCCTGCCCCGGGGAGCGCGGTCGACGTCGCGGTGACCGAGGGCTTCCTGAAGCGGCTCGGCCTCACGCGCGCCGATGCCGACCAGGTGGTGGGCACCGAGCTCGAGGTGGGCGCGGGTCGCGTCGTCGACGACGACTTCGAGGGTCGCTGGGCCCGACTGCAGGTCGTCGGGGTGGTGGCCCAGGGGGCCGGAGCGGGCCAACTGGTCGTGTCGCTGCCGCTGGCTCGCACCAACTGGACCTGGACGACGTCCGGTGCCGACGGTGGGCGCGACCAGGGGGCGTCACCGTCGCCGTACTCCGGACTGTTCGTGGTGGCCCGCGGCATCGACAGCGTCGGCCCGGCGCGGGATGCGATCACCGCGGTCGGCTACGCATCCAGCGCCCCGGAGAACCTGATCGCCTCGGTCGACAACTACCTCGGCGTCGTCCAGATCGTGCTGGCCGCGGTGGGCATCATCGCGCTGGTCGTCGCGGCCATCGGGATCGCCAACGCCCTGCTCGCCGCCATCCGGGAGCGGCGCCGGGAGATCGGCGTGCTCAAGGCGCTCGGTGCCCGGGACCGCGACATCCTGTGGATCTTCGTGCTCGAGGCGGCGGTGTTGGGCCTCGCCGGCGGGATCATCGGGACCCTGCTCGGCAACCTGGCGGCGCGGGTGGTGGGCGTCGTCGTCAACGGATACCTCGCCGACCAGTCCCTGCCCGGCGTGCAGCTCGTGGCACCGATCGACGTGTTCGTCGCCGGGGTGGTGGGGCCCACGATCATCGCGGCGATCGGTGGGGCGATCCCGGCCTGGAAGGCATCCCGCATCCCGCCCCGTGAGGCGGTGAACACCGCATGACGCGCCCGATGCGCCCGATGCGCCTGCTCGCCGTCGCGCTGCTCGGCGCGACCACGCTCGGCTGCGGGCTCGGAGGCCCGGACAGCGCGGTGACCACGACGACCCTGGCGCCGGCGCCGGTCGTGTACTCGGCCATCGGTGGAAGGGCCACGGTCGAGGGCGACCCCGACTCCCTGCGCAGAGTTGCGTATCCCCGGCTGCTGTTCCGCGACCACCTCCCGGCCCAGACGGTGTTCACGGATCTCGCCCGACCCGGAGCCACCGTGGCGGACGCTCGGATCCACCAGCTCCCCACCGCCCTGGACCTCGGGACCACGGTCGCCACGGTCTGGTTCGACGACCGCGATGTCGGTGGCCCGCTCACCGATGCCGAGGACGAGCTCGCCCGTGTGGTCGGCGCGTTGATCGACGCCGGGGCCCAGGTTGCGATCACCTCGGGGGCGGCGTCGGACCCGGCGTGGGATGGCGCCGTCGCCCGGGTCGCGTCGACGACCGGTGCCACCCTCGTGGAGCTCGGCAGCGCGCGCGGCCAAGCGGACATCGCGCAACGGTTCGCGGACGCACTGGGGCTGTCCTGATGACTGCGCCGGTCCGCGGTCAGCGCCAGCGGACCAGGTCGCGATCGATCTCGGCCAGGGTTCGACGACCGGTGAGCGCCATGGTGCGGCGGACCCCGTGGCCGAGCAGGTCGAGCACGTGGTCGACACCGCGCTCACCGGCGGCACCGAGGCCGTAGAGGTACGCCCGGCCGACCGAGCAGGCATCGGCGCCGAGCGCCAGGGCCTTGACGATGTCGCTGCCCCGCCGGATCCCGCCGTCACAGATGACGGTGACCGATCCACCGACTGCTTGGACCACCGGTTCGACGAGCTCGATCGGTGAGGGAGCATCGTCGAGCTGACGGCCCCCGTGGTTCGACAGCGCAATGCCGGCGACGCCCGCGTCGACGGCACGACCAGCGTCGGCCACGGTCTGGATCCCCTTCAGCACGACCGGCCCGTCCCAGATCGAGTGGAGCCAGTCGACGTCGTCCCACGACAGCGCGGGGTCGAACTGGCTGTTGACCTGGGCGGCCAGCGACACCGCGCTGTCGGTGCCGTCGCCCACCCCCCGGCCGACCACGTTGGCGAAGGTGATCGGTTCGTTGCGGAGGAAGTCGACGGTCCACGCCGGATGGAGGATGCCGTCGAGGATCGTGCCGGGACCGATCTTCGGGGGCAGCGTGTAGCCGCGCCGGACGTCCCGCTCGCGTCGACCGAGCATGGCCGTGTCGACGGTGAGCCACAGGGCCTGGTACCCGCAGGCCGCGGCGCGCTCCACCAGGTCGCGGACCAGACCCCGGTCGCGCCAGGCGTACACCTGGAACCACTTGGGCCCGTCCGACACCGCAGCGACCTCTTCGATCGACCGCGTGCTCATGGTCGACAGGCTGTAGGGCACCCCGGCGCGGGCCGCGGCCCGGGCCACGGCCAGCTCGCCCTGCGAGTCGGCGATCCGGGTGAATCCCGTCGGGGCCAGGACGAGGGGGAGGTCGAGCGGAGTGCCGAACAGGACCGTCGAGGTGTCGATGGCGCTCACGTCGCGCAGGACGTTGGGCTGGAACTCGAGCCGGGCGAACGCCGACGAGTTGCGCGCCATCGTGCGTTCGTCCTCGGCGCCGCCGTCGATGTAGTCGAAGATCCCCCGGGGCAGGCGCCGCCGGGCGATGCGGCGCAGGTCGGAGACATTGGCCGAGCGGTCGAGCCGTCGTTGCACCGGGTCCCACTCGATCGGCTTGAACCGCACGACCGACCGGAAGGTCTCGATCATTCCCACCCCGCCACCGTAGGCCGGTGGTTCGGATCACGACACGGTGAGGGTGGCCTCCATGCCGGCGGCCCGGTGACCGGTGATGCCGCAGTAGATCGTGTACTCGCCGGGCGCGAGATCGACGGTCCCCTCGTCGACGTCGCCGTGCGAGTTGACCCTGAGCTCGAAGCCGTCGACGCCTTCGATCTTCAGCGTGTGGGGGATGTGGCCCTGGTCCTCGTAGGCGATGTCCACCGGCCCGGCCGTCGCGGTGAAGTGGTGCTCGGGGAAGGAGATGTCCTTGGCCACCACGACGACGTCGGCGTCGACCGGCGCGGACGGATCCGCGGTCGAGTCGTCGTCGCCGCACGCGCCGATCGCCGGCGCCATCACGGCGAGCACCAGCGCGGTGGCCAGTGCTCGCCGGGCGGCGTGGATCGGCTCGGGCTTCGACATCTGCTGACCTCCGGGAACGGCGAGCCACCGAATCTAGAGAGGCACCGCGGCGGCGTGCAGGTCAGCCGGCGCCGTCGAGGCGGGCCCACTCCTCGTCACTGATCTTGGCGGCGAGGGTCATCGCCGAGAGGTTGTCCTCGAGATGCTCGACCGACGAGGTGCCCGGGATCGGCACCATCACCGGCGATCGGTGGAGCAGCCAGGCGATCGCCACCGCGTGGCGGGACGTGTCGTGGGCGGTGGCCACCTCGTCGAGGACGGCGCCGGCGGCACCGAGGTCGCCGCTGCCGATCGGGAACCACGGGATGAAGGCGATGCCGTCGGCCTCGCAGGCGTCGACGACGTCGGACCACTCGCGGTCACCGATGTTGAACCGGTTCTGCACGCTGGCCACGTCGGTGAGCTGCTGGACCTGGCGCAGCTGGTCGACGGTCACCTCGGACACGCCGATGCGGTCGATCTTGCCCTCGTCCTGCAGCTCCTGCATCGCCCCGATCGACTCCGCCACCGGCACGTCCGGGTCGATGCGGTGGAGCTGGTAGAGGGGGATTCGGTCGAGCCGGAGCCGGCGCAGGCTCCCCTCGCACGCGTCCTTGATGTGCTCGGGGCGGCCGTCGGGCCGCCAGTCGCCGGGGCCGGGTCGGGTCAGTCCCGCCTTGGTGGCGATGACCACGCCGTCGTCGTACGGCGCCAGCGCCTCGCCGATGAGCCGCTCGGCCACCTCGGGTCCGTAGGAATCCGCGGTGTCGATGAAGTCGACGCCGAGCTCGACCGCTCGCTGCAGGACCCGCTTGGCCTCGGCCGGGTCGTCAGGCTCGCCCCACACGCCGTCGCCGGTGAGCTGCATCGCTCCGTAGCCGAGGCGGTGGACGGTCTGGCCGCCGATGGTGATCGTGTCGGGGAGGTCGGTGGTCGGCATGTGGTTGCTGACTCCTGTGTCGATTGCGGGGGCGTCGGTGCCCGTACCTCGACCACCTACCCGGACGTTCCGGTGCTCATCGCGGGTAGACGTCGAGGTCGACGGCCTTCACCGACGCCCAGGTGGCGTCACCGGGCCGGAGGCCGAGCTCGGCGAGCGCCGCCGGGGTGATCTCGGCCGTGCTCGGAACCGGCCCCGCCAGGGTGACCCGCACGCGATCGCGGTCGGGATGGATCTCGGCCACGGTGGCCTTCCATCGGTTGCGCGGGCTGCCGGTGGCCTCGTGCCGCGACAGCGCGATCGACTGCGGCCGGACGGCGATGGCGACGTCTGCACCGGGCAGTGGGCCCGCCACCGCGAGGTGGTGGCCGGAGGCGAGTCGCACCGTGCCGTCGCCGGCGTCGGTCCCGACCAGGAGGTTGATCCCGACCAGATCGGCGACATAGCGGGTCTGGGGGCGGGCGGTGACCTCGGCCGTGGTGCCGGTCTGGGTGACGCGCCCGTCCTCGATGATCACCAGCCGGGAGGCGAGGACCACGGCGTCGACGGGATCGTGGGTGACCAGCAGGCGACCGCCCGGGAACCCGGCCAGCTGGTGGTGGAGGTCGCTCCGCACCCGCTGGCGCGTCTGGGCGTCGAGTGCCGCGAGGGGTTCGTCCAGCAGCAGGAGCCGGGGTTCGATGACCAGGGCCCGGGCCAGCGCCACCCGCTGGGCCTGCCCACCGCTGAGGTCGCCCGGCTTGGAGCGGGCCCGGTCGGCCAGACCCACCCGTTCCAGCCAGCCGGCCGCCCGCGCCCGGGCGTCGCGCCGGCCCATCCCCCGGGCCCGCAACCCGAACGCCACGTTGTCGAGCGCCGTCAGGTGAGGGAAGAGCAGGTAGTCCTGGAAGACGACCCCGATCTCGCGCTCGTGGGGTGGGAGCAGCACGCCGGCGGCGGGATCGTCGAGTGGTCGCCCGTCCAGTTCGATCCGACCCCGGTCGATCGGCTCGAGGCCGGCGATGGCCCGCAGCGCGGTGGTCTTGCCCGCCCCGTTGGGTCCGAGCAGGGCGACCACGTCGCCCTCGGCGACATCGAGCGAGACGGCCAGGTCGAGCTCCCCGAGCTCCATCTCGATGTCGGCGTGCAGCATCGTCAGCGACCGGTGGTGGTGGTGAGCCAGCGGTCCCGCAGCGGCACCAGCACGGCCAGGGAGACGGCGACGAGGACGAGCGACAGCGCGATCGCCGCCCCCCGGTCGCTCTCCAGCTCGAGGTACACGGCGAGCGGCATGGTCTGCGTCCGGCCCTGGAGGTTGCCGGCGAAGGTGATGGTGGCCCCGAACTCGCCCAGAGCCCGGGCCCAGCACAGCGCCGCGCCGGCCACGAGCGACGGGGCCACCGACGGGAGCGTGACCCGACGCAACACCGTCCATCGACCGGCGCCCAGCGTGGCGGCCGCCTCGTCGAATCGGCGATCCGCCGAGCGCAGCCCGGCCTCCACGGTCACCACCAGGAACGGCATCGCCACGAAGGTGTTGGCCGCGATGACCCCCCAGATGGAGAACGGCAGCACGAAGCCGGTGGCGTCGTAGATCGGCCCGCCGAGCAGCCCGCGCCGGCCGAAGGCGAAGAGGAGGGCGGCGCCACCCACCACGGGCGGCAGGACCATCGGGAGGATGGTCAGGGCCCGCAGCACGGAACGACCGCGGAACTCGGCCCGGGCCAGCAGCCAGGCCAGCGGCACCCCGAAGACCACCGACAGCGCGGTGGCGGCCAGGGCGGCGACCACCGACAACCGCAGCGCGTCGGTGACCACCGATCGCCCGAGCAGGGGTCCGAGATCGGACCACGGGGCTCGTTGGAGCAGCGCGGCGAACGGTGCGAGCACGAACGCCGCCGCGATCGTGGCCAACGGCGCCAGACCCCAGGGGAGGTGACCTCCCGACCGCGACGGCCGCTGGCTGCTCACGCCGCACCGAACCCGTATGAGGTCAGGACGGCCTGGCCCGCATCGGAGCGCACGAAGGCGACGAACGCGCCGGCGAGCTCCGGCGCTCCGCTGGCGTCCAGCCGGGCGATGGGATACTCGGCCACCACGTTGACGCTCTGGGGGATCTCGATGCCCTCGACCCCGTCACCCGCGGCGAGCACGTCGGTGCGGTACACGATGCCGGCGTCGAGATCGCCCGATGCCACCTGGGTGAGCAGGGCGCGGACATCGGCGGCGTTGGTGTCGAGCGACGGCGTGACCCCCGCCCGAGCCAGCGCCTCCCTGGCGAACGCACCGCAGGGCACCTCCTCGGCGCACAGGCCGATGAACCGGGTGGGATCGGCGAAGTCGGCCAACCCGGTGATGCCACCAGGGTTGCCGGCCGGTACGACGATCTCGAGCGAGTTGCGGGCGAAGACCACCGGCTCGCGCGCCGCACCGGCGGCGACGAGCTGGTCCATGTTGGACTGGTCCGCGGAGGCGTAGACGTCGGCCGGCGCACCGGCCAGGATCTGCTCCCGGAGCCCGGACGAGGGACCGAAGTTCACGTCGACGGTGGCGCCCGGCGTGGCGCGCTCGAACGCCGTGGCCAGCCCGGACATCGCATCGGTGAGCGAAGCGGCGGCGTACACCGTGAGCGTGGTCGTCTCGGGACCGGACGCGGTGGCATCGGCGCCGCCGCAGGAGGCGAGCGCGACAAGGCCGACGAACACGCCGACGAGCGCGGTGGCGAGCGCCGGCCCGGATCGCCGGCCGGTCCGCCGGGCCCGTTCCATCGGCTCAGCCGGCCCGGCGTTCGGTGCCGGAACCGGTCAGGTCGTAGCCGGGAACGAGCGCGGCGCGGTCGGCCATGCCGGGGCTCGACGCCATGTCGAGCAGCGCACTCGCCGCCGGGAGCATCGCCCAGCGCTCGTCGACCCACAGCTCCACCACGTGTTCCTCGAGCGGGACGAACCCGAGATCGAAGGCGAGGGCGGCCGGCTCCATCGTGAGCCCGGCGCTCGGCCCCGCGGTGGCGACGCGCCGGGCCACGTCGAGGTGCCCGGTGCCGACGGGGCCCTGCACCCGCCCGTCGCCGCCCGCTCGGCGCAGGGCGCGGGCGAGCGCGGCGCTGCT
Organism: uncultured Acidimicrobiaceae bacterium; assembly: GCA_963731885.1. Classification (GTDB taxonomy): domain Bacteria; phylum Actinomycetota; class Acidimicrobiia; order Acidimicrobiales; family Salinilacustritrichaceae; genus Salinilacustrithrix. The sequence continues at coordinate 62,632 of CAVSXR010000031.1, read as the reverse complement.
CGCCGCTCCGTCGCCGCGCCGCACGATCCGCAACCGGCGCTCGGCGATCTCGGCCGGCGACGGCGGCCGGCGACGCCCACGCGCCGCCAGACCGACCCGCCACCGGGCGAGGTGCCACCGCCGGACACCGGCCGGAGGTTCGGGGAGCAATCCATCGGGTCCGTGGACGAGGCCGGCGTGGGTGCGCCCGGCGGCCAGGGCCTCGACCGCGTCGGTGGTCGACCCGTGGACAGCCACGATGCGATGTCCGGTGGTGCGGCCGACGATCCCGGCCAGGAGGCCCAGCAGCGGATCGCAGCCGACCACGACGAAGCCGTCCGGTGCTCCGCCCGGGAGCCATGACACCGCTCCGTCGCGGACGCTGGCGTCGGCGACCGCCCACGACTCCCCCTCGACGGCCGCGTGGCGCACCGGGGCGGCGACGGTGACGTCTCCCACGGTGGCGGCCACCACCGGTGCGCCCTCGACGAGCGCGGTGCCCAGGACGGACGTGACGGCTGGTTCGTCGGCGGCGAAGAGGGCTTCGACCGTGGTACCGAGCGCCCGCGCCAACCCGAGCGCAGCAGCCACGTTCGGTGCGTGACGACCCGACTCCACCGCGGAGACCAGCTGGCGGGTCACGCCGGCCCGGGTGGCCAGCTCCCCCTGGGACCAGCCCCGCTCGTCGCGGAGTGCTCGGATCCTGTCAGGCACGCTCGGATGCTAGCGGCCTCCGTCGAGGGCGATCCAGGCCGCCTTGAGGTACGGCGGGTCGCCGGGGCCCGAGCGATGATCGAGCGGGAGCGTGCGGGTCTCGAAGGTCCCCTCTCGACCGGCCGCGGCCAGGCCCCGCTCGAGGTGACCGAGGAACCTCGACCAGGACGTCTTGCGGTGGTTGGTCGACACGAACACCGTTCCGCCGTCGGCGGCGAGGCGAACCGCTCGCTCGACCACGGCGTCCAGGTCACGCTCGACCGACCACCGCTTGGCGCCCTTGCGGGTCGTGCTCGAGCTCGGCGGGTCGACGAGGACCAGGTCGAACCGCCGGCCCTTCTTCGCCAGTCGGGTCATCCACTCCAGCGCGTCGCCGTAGATGAAGTCGTGGTCACCGGGGTCGATGTCGTTGCCGCGGAGGTTGTCCGCGGCCCAGTCCAGGTAGTGCTTGGAGAGGTCGAGGGTGAGCGTCTCGGCCCCGGCGGCCGCGGCGGCGACCGACAGCGACCCGGTGTGGGCGAAGGTGTTGAGCACCGTGCGGCCGCGCAGGTCGGCGGTGAGCAGCTCGCGTCGGGTCTCGCGCTGGTCGAGGAACAGGCCGCTCGACGTGGCGCTGGCATCGAGATCGATGACGTACCGCAGGCCGAGCTCGACCACCTCGAAGCGGGGGCGGGCCCGGCCGGCCACCAGGCGAGCGAGGTTGGCCTCGCCGGGGCGGGGGCGGTGCTGCTCGTACACCGACGTCGGCGACACCGCAGCGTCGAGGGCGTCCAACCAGGGCCTGGGCACGTCGGCCTCGGTGGCGTTGCGCACCAGCACGGCGTCGCCGAGCCGTTCGACCTGCAGGCCGGGGAAGCCGTCGTGCTCGCGGTCGATCCACAGGTACGCATCGGTGTCGGCGGGATCGAACAGCACCGTCCTGGCCTCGAGGGCCACCCGGGCCCGCATCGTCGCGCTGTCCCGATCGCCGTCGGCGAGGAGCCGATCGAAGCTCGGAGGGCGGGCATCGTCGATGTCGAGCGCGGTTCCGTCCGGCCGGTCGAGCCGGAGGTGCGCGGCGTGGAGGAACAGGCGGGCGGCCGCGTCGCCGTGGTGCTCCGCGTCGCCCACGATGGGCATGCCGCTCGACTCGGCGTGGATCCGGACCTGGTGGGTCCGACCCGTGTGCGGGTGCCCCGTGAGGCGCTGGAACCCACGTCCCGACGCGACCAGTTCGAAGTCCGTGATCGCGGCCCGCTCGTCGCGGTCACGCCGTCCACTCGGGATCGGTACCGAGCACCGCAGGGACGGGGCTCGCTCGTCGTCGCGCCGGACGATGAGCTCGTAGCGCTTGTCCACCAGCCGCTGCTCGAACTGGGCCGCCAGCGAGCGGTTGGCGGCCGTCGACTTGCCGAACACCAGCACCCCGGACGTCGCCTTGTCGAGGCGATGGAGCACCGACAGCACGACATCGGCGCGCTGGCGCTGCACCCATTCGTACATGCCGTCCTGGGCGTGGACGTCGGCCCGGTGGGTGTTGACCCCCGCCGGTTTCGACACGGCCAACAGGTGCTCGTCCTCGTGACGCACCCACGGCTCGCGGGCGCGGTGACCGTCCGTCACTCGACGAATCGCCGGACCGTGGCCGACTTCCCCCGCACCTGGGCCGACTTCATGGCCCGCACCACGTCGTCGACCGATGTCTCGGGCACGCCCACGACGGAGTAGTCGTCGGCGATCCGGATCGGCCCGATGTCGCGACCCGACAGCCCGCACTCGTTGGCGATGGCGCCGACCAGATCGGCCGGGCGGACGCCGGCCTTGCGTCCCACGTCGAGGTACACGTAGCCGGTCTCTCCGCCGCCGCCGGACCGGGCAGGTTTCCCGGAGGGCCGACTGCCCCGCCGGCCGTCTCGCTCGGCGCGTTTGGCGCTCGCTGAGGCATCGGGGATCTCGCGCTCGTCGAGGGTCGCGCCCCGTGCCTCGTGCACGAGCTTGATGGCGGCGAGCGCGACACGTCGGGGGTCCTCGCCCGCGAGGGCGTGGAGCACGCCGCGGTAATCGTCCAGGTCGTCGCCGGCCAGCGCCCCCTCGAGGGCCTCGACGGTGAGCTCGATCTGCTTCGAGCGCAGGTCGGCGACGGTGGGCACCTTCTCCACCCGGATCGCCTGCTTGGTCAGTCGTTCGATGTTGGCGATCTGGCGCTTCTCGCGCGGTTCGGCCAGGGTGATCGCCACCCCTTCACGACCCGCCCGACCCACTCGCCCGATCCGGTGGACGTAGCTCTCGGCAGCCGACGGGACGTCGTAGTTCACGACGTGGGTGAGCGTGTCCACGTCGAGGCCCCGTGCCGCGACGTCGGTGGCGACGAGCAGCTCGGCGGTTCCGTCCCGGAGCCGGCCCATCACCCGATCGCGTTGGGCCTGATCCATGCCGCCGTGGAGGGCCTCGGCCCGGTAGCCGCGGCCGTTCATGGTCACGGTGAGCTCGTCGACCTCGTGGCGGGTGCGGCAGAAGACGAGGGCGGCGGTGGGGTTCTCGATGTCGAGCACCCGCCCGAGCGCCGAGGCCTTGTGGGCCCGCGCCACGTAGTACACGGTCTGGCGGACCAGAGCCTTGCCCGACTCGGATCGCACCCTGGCGATCTCGATGCGGACCGGATCGCGCTGGTACCGCTTCGCGATGGACGCGATGCGCCGGGGGATGGTGGCCGAGAACAGCACCGTCTGTCGCTCGGTCGGAGTGGCGTCGAGGATGGCCTCGATGTCCTCGGTGAAGCCCATGTCGAGCATCTCGTCGGCCTCGTCGAGCACCACGGTCGTGATCCGGGTGAGATCGAGCGAACCGCGGGTGATGTGGTCGATGGCGCGCCCCGGCGTGGCGACCACGACGTGCACGCCGCGACGCAGCTCCTGGAGCTGGCGTTGGATGGGTTGGCCGCCGAAGACGGGGAGGACCTTGACCCCGAGGCCGCGGCCGTACTTGAACATCGCCTCGCTGACCTGGACGGCCAGCTCGCGGGTCGGGACCACCACCAGCGCGGTGGGTACCGCCGGCGCATCCCGGCCGATCGACTGCAGGATCGGGAGGGCGAAGGCCGCGGTCTTCCCGGTTCCGGTGGCGGCCTGACCGAGCACGTCGACCCCGGTGAGCAGGAGGGGGATCGCCTCGCGCTGCACCGGAGTCGGCTCCTCGTACCCGAGCTCGGCGAGCGACGCGAGCAGCTCGTCGCGCAGTCCGAGCCCACCGAATCCGGACGCGGTCCCGTCCGGTCCCGTCGTCCCCTCCGGATCGATCGAGTCAGCAGTCACGGCTCCATTCTCCCGGGAACTCGGCGTGATGCGAGAATTCCGGCGACGCGCCGCCCGCCGGCGTCGGTCCGGACCTGCACCACTACGCTCCAGCCCCCAGACGAAGCCGACGGAGACGATCGTGAGCACGGAACTCCCTGACATCGTGGCCGGGTTCCTGGACACGGCTCCGGACGCCATGCTCCTCGTCGCAGCGGATGGCACCATCGTCGGGGCCAACGAGCGGGCCGACGCCATGTTCGGCGCACCCACCCGCGGTCTGGCCGGCCGCATCGTCGACGAATTGGTTCCCGGACCAGCCCACATCCACCGCAACCATCGCGAACACTTCCGGCTCGACCCCACGCCGCGGGTGATGGGCGGCAACCGAGACCTCGTCGCCCGGCGCATCGACGGCACCACGTTCCCCGTCGATGTCAGCCTCGGGACGCTCGAGGTCGGCGACGAGCGGGTCGTCGTGGCCGCGGTCCGAGACATCACCGACCAGGTGGAGGCCCAGCGGACGCTGGCCGCCAGCGCGTTCATCGTCGAGGCCAGCCGCGACGCCATCTACATCCTCGACTCCGACCGGATCGTGCGCAGCTGGAACCGGGGCGCCGAGCGGCTGACCGGACGCCGGGCGGCCGACGTGGTCGGCACGGTCGTGGACCGACCCCTCGGGCTCGTCGACCCCGAGCTCGAGACCGAGCTGATCGAGCGATGCCGGCTCGGTGAGCGCCTCGACCACTACCGCACCTCGATCGTGCGGACCGACGGATCGCTCGTGCCCGTCTCCCTGGCCCTGGAGGCGATCCGCGACCGCCGGGGTCGCGTCGTGGGCACCAGCGGCGTCGCACGCGACATCACCGAGGAGATCACCGCCCAGCAGACCCTGAGCGAGGTGCAGGAACGACTCGCCGAGACCCAGCGCCTGGCCCAGATCGGCCTGTGGATGTACGACGCCGGCACGGGTGAGGTGCAGTGGTCCAAGGGGCTGCACGACATCGTCGGGCTGTCTCCGCTCCAGTTCACCAACGACCTCGATGGTCACCTGGGACTGATCGTGGACGGTGACCGGGAACGGGTGGCGAAGGAACTGGCGGCGTCCGTCGAGCACCGGAACCCGTTCCGGGCCGAGTACTCGGTCCTGCGCCAGGACGGCGAGCTGCGGTGGATCTCGAGCCGGGGCGACGTCGTCGTCCACGATTCGGGCGGGGTCACGGTCCAGGGGATCTGCCAGGACCTCACCGAACCCCAACGCCTGGTCGAGGCCCTCCGGGAGGCCGACCGGATGAAGGACCAGTTCCTCGGCGTGATCTCCCACGAGCTGCGGACTCCCCTGACCAGCATCCTGGGGTTCGGCCGCTTGCTGCTCGACGACGCCGAGGGCGAGACGAGGAGCTGGGTCGAGATCCTGGTGCGCAACGCCGACGAGATGCACGCCATGATCGAACGGATCCTCGACTACAGCCGGCTCCACCACGGCGCGCAGGAGCTGCACCTGGCGCAGCACCGGGTCGCCGACATGGTCGACGCGGTGCGGTCCCTGGTGGTCGACCCGCTCCGCGGGCACGAGCTGGTCACCGACATCGAGCCCGAGGCCTCGGTCCTCGTCGACGACAAGGCGATGAACCGCGTGCTCGTCAACCTGCTCACCAACGCGGCCAAGTTCTCACCGGCGGACAGCACCATCCGGATCGAGGCCGTCCGGGTGCCGAACCGTGACGCCACCCGGATCAGGATCATCGACCACGGGTGTGGGATCCCCGCTGATCAGCTCGAGACCGTGTTCGAGCGCTTCCACCAGGTGGCGTCGGACCGGATCGCCACCCGTCACGGGGTGGGCGTCGGTCTGGCCATCGTCAAGGAGTACGTCGAGGCGATGGACGGCGTGGTGTGGGCCGAGAGCGAGCTCGACGTCGGCACCACGGTCACCGTGGAGCTTCCGTCCCCCGGGTGAGCTCGGGGCCGATCTGGGAGCGCAGCCGCTCGCCGACGAGTTGTGCCGTCTCCCTGACGTGGGCGCGCACGGCCACCATGAACCGGCGGAACTCGTCCGACTCGCGGATCTCGCGCGCCGCCTGCTCGACCCGATCGAAGCCGGCGCCCCCGTTGCGGGCACCGAGGACGTAGCCGACGACGAAGCCCACCAACGCGCTCACGACTCCTGCGCTCCGGTGGCCATCGTCGCTTCGAGGAACATCTGCACGCGGACGTCAGGGTAGATCTTGAGCAGCATCACGGTGGGCGCGGGGAGATCGAAGTCGCGGATGTCGACCGTCTTCTCCCCGACGATCAGGAGCCGCTGCTCGTCGGGTGATTCGACCTCGGCCGATCCCTGCAGCTCGCGCGTGATGCCGTGGAAGGTCATGTCGCCGGTCAGCACGAATCGGGTCCCGCCCAGCAGCTGGGAGTGCCGGAGCTCGAGGTGACAGGTCGGGAACCGGGTCACGTCGATGCGGCGGTGGAGCTCGGCGTCGTAGAGGTCGTTGCCCGAGCGGAGCTCCTGCAGGCCGACGTCGAGGGTGGCCGATGGGTCGATCCACCCGTCGGTCATCCCGAAGCGGATGTCGCCGGAGATCGCCCTCGACTCGAACGTGATCGGGCCCATCGTGGAGCGCGACCCGACCCGCACCGACGAGCGCGACCCGTCGATGCGGAAATGCGCCGGCGGGCGATTCTGCATCGGGCCGATGCTACGCAGCCGGGGCAGCACCAGCGTGGCGGAGGCCGCAGCGGTGGCGTCTGCTCAGCGCACCGCATCGACGAGCCCGAGCGCCATCGCCCGATCGACGTCGATGGCCTCGCCGAGGATGGCGAGGCGTGCGGTCTGTTGCGCCCCGATCCGGGCGGTGATGCTGACCGTTCCTCCCGCGCCCGGTATGAGGCCCATGGCGATCTCCGGCAGCCGGAAGGTGGTGTCGGGATCGGCCACGACCCGGCCGGCGAACGCGCTGAGCTCCACGCCGGCCCCGACGCAGGCTCCCTGGACCCGCACGGTGGTCCGTTCCGCGAGACGAGCCAGAATGGCGCCCACGCTGCGCTGGGTCCGCACCTCGTGGGCCCGAACCACGTCGGGGGCGGTCCCGAACTCGGTCAGGTCGCCACCGCTGGAGAACACCGGACCGTCGCCGGACAGGACGACGGTCGCGGAGCCGGGATCGACCTCGGCCATGGTGAGCGCTTCGAAGAGCGCATCCCGCATGGCGGCGCTGAACGCGTTGCGGTTCTCCGGCCGGGCGAGCGTGACCCGCAGCTCGTCACCCACCCGCTCCAGCCGAACGGGCGGCGAGGCGAACGTGCGGGACCGGCGAGACGGCTGGGCCGCCAGCCAACCGGCGAACTCCTCGCCGGCGAGCAGCGTCGAGTAGGCCAGGGACTCGACGGTCAACCCGGCGGGCACATCGAGCGTCCGGGCCGCTCGAAGCACGTCGACGAGGACGCGGCAGGCGTGCGGGTGCTCGGCGATGTTCGCCAGCAGCTGCGGGAGCTCGGTCTCGACCTCGTCGCCCACCAGCGCGAGGTCGGCATGGTCGGGCGGAGATGCGGCCGCGTCCGTGCAGGCGATGACCACGCACGGGGCACGTCGGCACCAGGCGAGCTGACCATTGTCGCGGGCACTCACCCCCTCCAACACCAGCACGTCGCCGTCGAGGGCGTCGATGGCGAGCGGGTCGAACACGCGCCGGGCTCGCTCTCGCTCCCACCGCACGACCGACATGAGCTGATCGTAGGGTCGTTGAGGTGCCGGACGTGGACGACGAGGTGGACGACCGGCGCTCTCGGCAGCGGTGGGCGGCCTCGGGGGCGATGTCACTGACCGGGCCCGAATCGGGCCCGCCCCTCGGACCGCCGGCGCCCCTCGTCACCCGGCTCGACGAGATCGCCGACGTCTTCGCCGCCCGCTCCGATCAGCTCGGCCGCCGTGTGGTCGTGGACCCGGTGGCCCTGCTGGCCGAACGGGCGGCGATCGCCGGCCTGCAACGACGGGGTCGCACCAGTTGCGGTGGAGCCACGCGCCTGCTGCCGACCGCGGACGGTTGGCTCGCCGTGGCGCTGGTCCGGCCCGAGGACATCGAACTCGTCCCGGCCTGGCTCCACACCGAGGCATCAGCGAGCGACGGCCCGCCCTGGGACCGGATCGAACCGCTGGTGGCCCGCGAGCGCACCGCCGCGCTCGTCGAACGGGCCGCGCTCCTCGGCCTCCCCGTGGGTGCCCTGCCGACGGCCGCGGTCACCTCGCCGCACGCCTCGGCGCCACTCGCCGCCCCGTTGCCGCTCGTCGCCACCGAGGTCGCGGGCACACCGGTCCCCGGGACACTCGACGAACTGGTCGTGGCCGACCTGAGCGGCTTGTGGGCCGGACCGCTGTGCGGATCGCTGCTGGCCGACGCCGGCGCACGAGTCGTCAAGGTCGAGTCGATCGGGCGACCGGACGGTGCCCGGCGCGGACCGGCACCGTTCTTCGACCTGCTCAACGCCGGCAAGCGCAGCCTGGCGCTGGACCTGACGACCCACGCGGGCCGGTCGACCCTGCGCGCGGTGCTCGAACGGGTCGACGTGATCATCGAGGCGTCCCGCCCCCGTGCCCTCGAACAACTCGGCATCGACGCGCTCGACATCCTGGCGGGCGGTCGCCCCCGGGTGTGGGTGTCGATCACCGGCCACGGCCGCGGTCCAGGGGTCCGTGACCGGGTCGGGTTCGGGGACGACGCCGCGGTGGCCGGCGGCCTGGTGGCATGGAACAGCGACGAGCCCGTGTTCTGCGCCGACGCGGTGGCCGACCCGGCCAGCGGGCTGGTGGCCGCCGCGGCCGTGCTCGATGCCGTCGCCGCCGGCGGATCGTGGCTCCTCGATGTCGCCATGTCCGGCGTGGCGGCCCACCTGGCCGGGCCCACGCTGCCGGTCCCGTCCGACACGGTCGCGACCCCGCCCGAGGTGTGGCGGGCACGCGGCGTCGGCCCGCAACTCGGCGCCGACACCGGCGCGGTGCTCGACGAGCTCGGGGTCACGCGATGAGACCGGTCGTGTTCCGGGACGTGGAGGTCGGGGCGAGCGCCACCGACGTCGCTGTCGTCGATGGCGTCGTCGCCGCGGTGGCACCGGGGTGCGACCCCCCGCCCGGGTCCGAGATGATCGACGGGCGCGGCGGCGCACTGCTCCCGGGGCTCTGGGACCACCACATCCACCTGGTGGCACTCGCCGCCGCCCGCCAGTCGGTGGCCGCCGGGCCGCCCGACGTCACCGACGTCGACCAATTGGCCGCGTCGCTGCAGGCGGCGACCCGGGCGGATCGCGACGTGTGGCGACGCGCTGTCGGGTACCACGAGTCGGTGGCCGGCGACCTCGACCGCGACCTGCTCGACCGCCTCGCGCCGGAGGGGCCCGTGCGGGTCCAGCACCGCAGCGGCGCGATGTGGATCCTCAACACGGCCGCCATCGACCGCCTCGGTCTGGACGCCGAGGAGCACCCGGGTCTCGAGCGCGACGGCCGTGGGCGGCTCACCGGGCGGATCCTCGGCGCCGACCGGTGGCTGCGCGACCGCCTCGACCGGGCGGGCGCGAGCCGGCCGCCGGATCTGGCGGCCGTCGGCCGGGAGCTGGCCCGGTACGGGGTCACGGGGGTCACCGACGCCACCCCGTACGAGCAGCGGGACGATCTCGACCTGCTGGCCGGCGCGGCGGCCACCGGCGCACTGCCCCAGCGGGTCGTGGCCACGGGCGGGCCGGCGCTCGCCTCCACCGCCTTCCCCGACCCGCTCGGACGCGGTCCGGTGAAGCTCCTGGTGACCGACCACGCGCTCCCCCCGCTCGACGATCTCGTCCGGTGGATCGCCGCGGCTCGGCAGGCCGACCGGCCGATCGCGGCTCATTGCGTCACGCGCACCGCGCTGGTGCTCGTCCTCACCGCGCTGGAGATCGCGGGATTCGACGCCGGCGACCGGATCGAGCACGGCTCGGTGATCCCGCCCGACCTGCACCCACTGCTGGCGACGGCCGGGTGCACGGTGGTCACCCAACCCAACTTCGTGGCCGAGCGAGGAGACCAGTACCTCGCCGACGTCGACGCCGACGATCGACCCCACCTCTATCCGTGCCGGTCGTTGCTCGACGCCGGGATCCCGGTCGCCGGATCGACCGACGCGCCGTTCGGCCATCCCGACCCGTGGCGCGCCATCGCCGCCGCCATCGACCGCCGCACCCCGACGGGGGCCGTGCTCGGGCCGGAGGACCGGCTACCCGCCGAGCGGGCGATCGAGCTGTTCCTCGGCCCGCCCGGCGCACCGGGCCGGGCCTCGCGCCGGGTCGAACCCGGTGCCCCCGCCGACCTCTGCCTCCTGGATGTCCCGTGGCGGGAGGTCTGCCGCCAACCGTCGGCCCAACGGGTGCGGGCCACGATGGTCGCCGGCCGATTCGTCGGCTGACGACGTCCGCATACAGTCCGGGGCCGCGTCGATCGAGCCCGAGGAGCCCCATGAGCGAACCATCCGTCGTCACCGAGACCCGTGGCGCCATCACCGTGCTGCGCATCAACCGACCCGATCGACGCAACGCGTTCGACCTCGACGTGATGGCCGGCCTCGGGAATGGGCTGGAGTCGGCTGATTCGGACCCGGCAGTGCGCGCGGTCGTCCTCACCGGCACCGGCGACAAAGCGTTCTGTGCCGGCATGGACCTGCGAGCGTTCGCCGGTGGCGAGCTCGAGGTGTCCGCGGGCCAGGATGCGGGCATCGCGACGTTCAACCGCTTCCTGCACGGGGAGACCCAGACCCCGGTGGTGTGTGCGGCCAACGGATCGGCCCTCGCCGGCGGTTTCGAGCTCCTGCTCGCCTGCGACCTGGTCGTGGCCGCCGATCACGCCACGTTCGGGCTGCCCGAGGTCAAGCGAGGGTTGTTCGCGGCCGGTGGCGGGGTGTTCGTGAGCCAACGGCTGCCGCTGGCCATCGCGCTCGAACTGGCCCTCACCGGTGACGCCATCGATGCCGGGCGGGCCGCCGCCTTCGGTCTGGTCAACAAGGTGGTGCCGGCGGCCGACGTGGTCGACGAGGCGGTCTCGTTGGCCGAGGCCATCGCGGCCAACGGCCCGCTCGGCGTCCAGGCCACGCGGGAACTGGTGCGGGCCGCGGTCACCACGTCCACCGACCAGGTGTGGGCCCGGCAGGCCGAGATCCAGCCCGGCGTGTTCGCGAGCGAGGATGCCATCGAAGGTGCCACCGCGTTCGTCGAGCGGCGGGCGCCGGTCTGGAAGGGTCGCTGACGCCCGGGTCGGTGGGTCACCCGCGACGGTTCAGGTGCCGGAACAGCGGCTTCGTGCGTTTGAACGCGTCGACGAACACCCCGGCGATGTCGTCGTAGCGGGTCGCGGCGGCCGGGTCGGGGTCGTACACCTTGCCCACCGGGACAGCGAGCTCGGCGCGGTCGATCGTCCCCAGACGCTCGAACGCGAACATGGCGGTGCCGAGGCTGTTGGCGAACCCCGGTTCGGCGAGTTGGTGGACCGGTGTCCCGAGGACGTCGGCCATGATCTGCGACCAGGTGTCGGACTGGGCGCCACCCCCGTAGAAGACGAAGTGGGAGATCTCTCGCTTGATGAACTTCTCGACCGGCCCCTTCAGCCAGCGGAGGTTGAGGGCGACGCCCTCGAAGACCGCCCGGGCGAGGTCGTTCCGGGTCGTGTCGAGCCCGACGTTGAGGAACCCACCCCGCATGCGGGAGTCGGCTGACGGTGCGATGGAGCCGCGCAGCCACGGCAGGAACAGCACCCCACCGGCACCCACGCCTGACGCGGCGGCCGCCTCGTTGAACACCCGGTACCGATCGTCGACCGACACCGGGGTGGCGAAGCCGTCGTCGGCGTAGACGATCTCGTCGAGGAAGTAGTCGACCGCGACACCGGCCACCCCGTTCTCGGCCGAGACCAGGTGGGTGTCACCGATGGGGCTGGGCAGGGTGAACAGGCTGTGGAACGGGTCGGTCTTCTTGTGGTCCACGTGGGTGATGATGACGCTGGTGGTGCCGAGCGCCAGCCCGGCATGGCTGCCGGAGAAGGCGCCGGCGGCGACCGCGCCCGCCTGGGTGTCGTTGATGCCGGAGAGGACCGGCGTCGATGCCGGCAGCCCCAGCGCCTCGGCCACCGCGGGGAGCAGCGTGCCCACCTGGCTCCCCACGGGGACCATCTCGGGCAGCTTGTCGGCGGCGATCCTCGACTGCTTCACGAGCTCGGGGTTCCAGGTGGTGCTCCCGAGGGTGCGGTTGTCGGTCAGCAGCATCATGAACGCGCTGCACTGGTTGGCGGTCACCCGACCGGTGAACCGGGCGGTGAGGTAGTCGACCGGCTCCACGAACGAGGCGGTCCGCTCGTACACGTCGGGGCGGGCGTAGCGCATCCAGCGCATGTGGGTCAGCGACATGCCGGCCTCGATCGGTGGGATCCCGTGGACGCGGAGCCACCGGACCAGGGCGACCGGCGAGTCGGCGAAGCGGGGATAGCCGTCGAGCTGCTTCAGGCGCTTCGGCGCACCGCGCTGGTCCATCCAGACCAGCATGTTCCCGGTGGGCGAACCGTCGGCACCCACCGGGACCACCGAGGAGTACTGCGCGGACGCCACGACCGCGACGAATGAGCCGGGATCGACCGCGGCCGCGGCCAACGCCCGGGTGGCGGCATCGAGCGTGGCGGCCCAGACGGCCTCGGGATCCTGCTCCGCGCCGCCGTCGTCGCTGAACATGGTCCGAACCGATGCCCGGGCCGCGCCGACCACGGCGCCGGCGTCGCTGACGACCGCGGCCTTGGGGCCACTGGTGCCCAGATCGATGGTGAGGACGTGCATGACCGGCAACCGTAGGGCGATCGGTTGGGCCGCGGTCGCACGCGTCAGTCGTGGGTCCCGCGCCGGTGGGCCACCCAGCCGCTGGCCCGCCATCCGAACTCGAGCGCGGCGCATGCGATCCCGGCCACGCCGACGCCGGCGAGCAGGACCACCACCGGTGGCAACGCGAGGGCGAAGAAGTGGCGAATGCCCGGGAGGGCGAGCGCCAGGACGAAGGCGGCCACCATCGAGCCGACCAGGAACCGTCGGAACGGCGTGTAGGGCCGGGCGAGGATGCCCAGTACCCACAACGCCACGAAGAACAGCACGAGGGTGGCGGTGGTGCGCGATTCGTCCAGGCCGACACCGGGCTGATCCCGGGCCACGGCGTAGCCGCAGAAGGTGGCCACGGCCGCCACGGCACCCGCCGGCCCCGCGAAGCGCAGCACCCGGCCCACGAAGCCGAGGTGGGCGCGGGCCGGGTTCGGTGCCAGGGCGAGGAAGAACGCCGGGATCCCGATGGTGAGGCTGCTCACGATGGTGAGGTGGCGGGGATAGAAGGGGAACGGCAACCGGGCGACGCCGACCGCGACCGCCAGCAGGGTGGCGTACACCGTCTTGGTCAGGAAGAGGTTGGCGACCCGTTCGATGTTGGCGATCACCCGGCGCCCCTCGGCGACGACCGACGGGAGGCGGGCGAAGGAGTCGTCGAGGAGCACGACACGCCCGACCGCCCGGGTGGCGGCACTCCCCGATCCCATGGCGATCCCGAGGTCGGCATCCTTCAGGGCGAGCACGTCGTTGACGCCGTCACCGGTCATCGCCACCACGTGACCACTCGCCTGCAAGGCGTGCACCATGGCCTGCTTCTGGGTCGGGGTCACCCGACCGAACACCACGTGACGTTCCATCACCGCCTGCAGCTCGTCCGGGTCATCGGGAAGCTGCCGGGCGTCGACCGGGCCGGGGCCGACATCGATGCCGACGCGGGATGCGACCGCCCCCACGGTCGCCGGATGGTCGCCGGAGATCACGCGCAGCGAGACGCCCTCGGCACCGAACCAGGCCACCGTGTCGGCGGCCTCCGGGCGGATGCGCTCCTCGAGCACGACGAGCGCCACCGGCTCGACCCGATCGGGGAGCCGCTCGCCCTCGAGACGGGCCGAGGTCGCCACCAGCAGCACCCGCCGACCCGACGCGGCGAGGGTCTCGACCCGGGCGGCGAGGGACGCATCCGCGCCGGCGCTCCCCGTGAGGAGCACGTCGGGAGCCCCCAGGATCCAGGTCCCGCGCCAGCCGGCGTCGATCGCGCTCCACTTCCGGGCCGAGGTGAACGGCACACGGTCGATCACCTCCCAACCCGGGTCGGGGCAGCTGTCGATCAGGGCGCGGAGGCTGGCGTTCGGCGTCGGATCAGCGGCCGCCAGCGCGCCCAGCGCCGCCGCCCCGTCCACCGCACCGAGGGGTTCGTACGCGGTGACCGACAGCGTCCCCTCGGTCAGCGTCCCGGTCTTGTCCAGACACAGCACGTCGACGCGGGCCAGGCCCTCGATCGCGGCCAGCTCGTCGATCAGCACGTGCTGGCGGCCCAAGCGGACCACGCCGGCGGCGAACGCCACGCTGGTGAGCAGCACCAGCCCCTCCGGGATCATGCTGCCCACGCCGGCCACCGAGCCGCGGACGGCGTCGGGCACGGACTCGTTCGACACGATCTGGCTCCCCACCAGCAACGCGGCGGCGGGAATCATCAGGAACGTGACGTAGCGCAGGATCAGGTCGATGCCCGACCGCAGCTCGGATCGCACCAGGCTGAAGCGCTGCGCTTCGTCCCGGAAGCGGGCGGCATAGGCATCCGCACCCACCCGGACCGCCCGGACGAACGCGGAACCGGCGGCCACGAAGCTCCCCGAGAGCACCTCGTCGCCCGGCTGCTTCGGGACGGGCTCCGACTCGCCGCTGAGCAGCGACTCGTCGGCCTCGAAGCCGGTGGACTCGACCACCACGGCGTCGACGACGATCTCGTCGCCCGGACCCACGCGGAGCAGGTCGTCGAGCACGACGTCGTCACGGTCGATCTCGATCACCTCCCCCGAGCGCACCACCGTGGCCTGCGACGCACTCAGCAGGGCGAGGCGATCGAGCGTCACCTTCGCCCGCAGCTCCTGCACGATGCCGATCAGGGCGTTGGTCACGAGCACGACGCCGAACAGCGCGTCCTGGATCGGACCCACCGTCAGGATCACGACCAGCAGCGAGCCGAGGATGGCGTTGAAGCGGGTGAAGACGTTGGCGCGCAGGATCGCGCCGAGGGTCCGACTCGTGCCCGGTGGGGTGGCGTTGGTCAGCCCGGCCGCGACCCGTTCCCGCACCTCGGCGGCGTCGAGTCCCGGCGACGCCGCAGCCCGCCCGGCGTGGGGGGTCAGTTCCGGCTGCAACCGTCGACGTCGAACGGCGGCGGGCCGAGGCCGACGATCGTGACCTCCGAGGTCCTCGCCCGCTTCACCGGTTCGACGACCGCCTCACCTCGCCGGCCATCCTCCAACTCGAGGTCGAGCACGGTGCCGGCCCGCACCACGACGGGCTCACGCAACCACTCGATCCGGCCGGTCCACCACCGGGATCCCTCGGCGATCTGACCGCCGACGCTGTGACGGTGACGACCGCCGACCAGGTCCACCACCGCGGGGGCGGCCCGGTCCTCGCCGACACGGACGAGGGCGACCGACCGCCACCGCACGTGGTTCGCCGGCGTACGTCGTACGTGACCCGCGGTCATCTCGGTCACCTCCTCCACCGTCGAAGCTACGGGGGGTCGGGGCAGGGGGCAAGGGCCGAAGGTCAGCTGCCCTCGGGCCGGGGCGCACCGGGGCGGCCGCTACCCTCGCCGCCGATGGGGCTCCTGCGGTTCTCCTACGGCACGATGAGCTCCGGCAAGAGCACCCTGGCCCTGCAGATCCACCACAACCTCTCCAAGCAGTCGCGCCAGGGCCTGCTGCTGTCCCTGCTCGACCGAGAGGGCGCCCGCGTGTCCAGCCGGCTCGGCGTGTCGGTCACCGCGGTGGAGGTCACCCCCGATCTCGACCTGCTCGGCCTGGCCGAGAGCTTCGTCGCCGATCACGGCCGGCTCGACTACGTGGTGTGCGACGAGGTGCAGTTCTACCAACGCGACCAGGTCGACCAGCTGGGTGTGGTGGCCGACGAGCTGGACGTGGACGTCTACGCCTTCGGACTGCTCACCGACTTCCGCGGTGTGCTCTTCGAGGGCACCCGGCGCATGTTCGAGATCGCGGACGAGCGGGTCGAGCTGCACGTCGAGGCCCGGTGCTGGTGCGGCGCGCGGGCCACCAACAACGCTCGCCTCGTCAACGGCAGGCTGGTCCGCGACGGCGAGACGATCGTCGTCGGCGACACCGCACCACCGGACGACACGCCCCTGTTCGGCGATGTCGTCACCTACGAGCTGCTGTGCCGTCGGCACTTCCGCTCGGGTGCGTTGGGCTGAACCGGGCCTACGGTGGCGGTCATGGCCGGACCCGACGCCGACGCGTTCACCCTCCGGCCGATCGGCCGGGTCGAGTCGAGCATCACCCACCGGGCCGATGCTCCGAGACAGCCCGACGAGGGCGCGCCTTCGGCCTGGCTCGTCATCGATCCGGCGTACGTCCAGGGGCTGCGGGGGGTCCAACCGGGCGACGACGTGTTCGTGCTGACCTGGCTGCACGAGGCCGAGCGGGACGTGCTCCTGGTCCACTCCCGCGGCGACCGCAGCCGACCGGAGACCGGCGTGTTCAGCGTCCGGTCACCGATGCGCCCCAACCCCATCGGCCTCCATCACACCTCGGTCCTCCGCGTCGACGGCAACCGGGTGCAGGTCGCCGCGCTGGAAGCCATCGACGGCACTCCGGTGGTCGACCTCAAGCCCCGTCTCGGCGACGAGCGCTGACGAGCTCGACCGATGACGCTCCTCGTCGTCATCATCGCCATCGCGGTGCTGTTCGACGTCACCAACGGCTTCCACGACTCGTCGAACTCGATCGCCACACTGGTCGCGACCCGGGCGGCGACGCCCCGCTCGGCCGTGCTGCTGGCCGGCACCTTCCACGTGCTCGGTCCCCTGCTGCTCGGCACCGCGGTGGCCGACACCATCGGGGGCATCATCGACGCCGATGCCACGAACATCGTCCCGGCCGTCGCCGCCGCGCTCAGCGCGGCGCTGGCCTGGAACCTGGCGACGTGGGCACGCGGACTCCCGTCGAGCTCGAGCCATGCCCTGGTGGGTGGCCTCGTCGGCGCCGCGGTGGCCGATGCCGGGACCGGGGCCGTCAACTGGGGCGGGGTCGCCGGCTGGCGTCCGTCGGGGGTCTTCGGGGTCCTCCTGGTGCTGGCCGTGTCACCGGTGCTGGGCGCGCTGGCCGGGTTCGTCACCATCCGGATCGGTCACTTCGGGCTTCGCCGCGCCACCCGCCGCGTCGAGCGCCCGCTGCGGCGGGCGCAGTGGTTCACCTCCGCCGCCCTGGCCCTCAGCCACGGCGCCAACGACGCCCAGAAGACCATGGGCGTCATCACGCTGCTGCTGGTCGCCGACGGCCGGCTCGACACCTTCGCCGTCCCCCTCTGGGTGAAGCTGGTGGCCGCGGCGTCGCTCACGTTCGGTACCGCCCTCGGGGGGTGGCGCATCGTCCGCACCATCGGCCGGGGGATCTTCCGGCTGCGGTCGCTCGACGGTCTGGCCAGCCAGACCAGCTCGGCCGGGGTCATCTTCGGCGCGGCCCTGATCGGCGCCCCGGTGAGCACCACCCACGTGGTGGCGTCATCGGTGGTGGGGGTGGGCGCCTCCCAGGCCTGGCGGCGCGTGCGCTGGCGGGTCGTGAAGGAGATGCTGTTCGCCTGGGTCCTGACCCTGCCCGCCACCGCGATCCTGGGCGCCGTCTTGTTCCCGCTGTGGAGGAGACTGACATGAGGCACTGGTTCCTACCCGAGACTCCGGACCTGATCGGGCTGCTGCAACAGCAAGCCGCGGTGACGAGGGAGGGCATGGAGCAGTTCGTGAGCTGGTCCCGGGGGGACACCACCGAGCAGGCGGTGCGCGACGCCGAGCACGCCGCGGACGACGCCAAGCGAACGGTCCAGGCCGCCTTGCGCACCGCGTTCTCCACGCCGTTGGACCCGGAGGACATCTACGAGCTGTCCGAGCGGATGGATGCAGTCGTCAACGCGGCGAAGAACATCGTGGCCGAGTCGACGGTGATCGCCATGGAACCCGACGCGCACATGGCATCGATGGCGGCGCACCTCGGACACGGTCAGGGCCACCTCGTCGAGGCATTCGCCGCGCTGACCACCGACGACGACGCCGCCATCGCCGCCTCGGATGCCGCGGTTCGCACCGTGCGCGACCTCGAACGCAGCTACCGGATGGCGATGTCCGATCTCCTCGACGAGTCCGACCTGCGCCAGGTGATGGGGCGCCGGGAGCTGTACCGGCGCTACTCCCGGACCGGCGACGCGGTCGAGGCGGTGGCGGCCCGCGTCTGGTACGCCCTCGTCAAGCTCCCGTGACTCCCGGCGGGACGCCCATCACGGCGTCCGTTCGGGTTGCGGGACGACCAGCACCGGGCGATCGGTGAACTCGAGGACGTGCGCCGTCTCGCTGCCGAGGTACGGAGACGACGGGCCGCGGCGATCGGAACGGCCCATGACGATCAGGTCAGCGTCCCACCGATCGGCCTCGGCGAGGACCTGGCGGAACGGGTCACCGCTCCGCAGCACCGTGTCGCACTCCACCCCCTGAGCGGACGAGAGGTCGGCGACCCAGGCGAGGACCGACCGCCCTCCGGCCTCGAGGCGCTCCACCGTCCGGGCCCGGTCGTGCCCGGACACCTGCTCCGGGATCGGGCTCCGCGTGACGGTGATCGCCCGGACGGCCGAGCCGTGGACCGCGGCCAGCGCCACCGCGGCGCGGGCGGCGTCGAGGCTGGCGGGCGAATCGTCGACCGCCACCAGGATCCGGCGATAGCTCATGGGAGGCGCTCCCGCCCGATGCTCGATCGCTGCCCGGCCCAACGCAGCCGCGTCGTCTCCTCCCGCTCGGTCTCGTCCAGCCGGACGTCGAGCTGGTCGAGCTGGGCCTGGAGCCGAGGCAGCCAGCGGTCGCGGATGGCGCGCAGGCGCCGGACCGTGGCCAGCAGCTCCAGGTCGACCCGGCGGCGGGCCATGGTCGCAGCCGCATGGCGCACCGCGGCATCGAGAGCCCGTTGCCCGGCTTCGGCCGCCTCACCGAGGGTGGCCGAACCGGCCAACGCCGGGACCGAGGGGAGGACGGTGGACGCCGTGCTCGGATAGGTGACGCCGGCGCGGTTGGTCCAACCGACCTGCGCGGCGGCGAACGCGACCGACGGCGCGGCCCGGCGCAGGTCGTCCCGGCTCCCGGCCACGAGAACCCTGGCGTTCCACGCGTCGGCGTCCGCGGCACGCGCCCGCCAGTCGCGATCGGTGCGCTCGGTGAGCTCGGTGAGCCGGCGCTGCTCCCGGCGCAGCAACTGCTGCTTCTGCTCGAGCAGCTGGCCACCCCGGCGCGCGACCTCGATCCGCTCGGCCAGCCACAGGCGACCAGCCCTACCGGGAGGCGGCCGGCGAGCCATGCTCCTCCCCCATTGCGTCGGGATCGGCGTCCAGCGGCTCGGCCGCCGACTCGCGGTACCGCTGGTCGAGCTGGGCCGCGCCGAGCATCGTCAGCTCTCGGCGCGGCAGGGTCGACACCGCGTGCCAGGCCCGGTCGAGGGTGTCGTCGAGGGTCCGTTCCTCGTCGGGACGCTGGGTGAAGTCGGCGTCGAAGGTGTCGGCGTAGGTCAGGTAGCGGCGCTCGGTCTCCGAGAGCGCCTCGGCGCCCAGGAGGTCGGCCAGCTCGGTGACGTCGCGGGCCCGGGCCAGCAGCGACAGCGCTTGGGCGGCCACGTCGAGGTGGTCGTCGCGGGTCCGGCCCGGACCTGCGCCACGACGCATGAGGCGCGACAGCGACGACAGCGGGTCGATCGGCGGGTACACGCCGCGGGCGTGGGCCTCGGCGCTGAGCACGACCTGGCCCTCGGTGATGTACCCGGTGAGATCGGGCACGGGATGGGTGATGTCGCCGGCGGGCATGGTGAGCACCGGGACCTCGGTGATCGATCCGGCTTCGCCGCGCAGGCGGCCACAGCGCTCGTAGAGCGAGGCGAGGTCGCTGTAGAGGTAGCCGGGGTACCCCCGGCGTCCGGGGATCTCCCCGCGGGCCGCCCCGACCTGGCGCACCGCCTCGCAGTAGCTCGTCATGTCGGCCATCACCACCAGCACGTGCCGGCCCCCGGAGAAGGCGAGGTGCTCTGCGATCGTCAGGGCGAGACGGGGGGTCAGGATCCGCTCGATGACCGGGTCGTCGGCGGTGTTGAGCAGCAGCGTCAGCTCCGATCGAGCCGCCCGGGCCTCGAGCGCGTCACGCACGGCCGCGGCGTCGGCGTGGGTGATGCCCATACCGGCGAAGACCACTGCGAAGGGTTCGTCCAGCGCGTGGGCCTGGGCCGCGATCTGGGTGGCGAGCTCCAGGTGGGGCAGCCCGCCGACGGAGAAGATCGGCAACTTCTGCCCCCGAACCAGCGTCGTCAGGGCGTCGATCATCGAGACGCCGGTGAGCACCGGGTCGTGAGGGGTCTCTCGAGCGACGGGATTCATGGGAACACCGTTCACATCGGCCCAGGTGGCGCCGGTCACGGGCGGACCGCCGTCGATCGGTTCACCCCGTCCGTTGCACGTCCGGCCCAGCCAGCCGTCGCCCACCGGGATCCGGAGCGGATCGCCGGCGAACTCCACGCTGGTCCGCTCGGGCGCGACCCCACTGGTCCCTTCGAGTACCTGCACCACCGCGGTGTCACCGCTGACCTCGAGCACGACACCGTGGCGGACCTCACCGGGACCGAGCCGGATCTCCGCGAACTCGTCCCACCCGACGCCACGCACTCCGCCCATGACGATGAGCGGACCCTGGACGCGACGCACGTCGTGGTGGGCGATCGGTGCCGTGCCGCTCACGCCGGCTCCCCCAGGGCGGTGACGACCTGCTCGCCGCGTTCGGTCACACCGGCGGCGTCGTCGGGGGCGAGGTCGGGCCCGGCCCGGAGCAGCGGCGTGAAGTCCACCGCTTCGATCAGCGTCGCCGGCCGTCCTTCCGTCACCGCCGTCTGCGCCCGGTCGTGGACGGCGAGCACGGCGTCGGCCAACGCGGCCTGCTTGGCCCGGGCGCAGGTGGCGTCATTCGGGTCGAGCGCGCTCTGCTGGAGCACGGCTTCGCGGATCAGGTGCGCGGTCAGCAACACGACGCGCTCGCGGCCCGGGAGAGCGGCCGTCCCCACCAGCTCGGCCACCGACTCGAGGTGGTCGGCCTCGGTGAGCAGCGACTGCAGGCGGGCCCGGCGGGTGGCCCACCCGGGATCCCCCGCTCTCGTGTACCACGCGGCCAGGGCGGGGGCGTCCCGCGAGAACGACGCCCGCCACGACACGGCGGGATAGTGCCGGGCATAGGCCAGGTCCCGGTCGAGGGTCCACAACGAACGCACGAATCGCTGGGTGTGAGCCGACACCGGCTCGGTCATGTCGCCCCCGGGCGGCGAAACGGCGCCGATGACGGTGACCGACCCCTGGCCACCGGCCAGGGTCTCGACCCGACCGGCCCGTTCGTAGAAGGCGGCCAATGCCGACGCGAGTCCGGCCGGGAACCCCTCCTCGGCCGGCAGCTCGCCGTTGCGGGAGGAGAACTCACGCAGCGCCTCCGCCCAGCGCGACGTCGAATCGGCGATGAGCACCACGTCGAGGCCCTGGTCCCGGAAGTACTCCGCCACGGTCATGCCGGTGTAGATGCTGGCCTCACGGGCCATCACCGGCATGTTCGAGGTGTTGGCGATGATCACGCTCCGCTCCACCAGGCGCCGACCGGTGCGAGGATCCTGCAGGGCCTGGAGCTCGTCGATCGCATCCGCGAGCTCGTTCCCGCGCTCGCCACAGCCGACGTAGACGATCACGTCGGCGTCGCACCACTTGGCCACCTGTTGGAGGAGGACGGTCTTGCCGGTGCCGAATCCTCCGGCCACCGCGGCGGTCGAGCCCTTCGCCACCGGCACCAGCAGGTCGAGCACGCGCTGACCGGTCGCCAGCGGCTCGGTGGCGTCGAGACGCCGGCGGTTCGGACGTGGTTCGCGCACCGGCCACGGTTCGGTGAGGCGCACCTCGCGATCCCCGACACGCGCCACCACGTCGTCCGGCCCGACCGAACTCTCCCCGAGCACCCACTGCACCTGCCCGGACGTCCCCGGCGGGACGATGACGGCCTCGTCGATGCCGCGATCGCCGGTGGCGGTGCCGAGCCGGTTCCCGGGGAGCACGTCGTCACCCGTGGTCACGGTGGGACGGAACCGGAACCGGTCGGCGGCGCGATCGTCCTGCGTCCCGGGCCGCAGCCACGTCCCGGCATCGGTCAGCGGGCGCAGGATGCCGTCGAACACGCCGCCGAGCAGTCCGGGGCCGAGGTGGGCGGAGAGCGGCTCGCCGCGCGGTCGGGCCGCCGAGCCCGGCGCGAGCCCACCGGTGTACTCGTACACCTGGGCGGTGACCCGCTCACCCTCGATGGCCACCACCTCCCCCAGGAGCCGTTGGCCACCGACCTCGACCACTTCGAACACCGCGACGTCTCCGAGGCCGGACAGCTCGACCAGCGGCCCCGCGACCCGGTCCACCTGGCCGGGGGTCGAGGGGCCGGCAGCCGAGGAGCTGGCGGTCTGGGCCGCCTGATCGGTCACCGCCACAGCTCCTCCACTTCGGCGCCGAGGGCCCCGAAGCACCGGTCAGCGATGGCCGGCCACCGGTAGTCCACCGACCGACCTCCCGAACGGGCCACGATCCCGCCCACGTCGGGGTCGATCTCGACGTCGGCGTCATCGCCCAGTTGGCCGCGCGCCACGGACCCCAGATCCGCGCACAGCGCGGCGTGATCGGGCGCCTCGCGCAGGGACGTCGCGGCCCGGCGCACCTCGGCCCTCGCCCGCTCGAAGACCTCGCGGCGGGCCGCCAGTACCAACTCGTGGGCCTGGCGGCGGGCCTGGGCCAGCCCGGCTGCCGAGACGGCGCGTGCCTCGGCCGCACCTGCCTGGCGAGCCTCGGCCAGGAGCTGTTCAGCTTCGCGCCGGGCCGCAGCGACCATCGCTTCCCCGTCGCGGGACGCGGCGGCGCGGAGCTCGTCGCCCTCCCCGCGTGCATCGGCCAGCAACGCGTCGCGGACGGCGTCGAGGTTCACGGGAGGACCGCCGTGAGCCGATCCCGGACGCGCGTCCCCAGGACCGCGGCGGCCTGCGGAGTGAGGACGACCACCTCGACATCGGCCGGCAGCGACGCCCACGCCTGCTCCGTCGCCTCCGCGCCCGCTGCGGGGACGACGAGCGCACCCGCCAACGCCCAACCGTCGACACGAGGCGACTCGCCGAGCACGGCGATGCGGCTCATGCCTTCCCGATCAGGATGACGGAGACGATCAGGCCGTAGATGGCGATGCCCTCGGCCAGCCCGACGATCACCATGGCGCGGCCGAACAGCTCGGGACGCTCGCTGATGGCGGCGAGCGCGGCCGACCCGGTGTAGGCCACCGCGATGGCCGCGCCGATCGAGGAGCCCGCCACCGCGATCGCGGCTCCGATCATCGCCGCACCCGAGGAACCGGAGGTCGCCGCGGCGGCCACCGCGTCGCTCGACGCGCCGCTGGGGCCGGCGGTCAGCGCCACGATGGCGAGCACGCCGGCACCGATCAACAACGCGACGTTGAGGAGGCGGAACCAGCCGATCGCCCGCTGCGGCTGCCATCGCAGGACGGCCATCGAGAGCGCGCTCACGGCGCCGAGTACGGGAAGTGCGATCAACCAGGTGGTCATGTCAGCTCCTCGGTGGATGCAAACGGCACGTGCCAGGGCCGGAACGGACGGCCTTCGCCGGCGAAGATGCGGGAGAACAGCTCGTAGTACTCGAGGCGCAGCGCCTGGACCCCGGCCACCAGGGCCTCGAGGGCGAAGGTCACCACGTGTCCCGCCACGAACACGACGACGGCAGCGGCGGCGGTGGCGCTCGGCGCCCACAGACCCGTGGTCGCGTCCCAGACCACCTGGCCCAGCGCGGCATGGGTGAGACCGAACGCCGCCAGCCGAGCGAAGGACACCACGTTGGAGCCGAGCCGGATCACGACGTCGACCAGCTCGACCGACGCCTGCAGTCCCCCGGCGGCGCCCGGACCGGCACCGACCTTCAGGCCGATCGCCACGAGTGCCAGCGCAACGACGCCGAGGACTACGCCGGTGATCCACAGCGCGGCCCACTTCCACACCATTCCGCCGGCGACCAGAGCGAGGGCGACGAACAGCCCGGCACCCGCGATGCCGCTGGGGGCGTACAGCGCGACCGCGAAGCCGCCTTCCCGCCAGCGGTTCACGACTCCCAGCCCGTAGGCGAACGCCAGCAGCCCGGCCCCGACGCCGATCCCGGCCGCCAGCAGGCGCGTCGGTTCGTCCAGAGGTTGCAGCCACAGCACCGGGACCAGCCCGGTGGGGCCGAAGCACTCCCCGTACAGGGCGCCGAACGTCATGGCGGACACCCCGAGGGCGACCACCAGCGGCCACAGCCGGCGGAATCCGGCCACCCGTTCGGTTCGGCTGGCGCGGAGCCAGATGCCGGCGACCACCAGGAGGGCACCGTCGCCGACGTCGCCGAACATCATCCCGAACATCACGACGTAGGCGGCCGCCGCGAACCAGGTGGGGTCGACGTCGCGGTACGGCACGGTGGCGTAGGTGTCGACCAGGGGGCGGGCGGCGTTCCCGCCGCTGCGCTCGGCGAGGAGGGTGGGCGGGTCCGCTCCGGCGGGCAGCGGCAGCTCGACCGCGCCCCCGCCGAAGGGTGCGATCCGATCGGCCAGAGCGGCGACCTCCGACGCCGGCGCCCAGGCCGCCACGGCGCGCACCCCGTCCTGCCCCACCGACGCGTCGGTCACGCGCGCCAACTCGTCCTCGGCTCCATCGGGGCCGGGGCCATCGGGGCCGACTCGATCCGGCCCGACTCGATCCGGCTCGGTCACCCCGGCGTCGGCCACCTCGGCCAACACCCGTCGCCACCGGGTCTCCGGCGCCACCACGGCGATCCTCGCCATCCGCCGGGGTGAGAGGGTCTCACGCCACGGCATCGAACACCGCCAGGCCATTCGCGCCCCATCGGACGGCCTCCAGCGCGCTCCGGGTCCGCCGCATGTCGGCGACGAGCCGGGCCGCAGACGCGGCCGCCAGCGCGGGTCCGGGACGAGCGGTTCGCAGGGTGTCGGCGGCGTCCCGATCAACCCGCTGCCACCACCGTGACTCGGCCCGCCACCGGTCGCCGGGTTCGCCGATCCCCTCGAGCACCCATGCGCCAGCCCGCGGCACGCTGCTCGCCAGCGCGCCGAGGTCGCGGGCACCTTCCCACTGGTGACCGATCAGCCGGCGTACGTCGGTGGCCGCGGCGGCCGGCAGCGCCCGGCCGGTCTCGATGGCGCGGGCCGCGACGAGCGTCGCGGCGCCGAGGGCCCAGTGGTCCATGTCGGGTGGTGACGCCGCCGCCAGCCACGTCGCCCACCTCGCGTCCAACGCCGGTGCGACCGAGGGCCAGTCGGTGGCGCCGGGATCACCCCACGCCGATCGGGCCAACGCGACCCGGATCTCGTCCGGCGACGATGCTGCCGCGACCCGCGACCACGCGATCCCGAGCGCGCCGTGGTCGAACGGCACGGGTGGTGGCTCGACCGGTGGGGTGAGGGACACGAGCCGGTCACCGATGTCGCTCAGTTCGAACCGGGCGGCGAAGGTGCGCACGACGTCGCCGCCGCGGGGTGGAAGCCAGCCGGCCAGCACTCGCAGATGCCACAGGCACACCGCTCCGACGGCGCGCGAGGCGTTTTCCACCGACATGCCCGGCTCGACCCGATGCCCGTAGGGGGACTCGGCCACCAGGGCAACCGCCGCCTCGGTGCTCACGGCGCCGGCCACGGCCCGGGCGCCGGCGCGGCCGAGTCGGCGGCGCACCAGGAGCCGGCCCCGCACGCCGCCCGCCACCCAACCGGCGCTCACCGTCTCGCCCCGGTCGTCATCGCGCCCACGGCCCGGACCTGGGCCAGGACGCGCTCGACCAGTCCCGGCAGCCGCTCCTCGGCGACGCCCCGCACCCGGTCCGCTTCGGCCCGGGCCTCGGTCTCGAGCGCAGCTCGGTCCGCGTCGAGCGCGGTCAGCCTCGCCGAGGCCGCCTCGGCCCGCATCGCCTCCCGTCGCCCGCGCGCGTCGGCCACGATGCCCGATGCCTCCGCCGCGGCCTGCCGGCGGAGTCGTTCGGCGTCCTCCGCCGCCTCCTCGCGCCGGGCTCGGACCTCGGCCGTGGTCGATGCCAGCGCGTCGAACACCACGGCCAGCTCGGCCGCCGCCTCCGCCACCCGATCGGCGGGCACGCCCGCGGGCCCGGCCGGTCCGGGAGCAACCGCCGGCCGGAACCGGCGGAGGATGTCCGACAGGGTCCGCGCCATCGTCAGCGCCGTTCGTCCTGTTTCACATGTGTCAGCGTCGCGCCAGGGTCGCGAGCCTGAAAGGGACCTCTGCCCCTTTCCCCGACCGTCGATCGGACGCACGCTGACCTCAGGAACGACCCCCGCTCAGGAGGTTCTGATATGGGAGCGTCGGAGATGGAACGGGTGCTGGTGGGAGTCGACGGCTCAGCGGCCGCCAGCGATGCGCTGGCGTGGGCCGCGGAGCTCGCCCGCCGTGCCGGGCTCGGGTTGTCGGCGGCCCGGGTCTTCGTACCCACCCAGGCCGAGGTTCCCCCGGAACGGGACGAGGTGCTCCACGCTCGTCAGCGCGCCGAGCTCGACACCTGGTGCGAAGCACTGCCCGACACCGCGCCGGCCGCGGACGCGGTCCTCCTGGACGGCGACGTGCCCGACGCCTTGCTCGACGCCGCTCGCGAGCACGGCGCCGACCTGTTGGTCGTCGGCGGTCGCGGAGCCGGAGGGTTCCCCCGTCTGCACGTGGGCAGCGTCGCCCATCACCTCGCCCATCACACCGACGTGCCGCTGGCCATCGTCCCCCGCTCCGGCGCCGGTCCGGTGGAGCACGTCGTCATCGGCGTGGACGGATCGCCGGGGAGCCTGGCGGCCGTCGACCGCTGCGCCGAGCTCGCCGACCGGCTCGCCGTGGGTGTGACCGCGGTCTACGCCTTCGAGCCCTTCGCCGAGTGGGTGCCCGCCAACGACCCCCACGGCTGGCGTCACATGGCGGAGGACGACCTGCGGGGCTGGACCGCCCCCATCGACAAGGCCGGAGTCGAGCTCGAGCTGGTCGTCGACCGGGACGTCCACCCGGTGGCGGCGATCGAACGGATGGTGGCGGCCCATCCCGGCTCGATTGCCATGGTCGGAACACGCGGTCTGGGCGGCTTCAGCGGACTCCGCCTCGGGCGGGTCCCCCTCCAGCTCGTCCACCACACGGGCGCCGCGGTCATCCTCGTCCCCGAACCCCAGGACTGAAGCGACCCGGGAAACGGGAGCGGTCAGCTGTTGTCGATCGCGTCACCGGACGGAGAGACGGCGTACCACGAGGGCACCGCGGTGCCGTTGGTGTCACCGGGGCTCACGTCGCCGGCGAAGTGGTACAGCAGGTGGCCGTTGATCACGACCTGGTTCGCTTCGATGCCGTCGGCCGTCGACAGCGCCCCCGTGACCGCATCGTCGCCCTGGGGCGCGCCCTCGGCCACCAGCGGCGGCCAGTTGTCGGCGCACCCGCCGGTGCAGGCGGTGGTGGTCCCCTGATCCTTCTCGAACAGGTACAGGGTCCGGCCGGCGGAGTCGACCAGGTAGTCGCCCAGTTCGTCGTTGGTGGCGACGCCCACCGTCGCTCCGCTCGACGAATCGCCGGCGCCGGCCGAGGTCGTCGTGTCTGCCGTGGTCGACGTGGTGGTCGAGGCGTTCGCCGACGAGTCGTCGTCACCGCACGCGGCGAGCACCAGGCCCAGCGCCATCAAGACCGCCAGCAGTCGTGTCGTTCGTGTCGTTCGCATCGTTCGCTCCTCGTGGTGGATGTCGGTGGGTCCTACGGTCGTGGCCACGAGTTGGATTGGTTCCAATCCATCGAGAGGGAACGGACGTAGATCTGGACGTGTGGGACGGCTCCGACGAAGCGCTCCTCGCCGGCCTGGGTGCCGGGGACGACACGGCGTCCGCGGTGTTCGTGCGCCGGTTCCAGCGCCGCGTCTACGGGTTGGCGCTCGCGGTGCTGCACGACGAGGGACGGGCCGCCGAGGTCGCCCAGGACGCGTTCGTGCGGGCGTGGACCCACGCCGCCTCGTTCGATCCTCGGCGGGGATCCGTGGCGACGTGGTTGCTCACGATCACCCGCAACCTGGCCATCGACCGCCGCCGGATGGAGGCGGTGCGACCGGCGGATCCCGTCGACCCCGACACCATGGTGCATCGCTCGACCCGGCCCGGCCCCGAGGACACGGCGATGACCTCCGCCGCCGCACACCGGGTGCTCGACGTGCTGTCGTCCCTCCCCGACGCCCAACGCCGTTGCGTCGTGCTCGCCACCGTCGGAGGGCGCACGACCCGCGAGATCAGCGAGGCGGAGCAGATCCCGCTCGGGACGGCCAAGACCCGCCTCCGCGACGGGTTGCTCAAGGTCCGGGCCCAGCTCCTGCTCGACGACGAGGAGGTGCATCGTGACTGAGTCCACCGAACCCTGCCCCGACACCGATCGCCTGGTGGCGCTCGCTCTCGGCGAACTGGCCGGGCGGGAGCGCGCCGAGGTCCTGACCCACCTGGTGGCCTGCCGGCGTTGTCGCGACGAGGTCGACGGGCTGGTCGACGTCACCGAGCAGCTCCTGCTGGCCGCCCCCGAGGCGGAGCCGCCCGCCGGGTTCGAGAATGCCGTCCTCGATCGGATGCGCCCGGAGCGCCGCGACCGGCGCCGGCCGGCGCGGCGCGTCGCGATCGTCGCCGCCGCGGCCGTTCTGGTGTTCGCCACGGCTCTGGGTGTGCTGATCGGGACCCGCGACGCGAGCAACCTCGCCGAGGCGTCCATGATCACCCCGACCGGTCACGACGTGGGTTCGGTGTGGCGTTACGACGGCGACCGGTCCTGGTTGTTCGTGTCCGTCCCGGGATGGACGGTGTGGGACGAGCCCGACGGATCGGCGCGGGAGTACCGACTCCGCGCCGAGCTCGACGACGGCACCCCCGTCGACCTGGGCCAGATCCAGTTCGGGGGCCGCGATGGCAGCTGGGGGACCACCACCGACCTGGACGTGACCCACCTACGAACGGTCAGCGTGGTCGACGACACCGGCCACGTGTGGTGCACGGGCGAGTTCTGATCCGGCACGGGGCCCCGGCGATCGAGGAATAGCGCCACGCCGGCGGCTGTTCGCCGCGGTATGCCCCGGACCGCTCCCCTCGCCCTCTCGATCCTCGACCTGGCCATCATCGGGCGGGACCAGACGGCTCGTGACGCGCTGCAGGGCAGCGTGGCCATGGCGCAGCGGGCCGAGGCGCGGGGCTACCGGCGGGTCTGGTACGCCGAGCACCACAACATGTCGACCATCGCGTCGTCGGCCACCAGCGTGCTCATCGCCCACATCGCGGCCCACACGTCGACGATCCGGCTCGGCGCCGGCGGTGTGATGCTGCCCAACCACGCGCCGCTCACCATCGCCGAGCAGTTCGGCACCCTCGAATCGCTCCATCCCGGTCGCATCGACCTCGGCCTCGGCCGGGCCCCCGGCAGCGACCAGAACACCACCCGTGCCCTGCGCCGCGATCCGCGCTCGGCCGAGACCTTCCCGCAGGACGTGCTCGAGCTGCAGGGCTACCTGCGCGGCGAGACCCGCATCCCGGGGGTCGATGCCACGCCGGGCAAGGGGACCAACGTGCCCCTCTACATCCTGGGATCGTCGCTGTTCGGCGCCCGGCTGGCCGCCATGCTCGGGCTGCCCTATGCCTTCGCGTCGCACTTCGCTCCCGACGCGCTCCAGGACGCCGTCACCACCTACCGGCACGAGTTCCAACCCTCGGACCAACTCGACGCGCCCTACGTGATCGCCGGAGTCAACGTCATCGCGGCCGACACCGACACCGAGGCCCAGGAGATCTTCCACGCCGTGCGTCGGTCGCGGGTCGCGTTGTTCCTGGGCCGGGGTCGTGGGCGCGGCTTCTCCGACGACGAGGCCGAGCAGTTGCTGCGCACCCCGCAGGGTCAACAGGTGGCCCGGATGATGCGGTATTCGGCGGTCGGCACCCCGGCGATGGTGAAGGAGTACCTCGACGACTTCGCCGAGCACGCCGACGCCGACGAGCTCATCGTCGCCCACGCTCCCCCGACGCTCGAGGCCAAGCTGCGCTCGATCGACCTGCTCGCCGAGGTGAGCGGCCTGGTGCCGGCGTGAACCGGTTCAGCCGGTGCGGGCCGCTCCGGTCATGACCGTGACGCCGTCCTGACGAACCGCCCGCACCTCGGCGCCGCGGTCGGCTGGCTCGGCCACGAGGAACAGGGTCACGCCGGCGAAGGTGGGGGCCTGGGCCCGGAACGAGAACGAGGTCAGCGGGGCGGCGAGGAGGCGCGCCGCGAGACCGGCCAGCAGCGTCGCGGTCAACGGGCCGTGGACGACGAGACCCGGATAGCCCTCGACCCCGGTGGCGTAGGCGTGGTCGTAGTGGATGCGGTGGGTGTTGAAGGTCAGGGCCGAGTACCGGAACAGCAGCCGCTCGTCGGGGCAGACCGCGTGGTGACGGCCGTTGGTGTCGGGGGGATCGCCTTCGGGGCCGGGCGATTCGATCGTGGTGGTCGGAGCGGCGCGGTAGAGGACCTGCTGGCGCTCGACCAGGACGGTCTCCCCCTCCTGGGAATAGGTGTGCTCGACGCCGACGATGACGAATTCGCCGGTGCTGCCCTGCTTGCGATCGGCCGAGGTGATGGCGCTCGATCGATGGGTGACCGCGTCGAGCCGGACCGGCCCCGAGCGTTCGAGGCTGCCTCCGGCGAACATGCGACGGTCGAGGCCGCCCAGCGCGCCCGACCCGCCGGCGAGGGGGTGTCCGTCCGGACGGAGCCCGGCGGTGGGGGCCGTGGGCGTGAAGTACACCCAGATCCAGGTGATCGGGAGCTGGCCGTCGGCGAGCACGTCGTCGTCGAGATCGAGGGTGCGGGCCAGGCGGTGGGCATGGCTGGCGTGGAGGGTGACCTCGGCCTCGGCCGTCAGCCCGAGATCGGCGAGGTCCGGCAGCTGGCTCATGGGTCCTCCTCGGTGGCGTCGGCCACGATGCCGCGGTCGTGGAGATCGCCGATCTCGGCGTCGGACAGGCCGAGCACCTCGGACAGGACCTCGCTGGTGTGCTGGCCGAGCAGGGGCGCGGGTGCCGGTGTCGCGGGGTCGGCGAAGCGGTTCCTGATCGGCGACCCGGGCACGAGCACCTCGCCGATGCCGGGCTGGTGGAGCCGGTGGAACATGGGGTTCTCCGGCGAGCAACGGGGATCTTCGGCCGCCAGCTGCTTGAACGTCTGGTACGGACCCCAGCAGACGCCGTGCTCGTCGAACACGGTGCGGACCTCGTCGAGGGTCCGCTTCGCCACCCACGGCGCGACGAACGCGGCGATGGCCTCACGGGCCTCGAAGCGGTCGCCCTCGTCGGTGAGATCGACGTCGAGCGCCTGCTCGATGGCCGGCAGGTGGGGACCGATGCCGGTGGCGTCGACGAGGGACTGCCACTGCCGCAGCGAGATGGCGACCACCATGATGCGCCGATGGTCAGCGGTGGGGAAGTCACGCCCGAACGCGCCGTAGAGGTCGTTGCCGGTGGACACCCGGTCCTCGGCCATGAGCTGCGCCTGGGCCAGGTACCCGAGGTTGGCGACCATGGCCATGGCGATGTCGGCCAGCGAGATGGTGATGAACGCGCCGTCACCGCTCACCCGCCGCTGGCGCTCGGCGCCGAGGACGGCGAGGGCGGCATGGAGCCCGGTGGTGATGTCCCAGGCCGGGAGCACGTGGTTGGTGGGCCGGTCGTAGCCGATCGGCCCGGTGGCCAGGGCGAAGCCGCTCGACGGGTTGACCGTGTAGTCGACCGCGGTGGATCCGTCGGGGTTGCCGATGATGTTGACGTAGACGAGGTCGTCGCGCCGGGCGCGGAGCGCCTCGTCCGACAGCCAGCCCGCGGCCGGGAAGTTCGACAGGAAGATCCCGTTCTCCGGCCCGGGTGCGGTGGCCAGCGCCACGACCAGCTCCCGGCCCTCCGGGCTGCGCAGATCGGCGACGACCGAGCGCTTGCCCTTGTTCAGCCCGGTCCAGAAGAAGCTCTTGCCCCGATCGTTGACCGGCCACCGGTGGTAGTCGAGGCCACCGCCGATGGTGTCGACCCGGATCACGTCGGCGCCCATCTGCGCGAGCGTCATGCCACCGAGGGGCGCGGCGACGAACGCCGAGCCCTCGATCACGCGGAGTCCGGTCAAGGGGTTGGTGGCGGTGTCGGTCATCTGTGCTCCGTCATGGATCGTCGTTCACGTGCCCTGTCCGCTGCGTCGCCCCCGTTCGACCACCGTCCGGGCGATCCGGCAGCTGGCCTCGTCGATCATCTCTCCCTCGAACAGGGCGGCGCCGGCTCCCTGCTCGGTGGTCGACGCCTCGTAGGCCTCGAGGATGCGCACGGCCCGCTCGAAGGCCTCCGGCGTCGGCGAGAACGCCTCGTTCAGCACCGGGACCTGGTCGGGGTGCAGGGCCCACTTGCCGTCGAACCCCAGGTCGATCGCGGCGCGGGCGTCGGCGCGGAGGCCGTCGAGGTCGCGGATCTGGACGAACGGCCCGTCGATCACCTGGATCCCGGCCGCCCGGGCGGCGACGACCATCGCGCTGCAGATGGCATCGAACCGGCTTCGCCCGCGCGCCGACTCCGCCGGCATCCCCAACGATGCGGCCAGATCCAGCGGACCGAGCGTGATGGCCTCGACCCGGGGCGACGCCGTGCAGATCGCCCCCACCGCCTGCACCCCGCGAGCGCTCTCGATCTGGGCCTCGATCCCGATCCCGCCGACCGGGAGATCGGCCTGCTGCTCGAGCTGGCCCAGCACCAGATCCACCGCCCGGACCATTCCGGCGTCCTCCACCTTCGGTACGACGACGACGTCGAGCCGCGGGCCGCATCCGGCCACCAGCGCACCCAGGTCGGCCAGCGTCCACGGCGACGTCCAGTCGTTCACCCGGACCCCGACCACCCGGTCACCCCAGTCGGCCGAACGGACGGCCTCGGCCACGATCGGGCGGGCCCCGGCCTTCTCGTCGGGGGCGACGGCATCCTCCAGGTCGAGGATCACCATGTCGGCGTCGACGCCCGAGGCCTTGGCCACCATCTTCGTGCTCGAGCCCGGAACGGTCAGACACGACCTCCGGGGGAGGTGCTGCGATCTGTTCGACACTGAGTCTGCGTTCTACCAGGCGACACGGGACCAGGGGGCTCGCTCATCGGGCAGGCTTGGTCCATGACGACCGAGCTGCTCTTCCTGCGCGACGCCTACCAGCGGGACTTCGAGGCCACGGTGACCGAGGTCGACCCCGACGGTCGGCGCATCGCCCTGGACCGCACCGCCCTCTACCCCACCGGCGGCGGGCAACCGCACGACACCGGCACGCTGGCCGGCCTGCCGGTCACCTCCGTCCGCAAGGAGGGCCCGCTGGTGTGGCACAGCGTGGGAGGCGACGGCCCGCTGCCCGGCGTGGGCGACTCGGTGGCCGGAACGGTCGACTGGGACCGCCGCCACGCCCTCATGCGGACCCACACCGCGCTCCACGTGCTGTGCGGGGTCATCTGGAACGAATGGCGGACCGCGGTGACCGGCGGGAACATGGAGCCGCTCTCGGCCCGGATGGACTTCGAGTTCGACCCCTTGCCCGAGGGGTTCGGTCCCCGGGTGGAGGAGCTGGTGAACGCCGAACTCGCTGCGGACCGGCCCATCGCGGTCTCGTTCCTGCCCCGATCCGTGGCGGTGGAGGACGAGGACCTGATCCGCACCAAGGTGAACCTCATCCCGGACTCCGTGCCGGAGATCCGGGTGGTCGACATCGTCGGCCTCGACAAGCAGGCCGACGGTGGCACCCACGTGGCATCGACCGGCGAGGTCGGGCGGATCCGGGTGGTCAAGACCGAATCCAAGGGCAAGGGCAACAAGCGCATCCGCATCGAGGTCGTCGACGCCGGCTGAGGACGCGCCGCGTCACTCGTAGACGAGCACGCCCCGGATGTTCTTGCCGTCGCGCAGGTCGCGGAAGCCCTGGTTGATGTCGTCGAGCGAGTAGGTCCGGGTGACCATCCCGTCGAGATCGAGCCGGCCCGCGCTGAACAGCTCGAGCAGGCGGGGGATGTCCTTGCGTGGGTTGGCCGAGCCGAACAGCGATCCGACCACCTGCTTCTCGGACAGGGTGAGGTCGAGCATCGGAATGGTGTTCGACGTCTCGAGCATCGGATGGATGTTGGTGACCACCACCCGGCCCCGCTTGGCGGCCAGCGCCATGACCTGGTTCATGGTGGAGCCGTCGCCGACCCCCATGGCGAGGATGATCTTGTCGCACCCGCGTCCCCAGGTCTGGTCGGCGATGAGCGCGGCCGCCTCCTCGAGCCCGGCGGCGGTGTGGGTGGCGCCGAACTGCTGGGCCTTCTCCCGCTTCCAGTCCACGGGATCGACGGCGAAGATCTGTTCGGCCCCGGCCAGCGCCGCACCCTGAACGGCGGCCGATCCGATGCCACCGAGCCCGATCACGGCCACCTTGTCGCCCGCCTGCACGTCGGCGGCGTAGACGGCGCTGCCCCAGCCGGTGGTGACGCCGCAGCCGACGAGGCAGGCCCGGTCGAGCGGCACGTCCTTCGGGACGCGGACGCACGACCACTCGTGCACCACGGTGTGATGGGCGAAGGTGCCGAGCAGGACCAGGGTGTGCAGGTCCTGGCCGCGGGCGTGGTGGCGCGAGGTGCCGTCGAGCTGGAGGCCGCCCATGATGGCGGCGCCGTTGTCGCACAGGTTGGAGTGGCCGGAGGCGCACGACGGGCACGCGCCGCACGACGGCACGAAGCTGAACACGACGTGGTCGCCGACCTCGACGAAGCTGACATCGGGACCCACCGCCTCGACGACCCCGGCGCCCTCGTGACCGCAGATGATGGGGAGGATGCCGGGGAGGTCGCCGGTGACCACGTGCTCGTCGGAGTGGCAGATGCCGGAGGCGACCAGCCGGACCTGCACCTCGCGGCCCCGGGGTGGATCGAGCTCGATGGTCTCGACCGACCACTCCTCCCCCTGTCCCCACAGGATGGCAGCCTTCGTCTCCATGCTCGCTCCCCCGGTCTGGTGCTCGGACCGGGGGGACCTTACGCGGCAAACGCTCAGTTCGAGAACGTCTGGGTCAGCTCACAACCGCCGCGGCGTGACCCGGTACCCGCAGTGGGTCTCGCCCTGCACCATGTGGTGGGTGCGGACCACGTCGGCATCGGGGAGGACGGCCGAGATGAACTCCAGCTCGCTGCGGCACGCCCCCGGATGGGCCTGCGCCACCGCGGCGATGGCGCAGTTGCGTTCGACGATCACGTACGAGCCGTCCTCGGCCACCTCCCAGGTGGCGAGGTACCCGTCGCGATCGAGGATGGCGGCCAGCTCCGCCACCCTGGCCTCGAGCTCGCGGCCGGCGAGCCGCTCACGGGCGTTGTCGATCCGCTGGTCGCGACGCCGGTCGAACAGCGACGACTCCACGTCGGCGCCGAGGTACCCGAGCAGCTCGTTGGTCAACTCGCCGTAGGCCTTGGGGAACAGCCCGTCGGCCTGGGCCGACACCCGGTACACGAACGCCGGCCGGCCCCGGCCCGACGACGCCTCACGCCGGCTCACCACCAACCCGGCGTCGTCCAGGGCACGGAGGTGCTGGCGGGCGCCGCTGACGGTCATGCCGAGCGCGTCGGCGAGCTGCTCGACGGTCGCCTCCCCCCGGCGACGGAGCGCGTACAGCACGTCGCGCCGCGCCTCGGACAGCGGCATGGGGACCCGGGACCCCGTCACGGGCGGTCCGGGAGCATGAGGTGGAGATCGCCGAACTCGTGCCAGCGGTAGCCGCGCTCGACCGCGGCGGCGTAGGCGATCTCGAGCAGGCGGCGACCGGTCACGGCTTCCAGCATGGCCAGGTGGGTCGCCTCGGGCTCGTGCCATCCACTGATCAACCCGTCGACCGACCGCACCGGCTGATCCGGCGTGACCACGAGCTCGGTCCAGCCGCGCGTCGCCACCACGTTCCCCCGGTCGTCGAGCGACGACTCGAGCGCTCGGACCACGGTGGTGCCCACCGCGATCACGCGGTGATCGCGGCGACGGGTCAGCTCGATCAGGTCGGCCGTGTCCTCGGGAACCCGGCGCAGCTCGGGATAGGGCCGCTCGTGGCGTTCGAGCGACGCCACGCCCGTGTGGAGGGTGATCGGGGCGAACCGCACGCCCTGGCTGACCAGCCGGGTGACCAGTTCCGGGGTGAACGGGCGGGCCGCCGACGGCATCTCGGCGCTGCCGGGCTCGGTGGCGAACACCGTCTGGTAGGAGTCGATCGGCCACTCGTCCGGCACGTACGAGTACCGGATCGGCCGGCCGTGCGTCGCCAGGTAGGCCGCCACCGGCGTCGGGGCGATGAGGGTGGTCTTCCACAGGCGGATGGAACCGTCGAGGTGCTCGTGGGGAACGAGCACGGCCCGGCCTGGCAGGCGGATCTCGGCGCCGGCGACATCCTCGACGAAGGGGGTCGTGGCCCGGCCCGCCGGGCGGCGGAGCTCGGCCACCCACTGGTCGCCGCCCAGGTGATTCGACAGGTGCACGGCCACCGGGCGCTGGTCGGGGAGGACGCCGTCGAGCGCGGCGGCGAGGGTGCCGGAGGTGTTGACCACGAGGAGGTCGCCGGGCTCGAGGAACCGGGGAAGATCGCAGAACCAGGTGTGCACCGGCTCCGCCTCCCCCGGCGAGACGAGGAGTCGCACCGCGTCCCGGGTTCGCCCCGGCTCGGATTCGGGGGGCCGATGGGCCTCCAGCTCCGGTGACAGCTCGAAGTCGAGGGGCTCCGGCAGGCGGGGCAGCGCGGTGGCGGTCATGGCGCGGCCACCTCCTCGACGGCCGCTTCCTCGCCGGCCGGCGGTTCGATCCGGTGCCGGCCGGTGGCCCGGTCATCGAGGAGGGCGAGGATGCCGGGGACGCTCGCTTCCGGGAGCGGGCGGTCGGAGATGTCCTCGCCCGGGAAGGCCGCCTGGTGCATGTCGGTCCGCATGTCGCCGGGATCGACGACCAGGACGTCGATGGCGGACTCCTCCTCGGCGAGGATGCGCGACAGGTGCTCGAGCGCGGCCTTGCTGGCGCCGTAGGCCCCCCAGGTCGGGTAGGCCTCCACCGCGGCATCGGAGGTGACGTTGAGCACCGTGCCGTGCTCGGCGGCTCGCAAGTGCGGCAGGAGGAGTCGGACGAGGGCCGCGGGGGCTACCACGTTGACGGCGAAGGTCTCCGTCAGGACGTCAGCACCGAGGGCGGCGATCGGGGGCAGGGGCGACGCGCCCACGGTCGAGGCGTTGTTCACCAGTAGGTCGAGACGGCCGAGCGCGTCGACCTCGGCCAGCACGCGGCCCCGGTGCTCGTCGTCGGCGACGTCGCCGACGACGGTGGTCACGGCGTCGCCGAGCTCGTCGGCCACCTCGCGGAGGGCGGTGGGGTTGCGGCCGTCGGTGATCACGTGCCACCCCCGTCCGACGAGGGCGCGGACCAGGGCTCGCCCCAGGCCTCGCGATCCGCCGGTGACCACTGCGATCGGTTCGGTGCTCTTCTCGTTGGGGGTCATGTGTGCTCCTCTCGGTCGCACCATATAACACAGCGATCACTCGTTTATTTCGTGCCGGACGGAACGCGCGCCTCGCGGCGCGGATCGGAGTGGCCGGTGACCGTGGGCACTGACCGGCACCGGCCGTGCTACCGGTGGTTCCGGTTCTGCGGGATCGGTGCGTATCGACCCGTCCGCTCAGCGGTTAGGAAGACCACATGGGCTCCGCCGCCACCATCGCCGCCACCTCGACCACCCACGACCACTCGCTGCCGAGCTACCAGCTCCTCGCCGGCCTGCAGACCATCGACGTGGCCACCACGTGGGTCATCCTCGCCAACTTCTCGTCCAAGGCCGAGGGCAACCCCATCATCGGCACGTTCATCACTCACGGTGGTCTCACCGTGGCCATGGTCTGCCTGCTGGTCTTCAAGCTGTCGGTCGTCTACGTGCTCTACGAGAAGCGCACCGGCGTGAACCTGATGTCCGCGCTGTACAGCCTGGTGGTGTTCAACAACCTGCTCGCCCTGGGCCTGGCCCTGTTCTGACGTTCCGTTCTGGGACGCGGGACACGTCGCTGCCAATGTGGCCGACGGCCCGCTACGCCACCATGCGGGTTCCGGGCCTGTGGAGTTGCGCCAGCGCAACGTGACAGCCCGAGACCTCGGGCGAGTCAGTTGCTCCGCACTTCGGGGCTGTGGCGTTGTGCCAGCGCAACTTGATGACCCAAGAGTCCGAGCCCAGGCCCCCTAGCCGCCGAACTCAGGCGGTTCTGAGCTGGTAGCGCAGCTCCAGCTGGTTGACGCTGCGCAGGACCATGCGCGGCGACCAGGTCGGCTCGCCAACCAGCTCGAGCCGGGCGAAGCGTTCGATGAGCCGATCGAGGGTCACCTCGAGCTCGAGGCGGGCGAGATGGGTGCCGAGGCAGGAGTGGATGCCGGCGCCGAACTGCAGGTGGTGGACGGCCTCGGGCCGATCGACGCGGATGCGATCGGCGTCCTCACCGAACTCGGCCGGATCGTGGTTGGCGGCGCCGATGCAGGGGTAGACGACCGCGCCGGCGGGCACCGTCGTCCCGGCGAAGTCGAGGTCGTCGAGCGCGATCCGGCGCACGAACTGGTTGGGGCCGTCGTAGCGGAGCAGCTCGAGCACTGCGCCGGGCACCAGCGACCGGTCGGCCCACAACCGGCGGAACTCGTCGGGCTGGGACAGCAGCCCGCGCATCCCGTTGCCCAGCACGGCCGTGGCCGGCTCGTGGCCGGCGATGTAGAGGGTCTGCAGCTGGGCGATGAGCTCGTCGGCGTCGAGGCGGTCGCCGTCCTCCTCGAAGTGCACCAGCGCCGAGGTGAGGTCCTCGGTGGGCTCGGCCAGCTTCTCGCGCACCTGGGCCCGGAGGTAGTCACGCATCTCCTCGCCCCCGGCGAGGCTCGCTTCGCGGTGCTCGGCGTCGATGACCGGATCGAGCCCCATGGCCACCAGTTGGACCCATCGACGGAACTCGTCACCGTCCTCCTCGGGGATCCCCATCAGCTCGCAGATCACCCGGACGGGCATGGGGTACGCCAGGTCGGCGATGAGGTCGAACTCCCCGGTGGGCCCGCTCCGGTCGACGATGGCGGCGATGAGGTCGTCGACGTGGCGCTCGATCGTGGCCCGGAGGTCGGTCACCGACCCCTTGCGGAAGGTCGGGGCGATCATCTTGCGGATCCGGCTGTGGTCGGGTTCGTCGAGCAGCGGCAGCGGGTTCGACTCGTAGCCGATCTCGGTCCGGCGCTCGATCTCGATCCGGGTGTTCGGTGTCGGCGTCGCGTTGTCGATCACCGTGCTCATCCCGGGGTCCTTGAGCACCCGTTCGACGTCGGCGAAGCGGGTCAGCATCCAGCCCTGCAGCAACTCGCTGTGGTGCACCGGATCGACGGACCGCAGCCGGGCGTACTGGTCGTAGGGCCAGGTGGTGAAGCCGTCCTCGAAGGGATCGAACGACACCGGTGCCGGTGCGGTGGACGCCATCAGTACGAGCCCGCGTCGGTGAGCCACGGCCGACCGGCGGCGCGCAGCCCGTCCCACTTGGACAGGTCGCGGTCGGGATCCTGACCCAGGTCGGCGGCCGTGGGTCCGATGCGCTCGACCAGTGGCGCGAGCGCGGCGGTGTCGAAGCCGTAGACCGCGGCCGCGGTGCCGCCGAGCATGGCCCGGCTCTCGTCGCTGGGGATGTCGCTGAACGCCCGACGCAGGAACTCGGCGGTGTGGGGCCATGTTCCCTCCGGATGGGGGAAGTCGTTGCCCCACATCAGGTTGCCGACGCCGATCTCGTAGCGACGTTCGAGCTCGCGGCGGTGGGTGTTGGAGGCGCCGATGAAGCAGTTGCGGTCGAAGTAGTCCGACGGTCGCATCGACAGCTCGGCGGTGAGCTGGCGGCCCAGCTTCTTCGAGCCGTGCTCGCGCTCGAACACCGAGTCCATCCGCCACAGGAGGTCGTTGACCCAGAACGCGCCGCACTCGGTGACCGCGAACTTGAGCGTCGGGAACCGCTCGAACACGCCCGACCAGATCAGGAACCACAGCGGACGCGCCGACCAGAACCGCACCTCGGCGGTGTAGATGCCGATGTGCGGACCGTAGGAGGCCTTGTCGGCCGGGCCCGAGTGGACGTGCACCGGC
Source organism: uncultured Acidimicrobiaceae bacterium (assembly GCA_963731885.1). Lineage (GTDB taxonomy): Bacteria > Actinomycetota > Acidimicrobiia > Acidimicrobiales > Salinilacustritrichaceae > Salinilacustrithrix. The sequence goes on along the minus strand of CAVSXR010000031.1, from coordinate 22,263 downwards.
AGATCGAGCTCCTGGCAGACCGACCAGATGGGGTCGTAGGCCCGGTCGTGGTAGGGGCGGCCCGGTTGCCACATCGGCGGGATCAGGATCCCGCCCCGCAGACCGCTCTCGTGCGCCCGGCGGATCTCGGCCACCGACACGTCGACGTCGACGAAGGCGATGGGGACGACGGCGATGCCGCGGCGGCGCTCCGGGCTGGTGGCACACAGCTCGGCCAACCACCGGTTGTGGGCACGGGCCCCGGCGAGGAGGTGATCCGGCGGGGTGTCGCCGCTCTGTCCCAGGCCGGCACCGAAGGGCGCCGATGCCCCGGAGTTGACCGAATCGCCGTCGGGGAAGATGACCTCGCCGGCCACGCCGTCGGCATCGAGTTCCTTGTCGCGGCGCGCCGCGTCCCACGAGCCGCGGAGCCCCTCCTCGTTCTCGGTCACCCACTCCTCGGCGAACTCGGCGTTGAGGAAGCCCTGCATGGCCAGCTGTCGCTGCCGCTCGCGGTCGACGAGGCTGGCGTCGAACGCCTCGTGGAACGCGGGGTCGAGCCACTCGCGGTACTCGGCGTTGGGGAGGCCGGCGTGGCAGTCGGCCGAGATGATCAGGAACCGCTCGCTCATCGGGCCACCTTCAGGTCCGCGCCGGCGGGGTGAACGTCGTCGTAGCGCTGGTGCACGAAGGGCAGGATGGCGGCCGGGTCGAGGGTGGCCACGATCTCGCCCCGTTGCTGGCTCTGCCGCTCGGACAGGCTCATCTCCACGAGGCGGCGCACGGGCAGATCGGCAACGGGATCGAAGGGCGACTCCCGGAGGATGATCTCGCCCTCGACGGCCTCACGCGTGCGGTTGGTCTCGGTGCGGTGGCAGTGCACCAGGCTCGGTGGGGCGTCGAAGCCCGCGCCGCCCGGATCGCGGAGGAACTTGAGGTAGAAGTCGGTGCGCTCCAGCGGCGGTGGCGGCTCCTCCGAGCCGGTGATCCGTCCCCGCAGCTCGATGATGGTCACCCCCATGCGGGTGACGGTGCCCACCACCTGGTCGCCGTCGCGCTCGAGGGCGATGGCGGCCAGCTTCTTGGGCTCGCCGAACGTCTCCCGCCCCCCGATGACCGACTGCTCCGTGCTCATGGGCATGAGCAGGGGGTAGAAGCCGACGACGTCGCCATGGGCGCACTGCACCCCGAAGGTGCCGGCCCCGAAGGTGGGGACACCGGGTCGATCGATCTCGACCGTGGCGATCGACACCTTGACCAGCGGCCGCTCGGCGGCGACCAGGGGCGGGGGCAGGACCTGTTCGACCAGGCCCGGATCGGTCTCGTACAGGGCAGTGAACGACGTCGACCAGGCACCCACCTTGGTCGCGCTCACCTCCCGATCCTCGGACACCGGTCGGGCGCCGTAACGGATGGTGGTGGTCGTCGTGGTCATCGGTCCTCAGTCCAGGTCGGGGTCGGGGCGGAACTTGCCAATGGCGAAGGCCGGGCAGCGCAGGGCCGCATCGGGGATCTCGGCACGCGGGAGCGGGGCGCGCAGTTGGTCGACGGTGGGACCGACCCGCGCCGCGATCGGCGCGAGGGCCGCCAGGTCGAACCCGTAGATCCGCGCCGCGTTCCCGCCGACCATCGCCTGGATCTCGGCCGGGCTGCACTGACCGCCGAAGCTCATCTCGAGGTGCTGCTTCGACCACGGCCAGCACCCCTCGAGGTGCGGGAAGTCGCTCCCCCACATGATCCGCTCGGTGCCGATCGCCTCGTGCATACGCACCTCGTGGCGACGGATGAAGCTCGAACCGAGGCTGCACTGGCGGGCGAAGTACTCGCTCGGCGTCATCGACATCTGCTCGACGGCGCCCTCGGCGAACGCGGCTTCCTGGCTGCCCTTCGCCATGGTGAACCGGGTGTAGAAGTTGTCGAGCCGGGCCAGCTCGTCGGGCACCCACTCCGAGCCCTGCTCGGTGAACACGAACCGCAGCTCCGGATGGCGCTCCATCACACCCGAGAACATCAGGTGCCACAAGGTGCGGTGGGCCCACCAGGTGACCTCGAGGATGAACATCATCTTGGCCTCGGGGTAGTCGCCGTAGTCGGGGGCGGCGCTGCCGGAGTGGTGGTTGATCGGCATGCCGAGCTCCTCGCACACCGACCAGATGGGCTCGTAGTCGGGTGCGTACAGCGGCGGAACGCCCGAGCCGGGTGGCGCGCCGGGGAGGAGCACGCCGCCGGTGAGGCCGGCGTCGGCGGCCCAGCGGATCTCGTCGACGGCGGCGGCGACGTCGTGGAGCATGATCTGGGCGATGCCGGCCCGCCGGCCCGGTGCGGCGGCGCAGAAGTCGGCCAGCCACCGGTTGTGGGCCTGGAGCCCGGCCCACCGCCGGTCGAGGTCACCGGCGTTGGCCGGCGGGGCCTGGTTCACCAGGCTCACCGCGGGGAAGAACGGTGGGATCGTGTTGGGGAACAGCACCTCGGCGACGACCCCGTCGGCCTCGAGCTCGGCGAGACGGCGATCGGAGTCCCAGTTCCGCTCGGCGTCGTCGCCGGTGAGGTCCTGGTACGGGTTCTCGAACGTCTGCATCCAGGCGTCGAAGTCGTCGTGGTACCGCGACGCCAGGTACGGCCGATAGGCCCGGATGCTGGCGCCGGCGTGGCAGTCGGACGAGATCACCACGTACCGGTCGCCGGCGGGCAGTCCGGTGTCAGGGCTGCCGGTCACTGTGGGCTGTCGGTCACGATTGCTCCCCCGGGTCCATTTCTAGAACACGTTCTAGCACCATGACCTAGGGTCCGGTCGATGAGCGGCGCCCACGAACCCGACCTGTCCGATCTCTCGGGACGCACCGCGGTGGTGACCGGCGGGGCCCACGGCATCGGCAGAGCCATCGTGGAGGCACTGCTCGAAGAGGGCGCCCGCGTGGTCATCGCCGACATCGAGGAGCCCGTGCTCGAACAGACCGTGGCCGAGCTCGTCGATCGCGGCGAGGTCAGCGGCGTGCGGACCGACGTCAGCGATCCCGACTCGTTCGACGCCCTCGCCGACCACGTCTTCGGCGAGCACGGTGCCTGCCACCTGCTGTTCAACAACGCCGGCGTCACCAGCGGCGGGGGCGGCAAGCCATGGGAGCAGGAGCTCAACGACTTCCGCTGGTGCTTCGGCGTGAACGTGTTCGGCACGGCCAACGGGTGCCGGTCGTTCGTGCCCCGCATGATCGCATCGGGCGAGCCGGGCCGGATCGTCAACACCTCGTCGGGTGACGGGGGGTTCGCACCCGTGCCCCGGGCCAGCGTGTACGCGGCGAGCAAGGCGGCGGTGAGCTGCTTCACCGAGGCGCTGGCCCACAACCTCGTCAGCGAGGGCACCAACCTGCGGGCGTCGACCTTCTACCCCAGCGGGGGCCTGATGGACACCGGGCTCTACACCGCCGACCGGAACCGGCCGGCGGAGCTGGCCCGCACGGGCGCCGGTACCGGCCGGCGGTCGATGACCTTCGACGAGCTCAAGGCCGCACTCGAACGCTCGGGACGCGAGGTGCCCGTGGCCGACCTCACGGAGCTGGGCCGGTTCGCGGTCGCGGGGGTCAAGCGGGGCGACTACGTCATCGCACGCGACCTCGATACCACCGCAGAGCTGTTGCACCGCCGCGCCGACGCCATCGGCCGCGGCGAGCTTCCCCCGCACCACGGCATCGACGTCTGAGGCCCTGGGTCAGGACCGGGCCGGGAGGAGTGCGGCGCCGAGCGCATCGGCGATGAAGCCTGCGAAGCGGTCGAGGCTCCATGCCCGCTTGTCGACGAGCAGTTCGTAGAGCTCCGGCGAGCTGTAGGTCCACATGATCTCCGCCGCGTGCTCGAGGGTCACGTCGGGGTCGAGGTGCCCCGCATCACGGAGGTTGCGAGCGTTGTGGGTCATGCGAGCGAGGCGGCCGTCGTCGAACTCGGCCTTGAGCGCGGCCATGTCGGGATCGGTCACCGCCGCGTCGCGCACGAGCAGCAGGATCGGCGCGACGCGCGGCGCGACCTCGGCCGCCAGCTGTCCGATCCCGCGCATGATGACCCGGGGATCGGACTCGGTGGTCTGCAGCGCGTCCGAACGGGTCTCGGCGTGCACCGGGCCCGCACCGGCCAGGCCCTGGTCGCAGAGGGCTCGCACCAGCCCCGACTTGCCGCCGAAGCTCTTGTAGATGGTGTCCACCGAGACCCCGACTTCGCCCGCCAGCGCGGCGACGGTGGTCGCAGCGAAGCCCTCGTCGAGGAACCGGCGCCGGGCGACCTCGAGGATCGATTCGCGTGTCTGGCGGGCCTGCTCCTGCCGGCGCGTCGAGTCGTACCGGCGTCGCGCTCCGGTCGACTGCTTGACGGGATCGGAATTTGGTTCCATAGTGCTAGATCGAGTCCAGCTTACTGGAACGAACTGATCGGTGGCGGACCGATCGCCAAGGAGGAGACATGGACACCACGGCGAGCAGCGATCCCTCGGCCATGGTCCGCCAGCTCTGCGATGCCACCAACGCCCACGACCTCGACGGCATCGTGGCGTGCTTCGCGACCGAGTACCGCAACGAGACGCCCGTGCATCCCCAACGGAGCTTCACGGGCCGCGACCAGGTGCGGAAGAACTGGGCCCAGATCCTCTCGGTGATTCCCGACGTGCACGCCGAGGTGCTGCGCACCGCGGTCGACGGGAACACCGTCTGGTCCGAGTGGGAGCACCGGGGCACCCGGCCCGACGGGAGTGCGCACGTGATGCGGGGCGTGGTCATCTTCGGTGTCGAAGACGGGCTCGCCGCGTGGGCTCGCTTCTACCTCGACCCGGTGGAGGACGGTGGCGACGACGCCGACCAGTTCCGCCGCCACCAGCTCGGCGTCGACGAGGCATCGTGATCCTGGTCACCGGGGGCACGGGGCGGCTCGGCACCTTGGTGGTCGAGCGACTGGCCAGCCGCGGCGTCGACGTCCGCGTGCTGACCCGCGCACCCGAACGAGCGAACCACCTCTCGGAGACGGCGTCGGTCGAGGTGGGCGACATGCGCGATCGCGCCGCGGTCGCCCATGCCGTCGACGGGTGCGAGCTCGTCGTCTCCGCGGCGCACGGGTTCATCGGATCGCGCGGCAACTCCCCCGCCACCGTGGATCGGGACGGCAACGCGAACGTGGTCGACGCGGCGCGCGCCGCTGGTGCCGACCTGGTGCTGCTGTCGGTGGTGGGGGCCGACCCCGACAGCCCGATGGAGCTGTTCCGCATGAAGCACGCCGCCGAGCAGCACGCCATCGCGGGTGGCGTCCCCACCACCATCGTCCGATCCACCGCGTTCGCCGAGCTGTGGATCGATCTGCTCCGTGAGACCGCGAGCCGCTCGGGTCGACCGCTCGTGTTCGGCCGCGGCGACAACCCGATCAACTTCGTGTCGGTCGCCGACGTCGCCGCCCTCGTCGACCGCGTCGTCGACGACCCCTCCACCCGTGGTCTCTGTCTCGAGATCGGTGGACCGGAGAACCTGACCTTCGGTCAACTGGCGCGGGCCGTCCAGGCCGCCGACGAGCGGACGGGCGCACCCCGCCACATCCCTCGGGCCGCGTTGCGCTTCCTCGCCTCCACCGTGGGGCGCGTCCGTCCCCAGAGCCGCCGCCAGATGCTGGCAGCCCTCGCGATGGACACCGCCGACCTCCGCTTCGACGCAGGCCCGATCCACCGGCGCTACCCCGATCTGCCCGGCACGACCGTCGCCCAGATCCTCGCAGCACCCGCCTGACCATCGCTCCGGCCACGCCCGCCTTGACTCCGACGGCTCGGCGAGCGAGGTTGGCGACACCATGACCGCATCCGAACCGGCCGGACGTTCCGGGGCCCGAGGTGCGCTCGCGCCCGAATCGGTGCGCCGGGTCTACGACCGGATCGGCCGGCTGCAGGACACCCAGTCCTTCTACGAGGACCCGGCCATCGACGAGCTCGTCGCCCACAGCGCCCTCGGGTCGGCCCGACGCGTGGTCGAGGTCGGGTGCGGAACCGGCCGCCTGGCCCAACGACTCCTCGACCGGCACCTTCCACCGGAGGCCACCTACCTCGGTGTCGAGCTCAGCCCGCGGATGGCGGCGTTGGCCACCGAACGGCTGCGGCCGTACGCGGCGCGATGCACCATCGAGGTGGCCGACGCGGCCCGGGCGCTGCCCACCGAGGACCGCACCGCCGATCGGGTGCTGGCCACCTACGTCTTCGACCTGCTCGACGACCCCGCCACCACCGCGATGCTCGCCCAGGTCGAACGATCGCTCGCCCCGGATGGCCTGCTGTGCGCCGTCGGCCTCACCGATGGGCCCGGCGGGATCGCCCACGCCGTCTCCCGGGCCTGGACCGCGCTCTGGCGATGGCGACCGGCGCTCGTCGGCGGTTGCCGGCCCATCCAGCTCGCCGAGGCGCTGGCCCACGCCGGATGGCAGATCCGGTACCGGCAGACGGTCACGGCCTGGACGCTCACCTCCGAGATCGTGATCGCCGGTCCACCCCGACCTCCCGCGGCGTAGGCGAGTGCTCGGCGGGGTCACGGATTGGGTCCTCGGCCTACGGGGGTGGGGCGCGCTGGCGGTGGTGTTCCTCCTCCCCGCCTTGGAAGCATCGGCGTTCGTCGGCTTCCTGTTCCCGGGCGAGCTGGCGGTCATCGTCGGCGGTGTGCTGGCGGCCCAGCACAAGGTGTCGCTCGCCGGCGTGCTGATCGCGGCCGTGGCCGGAGCCGTCATCGGCGACAGCATCGGCTACGAGCTGGGCAAGCGCTTCGGTCGGGGCCTGCTCGAGGGGTCGCTCGGCCGTCTCGTGCCGCACCACCACCTCGACCGCGCCGAGCAGTACCTGGCGGAGCGGGGCGGCCGGGCCGTGTTCCTCGGTCGGTTCACCGCCGCCCTTCGGGTACTCATCCCGGGGCTCGCCGGCATGGCCGGGATCCGATACCGCACCTTCCTCGCCTACAACGCGGCCGGTGGCCTGCTGTGGGCGGTCGGGTTCGTGCTGGCGGGCTACTTCGCGGGCGACAACTGGCGCCGCGTCGAACACGTCGCCGGTCGGGCCGGCATCGTGGTGCTGTTGGTGGTGGTCGTCGCCGCGGTTCTCACCGCGGGGGCCCGTTGGCTCGGGCGGCACCAGCGGGAGGTCGGCTCGTTCTTCGAGCGTCAGCTCCAGCGACCCGCGGTCCGGCGCCTGCGGTCGAGGTATGCCCGCCAGCTCAGCTTCGTCGGCCGGCGGCTGCAGCCCGGCGAGGCGACCGGCCTGCGGTTGACCGCGTCGCTGGCGTTCCTGGTCGTCGGGGGTTGGACGCTCGGGGCCATCACCCAGGACGTGATCGCGGGCGACGAGTCCGCCCGGTTGGACCGCCCGGTCACCACCTGGTTCGCGGACCACCGCGAGCCGTGGATGACGCGGATCATGGAGATCCTCACCCGGCTCGGTTCCAGCGTCGTCCTCGTCCCGGTGATCGCCATCGTCGGGCTGGTGGCATGGCGCACGCGGCGCAGGTGGCGAGATCTCCTCTTCCTCGCCACGGCGTGGATCGGATCGCAGGTGCTCTTCCGGTCGGTCAAGGCGCTGACCCATCGCGCCCGTCCGCCGGCCGAGCTGCGGGTCGGGCACGTCGCGGGCTGGGCCTTCCCGTCCGGGCACGCCACCTCGGCCGCCGTCGTGTGGGGCGCTGTCGCGATCGTGCTCGGCTCGATGACCACCAGCTGGCGGAGGCGGGTCACGGTCGCCACGGCAGCGCTCGCCGTCACGATCACCGTCGGTCTGACCCGGCTGTACCTCGGTGCCCACTGGCTCACCGACGTCCTGGCCGGGTGGCTGCTCGGTGCGTGCTGGCTCGCGCTGCTCGTCATCGCCTGGCAGCTCTGGGCGCCAGCCGACGACCGGACCGGACGCGACACGCCCGAGGCGATCACGCCTGCCCGGGAGCACCGATGAACGACGCGGTCACGACTCCTCGGACTGATCGGCGGCATCGGTGGCCGTCGACACCCGTCGGAGGCGCCGCTGCAGCCAGCCGAGCTGGGCCCGTTCCGCACTGAACACGTCTTCGCGGAGCCGGAGGACGTCGAGTTCGCGCACGACGCCCACGACGTGGTGGGCGGCATCGAGGACCGGCAGCGAGCGGACCTCGCCGGTGACCATCCGTTGGAGCGCGACGAGCGCGGTGTCCTGGGGTGCGGCCTCGACGAGGTCGGTGCTGCAGACGTCGGCGACCGTGAGCGGATCCGAGTGGTGGCGGGTGGCGACGTCGGCCTGGGTGAGGACGCCGATGCAGCGATCCTCGGCGTCGACGACCGGGTACAGGGTCTGCCCGCTGCCCCGCAGCCGGTCGATGGCGTCGCGGAGCAGTTCGGTGCCGAGGATGACCTCGGCGTCGGCGTCCATGACCTCGCCCACGGGGGTGGTGGCAAGCACGTCGACCTGGAGCACGGTCGACACGTGGATTCCCCGACGGGCGAGCTTCTCGGTCATGAGGTTCTCGGGGAGCAGGGCCCGCACGACCAGGTGGGCGATGATGGTGGCCAGCATCAGGGGCAGGACGATGTCGAAGTCCCGGGTCATCTCGAAGGCCAGCATCATCGACGCGAACGGTGCGCCGGCGGCCGAACCGAAGGTCGCGGCCATCCCCACGATCGCGAAGGCGCCCGGGGCCAGGCCGGCGCCCGGGAACAGCTGGTCGAGGCCGGTGCCGACGAGCGCGCCGGCGGCCGAGCCGATCATCAGGATGGGGGCGAGGGCACTGCCGGAGGTTCCGGATCCCATGGCGATCCACCACGCCAGCAGCTTGGCCACGAGGATGGTGGCCAGCAGACCGGCTCCCAGGCGACCGGTGAAGATCTCGCCGATCACGTCGTAGCCCACACCGAGGGCACGCGGCACGACGAGCCCGACGGCCACGAAACCGACCGCACCGATCGCGGGATGCCAGAAGCGCGGGATCGGCAGGAGCTCGAAGCCGTCCTCGACCGCGTACACCACGGTGGTGATCAACGTCGCCAGCAGACCGGCGGCGATCCCCAGCACCACGTAGTACGGGAGATCGGCGAGCCCGGCGATGTGATGCTTGGGCACATCGAACAGCGGGCCCTGGCGGATCAGCCGGGTGTGGACCCCGTCGGCCAACACGGCGGCCACGACCAGCGGGGCGAGCGACCGGGTGGAGAACTCGAACATCAACAACTCGATGGCCAGCAGGACGGCGGCGAACGGGGTGCCGAACACCGCGGCCATGCCCGCCGCCGCGCCGGACCCGAGCAGGATCTTTCGCTCGGCGGGGGACACCCGAACCGCCTGCCCGATCAGCGAACCGATGGCACCGCCGGTGATGATGATCGGCCCCTCGGCACCGAACGGGGCGCCGCTCCCGACGGCGAGCGCGGTGGCCAACGGCTTGAGGATCGCCGTCCGTACCGAGATCCGGCTCTGTCGGGCGAGGACGGCCTCCATCGCCTCGGGGACACCGTGGCCGCGGATCAGCGGGTCCCAGCGGGCGCACCCGGCGACGACGAACGCGGCGGCGACCGCGACGCCCAGCAGCAGGAGGGGGTTGGGGTGGACGTCGGCCAGCCGCGGCAGCTCCCACCCCACCTCGTGGTTCAGGCTCAGGTTCAGCAGCAGTGCGATCGAGCGGAGGAACAGCCAGCCGGCCAACCCGCCGGCCAGGCCGACGACCGCGGCGAGCGAGGTCAGGTAGGCGAGGCGCTGCGCGGGGGCACGCGCCACGTGCGAGCCACGAGCCCGTGCCACGACCGATCTCCTCTCCTCGGGTTCCCGTGCCGCGGACGAGCTTGCCATCCGTGGCCCCGACCACGCGGCGGTGCCGCCGGCCCCGCCCGGCGCGTTTCCGTGCGCACGATCGGCGGGGTGCCTACGGTGACTGCGTGCAGGTGCTGATCTGCGATGACGAACCCGACATCAGACTGCTGTTCCGGGTCGCGTTCGAGGACAGCGGCGCCGAGGTGCGGGAAGCGGCCGACGGCGACGACTGCATCGAGCAGGTGTCCGCCGCGTGCCCCGATCTGGTCATCCTCGATCTGTTCATGCCGAATCGGGACGGCCTGTCGGCCCTGCCGGAGCTCAAGCGCCTCTGCCCCGAGAGCACCATCCTGGTGGTGAGCGCCCACGCCGCCGAGCGCACGTTCAACCAGAGCCGGGCCCGAGGGGCCACGGCGTGCTTCGAGAAGACGAGCTTCGCGGCACGGATCCCCCGCCTGGTGGAGCGCTACGGCGCGGCCTGATCGGCCCCCGCATCAGGGCGCGTCCGCGCGTAGACGAACCGGAGCACCAGCACCACGACGCCGGTGGCCGCGATCAGCGCGAGGGCCATGCGATCGGTCCTGGCCAGCTCGATGCCGACGACGATGATCGCCGCGGAACACGCCACCGTGCCGATGTGCCCGAGCACCCGGCTGGTGGTGGTGTCGGCCGTGCGGGCGTGGGCGTGGTTGATCAGTCCGAACACGCCGAGGAAGGTCACCGACCCGAACGACAGCAACTCGTTCACACCGGGGAGCATGGCGAACACCGCGCCCAGGCCGGCCAGCATCCACATGGCGGTGACCGGCAGCCCATCGTCGGTGGTCTTCCCCAGCGCGGCGGGGAGCTCGCCTGCCGCGGTGAAGTCGCGGACCAGGCGGGACGTCGAGAACAGCGTTGCGTTCACCGCCGACGACGTCGCCAGGACGGCCGCACCGACGGCCAGCGCCCGTCCGACCCCACCGAGTGCCTCCTGCCCCACGGCGGCAAACGCCACCTCACGCTGGGCCACGATGAGCCGGTCGCTGACCAGCATCTGCGAGGCCAGGGTCACGAGGACGTAGACCGCCACCACCACCCCGACCGACAGGTACAGCGCCCGCGGCAGGGTGCGGGCCGGGTCCTCGATGTCGTCGTAGTCGTAGGCCAGCAGCTCGAATCCCTCGTAGGCGACGAAGATCGAGCCGGCGCCCACCAGCACGCCGCCCCACCCCAGGTTGGCGAGCGGCTCGAGCCGTGTGGTCGTCCAGGACCCCAGGCCGACAGCCGCCACCACTGCCAGCACGAGCAGCTTCACGAGCACGACCGCATCCTCGGTGAGGCTGGACGCGCCGACCCCGCGGGCGTTGATGACGAGGAACACCGCCAGGATGCCGGCCGCGCCCACCCGGGACACGATCACGCCCCCGCCCGAGACCGATTCGACGTAGTGGCCGAACGTGAAGGCGTAGACGGCCAGGGCCAGGACGTACCCGAGCACGAGGAACCAGCTCGTCGTCGCGGCCAGCTCGGGGTGGCCCTGGGCCCGGAGGAAGGTGTCGGGCCCGCCCGATCCTCCGGTCCGCCGGGCCAGACCGGCGTACGAATGGGCGGTCACGGCCGCCACCAGTCCGCCGAGCACGAAGCACACGAACGCCAGGTGTCCGGCGAGCTGGATCGTCACGCCGAGCACGGAGAAGATCCCGCCGCCGATCATGCCGCCCACCGCCATCGCCGATGCATCGCGCAGGCGGAGACGGCCCCGGTGCCGGTCGTGGTGCCGCTTCGTACGCGGGTGGTACGCGGGGTCGCCGGAACCGGGACGGCTCATCGAGCGACCGTCAGGGGCCCATCACCCGAATGACCACGCCCAGCGCCTTGTCGGGGAGGAGCCGGGTCAGCGGACCGACGATCTTGGCCGGCGCGCCCACGAGGTAGCGGTGTTTGGGTCGCGGTCGCGAAGAGGGCATGTTCGATGGCGTCGGATGTCTTGGACGGTGGGGCCGCGATCCGTTCGTTGGTGTCGACGCCCTTGATGGCGGCGTCGATCAGGGCGCGGTACTGCTCGACCGCCTCCGCTCCGAGCCGCTCCTCCATGTCGACGGCGTAGCTCCGCCCCTTCTCCCAGATGGGCGTCTTGATCGGTCCCGGTTCCACGACCGACACCGCTATGCCCCAGGGCCGGAGCTCCTCGCGCAACGACTGGGCGATGCCCTCGATGGCGAACTTGGAGCCGGCATAGGGCCCCATCAACGGGCTCCCCATCCGCCCGGACACCGAACCCACGAAGCAGATGCGTCCGTCGCCGGCTCGAAGGAGCGGGATGGTCGCTCGGGTCACGGCGATCTGGCCGATGACGTTGACCTCGAATTGCGACCGCCACTCGTCGAGCGGCAGGTGCTCGAGCGGACCGGCGCGCGCCACGCCGGCGTTGTTCACCACGCCCTGCAGACCCTCGGATCCGACCGCCGACTCGATCTGGCTGACCGCGGCGTCGATCGATGCCTCGTCGGCGAGGTCGCAGATCACCGGGGTCACGCGGTCGGATGCTCGACTCTTCAGCGCCTCGCCGTCCTCGACCCGTCGGACGCCGGCGAAGACCCGGTGCCCGAGGCCGTCGAGGCGCAGGGCGGCGTCTTCGCCGATACCCGACGAGGTGCCGGTGATGAACACGTTTGCCATGGCGCCGGATCGTACCGGCGCGCTGTCCGGCGGCCGCAGCTCGCTCGGGTCCCGGCGCGAGGCAGGATGCGTCCATGACCGACGACTTCCCGCTCCCGTACGCGTCCACCGATCTCACCGGGCAGGTCGCCCTGGTGACCGGGGCCACCTCGGGGCTCGGCTGGCGCTTCGCCCGCACCCTGGCCGCCGCCGGCGCGTCCGTGGTCGGCTGTGGACGCCGCGCCGACCGGTTGGACGAGCTCGTGGCCCAGATCACCGCCGACGGCGGCTCCGCCGTGGGGGTCCCGCTCGACGTGACCGACGCGAGTGCCGTCGTGGCCGCCGTGGACGAGGCCGAGGCCGCCTTCGGCACGGTCACCATCCTGGTCAACAACGCGGGCATGCCCGATGCGCAACGGGCCCACAAGATGCCGCTCGAACTGGTCGATGCCGTGCTCGACACCAACGTCCGGGCCCCGTGGCTGCTGTCGTGCGAGGTCGCCCGACGCCTCATCGCCGCCGAGCGGCCGGGTCGCATCGTGAACATCTCCTCGACCGGAGCGTTCCACTACGGCGGCAACGGCGCCGCGCTCTACTCGGTCTCGAAAGCGGCGGTGAACCGGATCACGGAAGCGCTGGCCGTCGAATGGTCTCGGTACCGCATCAACGTCAACGCCATCGCTCCGGGCGCGTTCCGATCCGAGATGATGGACGGGATGATCTCCCGGCTGGGCGACTTCACCAAGGCGACGCCCCGCGGCCGGCTGGGCGAGCCGGCGCAGCTCGACAGCACGCTGCTCTACCTGGTGGCGCCGTCGTCGGAGTGCGTCACCGGCACGATCGTCCGGGTCGACGACGGCCAGGGCGGCCGCTGACCATCCTCAGGTTCGGGGCACGAGCGAGGTGAGTCGGAGGGTGTAGCGCTCGGAGTAGTCGACGGCGCCGATCACCGAATCCGTCGTCGACGTCACGCTCGACTCCCGCGCGATCAGGAGGCCGTCGCCGACCCGCAGCCAGTGGTCGTCGCGACCGTGGCTCACGCTGGAACCCGTCCCGTCCTCGACGAATCGCACGTGGATGGTCTCGACCTCCTCGCGGCCGACGAGACGCGTCTCGAAGCCGATGACCTCGCCGGTACCGGTGTTGTGGACCATCTCGGCGACGCAGTCGGTCGACCACGTGTCACCGACGACCGGGCGGGCGGGGACCAGCAGGTACCCGCCGGGGCAGGAGAAGTCCTCCTCGTCGGACATCGAGAAGAACTGGTGGTGGATCCGCAGCCCCCGCCGCACGAGACCTTCGTCGGTCTGGCACAGCTCCTGCTCGTCCCACCGTTCGTCGAAGGGGCTCCACCGCTGCCGTTGCCCGCAGTCGACCGGGCTGACCGTGATGGTGGTCTCGGCGGGATAGCGGTGCGTGGAACCGCCGAGGGCGCTGACGTGCTCCTCGCCATCGGTGGCGTAGACGTAGACGCCCGCCGGGGGCAGCGACCGGACCTCGACCGCGGTCGTCGTGGGGTCCTGCGTGGTGCCGGCCTGGCTGTCCCGGTACCGATCGACGGCCTCGTCCACGCTCACCGGCGAGGTGCGGTCGCTCACGATCCGGTAGACGACAAAACCCACGCCGACCAGCGCCACGGCCGAGAGCACCGCGGTGAGACGCCAGATCCAACGCGGCATGCCACCTCCAGTTCCTCGATTCCGAGCGTCCGCCTCCTCGCCGCCAGGGTTCAGGGTCGTGGGCCCCCGATGCGGGGGACCTTCGTCCCGCGTCCGGGGTCAGGACCGGCGCACGTCCTTGAAGGGGACGCCATGGTCCCCCGACGGCTCCTTCGGCAGGCCGAGGACGTGCTCGCCGAGGATGTTGTGCTGGATCTCGTCGGTGCCACCGGCGATCGACTGCGCCGGGGTCGAGACCAGGACCTCGGCGATGACCGCGTCGAGCGGGTCGGGACCCGATGTCAGCATCGCCTGGGGTCCGGCGATCAGGGCGTGGAGGTGGTGACAGCGCCGGGCCACCTCCGACAGCGCCAGTTTGCCGATCGACCCCTCCGAGCCGGGTGGGCGCCCGAGCTGGCGCGCCGCCTTGGCCCGCAGCGCCGTCCATTCCGACGCCTTCTGGAAGCAGTGGAGGGCCATCATCTCCTGACGGATGACCGGGTCACGACTCTTGCCACTGGCGACGGCGCGCTCGAGAACGAGATCGGGCCGCCCCATCCGTTGCGGATACCACTCGTAGGTCTGGAGGTACTCCGCCGCCTCGGCCTTCGCCTCGGCGATCACCCGTCCGCCGGCACCGGGCACGAAGTCGACGGCGCGCTGGGTGGCGAAGGCCCGCTCGTGGGCCAGGGTCGCCCGGGCCACGCGCCAACCATCACCCACCTGGCCGATGACGTTGGCGTGGGGGACACGGGCATCGGTCAGGAAGACCTCGTTGAACGACTGGCGGTCGTTCATCTGCCGGATGGGCCGAGCTTCGACCCCGTCCTGGTGCATGTCGATGGCGAAGTAGGTGATGCCGGCGTGCTTGGGAACGTCCCAGTCGGTCCGCGCCACCAGGATCCCCATGTCGGCGTGGTCGGCGCTGGTGTTCCACACCTTCTGCCCGTTGACGATCCAGACGTCGCCGTCGCGGACGGCCGTGGCCTGCAGGCCGGCGAGGTCGGACCCCGCTCCCGGCTCGCTGAACAGCTGGCACCAGGTCAATTCGCCGGTGACGGTCCGCCGCAGCAGTCGGTCACGTAGCTCGTCCGACGCGTGCTCGTACATGGTCGGCGCGGCCAGCGCCATTCCGCCCCCGAGGGGCACCGCCACCCCGCCGGCCGCCCGGATGGTGGCGTGCGCGACCCGGTCGGCCCACGCCGGGAGATCCCGGCCGAACCAGCGCGTCGACCACGACGGCACGGCCCAGCCCGAGTCGACCAGGCGTTCGCGCCACTCGAGGAGGGACAGGTCGGGATCCCACGCCGATCGGAACCAGTCGTCGACCTGCTCCGCGACGTCCCGTTCGGTGGCTGGTGGTCCGGCGACGGGGGAATCGATCGACTCGACCATCGGCGTTCATCGCCCCCGGAACCGCGGCGTCCGCCGCTCGGCCATGGCCCGGATGCCCTCGGCGAAGTCGTCGGTCGCCCGCAGTCGCTCCTGCTCGACGAGCTCGTGGTCGGTCGCCACCGCGACGCGGTCCGCCAGATCGCCCCGGAGCGTCCGCCGGATGGACCGCACCGCGAGCGGCGCCGACCCGGCGATCTCGGCGGCCAGGTCGTGGGCCGCGGCTCGGACGTCCTCGAGCGGAACGAGGCGATCGGCCAGACCGATGGTCACCGCTTCGTCGCCCTTGACCCGGCGGCCGGTGAAGAGGAGCTCGGCGGCCGCCTGCTCCCCCACCGCCCGGGGCAGCGTGACGCTGAGCCCGAAGCCGTGGTGGAAGCCGAGCCGGGCGAAGTTGGCGCTGAAGCGCGCCTCGGGCGCGGCCATCCGGAAGTCGGCCGCCAACGCCAGGCCCAGGCCGCCACCGACCGCCGCGCCCTGGACCGCGGCCACCACCGGCGTCTCCGTCCGGAAGATCCGCACCGCCGCGCCGTAGAGCTCGCCGGTGGTGTAGCCGGCGTCGCCGCCGAAGTCGGCGCCGGCGCAGAAGTGCTTCCCCTGCGAGCACAGCACCGCCGCCCGGCAGCGGTCGTCGTCGTCGAGTTGCTCGAGGGCGTCGGCGATGCCACCGATGACATCCATCGAGAAGAAGTTGTTCGGGGGCCGGCAGATCTCGATCGTCGCGACGTGGTCGTCGCCCACGTCGACCGTGATCGCCCCTGTGCTCATCCCGTCCAACTGTGCCATGACGTGATGGTCGCGCGATCGCATCGGGCTCCCACCCGTCAGGTGGCCGATCGGCCGTGCTTCCAGTAGCCGCGCACCGTGGCCGCCGAGCGGGTCAGGCCGCGCTCGTCGAAGAGGTGCTTGCGGATCCTCTGCACCGACGCCGCCTCGCCCGCGACCCACACGACCGGCGGCATCTCCTCGATGGCGGTGACGGCCGCGACCAGGGCGGCGCCAAAGTCCTCCCCGTCCGGCAGCACGTGCCACGAGACCTCGGCCGCCGGATGGGGCGGGAGGTCGAGCCGGGCCGACGGCTCGGCGATCTCGATGACCACCCGGACGGGGATCGAGCCCGGTACGTGCTCGAGCAGCTGGCTGATGGCGGGAATGGCGGTCTCGTCACCGGCCAGCAGGTGGCTCGACGCCGTGGTGTCGACCTCGTGGCCGCGACCGGGTCCGGACACCGCGACCTCGTCACCGACCGAGGCCGATGAGGCCCAATCGGACGCGGCACCGGTCTCGTGCCGGACGATGTCGAGCGTGAGTTCGCACGCGGCCGCGTCGAGGTGGCGGGGGGTGAAGGTCCGGATCGGGGCCCGGGCCCCGTCGGCGAGCTCGAACTGGTTCCCCGTCCAGTGCGGCATCTCCAACCCGCGGTCGGTGGTGGGCAGGAGCAACCGGACGGACGAGGCTGGCGCGTCGATCTCCAGTCCCTCCAGCTCGGGACCACCGAGGACGACGCGTCGCATCCGAGGACTGAGATCGTCGATGCCGCGGACCGTCACCCGCCGGAACGGCGGGGGCTCGCGCCGGATCGGTACGTGGCGGTCGGGGTCTGCGGTGCTCACGTGTCCCACTCTGGCATCGCTTGGGGAGCGGCTCGCACAGCGCAGTACGTTTCGGACCGGGCCCCGACCGCTGGCCCGATCCCCGGGGGGAGAACCATGAACGTGTCGATGTTGCTCGAGATGATCGCCGAGAGCGCCCCTGATCGCGTCGCGGTCGGCTCGCGCCCCGGGGGCGTCACCTACGGCCAGCTGTTGGCGCGCGCTCGCCGGCTGGCGACGTTGCTGCGCGATCGAGGCGTCGAGCGACTCGGGCTCGTCGATCTCAACTCCGAGGCGATGCCCATCTGCCTCTACGGGGCCGGCATCGCCGGCGTGCCGTTCTCCCCGGTGAACTACCGGCTCACCGACGACCAGCTCCGACACATCCTCGAACGGCTCTCCCCCGCCCTCGTCGTGGTGGGCGACGGCGTCGCCGCCCGGGTCGGCACGGTGGACGGCATCGAGATGATCGATCGGGACGAGCTGCTGCAGCAGCTGGCCACGGACGGCGCGCCGGCCGAGGGCGAGTTCCCGTTCGTCGATCCCGAGGACGTGGCCGTGCTGTTGTTCACCAGCGGCACCACGGGCGAACCGAAGGTGGCCGTGCTGCGCCACCGGCACCTCACGTCCTACATCCTGGGCAGCGTCGAGTTCCTCGGGGCCGACGAGGCTGAAGCGCAGCTGGTGAGCGTGCCGCCGTACCACATCGCCGGGATCTCGGCCGTGCTCAGCTCGACGTTCGCGGGCCGACGCATCGGCTACCTGCCCGGCTTCGAAGCCCACGACTGGGTGCGCACCGTCGCCGAGCAGGACATCACCCAGGCCATGGTCGTCCCCACGATGTTGGGCCGGATCCTCGACATCATCGACGAGGAAGGGATCGATCTCGAACACCTCCGGCACCTCTCCTACGGGGGCGGGCGCATGCCGGTGGAGCTGATCAAGCGGGCGATGCAGCGACTGCCCCGGGTCTCGTTCGTGAACGCCTACGGCCTCACCGAGACGAGCTCCACGGTGTCTGTCCTCGGACCGGATGACCACCTCGCCGCCCTGTCCAGCGACGATCCGGCGGTGCAGGCCCGTCTCGCATCGGTGGGCCGTCCCCTTCCGTCGCTCGAGGTCGAGATCCGTGGCCCCTCGGGCGTCGCCCTTCCCGCAGGCGAGCGGGGCGAGATCTACGTCCGCGGCGAACAGGTCGCGGGCGAGTACCTGGGCAAGAACCTGCTGACCGACGACGGCTGGTTCCCCACCAACGACGCCGGCTACCTCGACGAGGGCGGCTACCTGTACCTCGACGGCCGACTCGACGACGTGATCGTCCGGGGTGCGGAGAACCTGTCACCGGGCGAGATCGAGGAGGTCCTCATGACCCACCCCGCGGTGGCCGAGGCCGCGGTCGTGGGCATCCCGGACGAGGAGTGGGGCGAGGCGGTGGCCGCCGCCCTGGTGCTGCAACCCGGCGCCGAGGCCACCACCGCCGAGGAGATCCAGGATTACGTCCGCCAACGGCTGCGCTCGACGAAGACGCCCCAGAAGATCCAGTTCTTCCCCGAGCTGCCCCACAACGAGACGGGCAAGCTGCTGCGACGGGTGCTGCGCGACGACCTCGCCAACCCCGGCTGACCCGTCCGAAAGAGGGTCAGCCGGCCGGTTCGAACAGCGGCACGTAGACGTCGCCGTTGCGCTCGAACACGACCCGCACCCGCATCCCGATGGCGAGGTCGTCCTCCTCGCAGCCGATGATGTTGGTGGGCAGGCGGAGGTCGTCCTGCTCGTCGAGGACGACGATGGCGATGATGTTCGGCGGTAGGACGTCGGGATGGAACTGCTGCTCGTTCACCGTGAACGTGAACACCGTCCCGTGCCCGCTGACCGGCCGGGCTTCGAGCGAACCTCCACAGGTCGGGCAGGCATCGACCGGGGGGTGGACCCACCGTTCGCACGCCGCGCAGTGCTGGATGAGCAGTTGACCGTCGGCGCCGCCGGTCCAGAACGGGCGGGTGGCGTCGCGCAGCTCGGGGAGCATCCGGGGGGCATGGGGTTCGACGATCCGAGTGTCGGTCACGGCGGCGGACAGTAGCGTCCGGCGCCGTCTATGACACTCTCGTCAGGTTCAGAGTGACCGCACCTCGCGCTGGGAGCCCCCGTGATCGACACCCCTGAGAAGCACGCCATCATCTCCGGCATCGGAATCTCTCGCATCGGCCGCCGGACCGGGATCCCCGGCGTGGAGCTGACCAAGCAGGCCTGCGAATCGGCCATCGCCGATGCCGGACTGACCGTGGCCGACATCGACGGGATCGCCTCGTTCGGCGACACTCCGAAGCGCCAGGTGCGGGAGGCCATCGGGATGGCCCGGCCCGACTACCTCGGCGGCGGCTTCGACACCGCCGGGCTGCTCTCCCCCGTGACCGGGGCGGCGGTCACCGTCGGCCAACGGCGGGCCCGCCACGTGTTGGTGTACCGCACGGTGCAGATGATCGGGGGTGCGGTCACCGGGGGTGCGCCCGAACGCGACGACGAGGGCCCGGGCATGGCCGAGAGCATGGTCGGCCTGATGGGTGACATGGCGCCACTGCTCGCCCACCACGCGTACTCGGCGGTGAACTGGCTCGCCATGCACTGCCGGCGCCACATGCACCTCTACGGCACCACCCGCGAGCAGCTCGGCTGGCTGGCGGTGAACAGCCGGCGGAACGCCGGACTCAACCCCCTGGCCGCGCTGCAGGACCCGATCACCCTGGAGGACCACCTCGGTGCTCGCACGATCTCGTCACCGCTCGGGCTCCTCGACTGCGACATCCCCGTCGACGGTTCGATCGCGTTGGTCATCTCGCACGAGGACCACGCGCCCGACTGCCCGGCGCCGCCGATCCGGATCGAGGCCATCGGTGGCTCGCCCGGGACGGGAGCCTGGGTCGATCGTCCCGACTACCCGAAGATGGCATCAGCGGACGCGGCAGCCGAGCTGTGGAGCCGGACCGACCTCACCGCCGCCGACCTCGATGTCGCCGAGCTGTACGACGGCTTCACCTTCCTCACCTTCGCCTGGCTCGAGGCGCTCGGCATCTGCGGGGACGGCGAGGCCGGTCCGTACGTCGAGGGCGCCACCCGCATCGCGCTCGACGGCGAGCTCCCGCTCAACACCTACGGCGGCCAGCTGTCCGCCGGCCGCATGCACGGCTACTGGGTGCTCCACGAGGCGTGCCTGCAGCTGCGGGGCCAGGCCGGAGCGCGTCAGGTGGCCGACACACCCGAGGTGGCGGTGGCGGCGGCCGGCGGAGGACCCATCGCCGGCTGCCTGCTGCTCACCCGATGACGCCCCCGAGCCACCGGCGGATGTCGGCGGTCACCTCGTCGCGGTTGGTCTCGTTGAGCACCTCGTGGCGGGTGTCGGGGTAGTAGTGGGAGGTGACGTCGAGCCCGGCGTCGCGGTACATGGCTTCGAGGATCCGGGCCGACTCACCGCCGTTCGAGACGGGATCGGCTTCCCCGGTGACCAGCAACACCGGCGTGCCGGCCGGGATCCGGCCGATGGCCTCCGCCTGGGTGGCGTCGTGCAGCAACGAGAGCAGGCCGGCGAGGAACCCGGCGGTGACCGGGCTGTCCGAACCGCACATCGGATCGGCGATGTAGAGATCGACCTCGGCCGCGTCCCGGCTCAACCAGTCGTAGTCGGTCCGGGCCGGCTGGAACGGATCGTTGAAGCTCCCCAGTGCGTCGATCGGTTCGTCGCCGGCCCCGGCGTCGACCATCGCCTGCATGCCCTGGGCCATCTCGGCCAGCTCGGGTGCCGGGCCGGCAGTGCCCGACAGCACGAAACCGACGAGATCCGTGAACCGCTGGACGTAGGCCTGGGCGAACATCGATCCCATCGAGTGGCCGAAGACCACCACCGGGAGCTCACCGAGATCGGCGATGGCCCGGTCGTGCAGCGCCCGGATCGAACCCAGCACGCCCTCGAACCCGTTCGGCCCGGCGACGCCCACCCCGGAGTTGGCCGCGGTACGGCCGAACCCGCGGTGGTCGTCGGCGTAGACGGCGAGGCCGTCGTCGACCAGCGCCTCGGCGAAGCGGCCGTAGCGACCCGAGTGCTCGGACATGCCGTGGAGAACCAGGACGATGCCCCGGGGCTCTCCGTCGGGCAGCCATCGGCGGTAGAAGATCTCGACCCCATCGGGATCGACGAGGTGGTTCTCATCGGCTCTCATCGCTGTCCTCCGGGCACGTACCATCGCCGTCTCGTCGTAGCCATCTCGGCTGCGGTACAGAGTGGCAGACACGCAGGGGAACCGATGCAGCCAGGCGACTACGTCGAAACCAAGCCGGACGCACCCGCCGTCATCATGACCGGCAGCGGGACCACGGTGACCTACGCCGAACTCGACGCGCGATCGAAGCGCCTCGCCCGGCTGTTCCGGGCCGCCGGACTCGAGCCGGGCGACCACATGGCCATCCTGCTCGAGAACAACCCTCGCTACTTCGAGGTGTACTGGGCCGCGCAGCGGGCGGGCCTGTACTGCACGCCGATCAACTGGCACCTCACCGCCGACGAGGCCGGCTACATCGTCGAGGACTGCGGGGCCCGAGCCGTCGTCACGTCGGTGGCGGTCGCCGACGTGGCCCGTGACCTCGAACCCCACCTCGGCATGGTCGACACCCGGCTGGTCATGGACGGTGACCTCGACGGATGGGACCGCTACGAGACCGCCCTCGAGGCCCACCCGCCCGACGCCCTCCCCGACGAGGTCGAGGGCATGTTCATGTTCTATTCGTCGGGCACCACCGGGCGGCCGAAGGGGATCAAGACGACGCTCACCGGGGAGCCGTTCGGGAGCGGCGGCGGCATGCTCATCGGCCTCATCCAGGGGCTGTTCGGCTTCACCTCCGACACCACCTACCTCTGCCCGGCGCCGCTGTACCACGCCGCCCCGTTGGGCTGGTCCACCGCGGTCCAGCGGATGGGCGGGACCGTGGTGTGCATGGAGCGCTTCGACGCCGAGGCGGCCCTCGCCGCCATCGAGGAGCACCGGGTCAGCCACGCCCAGTTCGTGCCCACCCACTTCGTCCGGATGCTCAAGCTGGCCGACGCCGAACGCAACGCCCACGACCTGTCCAGCCTCCAGGTCGCGGTGCACGCCGCCGCGCCCTGCCCGGTCGAGGTCAAGCACCAGATGATGGACTGGTGGGGCCCGATCATCCACGAGTACTACGCCGGCAGCGAGGGCAACGGCTTCTGCGC
>CAVSXR010000030.1:0-23036 GCA_963731885.1 uncultured Acidimicrobiaceae bacterium | reverse complement strand
CTCCACGAGGCGTGCCTGCAGCTGCGCGGCCAGGCCGGAGCGCGTCAGGTGGCCGACACACCCGAGGTCGCGGTGGCGGCGGCCGGCGGAGGACCCATCGCCGGCTGCCTGCTGCTCACCCGATGACGCCCCCGAGCCACCGGCGGATGTCGGCGGTCACCTCGTCGCGGTTGGTCTCGTTGAGCACCTCGTGGCGGGTGTCGGGGTAGTAGTGGGAGGTGACGTCGAGCCCGGCGTCGCGGTACATGGCTTCGAGGATCCGGGCCGACTCACCGCCGTTCGAGACGGGATCGGCTTCCCCGGTGACCAGCAACACCGGCGTGCCGGCCGGGATCCGGCCGATGGCCTCCGCCTGGGTGGCGTCGTGCAGCAACGAGAGCAGGCCGGCGAGGAACCCGGCGGTGACCGGGCTGTCCGAACCGCACATCGGATCGGCGATGTAGAGATCGACCTCGGCCGCGTCCCGGCTCAACCAGTCGTAGTCGGTCCGGGCCGGCTGGAACGGATCGTTGAAGCTCCCCAGTGCGTCGATCGGTTCGTCGCCGGCCCCGGCGTCGACCATCGCCTGCATGCCCTGGGCCATCTCGGCCAGCTCGGGTGCCGGGCCGGCAGTGCCCGACAGCACGAAACCGACGAGATCCGTGAACCGCTGGACGTAGGCCTGGGCGAACATCGATCCCATCGAGTGGCCGAAGACCACCACCGGGAGCTCACCGAGATCGGCGATGGCCCGGTCGTGCAGCGCCCGGATCGAACCCAGCACGCCCTCGAACCCGTTCGGCCCGGCGACGCCCACCCCGGAGTTGGCCGCGGTACGGCCGAACCCGCGGTGGTCGTCGGCGTAGACGGCGAGGCCGTCGTCGACCAGCGCCTCGGCGAAGCGGCCGTAGCGACCCGAGTGCTCGGACATGCCGTGGAGAACCAGGACGATGCCCCGGGGCTCTCCGTCGGGCAGCCATCGGCGGTAGAAGATCTCGACCCCATCGGGATCGACGAGGTGGTTCTCATCGGCTCTCATCGCTGTCCTCCGGGCACGTACCATCGCCGTCTCGTCGTAGCCATCTCGGCTGCGGTACAGAGTGGCAGACACGCAGGGGAACCGATGCAGCCAGGCGACTACGTCGAAACCAAGCCGGACGCACCCGCCGTCATCATGACCGGCAGCGGGACCACGGTGACCTACGCCGAGCTCGACGCGCGATCGAAGCGCCTCGCCCGGCTGTTCCGGGCCGCCGGACTCGAGCCGGGCGACCACATGGCCATCCTGCTCGAGAACAACCCTCGCTACTTCGAGGTGTACTGGGCCGCGCAGCGGGCGGGCCTGTACTGCACGCCGATCAACTGGCACCTCACCGCCGACGAGGCCGGCTACATCGTCGAGGACTGCGGGGCCCGCGCCGTCGTCACGTCGGTGGCGGTCGCCGACGTGGCCCGTGACCTCGAACCCCACCTCGGCATGGTCGACACCCGGCTGGTCATGGACGGTGACCTCGACGGATGGGACCGCTACGAGACCGCCCTCGAGGCCCACCCGCCCGACGCCCTCCCCGACGAGGTCGAGGGCATGTTCATGTTCTATTCGTCGGGCACCACCGGGCGGCCGAAGGGGATCAAGACGACGCTCACCGGGGAGCCGTTCGGGAGCGGCGGCGGCATGCTCATCGGCCTCATCCAGGGGCTGTTCGGCTTCACCTCCGACACCACCTACCTCTGCCCGGCGCCGCTGTACCACGCCGCCCCGTTGGGCTGGTCCACCGCGGTCCAGCGGATGGGCGGGACCGTGGTGTGCATGGAGCGCTTCGACGCCGAGGCGGCCCTCGCCGCCATCGAGGAGCACCGGGTCAGCCACGCCCAGTTCGTGCCCACCCACTTCGTCCGGATGCTCAAGCTGGCCGACGCCGATCGCAACGCCCACGACCTGTCCAGCCTCCAGGTCGCGGTGCACGCCGCCGCGCCCTGCCCGGTCGAGGTCAAGCACCAGATGATGGACTGGTGGGGCCCGATCATCCACGAGTACTACGCCGGCAGCGAGGGCAACGGCTTCTGCGCGGTGGGACCCGACGTGTGGCTCGAGCACCCCGGCACGGTCGGGACGCCGATGTTGGGCACCGTGCACATCCTCGACGAGAACGGCCACCAGCAACCGGCGGGCGAGCCGGGCCAGATCTGGTTCGAGAGCCCGACCCGGTTCGAGTACCACAACGATCCCGAGAAGACCGCCAGCGTGTTCAACGACGCCGGCTGGAGCACGCTCGGCGACGTCGGCTACCTCGACGACGACGGCTTCCTCTACCTCACCGACCGGATCTCGCACATGATCATCTCCGGTGGCGTCAACATCTACCCCCAGGAGGTCGAGGACGTCCTCACCCTGCACCCGGAGGTGAGCGACGTCGCGGTGATCGGCGTCCCGAATCCCGACTTCGGCGAGGAGGTCAAGGCGGTGGTGGTGGCGGCCGACCCGGCGCGCGCGGGCGACGAGCTCGGACGCGAACTCATCGCGTACTGCCAGGAGCGCCTGGCCCGGTTCAAGTGCCCGCGCACGGTCGACTTCGTCGACGAGCTCCCCCGCCTCCCCACGGGCAAGCTGCTCAAGCGCAAGCTGCGCGACCAGTACGACCAGGCCGGCGCGACGCACGCGGGCTGAGCGCCATGCGACTCGGTTTCACGTCGATGAACACGGTGGACGACCCGCCACCGGACGAGCTGGGCCGGGCGCTCGAGGATCGCGGCTTCGACTCGTTCTGGGTCGGCGAGCACTCGCACATCCCCACCTCCCGCCGAACCCCCTACCCCGCCGGCGGCGAGATGCCCGAGCAGTACAAGCACATGATGGACCCCTTCCTCGCGCTCACCGCGGCGGCCATGGCGACCGACCGTCTCCTGGTGGCCACGGGTGTGGCCCTGCCGCTCGAGCGAGATCTGCTCACCCTGGCCAAGACGGTGGCGACGCTCGACCACCTCTCCGATGGTCGCCTGCTGTTCGGCGTGGGCGTCGGCTGGAACCGCGAGGAGCTCGCCGACCACCGGCCCGACCTGCCCTGGGCCCAGCGATATCGCGCCTTGCGCGAGGCCGTGACCGCCCTGCGGTCGTTGTGGACCGAGGACGCGGCGTCGTTCCGGGGCGAGTGGTTCGAGTTCGAGGCCGCCTGGTCCTATCCGAAGCCCCGCCAGCGACCCCATCCACCCGTGTACCTCGGCGCCAGCGGCCGGTTCGGCACGGCCCACGCGGTGGAGTGGAGCGACGGGTGGGCCCCGATGGACCTCGGCCTCGGCAACGTCGCGGCCCGCATCGCCCGCTTCCGCCAAGCCACCGCCGCCGCCGGCCGCGCCGAGATCCCGGTCACGCTCGTGACCTTCGGCGATCCCGCGCCCGACACGCTGCGCGCCTACCGCGATCTCGGCGTCGAGCGCGCCGTGGTCGGCGCCAACCGCACGGGCTGGGCCGACTCGGCCACCACCTACCCGTTCCTCGACACCTACGCCGGGTTGATCGACGACCTGCGCTGATCGCTACCATCCCGACTGGTCCGTCCAAAGGGGTGCAGGTGAGTCTCGATCTGAAGCCAGGTTCTCGATTCCGGTCCGCGGTCTGCAACACCGAGGTGGCAGTGGTCAAGGCGACCGTGTCGTCGGCCGACCTCCGCTGCGGTGGCCAGCCGATGGGACCGATGGACGCCGAACGCGATCCGGGAGCCACCCCGGCAGCCGGGTTCGACGACGGCACCCTCATGGGCAAGCGCTACGTGGATGCCGACGACACCATCGAGATCCTGTGCACCAAGCCCGGGGACGGGACGCTCTCGATGGGCGACCAGGCCCTCGTGCTCAAGGAAGCGAAACCGCTCCCGTCGTCGGACTGAGTCCGCGAGCGTCGCGAACCGCTAATCCTCCAGGGTGATCGCCTGCTCCGGGCAGGACATCACGGCATTGCGAGCGTCGGCGAGGTGGTCGTCGGAGACCACGCCGTCGCCGATCACCTGCCCGTATCCCGCATCGTCGTCGACGAAGAGCGCCGGCGCGAGTGCGTAGCAGCGCCCGTGACCGGTGCAGCGATCGTGGTCGATGACGACCTTCATGGCGGTGGTTCCTCCGGGGGGACGCGAGGGCTGAGGACTCCGGCGAACGCTAGTGGACGACCACCGCCGGCCCGGATCGATCGCCGGTCGCTCCTCAGCGGCGGGACGGCGGCTGGTCCCGGCGTGACGGCATCGGGGGGACGCCCCCGGCGTTGCCGATCTGGGTGTAGGAGATCCCGTGCTCGAACGCCGCGGTCCGGGGCAGCTCCATGGCCTCCCAGATCGCCCGCACGGTGCCCTGGATGGCGATCGGGTTGCGGGCGGCGATGCTCCGCGCCAGCTCGTCGGCTCGATCGTGCAGGTCGACCCGGGGCACGACCTCGGTGACCAGACCGATGCGCAGCGCGGTGGCCGCGGTGATCCGTTCCTCCGAGCCCATCAGCGCCCACCGGAGCACGTCGCCGGCGGGCACCCCGCGTGCCAGCATCCCGATCGGCTCGAGGGCCGAGACGATGCCGCCGTTGGCGTGAGGATCGAAGAACTCGGCGTCGTCGGAGCAGATGATGATGTCGGCCTCGTTGAGGAAGTACTGCGCGCCTCCCGCGCACATGCCGTGCACGGCGCAGACCACCGGCTTCCACACCTTGTGATGGAACTTCGGGGAGAGCACGACCCCGGGATCGAACGAGTTCCACGGGTTGTCCTTGACGAACCACGAGACGTCGCTGCGGAGATCGAGGCCGGAGCAGAAGGCCCGCTCGCCGCTGGCTCGGAGCACGGCGGCGTGGATGTCGTCGGTGTCGCGCACGGTCTCCCACGCCCAGCCCATCTCCGTCGCCATGACCTCGTTGAACGAGTTGAGGGCATCGGGCCGGTCGAGGGTGATGGTGGCCACGTGGTCGGCCACCTCGAACGTGATCGTCTCGCAGTCCATCGGCGGCGGCTCCTTCGTACCTCAGCGGGGCGCGTCCCATTTCCGGCGCCGGAAGCATCGAGCGTACGGTTTCGGCATGTCGATCGCGATCACCGACGAACACCGCTCCCTGGCCGAGACCGTCGCGGACTTCCTCCGCCGGCGCGACGCCCGCGCTGATGCCCGGGCCCTGCTCGAGGCCCCCGACGAGGTCATGCCGGCCTTCTGGGACGATCTCGTCCGGCTCGGCTGGCTCGGTCTCCACGTGCCCGAGGAGCACGGTGGATCGGGCTACGGCCTCGAGGAGCTGGTGGTCGTCGTCGAGGAGATGGGCCGAGCCGTCACCCCCGGCCCGTTCGTGCCGACCGTCATCGCCAGCGCGTTGCTGGTCGCCGCCGGCGACGAGTCGGCCGCCAAGGCGTTCCTCCCCGGACTCGCCGACGGCTCGACCCCCGCCGCGGTGGCCCTGGACGGAACGGTCACCGTCACCGACGGCACCGCCTCCGGCGAGGCCGTCGCACTGGGCGGAGGGCTGGCCCGGCTGCTGGTCGTCCCGGCCGGCGACGACGTCGCGGTCATCGAGGTGGGCGACGGGGTCACGATCGACACCCCGCCGAACCTCGACGCCACCCGGCGCTCGTCACGGGTGACCCTCGATGCCGCCCCCGCCACCGTCCTCGCCGGCGCCCGCCGGGTGCTGACCGACGTGGCCCGGGTCCTGCTGTCGGCCGAGGCGGTGGGCGTCGCCCGCGAGTGCACCGATCTCGGCGCGGCGTACGCCAAGGACCGCCAGCAGTTCGGCCGCCCCATCGCCATGTTCCAGGCGGTCAAGCACCACTGCGCCAACATGGCCGTCGCCACCGAGCTGGCCACCGAGCGCGGTGTGGGACGCCGGTCGGGCCGCCGCCACCGGTGGCGACCAGCTCTCCTACGCCGCCGCGGTGGCCGCCACGCTGGCCGCGCCGGCCGCCGATCTGTGCGCCAACCTCAACACCCAGGTGCACGGCGGCATCGCCATCACCTGGGAGCACGACGCTCACCTCTACATGCGTCGCGCCACCTCCCTGCTCTCCCTCCTCGACGCCGACGCCGCCGCCGAGGACCTGGTCGATCTCACCCGTCGCGGTGTGCAGCGGGCCAAGGCGGTCGAGCTGCCGCCGGAGGCCGAGCCGATCCGCGCCGAGGTGCGGGCGTTCGCCCAGAGCCATCAAGGACCTGTCCGAGGGGGAACAGCGCGACCGGCTGATCGAGACCGGCTACGTGATGCCGCACTGGCCCAAGCCCTACGGGCGCGAGGCCGGCGCCGTCGAGCAGCTCGTCATCGAGCAGGAGTTCGCCGACGCCGGCGTCAAGCGGCCCGCCTACGGCATCACGGCCTGGAACATCCTCACCATCATCCAGCACGGCAACCCCGACCAGCTCGACCGTTGGGTCATGCCCGCCCTGCGCCAGGACGTCATCTGGTGCCAGCTGTTCTCCGAGCCCGACGCCGGCTCCGATGCCGCCGGCGTCAAGACCCGGGCCACGCGGGTCGACGGTGGTTGGCTGGTCAACGGCCAGAAGGTGTGGACCTCGGGGGCCCACTACGCCGGCATGGGCTTCGCCACCGTGCGCACCAACCCCGACGTGCCCAAGCACGACGGCATCACCATGATGGCCATCGACATGCACGCCGAGGGGGTCGAGGTCCGTCCCCTGAAGATGACCACCGGCAACTCCGAGTTCAACGAGGTGTTCTTCAGCGACGTCTTCGTCCCCGACGACGACGTGGTCGGGCCGGTCGACGGCGGCTGGACGGTCGCCCGGGCCACGCTCGGCAACGAGAGCGTCAGCATCGGCGGTGGGGGTGGCGGCATGTCCATGCCCGGCCCGGCGCTGGTCCCACCCTTCGACGCCCATCCCGAACGCCTCTTCGGCGGCGCCCCCCGCATCGGTCGCTACATCGCCGAGCACCAGGCCATGGGTCTGCTCAACCTGCGCTCGGCCAACCGCGCCGTCGCCGGCAGCGAGCCTGGCCCGGAGGGCGCGATGACCAAGCTCGTGCTGTCCGAGATCGGCCACGAGGCCGCCGCCATCCTCACCGAGCTCAACGGCTCCGACGCCCTGTTCATGGACGGCGCCGGGGGCATGAGCAACGCCCTGGTGCTCATGCACCGCGGCATGTCGATCGCCGGTGGCACGTCCGAGATCAAGCGCAACCAGATCGGCGAGCGCATCCTCGGCCTCCCCCGCGACCCGCTCCTCAAATGACGGAGTGACCGGACGGGGCCTTCAGGTCCGACACCGGTCCAGCTCGTCCCACAGCTCGTCCGGCACCGGGAGGGCGAGCAGGTCCAGGTCCTCGTACACCTCCCGCGCGCTGCGGGCACCGGGTAGCACCACCGAGACGGCGGGATGCCGAGCGGCGAACTGGATGGCGGCAGCGGCCAGGGGGACGCCGTGAGCCGCGCAGGCCTCGGCCATGCGCCGGGCCCGCCGGAGTTGCTCGTCGGGTGCCGGCTGGTAGTCGAAGGTGGCACCGGACGTCGGATCGGCCAGCAGGCCGCTGTTGAACACGCCGGCGGCCACGACCCCGATGCCGCGCTCGGCGCACCGGGGCAGCAGCCGCTCGGCGCCGCTGCGGTCGAGGAGCGTGTAGCGGCCGGCCAGCAGCACCCAGTCGAGCGCTACGTGGTCGGTGACGTGGAGGGCGACGTGGGCGTGGTTGGTCCCGAGCCCGATGGCGCCGATGACCCCGTCGTCCCGCAGGCGCAGCAGGGTCGGATAGGCGTACCGCAGCGCGTCGTCGAGGTGGTCGTCGGGGTCGTGGACGTGGACGATGTCCAACCGGTCGGTCCCCAGGCGCTCCATGCTGGCGGCCAGGGAGGCCTCGACGCCGGCGGCGGAGAAGTCGAACTCGGCCCGCAGCGGTGGGACGTCGGCGAAGATGGAGGTGGGATCGGGCTGCTCGATCGGGACCAGCACCCGTCCGACCTTGGTCGAGAGCACGTAGTCGTCCCGCGGCCGGTCGGCCAGCGCCGCTCCCAGCCGCGCCTCGGACAGGCCGACGCCGTACAGCGGGGCGGTGTCGAAGAACCGGATGCCGCGATCCCACGCCGCGTCCACCGTGGCCCGGGCCTCGTCGTCGGCGACCGGCTCGTACAGGTTCCCCAGCGCGGCACAACCCAGCCCGACGCGCGGGGTCGTCACCGGCGGATCCCCGTGAACCCGCCGTCGATGAGGTGGTTGCTGCCGGTGACGAACGCGGCCTCGTCGGAGCAGAGGTAGGTGGCCAGACCGGCGATCTCGTCGGGCTCGGCCATGCGACCGACGGGCTGGGTGGCGGCCAGCGCGTCGAACATCTCGTCCTCCCGGCCCGGGTAGTTGTCGGCGATGAACCGGTCGACGAAGGGGGTGTGGACCCGGGCCGGGGAGATGGCGTTGCACCGGATGCCGCGGTCGACGAGGTCGGTGGCCACCGAGTACGTCATGGTCAGCACCGCGCCCTTGCTGGCGCTGTAGGCGAACCGGTCGGGGATGCCGACCACCGAGGCGATGGACGCCAGGTTGAGGATCGACGCGCCCCGGGTCATGTGGCGGAGGGCGGCCTGGATGCAGTGGTAGACGCCCGTGACGTTCACGGCGAACACGCGATCGAGGTCGGCGCCGGTGGTGGTCTCCACGGTGCCGACGTGGGCCACGCCGGCGCTGGTCACCAGGACGTCGACGCGGCCGTGCTCGGCGGCGATCGCCGCGAAGGCCCCGTCGACGGCCGCCTGGTCGGTCACGTCGCAGATCACGTCGGAGTCCGGGGCGAGGTCGACCACGACGACCACGGCACCCTCGGCCCGGAAGCGGTCGACGATGGCGGCCCCGATGCCGGACGAGCCGCCCGTGACCACGCTCACCTTGCCCTCGAGACGGCCGCTCACGGCCGGTCCCCCGACGGGAGCACCGCGGCGGCCGCCGCCTGCATCTCCTCGACCGCCTCGGCCGGGCTGCACTGGCCGACGAGCGCCCGGTGGATGGCGCCCCAGGCCGCATCCTCGACCCGGGGGAAGTCCTCGAGCGGCGGGTACACGAGCATGGCGTGCTCGATGGTCTGGCGCGTGACGTCGATGCGGTGGGCATCGACGTCGTCGACGGGCTCGTAGGCGGCCAGGGCGGCGGTGTGGGCGGGAATCGTCCCCGCCGCGGCGTCCCGGCGCTGCGCCGGTTCCCCGGCCAGCTCGCGCAGCAAGGCGACCGCACCCGGGACGTCGCCGCAGGTCTGCGGGATCGCCCACGCGTGGCACCCGGAGTACGACCGTCCACCCGGGTAGGGCGCCGGGCGGAGCACCGGGTAGCGCGCGCTGTGGCGGATGCGCTCGTAGCCGCCCGGCCAGGCGGCCGCCATCGCCACCCGGCCCTCCACGAGGGCGGCGTCGACATCGTCGTAGTGCCAGTCGGGCAGGTCGGCCGGCGCCGCGGTGGCCAGGTCCCGCAGGCGGGTCACTGCAGCAACCGCCGCCGGGCCCGTCAGCGTGGGGTTCCCGTCGGCGTCGAACGGGGTAGCGCCGGCGGCGGCCATCAGCTCGTAGAACAGCCCGAACAGGCCGGACTCGCGACCGGTGAACCCGAAGCTCCCCGACGAGCCGGACACGCTCGTCCCAGGTGGCGGGCGGAGCGTCGAGCAGGTCGGTGCGCCACCACAGCACGCGCACGTCGATGTTGCGGGGCACGCACAACAGGTGGCCGCGGTGGCGGCACAGCTCGACGGCCCGTGGCGCCAGTGGGTCGAGCGTCCCGGCCTCCACCAGGTCGTCGAGGGGCCGCAGCCACCGGGCCTGCGACGGGGCGTACTTGCCGTGGGTCGAGATGAGGTCCAGCCGCTCGCCGCGCTCGAGCAGGTCGGCCACGGCCCGGTTGAGGGTGGGGTGGTCGGCGTGGACGACCACCTCGACGTCGTCGGGCAGCGAGGCGTACAGGCCGTCGTACATCGGCCCGCCGACCAGGGCGACGCGCCGCGTCACCTCGACCTCCAGTGGGCGCCGTCGGGGAACCGGTACGTGGCGACGGACGCCGGTTCGAGCTGCACCCCGAGGCCCGGACCGGAGGGGGCCCAGTAGCGGCCGTCGTGGACGTCGATGCGTTGCACCAGGTGCTCGTGGAGGTGGTCGGCGTACTCGATCATCCGGTCGTCGAGCGACCCGCTCACCGCCACGTAGTCGAACATCGAGAAGTGCTGCACGTGCTCGCACAGGCCGATGCCGCCGGCGTGGGGGCAGACAGGCACGTCGAAGGCGGCGGCCAGGAGCAGGACCGCGATGACCTCGTTGACCCCGCCCAGGCGGCAGCCGTCGATCTGGCAGGCGTCGATGGCCCCGGCCTGGAGGAACTGCTTGAACATCACCCGGTTGTGGGCGTGCTCGCCGGTGACGACCCGGACCGGCTCCACCGCGGCCCGGATGCGGGCGTGACCCAGCACGTCGTCCGGGCTGGTCGGCTCCTCGATCCACCACGGGTCGACCTCGGCCAGCGCCTTCACGTTGGTGATGGCCTCGCCCACGTCCCAGACCTGGTTGGCGTCGAGCATGAGGCGGCGGTCGGGACCGATCTCGGCGCGGACCAGCGCGGCCCGACGGAGGTCGTCGTCGAGGTCGCGGCCCACCTTCATCTTCACCGCCGTCCACCCGGCCTCGACGGCGGCCCGGCACTGGGCGCGGATCTTGTCGTCGCCGTAGCCCAGCCACCCCGCGGAGGTGATGTAGGCCGGGTACCCCTCGGCCACCAGCCGGGCCCGCCGCTCCTCCCGGCCGGGCGCGTTGCGTTCGAGGATGGCGAGCGCCTCGGCGGGCGTGAGGGCGTCGGTCAGGTGGCGGAAGTCGACGGCGGACACGATCTCCGCCGGCGTCAGGTCGGCGAGGAACGCCCAGAGCGGCTGGCCGGCCCGGCGGGCGAGGAGATCCCACTGCGCGTTGACCAGCGCGGCGGTCGCCAGGTGGACGACCCCCTTCTCGGGTCCGAGCCACCGGAACTGGCTGTCGCCCGTGAGGCGGGTGGCGATCGCGCCGAGGTCGGTGCGCAGCTCGTCGAGCGTCAGGCCCACCAAACGCACGGCCATGGC
This sequence comes from uncultured Acidimicrobiaceae bacterium, assembly GCA_963731885.1. Lineage (GTDB taxonomy): Bacteria > Actinomycetota > Acidimicrobiia > Acidimicrobiales > Salinilacustritrichaceae > Salinilacustrithrix. The sequence continues at coordinate 12,019 of CAVSXR010000030.1, read as the reverse complement.
CTCGATCGCGGCGCAGCACAGCTCGTTGCCCCGGCCGATGGTGAACGTCATCCCGTGACCGGTGAGGTCGGGATCCGTGGTGTGCAGCTCCACGCAGGCCGCCGAGTAGTCGGGGTCGGCGTTCATGGCGTCGGAACCGTCGAGCAACTCCGAGGTGGGGAAGCGGACGTCGTGGACGGTGGCACCCGTGATGGCCGTCATCTCAGTACCTGCCGCGTGTGAACTGTGGGACGAGGGGCTGCCAGCACTTGCACTTGGCCCGCCACACCTGGGGACGGTAGTAGTCCGCGCCGTCGAGCTTGTCGGGCCGGTAGGTCCCGGGCCCGCCGGCGAAGGGCATCTCGATGGTGCCCAGGTTGCCGATGGCAGCGACGAGCCCGGCGCGGGTCAGGTTCGGGCCGGCGGCGAGGGCGGCCTTCTCGAAGCGCTGCACGACGCCGCAGGCCAGCAGGGTGCCGGTGTAGAGCGCGTCGGGATCGTTGGCTCGGTCGAGGTCGATGCCGGTGTCCTGCTCGAACTCGGCGGCGCAGGCGGCGTCGATGGCCGGTTCGGGGACCCCGGCGCGGTTGTCGTACGAACGCCACGCCGTCGTCGTGATCGCACCGTCGAAGCTGGCGGGCATGTTGGCGACCACGTAGTCGGTGGAGTACGACCACGGGTCGGCGGCGGCGTAGAACGGGGTGTAGCCCTGGCCCGAACCCACCTGCACGAAGCTCTGGCCCGAGATGAAGTCGGCGCCGAGCATCACGGCGGTGACGCCGTGGGACCGCATCTGTTGCACGGCGATCGGGACCTGGCTCTGCGACGACACCGGATCGCCCGAGAGCCAGTACACGAACGGGTCGTAGCCCAGCGATTGCAGCGTCTGCACGATGCCCTCCTCCTGCTCCCGGCGCAGCCCGATCCACTCGGTGCCGAGCACGCCCACCTTCTTGCCGTCGAGGGCACCGAGCGAGTCGAGGATCCCGACCATGTTCCGGAAGTTGCGGGTCTGGCTGTCGAAGGTCGACGAGTAGAGCCCGCCGGCCTGGCCGTAGATCTCCTCGGGGTGGCCGGAGCCCTGGAGGAACGGGACGCCCTTCTCCCGCGTCAGGCACAGGGCGCCCGGTGGCCCGTAGCCGGTGGTGTTGAACGCGGCGAAGACCTTCTCGTCGTCGGCCAGGCGGAGGCAGGAAGCGCGAGTGCCGGAGCCCTGGTCGAGCACGTCGTAGGTGGCGTCGACCAGTTCGATCTTGCGCCCGTGGATGCCGCCACGCTCGTTGATCGCGTCGGTGGCGGCGCGGAACTCGGCGACCTGCACGTCGCGCTGGTCCTGGGTGCTCCCGATCGAGCTCGAGGTCGGCACCAGCAGCCCGATCTTGATCGTGTCGGCCGTGACCCCCACGTCTGTGGCGCCACCGCCGGGCAGCGTTGCTGCCCCGCCGGTCCCTGGCGATGCGACCGCATCGGTCTCTGGTGCCGGGCCGCTGGTGGCGCCGGCACCGGTGCCGGCCACGACCGTTGCCCCGGGCAGGCTGGTGGAGGACGCGGTGGGGGCGGTGGCGTCGGGCGAGACCGTGCTGCCCGGGGCCGTGTCCTCGCCGAGGGCGTCGAGGTCGAGCGACGCCGATGTCTTGATGTCGCGATCGGGCGTCGGCTCGCCCACCAGCACCGGGACGACCAGACCGACGGCCAACATCGCCGTGATCACGCCGACGAGCCGGAGATACGTCCGGGACCTGGTGGTGACGGGCAGATCGAGATCGTTCATCGGTCTCCTCGGCGAGGCGGGTGGTCGGTGACAGTCACCGAATAGACGAGAGCGGGGCGGCTGGGGTCGCCGGCCGGAGCGGGGTCGGTGACGAGCAGCGAGCCGGCGCGCAGCGTGATGCCGGTTGGGGCGCGGAACGACGGCGACACACCCCCACCGCCGACTTCGATGCGATCGCCCTGGTCCACGCCGATGTCGAGCACGACCCCCGCCGACGGCAGGGTCACGTAGACGCGTCCGGTCGCACCGGCGACGAGGTCTGCGGGTACCTCCCGGACCCCGAGATCGGTGATCACGACGGGCGTTCCCGGGGCATCATCGTCGACCGGGATCCGCACGACGGCGGCCAGCCCGGGGGGCACCGAGGCCAGTCGGCCGGTCAGCGCGATCACGAGTCCGCCGTCGGCCATCTGGGACACCGCGATCGGCCCCTCGTTCGGGAAGCGGTCGTCGATGGAGACGAACGGTGCCAAGGTCCCGTCACGCAGGCGCCAGACCAGGCCTTGGGCCCGGTCGGCCACGTAGAGGGAGCCGTCGAGTCCGACCGTGAGCCCCTGCAGATCCGGTGAGCCGTCGAGGGGACCACTCGTGCAGTCGCCTCTCGAGAGGAGCCCGCAAGGGGGTAGGTCGGGGGCCACGGCCACGGGTACGAGGGTGCGGGTGGTTGGGTCGAGACGGAGCACGCTGGCCGTGGCGGCGTCGATCGCCCAGACGGTGCCGTCGTCCCCGACGGCGACACCGGTCAAGTCGCCGGCGGGGGTGGAGGCGGGCACGGTACCGAGGAGGTCACCGTCGCGGCCGAACAAGAGCAGGGCCGACTGCTGCTCCCCTGCCCTCGAGGCCACGTAGACGGCGCCGTCCGGCGCGACCGCCACCGCGTCGAACGGCCGGTCGTTGGCCGAGGCGAACACCGTCACCGGCGAGGCGACCTCGTGGCCGCCGGCCACGGTCGTCGATGGCGAAAGGAGCGTTGTGGGCGGCGGCACCGCCGGGCGCGACATCGACGGGGCGCTGGGCAGGGGGGCGAGCGCCGGCAGCGATCGCGGCGCGGGCACGGCCGACGGCGCCGGGGTGGAACCAGTGGGCGAGCCGGGGGCGCCAGGTGGCGCGCTGGCCGAGCGCGCCGTCGATCCCGGTCCCGGCGAACCCGGCGAACACGCCGGGGAGACCGAGAAGGGCCATCACCAACGCCGCAGTGATGCCGCAAACGACCGTGTACGCCTCGCCCTCCCGCAGTCCGAACCGGTGCCCGAGGCGTCGGGTGAGGGCACCGAGCAATCGACCGGGTCGCGGCACGGGGATCACGTCGGCACCGCCCGTGAGCCGGCGTCGGAACGGGCGATGGCCCGATCGTCGGTGCCGAGGTAGGCCGCCACCACGAGCGGATCGTGACGCACCTCGTCCGGGCGACCGCTGGCGATCTCCTTCCCGGCGGCCAGGCAATAGACCCGATCGCTCAGGCCCATGACCATGGGCATGTCGTGCTCGATGACCAGCACCGAGGCACCGAGCTCCGCCTGCACCCGGCGGATCATGGGAGCCATGGCCTCCGTCTCCCGCTGTGCGACCCCGGCCGTGGGTTCGTCGAGGAGCAGCAGACGGGCACCCTGGGCCGACAGACACGCCATCTCCACGATGCGGCGGGTCCCGGTGGAGAGCTCGGCGATGGGCACGTCGGCGTAGCGACCGAGCCCGAACAGGGACAGGTGCGCCTCGGCGCTGACCGACTTCCGCGCCTCGGCGTCGCGGGCCGGCGCGAACGCTCCGAGGACGGGGACGACGTCGCTGGGGTCGTCGGCCTCGAGCGCGACCTGGACCGCCTCGCGCACGGTGAGGCCGGGGAACAGCCGGGCGTCCTGGAACACCCGGCTCATGCCCATGCGGGCCCGGGCGTGGGGTTGCAGGGCAGTGATCTCCGTGCCGAGCAGTCGCACGCAGCCGGATTCGGGCGTCACGAACCCGGAGATCACGTCCATGAGCGTCGACTTGCCCGCCCCGTTGGTCCCGATGAGCCCGACCACCTCGTCGGCGTCGACCCGGAGCGAGACGGACGACAGGGCGGTCAGCCCGCCGAAGCGGACGGTCACGTCTCGTACCTCGAGTACCGGGCCGGGGTCGCGGAGCACGCCGCTCGTCGACGCTGCGACCACGGCGCGGCTGCCCGTCGCCGCGCGGGTCGGCTCGACGGGGCGCTCGACGGCGGTGTGCACCGTGACCGGGAGGAGCAATCCGCTCGAGCAGCACGTCGCGAACCCGGAAGACGATGTCGGCGAGCCCGCCGGGCCGGTACAGGAGCAGGACGAGCAGCCCGATGCCGGAGGTGGCCAGCTTGACCGCGGCCGTCGGCCCCAGCAGGGCCGGGAGCCCAACCACGTACACGGCGCCGAGCACGGCGCCGGTGATCGACCCGAGACCGCCGATGACCACCATGCCGACGATGGCCAGCGAGTCGGCCGGGGCGAAGGCGTCGGGGCCGAACTGCACGGTGAGGCCGGCGAGCAGCGCCCCGGCGAAGGCCGCCATCGCTCCGGGGAGGGCGAAGGCGACCAGCTTCGTGCTCGACGGCGAGATCCCGAACGAGGCGGCCGCCCGCTCGTTGTCGCGGACGGCGATGATGGATCGCCCGACCCCGCTGCGGCGGAGCCGGCTGGTGAGCACCACTGCCACCACGAGACCAGCCAGGCAGACCAGGTAGAAGGTGCGCTGGGCGTTGAAGTCCACCCCGAGGGTCGAGCCCGGCTGGACGAACACGACCGACCCCTTGCCGAGGAACCAGTCCTGGGTGAAGAACCACTCCCGGGCGGCGACGGCGAAGGACAGAGTGGTGACGGCGAGGAACAGGCCGCGCAGGCGCAGGGCCGGGAACCCGACCAGGAGGGCCACGGCCACGCCGGCGACGACGGCGTAGGCCACCGCGGCGCCGTAGGGCATGCCCCGGTCGTGCAGGTACACGGTGGTCATGGCGCCGAGGCCGACGAAGGCGAACTGCCCCAGGGAGAGCTGCCCGCCCCAACCGGTGAGCATCGTCACCGACAACCCGACGATGGCGAACACCAGGACCCGTCCGAGCAGGAAGGTCTGCGACGCGGAGCTGAACACCACGGGGAGCAGGGCGGCCACGACGACGGCGACAGCACCGACGATTGCACCGCCCCGTCGCACCCACCACACGGACCGGAGCCGCTGCGGCACGGGCCGGATCAGGGAGCCGAGCGACTCGAGACCGGTCTCGGGCTCCTCGTCGCCGCCCCGGAGCAGGACGAGCGCGAGGACGACCACGAAGAGGAGGAGCTCGGACCACGACGGGTCGGCCACGTTCGCGAACACGACAGCCTCGACCACGCCGATGGCGATGCCGCCGGCCAGCGCGAGCGGGAGCGAGACCAGCCGGCCGACCAGCGCGGCAGCGAGGGCGCGCAGCAGCAGGCCGGGCCCGAGCGCCTCGGAGACCGACAGGCCACCGACGTTCACGTTGCGCAGCGGGTTGACCAGGACCACGGTGAGGGTCGACAGCACGCCGGCGAGGGTCCACACCATGGTCGACACCCGCCGGGTGCTGATGGCGGCCAGTTCGGCGGCGTCGCGGTTGTCGGCCGCGGCGCGGATGGCGAGGCCCCACGGCGTGCGCTGCAGGAACAGGCCGAGGCCGACGACGACCGCGGGCACGAAGGCCAGGATCATGAAGTGCGGGCTGGTGAGGACGAGGTTGCCGACGGTGAGCGTCCGGTGCAGCGGCGACGGGAACGGGCCGGCGTGCTCGAGCCGCACGCCGGGCAGCAGCAGCTGGGCCACCAGCATGAGCTGGGCCACGCCGATGGTGGCGACGAGCAGGGCCAGCTGCGGACCCCGGGCGAGCCGGCGGATCACGGTGACCTCGACGAGCGCGCCGACGGCCCCGCCGCCGGCGAGGACCACCACCAGGGCGATCCAGAAGTTCCAGCCCTCGTCGAGGACCAGCTTGGCCAGCACGGCGGCGCCGAACGCCCCGATCTCGCCGTGGGCGAAGTTGATGACGCCGGTGGCCCGGTACACCAGCACGAGACCAGCGGCGAGGACGGCGTAGGCCATGCCGGCGAAGACGCCGACGATCAGGATCTCGGGCGCCACGCTCAAGGCGAGGACGCCGGTCACCCGCCCTCGCCCCCGAGGAACACCGCCCGGGCCAGGTCGTCCCGCTCGGCCAGCTCCTGGGCCGGTCCCTGGAAGCGGACCTCCCCCTTCTCCATGAACACGGCCCGGTCGGCGAGGGCGAGGGCCACGTTCAGGGACTGCTCGACGATCACCATCGTGAGCCCGCCGGCGCGCAGCTCGTCGACCGTCTGCATCAGCTCCTGGACGACAACCGGGGCCAGTCCGAGGGACAGCTCGTCGATGCACAGAACGTCGGGATCCAGGAGCAGCGCCTTGGCCAGGGCGAGCATCTGCTGCTCGCCCCCGGACAGCGTTCCGGCGGCCTGTCCCAGCCGGTCGCGCAACGCCGGGAAGCGCTCCAGCGCACCCGAGATGCGCTCCTCGAGCGCGGCGCGGTCCCAGATGTGGGGCCAGGCGCCGGCCAGCAGGTTCTCCAGCACGGTGAGCGACGGGAACACCGCCTTCCCGCCCGGCAACTGCACGATGCCCCGCCGGACCCGCTCGACGGCGGGCAGGCGCGTGATGTCCGCACCCCGGTGCGTCACCTGGCCGGCGCTGGCCTGCTCGAGCCCGGACACGACCCGCAGCAGCGTCGACTTGCCGGCGCCGTTGGTGCCGAGCAGGGCCAGCACCTCGCCGGGCGCCACGTGGACGTCCACGCCGAAGAGCACCTGCACGTGCCCGTAGGAGAAGTCGAGGTCCCGCACGGCGATGGCCGGCTCGGGCGGTGCCGCGGGCACCGGAGCGGTCATCGCCGTGTCGGTCACCGGTCGAGCCGGAGGGTCAGGAACCCGCGGTCGCGGGGGAGGCGGCCGAGATCGACGACGAGGTCGTCGCCTTCCCGGGTCAGCTCGGCGTCGGTGGCCGTGGCCAGGCAGTGGGCCCGGGTCGCGGTCACGAGGGTGGCCGCCCCGTCGATGCGGATCCGGGTGTCGGCCGCGGGGAGGACGTGGAGGAACACGTGCGAGCGGGAGGCGGTGGACCGGAGGTCGGGATGGCCCTGGATCGGCCCGTGGGTCGTGCCGTGGATGCCCTCGCCGTTGACGGCCAGCCAGCGGCCGACCTCGCGCAGCGCCGCCTGGAACTCGGGCTGGATCGTCCCGTCGTCGCGGGGGCCGACGTTCATCAGCAGGTTGCCGCCGCGGGAGGCGACCTCCACCAGGTCGGCGATGACCTCGGCGCCCGTCTTGCAGCGGGCCAGCTCGGGGTTCCACGCCCACTGACCGCCGAAGGTCATACATGCCTCCCACGGCATGGCGTCGTCGGGCTCGGGCGCCGTGTGATCCACCGGGCCCTCGAGGTGGGCCCGGATGAGGGGCGCGACCTGCTCCAGGAGCATCTCCCAGTCGTCCTGCTGGATCAGCGCGAACAGCATGGTCGGATCGGTGGGGCCCGGGAACGTGGACCATCGCGGGATGGCGCGGGGCACCGACTGCTCGGGGGTGAGGAAGTCGGCGGCGAGGTCAGGGCGCACGTCGGCGGCCAGGCCACCGAGACGGTCGTTCATCAGCACCTGCGGCTGGCGCGACCGGACCAGGCCATGGAACCGCTCGACCGGCCATTGCGGTCCGAAGCCGATGTCCCACCACCACGAGAACAGCTCGCCGTAGCGCGTGCACAACTCGTCGACCTGGCGCTCCATCCGGTCGAGGAAGCCGGCCCACTCCGGTCGATCGGGCTCGCCGAGAAAGTTCTCGGGCAGCGGTCGGGAGCGATCCCGGTAGCCCGGGTCGTGGAAGTCGGGCGCCGAGAAGTAGGTGCCGAATCCGATCCCCCCGTCGGCGCAGGCGCCGGCCAACTCACCGACCACGTCCCGGCCCAGCGGGCTGTGGCGCACCGAGTAGTCGGTGGTCTCGGTGTCGAACATGGCGAAGCCGTCGTGGTGCTTGGTGGTGAACACCAGGTACCGCTGGCCGGCGTCGCGGGCCAGATCCACCCACTCGGCGGCGTCGAAGCGCTCGGCGCGGAACCGGGCCGGGAAGGCCTCGTACTGCTCGAGGGTCACCGGCCGCACCGGCATCTCGACCTCGTCGACCCCCAGCCGGTGGATGGCCTCGACGAAACGGCGCTGCAACTCGGGCCCCAGCATCACCGGCCACGAGGCCTCGACCCCGCCGACCGCGTACGCCCCCCAGTGGACGAACAGGCCGAACTTGGCGGCGTCGAATCGCTCCTTGACCCCTGATCCATCCCCCACGTGGAGAATCCTATAGGATCTAGGATCAATGGTACAAATGAGTCCAAAGCGGATTCGGCAGCGGCGGTATCGGGGAGGGCGAGATCAGTGGCGATGAGCGACGCGGCAGCCCCGATCGAGCCGCTCCTCGCCCTGACCCCCCGGCCCGCGCTGGCCGAGGACGTGTACCAGTCGGTCAAGGCCTGGATCATGGACTCGGTGCGCGCACCGGGTGTGCGGGCCAACATCGACGCGCTCGGCGCGCGCCCTGGAGGTGTCGCACACGCCCGTGCGCGAAGCCCTGGCCCGGCTCGACGCCGAGGGCCTGGTGGTGAAGGCTCGGTCACGGGGCTACACCGTCACGCCGCCGCTGAGCGCCGACGAGGTGGCCGACCTGTACGAGTTCCGCCTGCTCGTCGAACCATGGGCTGCAGGGCGAGCGGCGGCACACGCCACCGGGGCCACCGAACGACGGCTCCTCGCCGAGCTCGACGCCTGCCCAGAGGCGCCGGACGATCGCGGCTACGCCGTGTACCGAGCCATTGCCGACCACGACCGGAGATTCCACGATCTGGTTCTCGAGCTCGCTGGCAACGACCAGGCGCGCCAAGCCTTCGCCCACACCAATTGCCACCTCCACCTGTTCCGGCTCACCTACGGCCGGGGGATGGGCGCGCAGGCACTCGAGGAACACCGCGCCGTCGCCCAGGCCATCGTTCGGGGCGACGTCGCGGCCTCCTCCGCCGCCATGCGCGACCACCTCGCCCGGTCCAGCCAGCGCATCACCGGCGTGTTGGACTCGTCGCGCCCCCCGGGCTGAGCGGGCTCCCCACCGAACCCCAGGTGTGGTGCTGGCACCATCGAACCGGGCCCGACCCGCCGGTACGGTGACCGAAGTCGTCAGCCAACCGGCGTCCCCTGGGGGTGCTTCCGTGGGATCGCCTGCACCGTCCTGCCGTCCCACCACACGCCGTTCATGAACGCGGTGTGGATGCGCAGCCGGGCCGACCTGCGGGCCCGGCGGTGGGGGTGGCTGGCCCTGGCGGTGATGCTCGGGGTCTTCGGGGGTGGGGTGGTGGCGGTCGCGGCCGGTGCCCGGCGTACCGAAACCGCCTATCCACGCATGGTCGCCGCCTCCAACGCGATGGATGCGATCGTCTACAGCTACGTCTCCGCCGACGGTGGCGGCACCGACCTCGATGCCATCGCCCACCTGCCCGAGGTGCGGTCGTGGCAGCGCTATGCCGGATTCACCGGCTACGCCGGCGACCTGGCGAAGGCCGCGGACTTCGCCGCGCTGGCTGCCGGGTCGGACCAGCTGAGCAGACCGAAGGTGCTCCGTGGCCGGCTCCCCGACCCGGCCGCCCCCGACGAGGTGGCGATGAGCACCTTCAGCCTCGACCGCTTCGACACCGACCTCGGACGGACCGTCACGGTGGACTTCGTCGATGCCTCGTCCTCGATCGACGATCCGGTGACGATCCCGGTGCAGCTCCGCGTCGTCGGTGTGACGGTGATGCCCAACGACTTCCCCACGACCGCCAGCGGCGACTCGGGGGCGCTCAACCTGGTGAGCGCCCGCTTCGTGTCGACCCATGCCGACCGCTTCGTGTCCAGCCAGGCCCTCGGGGTGGCGCTCACTCACGGCGAGGCCGACTACGCGAGCTTCGAAGCCGGTGTCGAGCACCTCAGCACCGGTCCCTCATTCGTGAGCTCGACGGCCGCCCAGGCCCACAAGATCGAGCGTTCGTTCCGCTTCCTCGCCGACGCCCTGTGGATCCTCGCCGCGCTCGGCGGTCTCACTGTGCTGCTGGTGGCCAGCCAGCTCGTCGCCCGCCAGATCCTGCTCGAATCCGACGACTTCCCGGCGCTGCGCGCCATGGGCATGGCGCGTGGGCAGCTCCTGGGGGTGGTCATGGTCCGCATGGCGACGGTGGCGCTGGTGGCCGCGGCAGTCGCGGCCGCGGTGGCGTTCGCCGGGTCGGCGTTCACACCGATCGGCTCGGCCCGCATCGCCGAACCCCATCCTGGCCTGGCCTTCGATGCCACCGCGATCGGGCTCGGTGCCGGGTTGATCGTCGTGCTCACGCTGCTCGTCTCCGTCGTCCCGGGCCGGCGCGCGGCCCGCACGGCCGGCCTTCCGACCCGACGGGTGATCACCGACGGGGGGCGGCGGACCTCGCGGATCACCAGCTGGCTGGCTCGGGCGTCAGCGCCCCCCACCATGCTCAACGGCGTCCGCTTGGCCACCGAAACGGGGCACGGCCGCACCGCGGTCCCGGTGCGGACCACGCTGGCCGGCATCGTGATCGGGCTCACCGCCCTCACCGCCGCGGTGACCTTCGGCGCCAGCGTCGACCACCTCACCGCGACCCCCCGGCTCTACGGCGTGGCGTGGGATGCCGAGATCGATTCGGCCACCCTGGGCGACAACCACGCCCTGGACGAGATCGTGCCGGCGCTGTCGGCGATGCCCGGCGTGGCCGCGGTCGGCGTCGGTGGCACGGGCATCCCGGTGCACGTGGACGACGTGGCGGCCGATGCCATCGCCATGGACGTGGTGCGCGGCTCGGTGCTGCCCCCGGCCATCGACGGACGCCAGCCCACTGCTCCCGACGAGATCGCCCTGGGCGGCAAGACGCTCGACGCCCTGCACAAGCACGTCGGCGACTCGGTCGTCCTCGATGTGGATGGGCTCGGCTCTGCGGAGGTGCGGATCGTCGGCCAGGTGGTGCTGCCGCCGGTGGGCGACAACGGCGTCTTCGGCGAGGGCGCGATCCTCCCCTACCAGGCCCTGCTCCGCGCCGTCCCCAACGGCCCACCGCCCAACGCCGTGCTGGTGCGGTTCTCCTCCGACGCCGCTCGCCGGCACGGGCTGGCCGCCCTGCGTGCCGAGCTGCCGTACGCGCAGGTGTACCAACCCGGCACACCGATCGACATCGTCGACTTCGGTCGGGTGCGCAGCATCCCGATGCTGCTCGCCGGCCTGCTCGGTCTGGTGGCGGCGGCAACGCTCGTCCACGCGCTGGTGACCGCGGTGCGCCGTCGCCGCCGGGATCTCGCCGTCCTCAAGGCGCTCGGCTTCGTCGGCGCTCAGATCCGCCGGACCGTCCGGTGGCAGGCGGCGTCGGTCGCCGTCATCGCGCTCGCGATCTCCCTCCCCCTGGGCATCACCTTGGGACGCTCGTTGTGGAACGTGGCCGCGTCCGAACTGGGCATCGTGCCGGAGCCGGTCACGCCCATCGGTGTCCTGGGGCTGCTCGCCCCGATGGTGCTGGTGTTGGCGATGGCGGTCGCCACCGTCCCGGCCCGGGCGGCATCGCGCACGGTCCCGGCCCAGGCGCTCCGCATCGAGTAGCCGCTCCTCAGCGAGGCCCGGACGGCTACCGCTCTCGCTCGGTGCGCAGGGCGTGGTCGTACAGCTCCTTGAGCTGCTTGAGGGCGTCGTCCAGCTCGTCGGCCTGCTCGTCGAGTCGCTGCTCGAGCCGGCGGCGGTACACCGCGCTCTCGATCTCGAGGCATCGCCGGCGACCGGCGTTCGACACCGCCACGAGCACCTCGTTGTGGGTGAACGGCTTGACCAGGTAGCCGTACGCTCCGCTGCGCAGGGCCAGCTCGGCGATCTCCGGATCGTCGATGCCCGTCACCATGACCACGGCCAGGAACGGGTACCGGTCGAGGGCCTGATCGACCAGTTCGAGCCCGGAGTCACCCGGCATCACGATGTCGACCAGGGCCACGGCGAAGTCGTGCTCGCCCATGCGGTCCCGAGCCTCGGACGCGCTGTGGGCCCGCGTGCACTCGTATCCCTCGGTCTCGAGGATGGATTCGAGCAACGTGATCGTCGTCGCATCGTCGTCCACGATCAACACGGAGCTGGTGTCGCCGAACAGCGGCGGCATCTCTCCCGGTCGGAACGGTAGGTCGATGCGGCGGTCGTGCCCGCTCCCCAGCGGTTGGCT
>CAVSXR010000029.1:0-37070 GCA_963731885.1 uncultured Acidimicrobiaceae bacterium | reverse complement strand
GAACGCGGTGTGGATGCGCAGCCGGGCCGACCTGCGGGCCCGGCGGTGGGGGTGGCTGGCCCTGGCGGTGATGCTCGGGGTCTTCGGGGGTGGGGTGGTGGCGGTCGCGGCCGGTGCCCGGCGTACCGAAACCGCCTATCCACGCATGGTCGCCGCCTCCAACGCGATGGATGCGATCGTCTACAGCTACGTCTCCGCCGACGGTGGCGGCACCGACCTCGATGCCATCGCCCACCTGCCCGAGGTGCGGTCGTGGCAGCGCTATGCCGGATTCACCGGCTACGCCGGCGACCTGGCGAAGGCCGCGGACTTCGCCGCGCTGGCTGCCGGGTCGGACCAGCTGAGCAGACCGAAGGTGCTCCGTGGCCGGCTCCCCGACCCGGCCGCCCCCGACGAGGTGGCGATGAGCACCTTCAGCCTCGACCGCTTCGACACCGACCTCGGACGGACCGTCACGGTGGACTTCGTCGATGCCTCGTCCTCGATCGACGATCCGGTGACGATCCCGGTGCAGCTCCGCGTCGTCGGTGTGACGGTGATGCCCAACGACTTCCCCACGACCGCCAGCGGCGACTCGGGGGCGCTCAACCTGGTGAGCGCCCGCTTCGTGTCGACCCATGCCGACCGCTTCGTGTCCAGCCAGGCCCTCGGGGTGGCGCTCACTCACGGCGAGGCCGACTACGCGAGCTTCGAAGCCGGTGTCGAGCACCTCAGCACCGGTCCCTCATTCGTGAGCTCGACGGCCGCCCAGGCCCACAAGATCGAGCGTTCGTTCCGCTTCCTCGCCGACGCCCTGTGGATCCTCGCCGCGCTCGGCGGTCTCACTGTGCTGCTGGTGGCCAGCCAGCTCGTCGCCCGCCAGATCCTGCTCGAATCCGACGACTTCCCGGCGCTGCGCGCCATGGGCATGGCGCGTGGGCAGCTCCTGGGGGTGGTCATGGTCCGCATGGCGACGGTGGCGCTGGTGGCCGCGGCAGTCGCGGCCGCGGTGGCGTTCGCCGGGTCGGCGTTCACACCGATCGGCTCGGCCCGCATCGCCGAACCCCATCCTGGCCTGGCCTTCGATGCCACCGCGATCGGGCTCGGTGCCGGGTTGATCGTCGTGCTCACGCTGCTCGTCTCCGTCGTCCCGGGCCGGCGCGCGGCCCGCACGGCCGGCCTTCCGACCCGACGGGTGATCACCGACGGGGGGCGGCGGACCTCGCGGATCACCAGCTGGCTGGCTCGGGCGTCAGCGCCCCCCACCATGCTCAACGGCGTCCGCTTGGCCACCGAAACGGGGCACGGCCGCACCGCGGTCCCGGTGCGGACCACGCTGGCCGGCATCGTGATCGGGCTCACCGCCCTCACCGCCGCGGTGACCTTCGGCGCCAGCGTCGACCACCTCACCGCGACCCCCCGGCTCTACGGCGTGGCGTGGGATGCCGAGATCGATTCGGCCACCCTGGGCGACAACCACGCCCTGGACGAGATCGTGCCGGCGCTGTCGGCGATGCCCGGCGTGGCCGCGGTCGGCGTCGGTGGCACGGGCATCCCGGTGCACGTGGACGACGTGGCGGCCGATGCCATCGCCATGGACGTGGTGCGCGGCTCGGTGCTGCCCCCGGCCATCGACGGACGCCAGCCCACTGCTCCCGACGAGATCGCCCTGGGCGGCAAGACGCTCGACGCCCTGCACAAGCACGTCGGCGACTCGGTCGTCCTCGATGTGGATGGGCTCGGCTCTGCGGAGGTGCGGATCGTCGGCCAGGTGGTGCTGCCGCCGGTGGGCGACAACGGCGTCTTCGGCGAGGGCGCGATCCTCCCCTACCAGGCCCTGCTCCGCGCCGTCCCCAACGGCCCACCGCCCAACGCCGTGCTGGTGCGGTTCTCCTCCGACGCCGCTCGCCGGCACGGGCTGGCCGCCCTGCGTGCCGAGCTGCCGTACGCGCAGGTGTACCAACCCGGCACACCGATCGACATCGTCGACTTCGGTCGGGTGCGCAGCATCCCGATGCTGCTCGCCGGCCTGCTCGGTCTGGTGGCGGCGGCAACGCTCGTCCACGCGCTGGTGACCGCGGTGCGCCGTCGCCGCCGGGATCTCGCCGTCCTCAAGGCGCTCGGCTTCGTCGGCGCTCAGATCCGCCGGACCGTCCGGTGGCAGGCGGCGTCGGTCGCCGTCATCGCGCTCGCGATCTCCCTCCCCCTGGGCATCACCTTGGGACGCTCGTTGTGGAACGTGGCCGCGTCCGAACTGGGCATCGTGCCGGAGCCGGTCACGCCCATCGGTGTCCTGGGGCTGCTCGCCCCGATGGTGCTGGTGTTGGCGATGGCGGTCGCCACCGTCCCGGCCCGGGCGGCATCGCGCACGGTCCCGGCCCAGGCGCTCCGCATCGAGTAGCCGCTCCTCAGCGAGGCCCGGACGGCTACCGCTCTCGCTCGGTGCGCAGGGCGTGGTCGTACAGCTCCTTGAGCTGCTTGAGGGCGTCGTCCAGCTCGTCGGCCTGCTCGTCGAGTCGCTGCTCGAGCCGGCGGCGGTACACCGCGCTCTCGATCTCGAGGCATCGCCGGCGACCGGCGTTCGACACCGCCACGAGCACCTCGTTGTGGGTGAACGGCTTGACCAGGTAGCCGTACGCTCCGCTGCGCAGGGCCAGCTCGGCGATCTCCGGATCGTCGATGCCCGTCACCATGACCACGGCCAGGAACGGGTACCGGTCGAGGGCCTGATCGACCAGTTCGAGCCCGGAGTCACCCGGCATCACGATGTCGACCAGGGCCACGGCGAACTCGTGCTCGCCCATGCGGTCCCGAGCCTCGGACGCGCTGTGGGCCCGCGTGCACTCGTATCCCTCGGTCTCGAGGATGGATTCGAGCAACGTGATCGTCGTCGCATCGTCGTCCACGATCAACACGGAGCTGGTGTCGCCGAACAGCGGCGGCATCTCTCCCGGTCGGAACGGTAGGTCGATGCGGCGGTCGTGCCCGCTCCCCAGCGGTTGGCTCACGGCACCAGACTAGGGGCTGCCGGGCGCGAACCACTCGTTTCGGACATCATCGGCGGTTCGCGGTCTCAGGCGAGGGCGGTGACGACCCGGTGGCCCACTGGACCACGCGCCGGGTTCGGGTCACGGCCGATCTCCTCCGATGTCGATCAGGACCTTGCCCACGGCGTGGCCGTCGGCGACCAGCCGGAGCGCCTCTGCGGTCCGATCCAGCGGGAACCGCGCCCCCACGTAGGGCCGGACCCGGCCCGAGGCCAGCAGGTCGCGCAGCTCGGCCTCGTTGCGGGCCAGCTCGTCGGGCGCGTGGGTGGCGAAGTCGATGAACTGGAAGCCGAGCACGTGCACGCCCTTGAGCAGCACGAGGTTGAGCGGGATGCGGGGGATCTCGCCCGACGCGAAGCCCACGGTCACGAACCGGCCGCCCCAGCGCAACGAGCGCAGCGCCGGCTCGGAGAGCTGGCCGCCGACCGGGTCGATCACCACGTCGACCCCGTCGGGGTGCAGTTCCTTCAGGGCCCGGCGCAGATCGATGGCGCGGTGGTCGATGCCGTGGACGGCGCCACAGGCGGCCGCCATCTCGAGCTTCTCGGAGCTCGACGCCACCGCGGTGACCACGGCCCCGAGCTCGGTGGCGAGCTGGACCGCGGCCGAGCCCACTCCCCCGCCCGCGCCCAGCACGACGACGGTGTCACCGGTGGCGACGCGCGCCACCGACCGCAGCACGTGGTGGGCGGTGCGGTAGGCCACGCCGGCCGCGGCGGCGAGGTCAGTGGCGAGGTGTTCGGGAATCGTCGCGGTCGAGGTCGCCGGCACCACCACCTCCTCGGCGAAGGCCCCCACCAGGCCGGTTCCGGTGACCCGATCGCCGACCGCGACATCGTCGACGCCGTCACCGACCCCGACCACGACGCCGGCGAACTCGCTGCCCGGGACGAAAGGGACCGGAACCTTCAGCTGGTAGGTGTCGGCCACCAGCAGGACGTCGGGGAAGTTGACCGCGCCGACCTCGACGCGGACCTTGACCTCGCCCGGACCCGGATCCGGTGACGGCCAGTCCTCGACCACCACCCCCTCGGGCGGTCCGTGGGTCCGGCAGACCGCGGCCCGCACGGTCACCCCGAGTAGGTCGTCGTCTCGGCCAGCTCGGCGGCCTCGGCCATGAGCCGGACGACGAAGGGGCCGAAGGCCTGCAGCGCCGGCGTGTCCTCGGTGGCCCGGCTGTAGCCCCGCTCGAGGACGACGGCGAGCTTCCACTTGGCCAGCACGTTGTAGTAGTCGATGTCGTCGACCTGGCGGCCCGACACCTCGACGTAGCGAGCGAGCATCTGCTCGGTGGTGGGCATGTCGGCGGTGTCGACGTAGGACGCGCCCTGCGACCACCCGTGCATCACCCACCCGAGGTCGAGCTTGGGGTCACCCACCGTGCCCATCTCCCAGTCGACGATGGCGGCCAGCCGGGTCGGGGTCTCGTGGGCGTACATCACGTTGGCGAACTGGTAGTCGCCGTGCATGAGCCCCGGCACGTAGTCGATCGGCCGGTGGGCGCGGAGCCAGGCGGCGGCCTCGTCGAACCCGGCCACGTCGCGCGTCTTCACCTTCTCCCAGAAGGCGCTCCACCGGTCGACCTGGCGATCGTGGAAGCCGTCGGGGTGCCCGAGGTCCTCGAGCACCCCGAGCCCGCCAGTCGACCTTCGAGAGCAGGGCGATGCCGTCGATGAGGGCGTAGGCCAGCCCGTGGCGGGCCTCGCGGTCGCGGTCGAACGGCTCCGGCCACGGACCGCCCTTCAACGCCATCGGCGACCAGCCGTCGACGTAGCCCATCAGGTAGAAGGTCCGGCCCAGCACCGACGGGTCGTCGCACAGGGCGATGGCCTCGGTGTGGGGCACGTCGGTGCCGTCGAGGGCCTCGATGATCCGCCACTCGCGCACGATGCCGCCGTCGCGGTCGGCCGGCGCGGTGTCGGGCGGGATCCGCAGGGCGGCGTGCAGGTCGCCCCGCCGGATCTCGAAGATCTCGTTCTGGGCGCCCCCCGAGATGAACGACGCCTCGACCGGCGAACCGGTGTCACCGAGATCCCGCGAGTCCATCCACGCCGACAACCGATCGAGCCGCTCGCCCTCCAGCGTCGGCTCGGACGCGGTCACAGGTTCCCCACTTCGTGCTCGAGGTACTCGGCCAACTTGGCCCGGGCCGCGGCCCGCTTCTTGGGCAGGTGCTCGGTGGGCCACACGTCGTCGACCGCCTTGTGCTCCCGCAGCACCTGGCGGGCCACCGTCATCTTGTGGACCTCGGTGGGGCCATCGGCCAGGCCCATCACGCTGGCCCCGAGCATCCCCCCGAACAGGGGCAGCTCGTTGGAGACGCCGAGCGCACCGTGGATCTGGACCGAACGCCAGACGATGTCGTGGTACACCTGCGGCATCACCACCTTCACCGCGGCGATGTCCTTGCGCACCTTGAGGTAGTCGTTCTCCTTGTCGATCTTCCACGCGGTGTGCAGGACCATGAGCCGGAACTGGTGGAGCTGGGCCCACGAATCGGCGATGTAGCCCTGCACGAACTGCTTGTCGGCGAGGAGGCTGCCCTGGGTCTGGCGGCTGAGCGCCCGCTCGCACATCATGTCGAGCGCCTTCTGGGCCTGACCGATGGTGCGCATGGCGTGGTGGATGCGACCACCGCCGAGGCGGGTCTGGGCCACGGCGAAGGCCTGCCCCTCGTCACCGAGCATGGCGGAGGCCGGGACCCGCACGCCCTGGTAGTGGATGAGGGCGTGGGAGCCCTCGTCCTCCGCCTCGCCCCACAGCCCGGTGTTGCGGACGATCTCGATGCCCGGGGTGTCGGTGGGCACGACGAACATCGACATGCCCTTGTACGCACTCACCTCGGGATTGGTCACCGCCATGACGATGAGGAAGGCGGCGGTGCGGGCATTCGAGGAGAAGTACTTCCACCCGTCGATCACCCACTCGTCGCCGTCGCGCACGGCCCGGGTGCGGAACTGGGTCGGGTCGGAACCGCCCTCGGGCTCGGTCATCGAGAAGCACGAGAACAACTCGCCGTCGAGGAGTGGCTGGAGGTACTGCGCCTTCTGCTCGTCGGTGCCGTAGTGAGCCAGGATCTCGGCGTTGCCGGTGTCGGGCGCCTGGCACCCGAAGACGATCGGCGCCCAGCTGCTGCGGCCCAGGATCTCGTTCAGCAGCGACAACTTGAGCTGGCCGAAGCCCTGCCCGCCGAGGTCGGGCCCGAGGTGCGTGGCCCACAGCCCGTGCTCGCGGACCGTCTCCTTCAGGGGCTGGATCGCCTCCCGCCGCGTGCCCTCCAGCGGCGTGAACTGCAACCCCGGCCACACCAGGTCGAGCGGCTCGACCTCCTCCCGGACGAACGCCTCGGCCCAGTCCAGCTTCTCCTGGAAGTCGGGGTCGGTCTCGAAATCCCATGCCATGGTGGTCACCTCCGGCGGTCCAGAATATGATTCTGGAAGTGGAGAAGCAAGTTCCCGATCATCGGAACGAGGTGTCGGCCCGGATCGCCGACCGTGCCCTCGAGACCAAGCGCGCCGGGTACGAGGAGGAGATCCGTCGTCTGATCGACGCCGGGCGCGCGGTCATGCGTCGCAACGGCGTGGCCCGCCGCTCACGGGTGGCCGACATCGTCGCCGAGGCAGGGCTGTCGAACGAGGCCTTCTACCGCCACTTCCCGTCCAAGGATGCGCTGGTCGCCGCCATCATCGACGACGGTGCCGAGCGCCTGCGCAGCTACCTGGACCACCAGATGGCCAAGGACGACGACCCCGCCGGCCAGGTCGAGCGCTGGGTGCGAGGCGTGCTGCACCAGGCGGCTGACCAGGACGCGGCCGCCACCACCCTCGCCGTGCTCTACAACGCCGGAGCTGCGTCGGGTCAGCCGGGCCCCTCGCCGGCCAGCGCTCCCCTGTCCACGTTGCTCCGCGGTCCGTTCGCGACGCTCGGCTGTCCTGACCCGGACCTGGCCGCCACGCTGGTCGGGCACGCGGTCGTCGGGCGGTTGGGCGATCACCTCTGGAACGGCACCCGCCCGCACGAGGCCGAAGTGACGCGGGTGGTGGCGTTCGCGCTGGCGGCGGGGTCGGGGTCAGCGGGTCAGGCCGCGCCCAGGTAGGCCTCGCGCACCGCGGCGTGGTTGCGGATCTCGTCGGGCGTGCCGTGGGCGATGAGCGAGCCGAGGTCGAGCACGTAGATGTTGGTGCTCAGGTCCATGACCAGGTCGATGTCGTGTTCGACCATGAGGATCGCCATCCCGTCGTCGCGCAGGACCCGGAGCACCTGGGCGAGGCGTTCGCTCTCGGTGTCGTCGAGGCCGGAGGCGGGCTCGTCGAGCAGGACGATGTGCGGCTCGGTCGCCACGGCCCGGGCGATCTCCACCAGCCGCGCCTGACCCGTCGGGAGCGAGTCGGCCCGCTCGTGGCTGACCGGACCGAGGCCGAGGAGGTCGACGAGCCGCTCGGTGGTCTCCACCACGCCGGCCAGCGAGCGGCGCTTGGCCAGGGCGGTGATCTCCGCCGCAGTGCGGATGTTGTCGAATGCGGTCATCGTCCCGAAGACCTCGAGCTTCTGGAACGTGCGGTTCATCCCGAGCCGGGCCCGGCGGTGCGGCGGCGCCGACGACACGTCGACTCCGTCGAGGACGACCGAGCCCGTGCAGCGCTGGACACCGGTGATGGCGTTGAACGTCGTGGTCTTGCCGGCGCCGTTCGGTCCGATCAGACCGACGATCTGACCGGCGTCGACGGCGAGGCTGACGTCACGAACCGCTTGGTGCTGCCCGAAGTGGACGTTGAGTCCGCGGGCCTCGAGCGTTGCCATGGGCCACCTCCCTCCCGTTGCCGCCGGCCACTCCGGCCCAGCGAAGCTCCTCGAGGGCGGCGAGCAGCTCAGCGTGCTGCACATCGCGCTCGGCGGTCGCGTTCGCGCTCCTCACGAATGAGCACGGTGAGCCAGTGGGTGAACAGCACCAGCGCGCCGATGATGGCGAGGGCGACGCCGAGGAGGCCGCCCGAGATCAGATACGGCACCTGCTCCTCGACGCGGATCGCATGCGACGCACCCACCCACCCGAGCAGGACCGCGGAAAGACCAGTCGTCATCATGGCCGCAGCGACGCCCATCAACAGGTTGGGGCGATCGAGCAGGCTGACCGACCCGCGGCGGGTGCGGAGCTCGTCGGCCCCCTCCAGGAGCCGGGCTTCCCGGTCGGCGGGCGTTCGCGCCCCGTCGAGTTCGACGACCATCACGGACCTCCGTTGGGGCAGGCGCCACCGGTGGCGGTGGCGGACGTCAGGACGCGCCGGCTCAGCTTCGAGAGCCAGGCACCGAGCAGCGGCTGGAGCAGCAGGACCAGGACCGCCGTGGCGCCGATGCCCCGACTCAGCGCGCCGATCGGCGCTTCGTTGGCGATCGTGGGCGCCACGGCCGGCGGCGCGGCCGGGGAGGCGACGTCGAGCGGCGGGCCGACCGTCTGTGGGACCGAGCCGGTGTCGAAGGTGGGCGTGGCGGTGGGTGTCGCCGTCACCGAGCCCGAATCGATGGGCGGAGCGGTGAAGTCCGCCAGCGGCTCGCTGGCCCGGGCGGCGAGTCCGACTTCGGCCCGGCCGATCTGGAGCTCGGAGATGTTGTTCGACCGCACGATCTGGAGCAGGTCGGCGGGCTGGAGCGGTGCACCGGGCAGCTCGACCGGGGGCAGCTTGTCGTAGAGGCCGAGCAGGCTCGACAGCGCCGGAGTCGACTCACCGTTGAAGGCGAAATCGATGCGCAGGCCGGTGGCGGCGAGTTGACCGGTGTCGTCGGCCGCCTGGTCGATGGTGCCACCCGCCGTGACGCGGATCCCGGCCCGGTCGAGGAGATCGCTGGCCTGGGCCGACAGCGACTTCGCCACGGAACCCCCCAGCAGCGGCTTGGAGCCCCCGTCGTCGCCCTCGGCGGGCTGGATGCCATCGCTGTCGATGACCACGGGCGTGCCCATGAGGGTGGCGGCGCCGATCGTGGTGCCGCCGGACAGCTCGACCCCGTCGCCGCTCGACGTGGCGGTGACGTCGATGACGACCGAGCTGATCGAGAGGGCGTCGAGCACGTTGATGTCGCTGATCTCGGTGCGGGCGTGGACGGTGACGGTGGAACCGTCGGTCTCGCTGCTGGACTCCGACCGGACGCCGCCGAAGGTGACGATGGCCGGCGCCCTCGACTCGCCGGCACTGGCCGACGCGGTGGACTTGGGCCCCTCGGCCCGCACGTCGGCCCGCAGCCCCGGCCCCGGCGAGGACGAGGCCTCCGGCGTGCCGTAGCCCGAGGTGGCCTGGATCCGGTACGGGTAGGTGGGGAGGGTGCCCGACTTGTAGCTGGAGGAGAACAGCGACAGGAGCGTGTCGGGGCTGGCCAGCAGATCGCCGGGATCGAGCACACCGGCCCGAGCGAACGTGGTCGGCCCCGACGAGATGGTGGTGAGGGCGTCGGGGGCGCCGCTGTCGACCGGAGAGGCGATGGGCAGCACGTTGCCCATGTTGTAGAAGACGTAGACGCCGGACGCGTGGGCCGTGCCCTGCATGCCGGCGAGCTGACCACCGGACACCTGGGCGTCGGCCCGGTGCGTGCCGAGCCCGACCGGGAGGACGACGGCCATCAACACGGCCGTGACCAGCAGCTGGGAGAAGGCGAAGCGGCGCTGGGGTCGGGGCATCACGCAGGACCTCCGGACTCGGCGACACGGTGGCCGGTGGGGGCGAGTAGGGCGTCGTCACGGCGGGCTCGCAGGCGTGACGGTCGCAGCTCGCGCAGCTGGCCGATCCGCTCGAGCACGATCCCGGCCAGGCCGTTGGGCTGACGCCCCAGGCTGATGGCGGCGGCGCCGACGACGATGAACACCACGCCGGCCAACCCGGGATAGGTGGCCTCGGCGTAGGCCAGCCCGGCGAAGAGCGCCCCGGCCATCACCGCGCCGAGAACGGTGGTGATCCCACCCACGTAGGCGAAGAGCACGATGATGAGGCTGTTGACCGGATCGAACTGCGTCCCCTGCACCGCGGCGGCGAATCCGCCGAACAGTGAGCCGGCGCAGCCGGCGATGAACGCGGCGAACGAGAACACGGCCAGCTTGGCGGTCCGCACCGGGAGTCCGGCGGTGGCCGCCGCCAGCTCGCTGTCGCGGACGGCGGTCAGCTGCCGGCCGATCCAGCTCCGTCGCACGACGCCGAGCAGCACGGCCAGCAGCGAGAACGCCACCGCGCACCAGATGGCGTAGGTGCCGTCGTCTCCGGTCGAGAATCCGAGCACGTGCGGGCGGGGGACGCTGAGGCCGCCGAGGCCGAACACGCGCAGGTCGCCGAGGATCAGCTCGCGCCCGATCAACGCGATGCCGAACGTGCTCAGCGCGAGGTAGAGCCCCTTGAGGCGCACCGCGGGCAGGGCGACCACCGCCCCCAGGACCGCGGCGATCAGGCCGCCGATCACCATCGACAGCAAGCCGTCGAGACCGGAGAAGTTCCCGACGACGAAGGCACCCACCCCGACGAAGAGGTACTGCGTGAGCGAGACCTGCCCCGACAGTCCGGTGACCGCCACGAGCGAGAGCGCGATGGTGGCCACCACCAGCGCCCGCTGCACGTCGACGATGGCGGTGGACGGGACGACGTCGACCAGCACGGCCACGAAGCCGACGAGGGCGACGCCGCCCAACACCGACCCGCGCAACGAGGGGACGCGAGGCTCGTCCCGACCGATGGCCGACCCCACCGCGAGACGCGACGACGGGATGAGCAGCACGGCGAGGATGAGGAACGCGCCCGGGATCGCCAGCTGCAACCGCAGGAAGAACTCACCCGACGGCCAGAGCCACGAGACGTTGGTCAGTTGCTGGCACAGCCCGAGCAGCAGCGCACCCGCGCAGGTGAGCGGCAGGCTGGTGAGCCGCCCGACCATCGCCGCGCCGTACGCGTTGAGCACCAGCAGGGTGAGCACGATGGCGTTGAGGTTCTGGCCGCTGGCGAACAGGACGCCTCCGAGGGCGGCGAGCACGAACCCGATGACCCACCCGATCCGGGCCACGGTGACCGGCTCGACCCCGTGGAGGCGGGCGAGCTCGGGATCGTCGACCACTCCCCGCATCCGAGCGCCGAGCCCGGTGCCGAACAGCAGGAGGCGGAGCCCGAAGGCGACGGCGACCGCCACCGCGACCTGGGCCAGCTGATCCCAACTGATGGGGACGTCGGCGATCACGATGCGGTGGTCACCGAACAGCGTCGGCATGAACCGGGCTTCGCGGGGATCGAACAGGCGTTGGGCCAGCCCGAGGAAGGCGACGGTCAGCGCGATGGTCACGACCAGGGTGGTGGCGAAGTCGGCCCCCTGGAAGTTGCGCATGATCCGCTCCACCAGGAGCCCGAGCACCGGAGCCAGGACCGCCACGACGAGCAGGAGGGCGAGCGGCGTGGGCACCCCGTGGCGGACCTGGAGCTCGTAGTACACGAACGCGGCGATCATGCCCACCGCGCCGTGGGAGAAGTTGAAGACGCCGCTGACGTTGTAGGTCAGCACGAGACCCATGGCGGCGATGGCGTAGACGCAGCCCAGCATGAGCCCGAAGAGGGTGAACTGGAGCAGCTCGGTCACGACGCGCTCCCGAGGTAGGCGGCGTCGACGGCCTCGGCGGCGCCGTCGGACGGCCCCGAGTAGGTCACCGTGCCGTGCGCCATCACGTGCACGTGGTCGGCCACGCGGAGGCCGATGGAGGCGAACTGTTCGACGATGAGGACCGACACCCCGCGGTGGGCGACCTCGACCACCGATTCGTACAGCTCGCCCACGATGATGGGGGCGAGCCCCATCGACAGCTCGTCGACCAGCAGCACCGACGGCTCGGTCCCGAGCCCGCGAGCGAGGGCCAGCATCTGCTTCTCGCCGCCCGACAGCGTCCCGGCCTGCTGCCGGCGCCGTTCGGCCAGGCGGGGGAACATGCGATAGGCGTGCTCCTCGATCCGCTCGAGCGGCGTGCCGGCGGATGCGGCCACCGCGAGGTTGTCGCGGACCGTGAGGTTGGGGAAGATCGACCGCCCCTCGCGGACATGGCACACGCCGATGCGGGCCAGTTCGTCGGCCGTGGCGTGGTTCAGGTGCCGGCCGAGGACGTGCCGGCACCCGGCCCGGGGCACCAGCAGGCCGCTCATCACGCTGAGTGCAGTGGACTTGCCGGCGCCGTTGGGTCCGAGCAGGGCCACGATCTGGCCCCGGCGGACGGCGAGGTCGACGCCGTGGAGGACCTCGATGCGGCCGTAGCCGGCCCGAGCACCGATCAGCTCCAGCGGATGCCCGGATCCGGGCGGCTCGACCGGGCCGGTGGTGGCCGTCGTGCCCGTCGTGTCCGTCGGGGCCGTCAGCACAGGAATCCCTTCGCCGGCGCCATGCGCCGCCACTTGCCGCCGTCGACGATCATGCCGATCACACAGCCGTTGGTGACGTTCGGACCGAGCTGGATCGGCCCGAGGAACCCCTCGGCGTCGTAGTTCTTCACCGCGCGGATCGTGTCCACGAACGACGCCCGGCTGATCGGACCCGGCAGGGTCTCGAGGGTGTCGAAGAAGGCCTTCGCTGCCGCCCACGAATCGGCGGCGAACACGTCCGGGGCGATGCCCGGCGCGGCCTTGTCCATCCACTCGAGGAAGTGGTTCTGCTCCGCGTTCCCACCGGCCTCCTCGTTCGGGAGCACCCGGATCCAGGCGGTGGAGCCCTCGGCGGCATCGCCGGCCAGGTCGATGAGCTTGGGGCTGTAGCCGGTGAGGTAGTCGGCGTATTTCAGGTGATAACCGGTGTTGGCCATCGACTTCGCCATCGAGGCGTCGGCACCGATCTCGCTGACGAAGAGCATGTAGTCGGCGCCGCTGTTGGCGACGGCCCGGGCGACCGAGTCGTAGTTGAGGGTGCCGAGCGGGAACTCCTCGGTGAGCACGATCTTCATGCCCGACGCCTCCATCTGGTGGCGGTGCTTGGCGTCGACCTCGGCCCTCGTCTGGTCGATGCCGGGGTAGACCAGTGCGACCTTCGTCGCCCCCTGCTTCACCAGGTACTGGTACTTGCCGGTGGGCTGATTCGGATCGGCGTAGGGCGGGTTGATGCCGAACACGGTGGGCAGGTGGTGGAAGTCGAGCGAGACCGGAACGCTGACGACCGGGATGCCGGTGTCCTTGACGATCTCGATCCCACCGGCGTCACCGCCGGCCAGACCGCCCACGATGGCGAACGCCTTCGAGTTGAAGTCGTTCACGAGCGATCGGTAGCGACCGTTGTCCTGGCCGTCGTCGCCGGCCAGCAGCTTGATGCTCCGCCCGCACACGCCGCCGGTGGCGTTCCGGAAGGCGACGTAGGCGCGGGTGGCGGCCGCTCCCCCCTCACCGAGGCCGGGGATGGGGCCGCTCAGGGTGGCGATGTTGCCGACCGTGATCTCGCCGTCGGTCACGCCCGGCGCGTCGGACGGCGCGGCACACGGGAGCGCGCCACCGCCGGACGCGGCCTGCGGTGCCGCAGCCGCACCACCGCCGGACGCCGGGGCGGCCGCGCCGCCACCATCGCCACCACCGCCATCGGCGCCGGGCGTGGAGGCGCCGCCGGTGTCAGCAGCGGTGGGCACGGTGGAAGCCGTGTCGCCCGAGGATGCGCCCGCACTCGAGCCGGTACCGGCCGCCGCCGCGCTGCTGCCCGCGGCGGTCGTGTGCTCCCGCGCCAGGACCGCCTGGGTCTGCTCCTCGTCCCATCGAGCCCCGCAGGCGGTGGTGCCCAGCAGGAGCAGCAACACCGCGACGATCCGGACGCGTCGACTCCAGGCGCGGCGTCCATCACGGGCTCTCATGGCACCCCCTTCCACACGGCGCGGCCAGCACGTTCACCTCTCCGAGGGTGCACCGATCAGGCGACCCGCCGACCCTGTGGTGCGCGCACCTCGACTCGGTCATGTCACGTTTTCGGCGGGCGGAACCCCACCTCCTGCCCTGTGGCGCCGATATCCGGGCGATCGGCGGCCCCTGTGGTCGCGCTCTGGCCGCACCGCTAGGGTCGCCGGCCACGCAGCCGGCAACGTCCAGGAGGGGTCCGGTGAACGAGGTGATGCACGGTGTCCGGGTGCTCGAGGTCGCGGAGCACACGTTCGTGCCCGCGGCATCGGCGCTGCTGGCCGAGTGGGGCGCCGAGGTGATCAAGATCGAGCACGTCGAGCGGGGCGACGCCATGCGCGGTTTGGGCTCCAGCGGCACCATCAACCTCGGCGGCGACGTGCACGTCCTGCTCGAGCACTCGAACCGCGGCAAGCGCAGCCTCGGTCTCGATCTGTCCAACGATGCCGGCCTCGAGATCCTCTACCAGTTGGCGGCCACGGCCGATGTGTTCCTCACCAACAAGCTCCCCAGCGTGCGCACGAAGCTGAAGATCGACATCGACGACATCAAGGCCCACAACCCCGACATCATCTACGTCCGGGGCACGGGTCAGGGCAACGAAGGACCCGACGCCGACAAGGGCTCGTACGACTCCCTCGCCTACTGGGCCCGGGCCGGCGTCGCTCTGGGTGTGTCCCCCCAGGGCGAGCGCCCCGCTCCGCCACCGGCGCCCGCGTTCGGCGATTCCATCGGCGCGATGACGATCGCCGGCGGGATCATGGGGGCGCTGTTCCACCGGGAGCGGACCGGCGAGGCCACGACGGTCGACGTGTCCCTGCTCGGCGTCGGCATGTGGTCGATGGGCGCGGCGATCGCCCTGTCCCTCCAGACCGGGATGCCGTGGCGGGGCATGCCGAAGGACCGGCCCATCGGGAACCCGTTGACCGGCACCTACGAGACCAGCGATGGCGGGTACGTCGCCCTCACCTGCCTGCAGGCGGGGAAGTACTGGGCCGAAGCCTGTCATCTCATCGGCCGACCGGAGCTGGCCACCGACGAGCGCTTCGCCGACGCGGCATCGATCGCGGCCAACGCGGCCGACGGGGTGCAGGCGTTGACCGAGGCCTTCGCCCAGCGCACGGCCGACGAGTGGCGGGAGGCGCTGCAGCCGTTCTCGGGCCAGTGGGCCATGGTGCAGGACACCATCGAGGTGGCCGACGACCCCCAGGCCCGGGCCAACCACTACGTGCAGGACTACGAGACGGCCGAGGGCATCGCGTTCCGGCTGGCGTCCCCGCCCGTGAGCTTCGGCGGTGCCCCGCCCACGCCGCGCCGGGCCCCGGCCTTCAACGAGCACGGCGACGAGATCCTCCAGGAGCTGGGCCTCGACTGGGACCGGATCGTGGAGCTCAAGGTCCAGAACGTCGTGGCCTAGGCCGGAAACGGGAAGGCTGCGATGACCACCACCAGCGTGGACGGCGTGCGGTACGACCCGTACGACGTCGAGATCAACCACGACCCCTACCCGGTGTTCCGCCGGCTCCGGGAGCAGGCGCCGCTCTACTACGACCAGACCCACGACTTCTACGCCGTCAGCCGCTACGCCGACGTCGAGCGCGGGCTCAAGGACAACCGCACCTTCATCTCCGGTCGGGGCGGCATCCTCGAGATCATCAAGGCGGGCATGGAGATGCCGTCCGGCACGGTGATCTTCGAGGACCCGCCGACGCACACCATGCACCGCCGGCTGATGTCGCGCATGTTCACGCCCCGCAAGGTCGCCGCCCTCGAGGACAAGATCCGCGAGTTCTGCGCCGAGGCGCTCGACCCCCACGTCGGCACCGGCGGGTTCGACTTCGTCCGGGACCTGGGGGCGTACATGCCCATGCGGGTCATCGGCATGCTCATGGGCGTCCCCGACGCCGACCAGGACAAGATCCGCGCCGCCGTCGACGCCAACCTCCGGACCGAGGAGGGCAAGCCGATGGAGACGGGCAGCACCCTCCAGGTCACCGGTGAGCTGTTCGCCGAGTACATCGAGTGGCGGGAGAAGCACCCGTCCGACGACATCATGACCGAGTTGCTCCACGTCGAGTTCGAGGACGAGACGGGCACGGTCCGCCGGCTCACCCGCGACGAGCTGCTCACCTACGTCGCGGTGGTGTCGGGTGCGGGCAACGAGACCACCACCCGGCTCATCGGCTGGGCCGGGAAGGTGCTCGCCGACCATCCCGACCAGCGGCGCGAGCTGGTCGACGACCGATCCCTCATCCCCAATGCCATCGAGGAGCTGTTGCGCTTCGAGCCGCCGGCGCCCCACGTCGGCCGCTACGTGGCCACCGATGTCGAGATCCACGGAGCGACGGTGCCGGCCGGGAGCGCCATGCTGATGCTGGTGGGCGCCGCCAATCGCGACGACGCCCAGTTCCCCGACGGCGACCGGTTCGACATCCACCGCGACACCGCCGGCATCCTCACGTTCGGGTACGGCATCCACTTCTGCCTCGGTGCCGCGCTGGCCCGGCTCGAGGGCCGCGTCGCCCTCGACGCGGTCCTGGATCGGTTCCCCGAATGGGACGTCGACCTGACCCGGGCGAAGCTGGCCCCCACCTCCACCGTCCGCGGCTGGGAGACGCTGCCCGCGATCGTCCCCTGACCGCGCCCGCCGGCGCCCGGGTTCAGAACGACCGGGTGACGGCGAGCACCGACAAGCGGTCGCCGTTGCGGGCACCGGAAATCAGGTTCTCCGTAGGAGAGAACCGGATCCGGCGACCGGGGTAGGCTCGATCGGATGCTGTTCGGGCTCCGCTTCGACCTCCGCAACCCCGACTTCGCCGGCGTCGACCTGACCGACCGCTACCGGGCGTGTCTCGACATGTGCGAGTGGGCGGACGAGCGCGGCGCGCTGTTCCTGTCGCTCTCCGAGCACCACGGATCCGACGACAGCTACCTGCCCAGCCCCCTGGCCTTCGCCGCCGCGGTCGCGGCCCGCACCCGCCACGCCGCCATCGGGATCAACGCCCTGATCGCGCCGTTCTACGACCCGGTGCGCCTGGCCGAGGACGCCGCGGTGGTCGACCGCATCAGCGGCGGGCGGCTCACCCTCACGATCGTGGGCGGCTACGTGCCCGGCGAGTTCGAGATGTACGGCGTCCCGATGAGCGAGCGCGCCAGGCGGGTGCGGGCCGCGGTCGCCACCCTGCGGGCGGCGTGGACGGGCGAGCCGTTCGAACTCGAGGGGCGGACCGTCCGGGTCCGCCCGACCCCCACCAATCCGACGGGGCCGATGATCATGCTCGGTGGTACCTCGGAGGCGGCGGCGCGGCGGGCGGCCCGGATCGCCGACGGCTTCATCCCGTCCGACCCGGCCTGTTGGGAGTTCTACCGCGACGAGTGCCTCGCGCTCGGCCAGCCCGACCCCGGACCGGGCCGCGCCGAACAGGGCGGCGAGGTGGTCATGCTCGCCGAGGACCCCGAGCGGGCGTGGCCGGAGATGGGCCCGTACTTCCTCCACGAGACCAACGTGTACGCCGCGTGGCAGGCCGAGTCGGGGCTGGCGGTGAACTACCGGCCCATGGGCGACATCGACGAGGTGCGCGCCGCGGGCCAGTACCGGATCCTGACGCCCGACGACTACGCGGTCGAGGTCGAGGCTGGCGGTGAGCTCGCCTTCGCCGCCTTCCATCCCATGGTCGGCGGCATGCCGCCGGAGCTCGCCTGGCGGCACCTCCGGCTCTTCGAAGAGGCGTTCCTCGGCTAGAGCGTGAACGAATAGCCGCCGTTGACCGGGACCGTCTGGCCGGTGATCCACGCCGAGCGGTCGCTGGCCAGCACCGCCACCATCCAGGCGGCGTCGTCGGGCTCCCCGGGTCGACGGATCAGGTAGTCCGAGAGGATCGCCCGTTGCATGTCGGCCCGCTCGGGGTCGTCCCACAGGGCGGAGGTGAGCTCGGTGCGCATGGTCCCGAGCGCCACGTTGTTGACCGTGACACCGTCGCGGGCCACCTCGCGAGCGATGGCTCGACAGAACCCGGCCGCCCCGGCCTTGGCCGCGCTGTACGCGGCCAGACGGGCGCCACCGACGCGTCCGGCATCGGACACGATGGTGATGATCCGACCCCAGCCGCGATCGACCATGCCGGGGAGCGCGGCGTGGACGCAGTGCATGACGCCGTACAGGTTGACGTCGATGTACCGCTCCCACTGCGGCGGCGTGGTGTCGACGAATCGGTCGGTGTCGACGCCGCTCGTCCCGGCGTTGCCCGCGTTGTTGACCAGGATGTCGATCGGGCCGGACGCGGCGATGGCCTCGCCCACCGCGCCGTGGTCGGTGACGTCGAACGCCAGGGGTTCGGCCCGGCCGCCGGCGCGCACGATCCGCTCGGCCTGGGACGCGGCGCGATCGTCCACGACGTCGTTGACGACCACGGCGGCTCCGGCCGATGCCAGCATCGCGGCGATCGTCGCCCCCACCCCCTGCCCTCCACCGGTGACCAGGGCCCGCCGACCGCGGAGGTCGATCTCGACCGACACGCCTTCAGCGCTCGGTGGCCGGGGCCGGGGTGACGTCGAGGTGGATCCGGCTGAGACCCCGCAGGATGTAGGTCGGTACGTAGTCGTAGTGCCGGTTGCCGGGCGGGCCGTGGTGCGCCTCCGAGATCCGGATGTCGCTGGTCCGTTCGAGCAGGCGCTGGATCGAGATGCGGCCCTCGGCCCGGGCCAGCGGACCCCCCGGGCAGGCATGGGGCCCCTTCCCGAACGCCAGGTGCCAGCGCGAGTTCTCGCGCTCGATCCGGAACTCGTCGGGCTCCTCGAACGTGCGCGGGTCGCGGTTCGCCGCACCGTTGACCACCATGACGGTGGTGCCGGCGGGGATGTCGACCCCGCCGATGGTCACCGGCGTGCGCGTGAGGCGGAAGTCGCCCTTGACCGGCGACTCGATCCGCAGGCACTCCTCGATGAAGTCCTCGATCAAGGACGGATCGTCGCGCAGCTGCTGCTGGATCTCGGGTCGCTCGCCCAGGGTCTGGACGGCGTAGCTGAGCAGGCGGTTGGTGGTCTCCTGTCCGGCGGCGAACAGGTTGGAGGCGATGCGGACGACGTCGATCACCTCCGGTGTCGTGCCGTCCGGGAAC
Source organism: uncultured Acidimicrobiaceae bacterium (assembly GCA_963731885.1). GTDB lineage: Bacteria > Actinomycetota > Acidimicrobiia > Acidimicrobiales > Salinilacustritrichaceae > Salinilacustrithrix. Next base: position 18,062 of record CAVSXR010000029.1, on the reverse strand, counting down.
GTGGCGTGGGCCAGGTCGTTGAGCACGTCGGATCTCGGTGATGCCCGGCGGTCCTCGATGTAGCCGCTGAAGGTCTCGTAGAGGAACTCGAGCGGGTTCTGGTGCATCGAGGCGCCCTCGCGGGTGGCCCCCACCGTGCCGGTGTGCAGCGCTCGCCGGAACAGCTCGTGGTCCTCCTCGGGCACCCCGAGCAGGTCGGCGACGACCAGCATGGTGTAGGTGCTGGCGAAACCGCTGACGAACTCGCCGTCCTCCCGCGAGAAGAACTCGTCGAGGACGCGATCGGCGATAGCCCACATCGCCTCCTCGTTCTCCTTGAGGCGCTTCGGGGTGAGCAACCGCATGAGCAGGCCGCGGTGCTGCTTGTGTTCGGGCGGGTCCATGGTGGGCAGCTGGTCGCTGAACGGCAGCTCGTCGCGGTGGGCGGCGATGAGGTCGCTGACGTCGTCGCCCTCCAGTGGCACGGGGAAACCGGGGAACGGACCGGTGACCGAGTTGCACGACGAGAAGCGGGCCGTGTTCCGGTAGATCTCGCTGGCCTCCTCGAACCCGGTCACCATCACCACGTCGCGATGCGATTCCCGCTGGACCGGGCACTGCTCCCGCAACCACGAGAAGTACGGGTAGGGGTTGTCGACCAAACCCTTGTCGGTGAAGAAGTCGACGGTCTCGAAGTCGGTCACGGGTGCTCTCTTTCGGCTATTTCGGGGCGAAGCGCTGACCGGCGTCGAGGCGGATGGTGCCGCCGTTGAGCATCGGGTTCTCGACGATGGCGATCACCAGCCGGCCGTACTCCGACGGGCGACCCATGCGCTTGGGAAAGGCGGCGTCCTTGGTGAGCTGCGCCGCCCACTCGTCGGGGATGCCTTTGGTGATGCCGGTCGAGAACAGGCTGGGGGCGATGGCGTTGACCCGGATGCCGAGGCTGCCCAGGTCGCGGGCCATCGTGAGCGACATCCCGGCAATGCCGGCCTTGGCCGCGGTGTAGGCCACCTGGCCGATCTGACCCTCGAAGGCGGCGATCGACGCGGTGTTGATGATGACGCCGCGCTCGTCGTCCTCGGGCTCGTTCTTCGACATGTGCCACGCCGCCAGCCGGGAGACGTTGAAGGTGCCGATCAGGTTGAGGTCGACGCACCAGCGGAACTTGTCGAGGTCGTGGGGACCCTCCTTGGTGATGGTCCGCTCGCCGACGCCGCCGCCGGCGGTGTTGACGACGATGTGGATGCCGCCCCGGTCCTCGGCGATGGCGTCGAGGGTCTCCTCCACGCCGGTGTAGTCCATGACGTCGATCGGGTGGAACGTCGCCCCGCGCCCGATCTCCCGGGCGGCCTCGGCGCCGGCCGAGGACTCGAGGTCACAGATGGCGATGTTGGCGCCCTTGTCGGCCAGCTGCTCGGCGCTGGCCCGGGCCATGCCCGACGCCCCGCCGACCACCACCGCTGTCTTGCCACTGATCTCCACGTTGTTCCTCCGATTGAGCCTCTTGGATGGAAGGGCCGCGCCGGGCTGATCCGGCGATGGCGGGCGACGGTACCCCAGCGCCCTGCGGCCCGGTTCACGACGGCTGGTCGCCGCCGAGGGTGATCCGATGCATCACGCGCTTGTGACCGTGGTAGTCGTTCACCGGGTTGTGTTGGACGCACCGGTTGTCCCACAACACGAGCGTGCCGACGTCCCATCGGACCCGGCACGTGAACTCGGGACGGACCTGGTGGTCGAAGAGGAACTGCAGCAGCCCGCGGCTCTCCTCCTCGGTCATCCCCTCGAAGCGCGCCGTGTGGGCCCGGTTGACGAACAGCGCCTTCCTCCCCGTCTCGGGATGGGTCCGCACCACGGGGTGGGCGGCCTCGAACTCCTGCGGCGCGGTCTGGGGTCCGGAGTCGCGGATGCGGTCCTCGCGCGTCTTGGACACGTCGGCCATCGCCGAGCTGTTGACGGCGCGCAGTGGTTCGAGCACGGCCTGCATGGCCGGCGACAGCGCCTCGAACGCCGCCCGCATGTCGGCGAAGAGGGTGTCACCCCCGGCCGGCGGGACCTCGCGAGCCACGAGCATGGTGGCCATCGGCGGAACCTCGAGATAGGTGGTGTCCGAGTGCCAGATGCCGCCGAAGTTCACCCGCTCGTCGGGCAGCTTGGTGACCGCGATGATGTCGGGGTAGCCGTCGATCCCCGGGACCATCGGGTACCGGGCCAGCGGACCGATCCGGCGAGCGAAGGCCAGGAACTCCTCCGGTGCCAGCGGTTGATCACGGAAGACGACGACCCCGTGCTCCAGCCAGATGCGACGGATCTCGGCGATCTGATCGTCGTCGTGGGCGGCGCGCACCAGGTCGACGCCACCGATCTCGGCCCCGAGCGCGCCGGCCAGGGGACTGACGGTGAACGCCGCCAGACCGGGGGCCAGATCCGAGGTCGCCATGTCGTCACCTCTCGGAGGTCGGGAGATCATAATTCTCTACGATGCAAAGCACATTCTCTACCGGAGAGAGCATACCTACGCTAGCATCGTGCCGCAGAAGGGGACCCCGGGACCGCCGGCATCGGCCCGCACCGATCGACTGCGAGGAGCGCCAGCTGTGCAGATGAACGACATGATCCTGGTCAGCGTCGACGACCACATGATCGAACCGCCGGACCTGTTCGAACGCCACGTTCCGGCCAAGTACAAGAACGACATGCCCAAGGTCATCCGCAACGAGGCGGGTGTCGACGAGTGGCACTTCCAGGGATCGGCCACGTCCACCCCGTTCGGCATGGCGGCCACGGTCGGCTGGCCCCGCGAGGAGTGGGGCTTCAACCCCGGCTCCTACTCCGAGCTGCGCCCGGGGTGCTTCGACGTGCACGAGCGCGTGCGCGACATGGACGCCAACGGTGTGCTCGCCTCCCTGAACTTCCCCACCATGGCCGGCTTCTCCGCCCGCACCTTCAACGAGGGCGAGGACAAGGACCTCGCCCTCATCATGCTGCGGGCGTACAACGACTGGGTCATCGACGAGTGGTGTGCGGCCTACCCCGGGCGGTTCATCCCGCTCGGCATGGTCCCCAACTGGGATCCCGAGCTGGCCGCCGACGAGGTACACCGGATCGGGAAGAAGGGCTGCCGGTCGATCAGCTTCCTCGAGACCCCGCACGTCTACGGGCTCCCCAGCCTCATGTCCGACCACTGGGACCCGATGATGAAGGCGATCTGCGACGAGAACATGGTGCTGTCGCTCCACATCGGCGCCGGCTTCGAGGTCATCCGCCGCCCACCCGAGGCCCCCGTCGACCACCTCATGGTCCTCGCCACCCAGATCGCGGCCATCACCGCCCAGGACCTCCTGTTCGGCCCCACGTTCAAGAACTTCCCCGACCTGCGGGTGGCGCTGTCCGAGGGTGGCATCGGCTGGGTGCCCTTCTACCTCGACCGCATCGATCGGCACTGGACCAACCAGACCTGGCTCCACGGCGGCGACGAGTTCGGCGGCAAGCTCCCCTCCGAGGTGTTCCGCGAGCACTTCCTCGCCTGCTTCATCACCGACCCCTCCGGCCTCGAGCTCCGCCACCGCATCGGCATGGACCTCATCGCCTGGGAATGCGACTACCCCCACACCGACACCACCTGGCCCAACTCCCCCGAGTTCTCGTGGAAGGAGTTCCAGGATGCGGGCTGCACCGAGGCCGAGATCCACCAGATCACCTGGGAGAACTCCTGCCGGTTCTTCGACTGGGATCCCTTCGCCCACACGCCGCGCGACAAGGCCACGGTAGGGGCCCTGCGGGCCCAGGCCACCGACGTCGACACCACCCGCATGTCGCGGTCCGAGTGGAAGCAACAGAACGAGGCCGCCGGCATCGGCGTCTTCTGAACCCCGTGCCGATGACCCCCGGTTCGGCCTGGGAGGACTACCCCGGGTACCGCATCGACTGCGTGCCGCTGCCCGGCGTGGGCCGCGTGCGAGTCGGCGACCGCCTCGTGGCCGAGAGCTCACGCTGCCTGCTGGTCCGCGAGTCCGACCACCGCGACCAGCTGTACTTCCCGGCCGGAGACGTCGTCGCACCCCTGGTGCCCAGCGATCACCACACCTTCTGCCCGTTCAAGGGCCGGGCCGACTACTGGCACGTGCAACGGCCCGACGGCAGTCTCGAGCAGGACGTGGTGTGGGGCTACCCGGAGCCCTACGAGGAGGTGGCCGCGCTGGGCGACCACGTCGCCTTCTACGCCGACCGGGTCGAGGTGACGGCGACGTCGCCGTACGACGACGGGGACGAGGGCGTGGCCCGATTTCCGGTGTGGGGCACGGTGGCCGATCTCGCCGGCCTCATGGACGTGGCCGCGCTCGACATCGTCAGACCCGACCACCCCCGGTTCCGGGCCACCACCTACCCCGATCCCCCGCTCGGCACCTTCTTCGACTGGGCTCGGAAGCTGCGGGCCCGCAACGTCGTGGAGGGGGGCCAGCTCCTGGGGGCCGCCGTCGTGGCGGCGGCCAAGGCGCGGCCCGACCTGCGGGTGGTCGGCGCCAGCATCGTGTTCGCCAAGGCCGCCCACTTCGACACGCCCATCGACCTCGACGTGGAGATCCGGCGCAGCGGACGGTCGATGGCGGCCTTCGACGTGCGGCTGGTGCAGGACGACGAGTTGCGTGCGTCGGCGCTGATCATGAGCGATGTGGGCGCCGCTGACCTGGTGCGGCACGCCGCGCTGATGCCCGATGTCCCCGGTCCGGGCGACAGCGAGCGGCTCGACTTCGGCGTCATCGGCCGCGAGCTGCGGGTCGTCGACGGCGCCTACCAGGACCAGGACCGGGTGGGCCCACCGGTGCTGCACGTCTGGACCCGGTTCGCCGCCGACCCCGGGCCCCAGCCCTTGCACCAGGCCCTGCTGGCCCAGTCGTCCACCCACTGGGCCATCGCCGCCGGCCTCCGCCCCCACGAGGGCATCACCGAACGCGACGCCCACGAGACGGTGTCGATGGGCCCCACCGCGGTGACGATGGGCTTCCACGACGAGCTCGACATCACCGGCTGGCTGCTCACCGAGACGACCTCGATCCACGCCGGCCGGGGGTCGACCACCGCGCAGACCCGCACCTGGACCGCCGACGGCCACCTGGTGGCGTCGTCGACGGTGCAGGCGATCCTGCGCCAGTTCGTCCGGGCCCCCGATGCCATGGGCCACGACCGCACCACCGCGATGTGACCCCCGGGCGCCCGGGGGTCAGGGCGTTCGCGAATCCTCAGGCGGGGATGCGGTCGGGCTGTTCGTAGGCGAGCAGCGCGTCGCGGTCGGCGGCCAGCACGAAGCCGGCCGCGATGGCGGCGTCGGCCGAGGCCTCGAACTGCTGCTCGTACTCAGCCCGGCTCGCGTACCGCGCCGCCAAGACGTCGTCGGGGAGCGGTGTCGTCGACCCGGACAGGATGCACACGATCGCTCCACCGTCCGGACCGGGTTCGCCGGACAACACGTCGACCGGCACGTCGACCAGCGGGGTGCGGATGCCACCCAGCGCGATGCCGTTGTCGTCGCGCGCCACCGCCGGGTCGTCGGAGTCGGTGAGCTCGAGGCGGTCGGCGGTGGGCGGTGCCGTACCGTCGGCCACCCAGGCCACCAGGGCGTGGATGGCGGCCTTCACGACGAGGTGCATGGGACCGTCGTTGATGGCGCCGCACCCGAGCGCGTCCGATCGCTCACCGACCAGCTGGCGGTCGGCGTGGGCGGTGCCGGCCACCTCCCAGAGGCGGAACCGGTCGGTGTCGTCCTGGCGGGCGTCGACCGAGCTGAGGATGCCGGCCACGTCGCTCTCGGTCTGCGCCTCCAGGATCGGCACGGCGGTGTCGGTGCGCAGGATCGTGGCCGACGTGGCCAGCGAGTCGGCGATGCCGGCCGGCTGGCCGGGTGCAGCCAGCGGTAGACCGGCCCCGCCGCGACTGTGGACGAAGAACCCGTCGAAGGCCTCGGCGAGCGGCTGGACGCCGTTGATGTAGGTCACCAGGGCGAAGGCGGACTGGGACTCCCCGATGGCCAGCACGTGGTCGGGCTGGGCCCCGCCGAGGACCTCGCCGCCCTCCCGCAGGGCTCTCGCCACCTGGGTGTAGATGTCGAAGGAGTAACCGTCGCCGGGGAGCTCGAGCTCGGCGTAGCGATCGGGGTCGAGGTTCTTCAGCCCCTTGCCCGCGCCGGCGGCCTCCGCCTCGGGGGTGACGACCGCGACCGGCCCGCCGTTGATGCCGATCACCTGGGTGGAGACGCCGACCCAGATGTGGCCCGCCCGGGTCAGCTCAGCGTGCATGAGCTGCCAATCGGGGTCGGCGTCGAGGCCGCCGCTGACGTTCAGCCACTCGACCACGACGGTGCCGCTGAAGTCGGCGGGATCGGCCGGCCGGCGGACCACGATCCTGGTCCGGTAGTCGGCCTGGTCGGCCTCGGTGAAGGTCCACCGTCCGTCGGCCGGGAAGGCGTCCGCTGAGTAGGAGGTGGCGGTGCCGTCGACCCGGTACTCGTGCTGTTCGTAGCCGGCGGCCTCGAGCACCGGCTCGGGGGGTGCTGCGGAGGCGACGTTGACGCCGGCGCCACCGGTGAGCTCCCCCACGATCTCGGCGGCCGGGCCGGCCGGGCGCTCGGGCGGAGACGTGGTGGTGGTCGACCCGGCCGCAGTCGTCGACGTCGTGGACGACGAGGATGCCTCGTCGGACCCGGACGAGCAGGCCGCGAGCACGGTGAGAGAGACGGCGAAGGCCGTGGCGGCGGTGCGTACTCGTCGCATGGGACGGCTCAGAGGTGGAGGTCGACGATGGGCCGAACGAGCGGGTTCACGTTCACCTCGCGCAGCGCGGGGAGCAGCTCGTCGTGGGGCCGGCCGGCGAGGAACCCGTCGATGGTTCGCTCGAGGTTCGACAGGTGTCCCTCGGCCCGCTCGGAGAAGCGCATGTACTCGAACCCCCTGGCGTGCAGGCCACGCTGCTGCTTCGGCAGGTTGGAGAAGTCCTGGCGCGGGATCGGCGGCCACCGCGGGTCGTCACACTCCCAGATCTCCGGCGGCGTCGGTTTGTCTCGCTCGGCGCCCTCGGGGAACCGGGTGAGCGACCAGATCTCCATCAGGGTCTCCTCCGGCCCCAGCGGCCGGAACCGATACGACGAGGCGCTGCTGTACATCGGCAGCACGAAGTAGTGCGGGAAGACGTACCCCATGGGCTCGTTGACGCCCCGCACCTCGAGGTCGTTGAGATCGGGGATGTCGTGGCCCTCACCGCGGTGCCAATCGACCACCGCATCGTTGAGCGTCCGGTTCCACGCCGACATGGCGGGCTCGGGGTCGGCGGGGAGGTCGATGTCGCGCAGCCCCTCGGCGACGCGTACATCGCTGGCGTGGACCATCCCGGCCATGCCGTTGCTCATCGCCCGCAGGTAGCGGACCTCGGCGTCGACGAACACCCGCGGGTCGAAGCTGGCCTGGCGGGCGCCGTAGCGCATCCCCGGGATCACCAGCTGCGGGTGCGTCTCCACCACGTGGTACTGCTCCTGGAAGGCGTGCTGGGCCAGCTTCCAGTTCACCGGCAGTCGGCAGGCGTACCACCACTCGGTCCGCAGCGACTCGACCTTCCACGCGTCGAGGATGGTGGCGGCCGGCTCGATGCACTGCCGCAGAGGCGGCGCGTCGTCGTCGAGGTTGATCCAGGCGCACGCGCCCCACAGCTCGCACCGGACCGGCACGAGATCGATGTCGCCCGGCTGCAGGTTGTGCTCGGCGAAGGTCCTCGGCTGGGGCACGTGGGTGTTGGCTCCGTCGGCGCCGTAGCACCACCCGTGGAACGGGCAGGTGAAGCCGTTCTCGCAGGTCCCCTGGCCCACGGCCACCTTCACGCCCCGGTGGCGGCAGGCGTTCTGGAACGCCCGCACCTCCATGTCCTCGCCCCGCACGACCACGACCGACTGGTCGAGGATCTCGTACTCGGCGAAGTCACCGGGACCGGGGATCTCCTCGAGCCGGCACGCCATCTGCCACACGCGGGGCCACAGCTGCTCGGCCTCCAACCGGAAGAAGTCGGCATCGAAGTACCGCTGCTTGGGAGCCCGATCCGGGATCTCCACGGCGTAGGGCACCGGCTCCGCCGAGCGCTTCTCACCCACGAGCTCTGTCCTCCCCTCGGTGGCCGGGATAGGTTTGGAACAACCGGTCGGTACAACGTAACAGCACAGGATGGGGGCTGGTCGATGGTGGAAGGCGCGATGACCTACGCCGAGGTCGTCGAGGGTATTCGGGCCACCATCGCCCGATACACCCAGGCGTTGGACGACGGCCGCACCGACGACATCGTGGCCACCTACTGCGCCGACGGGGTGTTCGACATGCCCGGCATGGGCACCTTCGAGGGCCATGGCGCGCTGCGCGAGGCCTACGCCGGATGGCAACCGACCCGGCCGCAGCGCCACCTCGTCCTCAACACCGTGGTCACCGACTGGGACGAGCACGAAGCCCGGACGGTGAGCGACGTGGTCTTCATCCTCCAGGGGTCCTCGGGCTGGTCGATCCAGTTCGTCGCCCGGTACCACGACACCCTCCACCGCGAGCACGCCGGGTGGCGGTTCCATCGGCGCACGGTCGTGCCGGAGGCGTCGTGATGCAGCCGGACATGAGCTGGGTCGGCGTGCTCGAGCACCACGCCCGCCGTACCCCCGACAAGCCGCTGGCGATCATGGGCGACGAGGTCGTCACCTATCAGGGCATGGTCGACCGGGCCGCCGCGGTGGCCGGCGGGTTGCGGGCCCGCGGGGTCACGCCCGGCGATGTCGTCGCCCTCCTCTCCTACAACAGCACCGAGTTCCTGACCACGATCTACGCCGCCAACCACCTCGGCGCCGTCGCCATGCCGATCAACTGGCGGCTCGCCGCGCCGGAGCTGCGGTTCATCCTCGATCACTCCGAGGCCCGGGTCCTGGTCTGCGACGGCGAACTCGTCGCCGTCGCCGACGAAGCGACCGCCGAGCTCACCGGGCTGGTCCGGGTGGCGGTGACCCCCGAACCGGTCGCCGGCTGGGAACGGTTCACCGACCTCTCGGCCGGATCCGAACGGCCCGACCGCATACCGCAGCAGGGCGACGACATCCACCGGCTGATGTACACGTCCGGCACCACCGGGCGGCCCAAGGGCGTCATGATCACCCACGCCAACCTGGCGTGGAAGAACTACGCCCACATCGCCGAGTTCGGCTTCACCGAGGCCGATGTCGGGCTGGCCTGCGGACCGCTCTACCACGTGGGCGCCCTCGATCTCGTCACCACCACGATGGTGGCGGTGGGGGCGACCACCATCATCCACCGCACGTTCGACGCCGCGGCCGTCGTCGACGAGATCGAGCGCTCCGGGATCACCCTGGTGTGGGCCGCACCCGCGATGGTGCGGGCGATCCTCGACGTTCCCGGGGTGGAGGAGCGCGACCTGTCGTCGGTCCGGGTGATCATCGCCGGCGGCGAGAAGATGCCGGTCCCGTTCATCGAACGCCTCGGGCGCACGTTCCCGTCGGCCTGGTTCGCCGACGCCTACGGCTTGACCGAGACGGTGTCGGGCGACACCTTCCTCGACCGGGAGAGCACCGTGTCCAAGCTGGGCAGCGTCGGGCGGGCGTGCCTGTACCTCGAGCTCGAGATCTGGGACGAGGACGGCGCCCCGGTGCCGGCCGGTGAGCGAGGGGAGGTCGTGCTGCGCGGCCCCAAGGTGTTCGCCGGGTACTGGCGGGACCCCGAGGCCACCGAGGCCGCCTTCGCCGGGGGCTGGTTCCACACCGGCGACATCGGCGTGAAGGACGAGGACGGCTACGTCTACATCGTCGACCGGCTCAAGGACATGATCGTCTCCGGGGGCGAGAACATCGCCAGCTCCGAGGTCGAGCGGGTGCTCTACGAGCACGAATCCGTCGTCGAGGCCGCGGTCGTCGGCCGCCCCGACGACCGGTGGGGGGAGGTCCCGATCGCCTTCGTGGTCGTGCGCGCCGGTTCGACGACGACACCGGACGAGCTCGTCGAGCACTGCCGCGAGCAGTTGGCCAAGTACAAGGTGCCCAAGGACGTGACGCTGGTGGACGAGCTCCCCCGCAACCCGTCGGGCAAGGTGCTCAAGCGCGAGCTGCGCCAGCAGTCGGCCTGACTTCGCCGGCCCCGACCGTCGCCGCAGCTCAGCTGGAGCGCAGGTGGGCGGTGAAGGCGGCCGACCACGCCATCAGGTCGGAGGGCACCGAGTAGCCGGCCTCGTCGTTGATGGTGGCCCAGTGGCTGGCCACGTCCTCGACCGTCGGCTCGCCGTCGGTGTGGAGGTAGCCCGGGGTCGAGGCGATGAAGATGCGGGCGAAGCGGCCGGCGCCGGCGGCGTAGATCTCGCCGGTGACCGGGCAGTCCTCGTGGACGAGGAAGGCGACCATCGGGGCGACGAGGTCCGACGACATCGGACCGGTGTCGGACGGGTCGGGTTCGGCGCCGGACGGCACGGCCATGCGGGTCATGGCCGCCGGCGCGATGAGGTTGACCGTGATGCCGTGCGCCGCGCCGGCGGTGGCGAGGCTGCGCGTCATCCCGATGACGCCGCCCTTGGCCGCGGCGTACGACAGGTTGTTCGGGAGTCCGAACACCCCCGACGACGTGGTGTTCACGATCCGTCCGTAGGCCTGCTCGACCAGGTGGGGCCAGGCGGCTCGGATCGTGTTGAACGACCCCTCGAGGTGCACGGCGAGATGGCGTCGGAGGTTGTCGGTGTCGACCTCGGGAAGCCCGGCCCAGCGCATGATGCCGGCGTTGTTGACCAGGATGTCGATGCGACCGAACTCCTCGACCGCTGCATCGATGAGGGCCTCGGCACCGGCGGTGGTCGAGACGTCGTTGGTGTCGGCGATGGCGACGCCGCCCGCGGCCACGATCTCGCCGGCGACGGTGGACGCCGGGCCGGCATCGGTACCGACGCCGGACATCGAGCCTCCGAGGTCGTTGACCACGACCCGAGCGCCGCGCGCCGCGAAGAGCGCGGCATGGGCGCGACCGATGCCCCGTCCCGCGCCGGTGACGACGGCAACCCGTCCATCGAAGCGGTGTTCGTTCATCGAGGCTCCACACTCCTTCCGACATCCGATCGCCGGCGGACGGGCTCGTGCCGAGCACGGTCCGTGTACCGTCGCAGTGAATGGCGCGAACCGACGCGGGTGACGAGCCCGGACGCAGCCCGAAGTGGAAGGCGCGACGCGACACGATCGTCGACACCTCGGCCCGGGTGTTCGCCCGCCAGGGCTACCACGCCACCGGCATCGCCGAACTGTGCGACGTCAACGGGCTCGGCAAGGGCGCGTTCTACCACTACATCGGCTCCAAGGAGGAGCTCCTCGCCGCCATCCACGACCGGGTGATGGACGAGGTGATGGCCGGCGCGGAGCGGGTGGCCGAGGCCGGCGGATCGCCGTCGGCCCAGCTGGCCATGCTCGGCGACGAGCTGCTCGACGTCATCTTCCGGTACCCCGATCACGTGTGGGTCTTCCTCCACGAGTTCCCGGCCCTCACCGGCGACCGGGCCGAGACGTTCCGGCTCCGCCGGCGCGAGTACGAGGCCCGGGTCGAGGCGGTGCTGCAGGCGGGGATCGATGCCGGCGAGTTCCGCCCCGTCGATCCCCGGTTGACGGCGCTGGCGTGGCTCGGCATGCACAACTACACCTACCTGTGGCTGAGGGCCGACGGCCGTCTGTCGGCCGGCGAGCTCGCCAAGCCGTTCGCCGAGATCTTCATCCGGGGGATCGAGGCCTAGCCGAATCGCTCAGCCGACGGCGGCCGGCTGGAGCCCCAGGACGCCGGCCAGAGTGCCACCGACGATGGCCTTGCGCTCGTCGTCGGGGAGGCCGCCGAGCTGGTTCGCCAGCAGCTGCCGGCTGCCGCGGAAGGTGCCCTCGGCGTGCGGGTAGTCGTTGCCCCAGATGATGGTCGAGATGCCGGTGATGTGCCGGCAGGCGACGGCGACCGGATCGTCCTGGAACTGCACGTGGAACTGCCGCTTGACGTACTCGCTCGGGCGTGAGCGAGTACGGCCACTTCTCGTTGAGGCGGAACAGCTGGGCCATGTTCGGCTGGTCGTGGGCCGGACGGGAATCGTCCCACTTCCCGAGCCACCAGTCGGCGTCTTGACCGATGCCGGTCACCCAGCACTTGTCCATGCCGCCCATCAGCGACGCCAGCCAGTGGGCATTGAACTCGATGAGCGAGAAGTGCAGGTCGGGGTAGCGCTCGGGGACGCCGGCACCCACCAGGTGGCAGATGAGCTGGCTGGGCACGAAGGTGCTGTAGACGGCCTGCGTGACCATCCGCTTCGCGGCCGCCTTCTCGGTCATGGGCTGGTTGACCTGGGCGGCGTTCTCCAGCACGACCTTGAGGGTGGTGGCCTCGGTGTCGTCGACGCGCACGCCGCCGGTCTGGGTGTGGAAGAACGGCTGCAGTCCGGTGTCGCTCAGGGCCGACCACACCGGGTCGAGGTCGCGCGTGTAGTAGTTGCGGGGCGGCGTGGCCGGGAGCAGGACCGCCCGGAAGCCAGCCGCCGCCACGCGCTGGATCTCGGCCACGGCGTCGTCGATGTCGGTGATCGGGATCGGCGCGGTGGGGGCGATCCGGTCGAAGTAGGGGCCGAACCGCTCGACGACGTAGTCGTTGTAGACGCGGGCGTGGGCCATCGACAGCTCGTGGTCATCGGAGTAGAGCCCGAACAGCGAGAGGTTGGGGTGCAGGACCTGGGCGTCGACGCCGTCGAGCTCCATGTCCTCGAGGATCATCTCCGGATCGCCCTCGGGGGTGCGGCCGCCCGTCTGGCGGTAGCGGGAGATGGTCCAGCCCTCGTAGCCGGCGGTGTGCAGTCGCCGGAAGACCCGGGCGCCGCCCTCGACCCACGGCTCGTCCAGCTCGAAGTCCTCCTCCCACACCCCGCGCTCGCGCAGGTGCTCGGGGAGGCGGGTGCGGAACAGATCCGTGGGTTCGAGGAGATGGCCGTCGGCCGAGACGACGAAGTCGTGATCCGTCGGCGGCTGCGCCGTGGCCGAGTGCGTCTGCGCCATGACCCGACAGTAGGTGGACCGATCGGTACATTGCAATGGATGGCAGCACGGTGGACACGACGCCCGGACGGGTCGACCTGGGGCGACTGGGGCGACGACGACGAGCTGGGCCGGATCAACCTGCTCACCCCGGCCAAGGTGCTCGAGGGCGTGCGGGAGGTCGAGGCCGGCATCAGTTTCTGCTTGAGCCTGCCCCTCGACTTCCCCGGCGGCACCGCGTTGAACCAGCGGCGCCATCCCCCGGTCCTCGCGCCCACCGAGGACATGGACGGCACTCCGAGCACCTTCTACAACGTCCGCATGAGCGAGATGCCCGACTTCGGCGATCCCAAGTACGTGGACGTGTGGGCCGACGACGTGGTCACCCTCTCGCTGCAGTACTCGACGCAGTGGGACTCGCTGGCCCACGTCGGGGCCGAGTTCGACGCCGACGGCGACGGCGTCGAGGAGGCCGTCTACTACAACGGCTACCGAGCCGGGACCGACCTCGTGGGGCCGGCCGACGACGCCGCGGGCGACGGTGTCCGCCACCGGTGCTTCGCCCACCACCTCGGGCTGGAGCACATGGCGTTCCACGGGGTGCAGGGCCGGGGCGTGCTCGTCGACCTGCACCACCACCTGGGCGACGACTGGCGCGGTGTCGACCTGGCGACGCTGCGCGAGATCATGGCCGCCGACGACGTGGTGGTGGAACCCGGCGACATGCTGCTGCTCCACACCGGCTACGCCACCAGGATCCTGGAGTGGGACCGCGACCCCGATCCGCGGAAGCTGTTCACCACCGGCACCTACCTCGACGCCCACGACGCCGCACTGCTCGACTGGATCGCCGACTCGCAGATCTCGGCACTGGTCGCCGACAACTACGCGGTCGAGGGCCTGCTCGGCAAGGACCGCGACCCGAGCCGCCACTCGTTCCTCCCCATCCACCACCTCTGCCTGTTCAAGTTGGGCGTCCCGCTCGGGGAGATGTGGTACCTGGACGAGCTGGCCGGCTGGCTGCGCGAGCACGACCGGAGCCGATTCCTGCTCACCGCTCCCCCGCTGCGGTTGCCGGGCATCGTCGGCTCACCGCTGACGCCGATCGCCACGGTCTGAGGTCGGCAGCGGCTCGGACTCTCGGGCTGTCACGTTGCGCTGGTGCAACATGCCAGCACCGAACTGTCCGCCGCCCCGAGGTGCCGTGTCGTGACACCCGGGCCGGGGCCGACGAGGAACGAAGTGCTCCTCGTAACGGGCGATCCGGGCGGGCTTCGGACCGCCACCATCCACCGCCTCCGCTCGTCGTCGTGTGGCATGCACTGGTCGAGGGGCCAGCGATGGCCGCTTCTACCCCCCGCCAGGTCAATGTGGTGGAGAGAGAAACTGGCGCCCATCGCCCTATTCGGTTGGATTCGAGGCGTCGCCGACACGCCGCAGAACGGCACGTCGCAACGGTGTGCGAGATCCGTTCTGGGGACGGGACTCGTTCCTCAGCGCAAGATCCGTCCCCCGGAAGGACCGGCTCCGGAAACCACCCCACCAGGCAACGGCACGTAGGCGCGCCTCCAGCCTCTCTGTGCAGTGACTACGGCGACCACTCGAAGCGGACATCCGGTGCGCCTTCCTCGTTGTCGCCGCCCGTCGATCCGGTCGCGACGAAGCCGTGCCGTTCGTAGAAGCGGCGGGCGCCTCGATTGGCCTCGAAGGTCCACAGTCGAAGTCCACCAGGACGCTGCTGTTTGGCAATGGCCATCAGCACGCCACCGACTCCGCGGCCTGTGCGACTCGGCTCGATGTACAACTGGTCGATCCACTCGCGGTCCAGAACGAGAACGCCCACGATGACGCCGCTCTCCTCGGCCACCCAGACCTCTCGCTCGGGAAGGACGACCTCATTGAACCAGGTACGTACCTCATCCTCGTCGTGCACTGGCGGAGGGATCGCGGGAACGGAAGCCGTCCGCGAACGGAGCCACACCCCAGCGACCTGTTCGGCCTCGTCGGGACGCGCTCGCCTGACCTGCATCGTCAGGATCGTTACAGGCAAAGGGATCTTCTCACAGCCCGTTCACGCCTATCTGGCAGCTCGGCGCGTCGGAGCGTCATCACCAGCATCGAGGACCAGGTAGTCCCGACCGGAACGTCGGTGCGGTCAGCCACTCGTGCCGACTATGCGGACTTCGGGTCTGCGCATTCGAGCGTGAATGTTTCTCCCTCGTCCAGCTGCGAGACTCGGATCGTGCTGAGACGAACGGCCGGCCTGTGGGGAGCTCTCGGTTTCGGAGGAGCGGCGGTCCTTGCGGCACGGCGCCAGCCGGGATACTCCCACAAGCGAAATCATGTGAGCGGGCTTGCATCGCATGGGCAGGAATCCGCAGCGTTCATGATCCCGGGATTCATTGTCCTGGCCACAGCACAGGGTGTCCTCTCGGCGCCGACGCCGAGTGTCCAGCGCTTGGCCCGTGCGGCTGCGGCCACCACGCTCGTCGCCGGGCTGGTACGGGTCAGCGATCCGCGTTGCCCTCAGCCCGGCGACCCCGACGCCACCACGTCCGATCTCGGACACGGCGCCGCCAGCATCGCCACGTTCGTCCTCTGGACCGCGATGCCGATCGTTGCCGCTCGAGATCAGCCGAGGGGCCGGTACCAACGCTTCGCTCGCGCCATGGTCGTGCCGACCGTGGTGGCGTTCGTCGGCGCCGGTATAACGACACAACTCGACTCTGCGGCCAAGGGCATCGCCCAGCGAGCGTTCCTCGCATCAGTGTTCCTGTTCCAGGGAGCCACCGGCCTCGCGCACGGGCCTTCGCACACGCTCTCGACCTAGCGCCGCGGTCCTTGAGAACGTCTGCCCCGAAGCCGCACCTACTGCCGGTTGAGGATGCGTGAACTTCAGCGAGAACTGGAGGATCGGGACGGTCGCTGTCGCTCCGACGTGGCGCGCCGGCACCTCCGACCCGCGGCACGTCGGGCCGGCTTCGGTCTCCTGGGACCGCTGCCGTGCACTGTGCACCCCTCAGGTAGCCGCGGGGGTCCGCTGCGGTCGGGTCGCGACCATGCTCACGCACGACGGGACGGCCTCGAGATCGCGGTGGTCGCGGGCGCGGTACTGCGACGGCGTCTCGCCGACGATCTCGGTGAAGCGCGAGCTGAACGAACCGAGCGACGTGCACCCCACGGCGAAGCAGGCGTCGGTGACCGACATCCCCTGACGCAGGAGCGCCTTGGCCCGCTCGATGCGCCGCGTCATGAGATAGGCGTAGGGCGTCTCGCCGTACGCAGCGCGGAACTTGCGAGAGAAGTGGGCGGGCGACATGAGCGCGGCGCGGGCGATGGCCGGGATGTCGAGGGGCTGCGCGTACTCACGATCCATGAGGTCGCGGGCCCGGCGCACGTGCGCCAGGTCGGCGAGCTGCTCGGGCGTCATGCCGCCGGACGGTACGCGATGCATCGCCCCTGACGTCGAGCGCACATCCGACGCCGCGCCGGCGTTCCGGTACGGGCGCGTCCTCGCGGTGCAATGCTGGCGAACGTGGCGACGGACACCACCCGCTACCTCGAGGCCGAAGATCGACTCTGGGAGGCGCTCGGCATCCGGCCCACCGAGCGCACCGTGACCCTGCCCGCCGGCAACAAGGTACGGGTGCTCGAACACGGCGAGGGCGAGCCGGTGCTGTTCGTCCATGGTGCCTCCGTCGCCGGGGCGAGCTGGGCGGATCTCGCCCGCGTGCTCGGTGACTTCCGTTGCCTGCTGCTCGACCGACCCGGTTGCGGACTCAGCGATCCACTGCCCGACCCCCCTCGCGACATCGACGAGGTGGAGGCCTATGCCGACGGCCTGATCGCCGACGTTCTCGACGCCCTCGGGCTGGCTGCCGCGCCGGTGGTGGCCACCTCCTACGGCGGTTACTTCGCACTCCGGGGAGCCGCCGCGCACCCGGACCGAATCCCGAAGCTCGTCGAGCTCAGCTGGCCGTTCGGCGCCCCGATGGAGAAGGTCGCGCTCGTGATGCGGATGCAGACCGTCCCCGGCGCCGCCGCTCTGGCCGCTCGCCTGCCGGTCACACGCGGGATGGTGAAGTCGATGCTCCGCCAGATCGGACTCGAGCGCGCCATCCGGACCGGTGCGTTCGACGACACCAGACTCGACTGGACCGTGGCATTGCTGCGCCACACCGACACCCAGCGCAACGACACCACGGCGTCACCGAAGCTGGTCCGGCCCATCCGGGGTCTCGACGAGCGCGTCCTGTTGTCCGACGAACTGCTGGCGCGGGTGACGATGCCGTCGCTGTTCCTCTGGGGCGACGAGGATCCCAACGGTGGCGAGGCCATCGCGCGGGCGTTCACCGCCCGGCTCCCCGACGCCACGCTCGACGTCGTTCGGGAGGCCGGCCACGCCCCCTGGTTCGACCAGCTCGAGCACTGCGCGGCGCGCATCCGCTCGTTCCTCTCCGCGTGACGTCGACCCGACGTCGACGTGAGGGTCAGGTCAGGTCAGCGGCTCTCGACCCCGGCCAGTGCGCGCCACGTGCGGAACGCGGCGTAGTCGGTGTTGCGCACGCGGTCGATCTCCTTGAACAGCTTCGGCCGGCCGCCGGAGTTGAGCAGGTAGCGGCGGGGCTTCCCGGGGATGTTGGTGCCGTAGTAGTAGCTCTTCTCGGTGAACGACGATGACGACGCCCACCGGTCGACCATGTCGGTCCAGCGTTCCTCGGCCTCGGGCGTGACCTCGATGACGTCGTCGCCGCGCTCGCGGAGGTGGAGCAACGCTTCGTGGACGAAGTCGACCTGGTCGCCGTTGTAGCGGGGGTTGTTGCCGGCGGCGGCGTGCGGACCGCCGGGGAAGAAGAAGTTGGGGAAGCCCACGGTCTGCACCCCGAGGAAGGTGGTCGGCCCGTCGGCCCAGTGGTCCTCGAGGGCCAGCCCGTCGCGGCCGCGGATCCCCATCCGCAACAGTGCGCCGGTCCCGAAGTCGAACCCGGTGGCCCACACGATGATGTCGAACTCGCGCTCGCCGTCGGCG
>CAVSXR010000028.1:0-19002 GCA_963731885.1 uncultured Acidimicrobiaceae bacterium | reverse complement strand
GTCGGGGAGCAGTTCGGCCAGGGCCCGGATCGCCGCCGGAGGGAAGAGCGGGTCACGATCGCCCACCACGCACAGCACCGGGACCCGGATGCGGGCCGCTTGTGCCGGGCCGTGCTGGGTGCTGATCAGTCGACCGATGAGCGCGGTGACGTCCACCGAGGTGGTCTCGGCGAGCTGCTGGTACAGGTGCGCTCGGCCGGGATCGCGGCGGGCCAGGGCCGGGTCGATGGCGGGATGGAGCCCGAGGTGCTCGGCGGTGCCGCTGGGGACCTCGGGGCGGGTGGCACCGGCTGCGGCCGCCTGGATGGCGTCCGTCGTGAACCCGCCGAGGGTGTCCGCCAGCACCAGGCCACGGGCGATCGACGGGCGTTCGAGCACGGCGCCCACACTCGTCCAGCCGCCCATCGACTGGCCGACGAGGTCGGCTCGTTCGATCCCGAGGTGATCGAGCACCGCGAGCAGGTCGCCGGTGGCCACCTCGGGGCCGCTGCGCTCGGCCCGGTCGGTGGACCGCCCGTACCCGCGGTGGTCCCACACCACCACGGTCCGATCGGTGGCGAAGGCGGCGACCTGCTGGTACCAGATCGAGTGGTTGCCGCCGGCGCCGTGGCTCAGCACCAGCGGCGTGCCGCCTTCGCCCAGGACCTCGAAGTAGATGGATTCGCCGTCGTGGTCGACGAACCCGGTCCGCCGCCGGGGCAGTGCACCGGTCGGATCGTCCGCGGTTCGAGGGGTGCGGGGCGCGTCGGCCACGCAGTCGATCTCGACCAGTGCGCCGAGGGCCAGGTCGGCGCCGCCCACGGTGATCCGGGCGGGCGGGAGCCCCGGGACGGCCGCATCGAAGAAGGCGCCGTAGGCCTGGTTCATCGCATCGAAGTCGGCCATGTCGTGCAGGTACACGTTGACCTTGGCCACGTCGTCCCAGGTCGCGCCGGCCGCCGCGAGGATGCCGCCGATGTTGTGCAGGGTCTGGGTCGTCTGGTCCCGGATGCCCTCCGCCAGGGTGAGCCCCTCCGTCGTGCCGAGCGTTCCTGACACGTGCACCGTGCCGCCGACGCGGCTGGCATGCGAGAACTGGGGGAGTCGGCCCAGCCCGTCGACGACGATGCGTTCGGTCCGGGGCACGGTCATGACGGAACGGTAGACGTCACAGTCGGGCGCGGATCGCCCACAGGTGGGGGAACGCGGCGCGCATCGTCGACGCCAGGTAGGCGGCACCGTCGGAACCGCCGGTGCCCGTCCGGGTGCCGATCGTGCGTTGGACCATCTTGAGGTGGCGGTACCGCCATTCCTGGAGGCCTTCGTCGAGGTCGACGAAGCGCTCGCACAGGGCGGCGCCGGCCGGATCGGTGCGGTAGACGTCGACCAGTAGATCTTCCACGGCGCCGGCGTTGCCCGGTTGGTCACCGCCCCGTCCCCGGATCAGGTGACCCAGCAGGGCGTCCCACAGCGTCGGCGCGGTGCGCCGCGCCGCGAGTCGGTCGAGTGCCGGTGTCCTGGGCCGCTCGAGCAATCCGTCGATCGTGGCGCGGTCGACGATGCCGAGCAGGGTCTCGAGCTCGCGGAACTGGATCGACTGGAAGCCGCTGGCCGACTGCAGCCGGTCGCGGAACGAGAGGAACTCGAGCGGCGTCATCGTTTCGAGCACGTCGAGCTGGCTGACGAGGACCTTGAGGATGCGCAGCACCCGGTCGAGGCCGTGACCGGCGCGGATGTGGTCATCGCCATCGAGCCGGACGACGACGTGGTCGAGCTCGCAGAGGATCTGACGGAACCACAGCTCGTACACCTGGTGGATGACGATGAAGAGGTGCTCGTCGTGCTCGTCCGAGCGGGGCTGCTGCAGGGACAGCAACTCGTCGATCTTCAGGTAGTCGGTGTAGGTGGTCGCGGGGTCGCTCACCGCTGTCACGCTACGGAGCCGACCGCATCGCCCGCTCGGCGAGGCTGTTCGCGGCACACGGTCGGTTCGGGTGACTATGACGAGAATGAACACTTCGTGCCATATACGGACGAATCGGACATTGAGACACTCCTGGTACCGGACATTCCATCCCCACCGCCTCGGAGTCAACCGTGCCGACCGTGCGAACCACCTGCCCCACCTGCGACATCGTCACCCTCGACGCCCCCGACCTACGGGTCCGGCTCGGATCTGACGAGGACGGATCGGAAGCCATCTTCGTGTGTCCGACCTGCCATCACCTGGTGGTCCACCCGCTCAGCGAACGGATGGTCCCGGTGTTGCTGGGCGCGGGATGCCCCGTCGACGTCGAGCACGGCGAGCGCTTGGCCGATCGGTACCGTCCGGCCGCCCACCCCGCCTTCGGCCCCGAGCTGAGCGAACTGGAGATCGAGCAGTTCGTCGCCGCGCTCAACCGGACCGACTGGTACGACGAGCTGGCGTACTGATCGGGCCCTGAGCCCGACGGGCGCCGGGTCCACCGCGGCGGCCATGGCGTGGGGTCCGCCACTTCTCGGGAAGTCAGCGGAACAATTGGCTCCTTGGTACCCGTCTTGGCCGGCCTCGGAGTCGGGCTCCTCAGCAGCTACGTGCTCGTCCACTGGACCGCTCGGCGCCAGCGGCAGTCGGCGCGCGCCATGGCGGCGAGGAACGACGAGCTCCGCGACGCCATGGAGGCGGTGGCCCGCGAGTTGCACGACCGGGTGGAACGCGAAGCGCGGCTCGCCCACGAAGCCGCCCACGACCACCTCACGGGACTGGCGAACCGGTCCAACCTCATGGTCGAGCTCGAGCGGGCCACGGCCCGGGCCCGGCGGTCGGGGACCGGCTTCGGGGTGCTGTTCGTCGACCTCGATCGCTTCAAGGTCGTCAACGACACCCTCGGCCACCGCGCCGGCGACGTCGTGCTGATCAGCGTGGCCGAGCGCCTCGTGGCCGCCACCCGCGACACCGACTTCGTGGCCCGCAACGGCGGTGACGAGTTCGTGGTCATCGCCGAGGACGCCGCCGACATCGCCACGGTCGTCCGCCTGGCGGAACGCATCCAGATGGCGCTGTCCGGTCCGGTGGTCCTCGGGCTCGACACGGTGCACGTCACCGCGTCCATCGGCGTCACCTGGCTGGCCCCTGACGCCGACGACGACATCGACCATCTCCGCGACGCCGACCTGGCCATGTACCAGGCCAAATCGACCGGGCCCGGCCAGATCCGCGTCTTCGACGATGCGATGCGGCTGTGGGTCGAGCAGCGCTTCGACCTCGAGCGCGAGCTGCGCCGGGCCGTCGATCGCGACGAGCTCGGTGTGCACGTGCAGCCGGTCATCGATCTGCGGACCGGTCAGGTCAGCGGCGCCGAGCTCCTGTGCCGCTGGACGCTGGCCAACGGTGACGAGATCCCTCCCACCGACTTCATCGCGCTGGCCGAGGACTCCTCGCTGGTGGTCGACATCGGGCGTCAGATGCTCGACCGAGCGGCCGGGGTGCTGGCCGACTGGGGTCGCGACCCCCGCCTGGCAGAGATGGTCCTGAGCGTGAACCTGTCCGGCCGTCACGTCGACCATCCCGGTGTGGTCGACGACGTGGCGTCCGCACTGCGGCGCTGGGACGTCGACGCCGACCGCCTGACCATCGAGCTGACCGAGACCACGCTGGTCCGTGACCTCGGTGAGGCCGCCACCACCTTGCGGGCCCTGCGGGACGTCGGGGTGGCGATCTCCGTCGACGACTTCGGCGTCGGGCACGCCTCGTTGCGCTACCTGCGCGAGCTCCCCGTCGCCCTGGTGAAGATCGATCGGTCCATCGTCGCCGGCTTCGAGCGGGTCGACTCCGACACCGTCATCGTGACCATGCTCACCCGCCTGGCCGATGTGCTCGAGATCGACATCGTCGCCGAGGGCATCGAGACCGAGGAGCAGCTCGAGCGCCTCGCCGACGCCGGCTGTCGCTTCGCCCAAGGGCATCTCTTCGCCCGGTCGATGCCGGTGGCCGACTTCCGGGCCTGGATCACGGCGTGGGACCGGGAGCACACCCACCCGGCCCGCTGGCACGAACTGGTCTGAGCCGCATTGGTCCTCTTGACCGACCAGTCAATGCGAACCCTTCGGGTTCGTCGACCAATGCTGCGCATTGGTCCTCTTGACCGTTCAGTCAATATTCTCACCCGTCATGGAAATCACCGGTTCTTCATCTGTCATCACCGGCGGGGCCAGCGGCCTCGGCGAGGCCACCGCCCGTCTGCTCGCGTCGAAGGGCCAGCACGTCGTCGTCGTCGACATGAACGACGACAAGGGCGAGGCCGTGGCCAAGGACATCGACGGTGTCTTCGTCCACGCCGACGTCACCAACACCGACGAGGTCATCGCCGCGATCGAGGCCGCCAAGGAGATGGGCCCGCTCCGCACCATGGTGACCGCGGCCGGCATCGGCTTCGCCACCCGCACCATCGGTCGCGACGGGGCCTACGAGTCGGCCCACGATCTCGACGTCTACCGCAAGGTCATCGAGGTCAACCTGATCGGCACGTTCAACTGCGTCCGCCTGGGCGCCTCGGCCATGAGCCTGAACGAGCCCGACGACGACGGCCAGAAGGGCGCCATCGTCACCGTCACGTCGGTCGCCGCCTTCGACGGCCAGATCGGCCAGGCGGCCTACTCGTCGTCCAAGGGCGGTGTCGTGGGCATGACCCTCCCCGTGGCCCGCGATCTCTCCGCCGCCGGCATCCGGCTCAACTGCATCGCCCCTGGCCTCATCGACACGCCGATCTACGGCGAGGGCGAGGCGTCCGAGGCGTTCAAGGCGCAGCTCGGCCAGAGCGTGCTGTTCCCCAAGCGCCTCGGCACCGCCGACGAGTTCGCCTCCATGGCGGCCGAGCTGCTCACCAACAGCTACATGAACGCCCACGTCGTGCGGGTCGACGGTGGCATCCGCATGCCACCGAAGTAGTCGACCCCCGGCGGTTGCTACGAACCCGAGGATCCTCGCCGACGAGACATCGGTGACCCCGAACGAGAGGATCCTCGCCGGCGATGCACCGGTGGGATGACGGCGAGGTCCCAGCGAAGCGTCAGCTCACGGTGGGGAGGTGCGCCGGGCGGGTCCGCTCGAACGTCGTGATCTCGCCCTCGAGCTGGAGGGTGAGCCCGACGTCGTCCAGGCCCTCCAGGAAGCGGTGCCGGGTGGCGTCGTCGAGCGGGAACTCACAGTCGACATCACCGGCCCGCAGCGTGCGCGCCTCCACGTCGATCTCGAACACGAGGCCCGGGATCGGCCTCGACCATCCGGAGCAGGTGCTCGCCGATCTCGGCGCTGACCTGCACCGGGACCAGGCCGTTCTTGGTGCAGTTGTTCCGGAAGATGTCGCCGAAGCGCGGCGACACCACCGCCTCGAACCCGTACTGCTGGATGGCCCACACCGCGTGCTCGCGTGACGACCCGGTCCCGAAGTTCGGCCCACCGATCAGCACGTTGGCGCCCTGGTACTGCTCCTGGTTGAGGACGAAGGCGGGGTCGTCCTTCCATTCCGAGAACAGGCCCTTCTCGAACCCGGTGCGCTCGACCCGCTTGAGCCAATCGGACGGGATGATCTGGTCGGTGTCGACATCGGAGCGGTCCAGCGGGACCGCGGTGCCCTCGATGGTGCGGACGGCTCTCATCGGTTCTCCAAATCAGCGGGGGTGGCGAAGTGGCCGGCGATGGCGGTGGCGGCGGCGACCGCGGGGGAGACGAGGTGGGTGCGCCCGCCCCGCCCCTGGCGGCCCTCGAAGTTGCGGTTGGACGTGCTGGCGCACCGCTCGCCGGGAGCCAGCTTGTCGGGGTTCATGGCCAAACACATCGAACAGCCCGGCTCCCGCCAGTCGAAACCGGCGGCGCGGAAGATCTCGTGCAGGCCCTCGGCCTCGGCCTGGTCCTTCACCGCGAACGAGCCCGGCACCACCATGGCCCGGCCCACCGTGACCATCCGTCCCTCGGCGACAGCGGCGGCGGCCCGCAGGTCCTCGATGCGGGAGTTGGTGCAGGAGCCGATGAAGACGGTGTCGACGGCGACCTCCCGCATCGGGGTGCCCGCGGTGAGGCCCATGTACTCGAGGGCGCGGCTGGCCGCTTCCCGCTCGGACGCCTCGGCGAAGCTGGCCGGGTCGGGCACGGCCGCCGAGATGGGGGCCACCTGGGCCGGGTTCGTGCCCCAGGAGACGTGCGGCTCGATCGTGGCCGCGTCGATCACCACCTCCTTGTCGAAGGTGGCGTCGTCGTCGGTGAACAGCGTCTTCCAGTCCTCGACGGCCGCGTCCCAGTCCGCACCGCTGGGTGCGTGGGGCTTGTCCCGCAGGTAGGCGAACGTCGTGTCGTCCGGCGCGATGAGACCGGCCTTGGCGCCGGCCTCGATCGACATGTTGCACACCGTCATGCGGCCTTCCATCGAGAGGGCTCGGATGGCCGAGCCGCGGTACTCGATGATCGAGCCGATGCCGCCGCCGGTGCCGATGCGGCCGATGATGGCCAGCACGATGTCCTTGGCCGTGACGCCGGGTCGCACCTCACCGTCGACGGTGACGGCCATGGTGCCCGGCTTGCGCTGGGGGAGGGTCTGGGTGGCGAGCACGTGCTCGACCTCGGACGTGCCGATGCCGAAGGCGATCGAGCCGAACGCACCGTGGGTCGACGTGTGCGAGTCGCCGCACACGATCGTCATGCCCGGCTGGGTGTAGCCCTGTTCCGGGCCGATGACGTGGACGATGCCCTGGCCCGGCTGGCCCATGGCGTGGCACACGATCCCGAACTCGTCACAGTTGGTGGCCAGCGTGTCCATCTGCTTCTTGGAGATCGGATCGGCCACCGGCTGGTCGATGTCGGCGGTGGGGACGTTGTGGTCCATGGTCGCCAGCGTGAGGTCGGGCCGGCGCACGGTCCGGCCGTTGAGGCGGAGCCCGTCGAACGCCTGGGGCGAGGTGACCTCGTGGATGAGATGGAGGTCGATGTACAGCAGGTCGCCGTCGTCGCCGGCGTGGACCACATGGCGGTCCCACACCTTCTCGCTCAGCGTCTTGGCCGTGGGCTCGGAAGACATGACAATCTCACATTCTGAGATAGAGTTCTCAACCAATGGACACCCTAAGCGGAATCGGCGTGCTCGACAAGGCGGTGCGCATCCTGCGCACCGTCGCCACCGGTCCCGTGCGCCCCGCCGATCTCGCCGATCGGACGGGCATCGCCCGGGCCACGGCGCACCGGCTGGCCGCCGGCCTCGAGGTCCACGGCCTGCTCCGCCGCGATCCTGATGGCGCGTACGCCCTCGGTCTCGGCCTCATCGGCCTCGGGCGGGTCGCCGCCGAGGCGTTCCCGCTCGCCCGGGCCGCTCGTCCTGCCCTCGAGTGGCTGCAACAGGAGACGGGCGAGTCGACCCAGCTCTACGTCGAGGACGGGGGCGAGCGGCTGTGCGTGGCCGCGGTCGACTCGTCGGAGGAACTGCGCACCATCGTCAGCGTCGGTGCCCGGCTCCCGATCGACGTCGGGTCGGCCGGCCGGGTGCTCGGCGGCGAGGTGGGCCGCGAGGGATGGGTGGCGTCGGTGGCCGAGCGGGCGTCGGGCGTCGCCTCGGTGTCGGCGCCCGTGATCGTCGACGGTCGGACGATCGCCGCGGTCAGCGTCAGCGGTCCGATCGAGCGCACGACCAAGCGCCCCGGTCAGCGCTTCGGCGCCCACGTCCTCACCGCCGCGTCCACCATCGAGTCCGCCCTCGCCTGACGGGAGCCGGGTGTCGGGTCAGTAACGGCCGGTGGTGGCCCGGCTGACCGACTGGCAGGCCCGGACCAGGGCGGGGACGAACTGATCGGCCGAGGTCACGCAGGCCGTGTGGTCGGCGGCGACGTCGTAGCGGAGGGCCTGGGGGATGTTGTCTGCGAGCATGGCCTGCCGTCCCGGCGGCACGGCGTTGTCGAGCGTGGTGACGACCACGGCGGTGGGGACGTCGATCTCGTGCAGCCAGGGCCGAGCGTCGAACCGGCCCAGCGACGCCCCGGCCTCGGCGACGGCCACCGGATCGGCCGAGGTGATCTGGCGGCGGGCCCAGCGTCCCACCGCGGTGTCGTCGGTCCGGTTGCCGAGGAACTGGCGCGAGACGCGCTGGCGGACGATGCGAGGCGCGATCCGGCCCGCGCCGGCGACGACGGGCAGCATCGAGAACAGGGCACCCTCGGGACCGGAGCCACGGAAGTACGGCGAGGTCGAGCACAACACCAGCCCATCGACCAGATCGGGATGGCGGTGCCAGGTCAGCATCGCGATGGGTCCGCCCATCGAGTAGCCGACCGGGATGCAGCGTTCCACGCCGAGCACCTCGCAGAGCGACGCCACGTCGTCGGCGCAGTCGGCCAGCCGGAAGCGTCGGCGGCTGCGGATGCCACGACCGTGGCCGCGGTGGTCCATGGCCACCACCCGGAATCGCTGCCCCAGCGCGGCGTACGCCGTGAACCAGTTCAGATCGGCGGTGACCGTCCAGCCGTGGAGGAGGACGATGCACGGGGCACCCGGCGGCCCTTCGATCTCGCGGACGAAGGTCGTGCCCCTCCCGGGCAGCCGGAGCTGTCGGCCAGGGGGGAGCCACAGCTCGGCGGTGTCGTCCATCCCGGTCAGTCGATCGCCACGATCTCGACGGTGAGCGTGGCGCCAGTGGGGGTCTCGTACGACACGGAATCCCCGGCCTTCTTCCCCATCATCGCCGCGCCCAGCGCCGAGCCCGGGCTCACGACCTCGAGGTCGTCGGAACGCTCCTCGATGGAGCCGAGGAGGTACTGCTCGGTGTCGTCGTCACCCTCGTAGCGGATGGTGACCACCGAGCCGGTCCGGACCTCCGTGGACCCGCCGGCCTCCACGATGACGTGGTTCTCGAGGATGGCATTGAGATGGGCGATGCGCCCGGCCATCTTGCCCTGCTCCTCCTTGGCGGCGTGGTAGTCGCCGTTCTCGGACAGGTCGCCGAGCTCGCGGGCGGCCTCGATCTTGCGGGCGATGTCGATCTTCTTGTGGGTCGTCAGATCCTCGTACTCGGCCTTGAGCCGGTCGTACGCCGCCTGGGTGAGGTGGTGGACGTCCTTGTCCGGCGCGTCGTGGAGCACGCCCTTGGTGTCACTTTCGGCCATCCGATGAGGCTACCGGCACCGGGCGGCTCGTGCTCAGCTCGGGAACGGTGCGCAGTTCGGGTTGACGCCGGCGGCCGGACCGAGTTGCATTGCATGCTGTGACGATGGTTCAGCACCAGCTCTGCCCAGTCGGGGCCCCGCGCATCGTCGTCGCCGTATCCATTCGCTAGCGCGCACCTCCCGGTGTGCGCTGTTCCGACCGTCCGCCCTCCCGGTGGGCGGTTTCGTCGTTCCAGGGAGCAGCTCAATGTCGCACAGGATCGCCGTCATCGGCGGTGACTACATCGGACCCGACGTGGTGGGCGAGGGCCTCAAGGTCATGCGCGCCGCCGGTGTCGACTTCGAGGCGACGGAGTTCGACCTGGGCGCCCAGCGCTGGAAGCGCGACGGCGAGGTCCTCTCCGACGAGACCCTCGAGCAGCTCCGCGACTTCGACGCCATCTTCATGGGGGCCCTCGGTGGCGCCCCCGGCGAGGTGCCCGCCGGCATCATCGAGCGCGGCATCATCCTCAAGACCCGGTTCTCGTTCGATCAGTACATCAACCTGCGGCCCTTCCTGCTGCCCGAGCGGGACATCGATTTCCTGGTGGTCCGGGAGAACACCGAGGGCACCTACGCCGGCGAGGGCGGTTTCCTCCGCAAGGGCACGGCGCACGAGGTCGCCACCCAGGGATCGGTCAACACCCGCATGGGCGTCGAGCGTTGCGTCCGCTACGCCTTCGAGCTGGCCCAGAGCCGCGACCGCAAGAAGCTGACGCTCGTCCACAAGACGAACGTGCTCACCTTCGCCGGCGACCTGTGGCAGCGGACCTTCGATGCGGTGGCGGCCGAGTACCCGGAGGTCGAGACCGGCTACCAGCACATCGACGCCGCTTGCATCCACTTCGTGACCAACCCCCAGCAGTACTCGGTCATCGTCACCGACAACCTGTTCGGCGACATCCTCACCGACCTCGGCGGCGCGGTCTCCGGAGGCATCGGACTCGCCGCCAGCGCCAACCTCAACCCTGACCGCACCGCCCCGTCGATGTTCGAGCCGGTCCACGGCTCGGCCCCCGACATCGGCGGCCAGAACAAGGCCAACCCCCTTGCCGCCATCCTGTCGGCGGCGATGATGCTGGAGTTCCTCGGGGAAACCGATGCCGCCACCCGGATCCGGGTGGCATGCGAGGATGCACCCACCGGATCGACCACCGAGATCGGCGACGCCGTCGCCGCCCGTCTCGCCTGAATCCACGACAGACACGGAGCACGTCATGCCCATCACACCGACCGAGCAGATCTGGATGAACGGCGAGATGGTCGCCTGGGACTCGGCGAACATCCACATCCTCACCCACACGCTCCACTACGGGATGGGTGTGTTCGAGGGGATCCGGGCCTACGAGACCAGCGAGGGTCCCGGGGTGTTCCGGCTCACCGAGCACATGGAGCGCCTGCACAACTCGGCGAAGATCCTGATGATGGACATGCCGTACTCGGTGGAGGAGCTGGTCGAGGCGACCAAGCTCGTCGTGCGCGAGTCGGGCCTGCCCTCGTGCTACATCCGTCCGATCGCCTACTACGGCTACGGCGAGATGGGCCTCAACACGCTGCCCTGCTCGGTCGACGTGGCCATCGCATGCTGGCCGTGGGGCGCCTACCTCGGCGAGGACTCGGCCACCAAGGGTGTGCGGATGAAGATCTCGTCGTGGACGCGCCACGACCACAACACGATGCCTCCCGCGGCCAAGACCACCGGCAACTACGTCAACAGCTCACTGGCCAAGGTCGAGGCGCTCAAGGCCGGCTACGACGAGGCCATCATGTTGAACCGGGCCGGTCTGGTGTCGGAGTGCACCGGTGAGAACATCTTCGTGTCCCGCAAGGGGAAGCTGCTCACGCCGCCGCTGTCGTCGGGCGCCCTGCAGGGCATCACCCAGGACACGGTCACCGTGCTCGCCGCCGAGCTCGGCTACGAGGTGGTGGTCGACGACATCGCCCGCTCCGACCTCTACATCGCCGACGAGATGTTCCTGTGCGGCACGGCGGCCGAGGTGTCGGCCGTCAACAGCGTCGACGATCGTCCCCTGCCCTGTCCCGGCCCGGCCACCACGGCCATCGCGGCCGAGTACGCGAAGTGCGTTCGGGGTGAGTTGCCCCAGCACAAGGACTGGGTGGAGCTGTGCCGGTAGCCGAGACCGCTGGGTCGGGAACGCACGGCACGGTCCGCCGGGTCGACATCTTCGACACCACGCTGCGCGACGGCGCCCAGTTCGAGGGCATCTCGCTCTCGGTCGAGGACAAGCTGCGCATCGCCGAGCAGCTCGACCACCTCGGTGTCCGCTGGATCGAGGGCGGGTACCCCCAGGCGAATCCCAAGGACGCCGAGTTCTTCCGCCGGGCGCCGACCGACCTGAAGCTGGCCACGTCCCAACTCGTCGCGTTCGGGTCCACCCGCAAGCCGGCGGGCCGGACCGACAGCGATCCCACGCTGCAGGCCCTGGTCGAGGCCCAGACGCCGACGGCGTGCATCGTGGGCAAGTCGTGGGACTTCCACGTGATCGAGGCCCTCGGGACCACCCTCGACGAGGGTGTCGCCATGGTGGCCGACTCGGTCGAGTTCCTGACCGCGGCCGGCCTGCGGGTCTTCTTCGACGCCGAGCACTGCTTCGACGGCTACAAGGCCAACGCCGAGTTCACCATGCGGGTGCTCGAGGCCGCCGCCATCGCCGGCGCCGAGTGCCTCGTGCTGTGCGACACCAACGGCGGTTCGCTCCCGCACGAGGTGCAGCGCATCACCAGCGAGGTGGTGGCCCACTTCGGCGACGACGTCCAGATCGGCATCCACACCCAGAACGACACCGGCTGCGCGGTGGCCAACTCCATCGCCGCGGTGGTCGGGGGTGCGACCCAGCTGCAGGGAACCGTCAACGGCTACGGCGAGCGCACCGGCAACGCCAACCTGATGACGTGCATCCCCAACCTCGAGCTGAAGATGGGCATCCCGTGCCTGCCCGAGGGCAACATCAGCCGGCTCACCGCGGTGTCCCGGCACGTGAGCGAGCTCGTCAACCTCCCGCCCCACGCCGCCGACCCGTACGTGGGGTCGTCGGCGTTCGCCCACAAGGGCGGGCTGCACACCTCCGCCCTCGGCAAGGCGGGGAACAAGAGCTACGAGCACGTCGACCCCGCGGCGGTCGGGAACCACACCCGGGTCCTGGTCAGCGACCTCGGGGGCCGCGCCGGCATGCAGATGAAGGCCAGCGAGTTCGGCATCGAGCTCGACGGCCCGGCATCCGCCGACCTGGCCAAGCGGGTCAACGAGCTCGAGTCCCGGGGCTACGTCTTCGAGGCCGCCGACGCATCGCTGGAACTGCTCATGCGCCGGGCCACCGGCTGGCGACAGGACTACTTCGCGGTGGAGTCCTACCGGGTCAGCTCCTACCACCGCGAGGGCGTGGCCTGGCCCGGCGACGGGATCGAACTGAGCAACGAAGCCACCGTCAAGGTGTGGATCGACGACGACCGCCGCATCGCGGTGGGGGAGGGCAACGGCCCGGTCAACGCCCTCGACTCTGCGCTGCGCAAGGCGCTCAACGGTCACTTCCCGGCGCTCGGCGGCATCCACCTGGTCGACTACCGGGTTCGCGTGCTCGACACCGCCGTTGGCACCAGCGCCGTCACCCGGGTCCTCATCGAGTCGTCCAACGGCGACGATTCGTGGTTCACCGTCGGGGTCTCCGAGAACGTGATCGAGGCCAGCTGGGTCGCCCTCATCGACGGCATCCTCTTCGGCCTGCTGCATCATTCTTCTTGAGCTGCCTTCGGTCGTTCCTCCCTCGGCAGCTCCCGTTGCACGGAGCCTGCGTCCGCCGGTTGCGTTGACCGCCTCGCTGGCGCTCGGCTCGGATCGGTGGGCATGTCGGTCGTTCCTCCCTCGGCAGCTCCCGTTGGCACGGAGCCTGCGATCCGCCGGTCGCGTTGACCGCCTCGCTGGCGCTCGGCTCGGATCGGGCGGGTCACGTCCGGTCGTTCCTCCCTCGGCAGCTCCCGTTGGCACGGAGCCTGCGTCCGCCGGTCGCGTTGACCGCCTCGCTGGCGCTCGGCTCGGATCGGTGGGCATGTCGGTCGTTCCTCCCTCGGCAGCTCCCGTTGCACGGAGCCTGCGTCCGCCGGTCGCGTTGACCGCCTCGCTGGCGCTCGGCTCGGATCGGTGGGTACGTCGGTCGTTCCTCCCTCGGCAGCTCCCACCCCCATCGACATTCCTCGGCAACGAGATGGTCTCGGTACGATCGGCGGCGATGGCAGCGCCCGAATTCGTCCCCACCACCCCCGGAGACAAGGTCCGCGCCTACCAGTCGCCGCCCCGACGGCCCGACACGTGGTGGGTCAACCGGCCGGCCGACTTCGCCGATCACGAGCGCCAACCCTCGGGTGACCGCCTCGGCAGCCAGGGCCCCGACCAGGGCTACGCCCTCAAGCTCGCCGGCCTGCTCGAACCCGACCTCGTGCTCACCGAGGGCGAGCACTGCCCGCGATGCCCTCGCCGGCATCGTGGCCGTGGGCCTCAAGCGGGCGTCGATCATCGGCCGTGCCCCCACCATGCACGACCTGCGGATCGGAGCCACGCTGTTCGGCTTCCTCGATCCCGACGCCGATCCCGGCCTCGTGCTCCTGCGCAAGGAGCTGTTCGAGGAGGTCGGGCACTTCCACCACTACGCCGATCTGCGCCACATCGCCGACCTGGTCGATGCCGACGTGCTCCGCCAGACCCCGCAGCAGGTGAGCGATCGCTACGCCGCCGACTGGCGCGATCAGCTCGCCATCGACTGACCGGACCGGGCCCACCACCCCACCGGACCCGAGCCGTAGCGCCCGAGCCGGTCTCACGCCCACCAGGCAGAGCTCGTTGCCGTCCACATCGGCGAGGGCAACCGCTCCGAGGCATCGGTGACCATCGCCGTCGAGGAGTGTGGCTCCGAGTCGAAGCAGCTCGACCACGGCCGCATCGGTCGATGTGCCTGTTGCCGAGCGCAATGTGGAAGTGGATCCGTTCGCGGTCAGATTTGGCCATCAGCGGCGGTCCGCCCCAGGTGATCCTGGGCCCGTCCCCGCTGGGTGCCTGGATCGCAGTCTCCTGGCGTCCTGATCCCACACCAGCGGCCATCCGAGTGCAGGGCGCTGAAGCACCGGCCCGAGTTCCTTCGTCCCGACCACGGAGTTCACGGCGCCGAGGCGCGGACAGCCGGCGAGCAAACGGTTGCCTGGTTCGACAGATACATGCACGATGTCCTTCCTGAGCACCTGGCGGACGGGTTCCTGGAGCGCATCCACGAAGCTCTCGACCACGACCGTGTCGTCGACTACGAGTACCAGCTCAGCCGGAACGATGTCGGCGGTGTCGGCGAGAGGGCCGGGTTGTCCGACGACCTCTGGTTCGAAGGACGGGTCGCGCCGCTCCCGGGTGAGGAGGGTCGGATCGACCTGGTCGTGTGGATGGCCTTCAACGTCACCGAGTCTCATCTCGCCCTCCAGCGCCTTCATGAGCAGCAGGAGGAGCTGGAGCGGCTCGCGAGCACCGACGGCCTCACCGGGTTGCTCAACCGTCGCAGGTTCTTCGAAGAGTTCGGCCGCGAGCTGGCGTGGGTTCGCCGGAGCGGCCAACCCGCGGCGTTGCTCACGCTGGATCTGGACCTCTTCAAGGAGATCAACGACACCCACGGGCATGCTGCTGGTGACGCCGTCCTGCGGAGTGTCAGTGGGCTCCTGGCCCGTGAACTCCGGGCGGTCGACGTGCTCGGTCGCATCGGTGGCGAGGAGTTCGCCCTCGTGTCGCGGGGTGCGAACCTGCACCAGGGACTGGCCCTGGCCGAGCGCCTCCGGTGCGAGCTGTCGGCGATGCGCGTCGGGTACGCGGACCAGGTCCTGTCGTGCACGGCCAGCATCGGTGTCACCGAGATCTGGGCGACCGACGAACGCCCGGAGGATTCGCTGCGCCGTGCCGACGCCGCCCTCTACCGGGCCAAGGACCGAGGCCGCGACCGCGTCGATGCGGCCCACCGGTCGTGTCCTGAGCACGCGCCGCGACAACACCGAACCGCTCGTCCAGGTAGGTCGTGACCCGGGTGCCGGTCATCCGGCGATCGCGCGGGTGGGCGCCCTCGTGAAACTCAGTGCTCGGCGAGCTCGGCCAAGGCCGCGGTCATCTGCGTCCAACCGTGGGCGATGCGGTCCTCGATGCTGGCCGCGATGCGGCCCCTCGCCATCTGCTCGACGTGGATCTCCGAACCGAGCGCGGTCTTCTCGATGGTGATGGTGATGCTCCCGGCGTACGCCCCGGGCACGAGCACGCTGCCGATCTCGAGTCGCTCCGGTGGATCGCAGGCCCGGACGGTGCCGTGGAGCTCGCCCGATGAGGCGTCGACCGCCCCCGACCACAGCCGTCCACCGAGCCGTGGTTCGAGCCGCATGTAGCCCTGCTGGGGCCCGAGGTAGGGCTCACCCCACCACTCCGCGGTGCGGGTGGTGAGCACGTCCCACACCTGCACGGGGGCCACCGCAGCGGCCGCGGTGACCACCACCGTGGTCTCGTCCTCTGGATCGGGAGCGTCGGGCACCTGACCAGGCTGGCACGGGCGGCCCGTAGTCTGGTGCACCGTGACGCCGGTGGTGGTCTTCGAGCTCAACGAGGTGCCGTGGAAGGTGGTCGACTGGTGGGTCGACGCCCATCCCGGCTCGGCACTCGCCCGGCTCCTGGCCCGTTCCGAGCAGTGGACGTCGGTGGCGGTCGACGAGGGCCACCTGTCCCCGTGGGTGACGTGGCCCACCGTGCACCGGGGGGTTCCGAACACCGTCCACGGCATCGGCCACTTCGGCCAGGACACCAGCCACGCCGACGCCGTGGCGGCCCCGTGGTGGGCGGTCGCCTCGGCTGCCGGTCGCCGAGTCGGGGTGTTCGGACTGCTCCACACCGCCGAGCTCCCCGCCGACGTCGACCGGTACGCGTTCTTCGTCCCCGACACGTTCGCGCCCACGCCCGTCACCCATCCGCCCGAACTGTCGTCGTTCCAGGCGTTCAACCTCTCGATGGCCCGGGCGTCGGCCCGGAACGTGTCCACGTCGATCGACATCGCCGCGGCTCGGCGGTTCCTGCTCCAGGCCCCGCGGCTCGGGCTGCGACCGGTCACGGTCGCCCGTCTGGTGCGCCAACTGGTCGGCGAACGGTTGCGGCCCGAGACGAGGGTGCGGCGCCGATCGTTCCAGTCGGTGCTGGCGTTCGACCTGTTCATGCACCAACTCCGGTCCACCCGCCCCGACGCGGCCGCCTTCTTCACCAACCACGTCGCCTCGGCCATGCACCGCTACTGGGCCGCCACCTGGCCCGAGGACTACCCGCCCGAGACCTTCGGGTTCGACGACGAGTGGGTCCAGCGCTGGAGCGGTGAGCTGGCGGCCGCCTTCGCCCATGCCGACCGGATGGTGGGTCGGCTGCGGGACCACTGCGAGCGGACGGGGTCGATCCTCGTCATCACCTCGTCCATGGGACAGCAGGCCGCCCAGGGGACCCCGGTGGGCCGCCAGCTCTACCTGCGGGATCTCGAGGCCTTCGTCGCCGACGTCGGCATCGAGCCTGCCCTGGTCGAGCGCCGGCCGGCCATGGATCCCCACGTCAGCGCCCAGGTCGGCGACGAGACCGCCCGGAATCTCCTGCGGTCCCGGCTGGAGTCGATGACCGTGGGATCGAAGCCCATCGTCTTCGACGAGGCCGAGGGGTTCTTCTCGATCGAGTTCGGCCAGGCGGACGATGCCATCGGCGACGTGGAGGTGGCCGGCGAGGTGCGTGATCCGGCATCACTCGGCCTCGAGGTGGTCGAGATCGAGGACGAGGTCGCCAGCACCGGCTACCACGTCCCCGAGGGCACGCTGGTCGTTGTTCGATCCCCGACAGGGCGTGGTCGGCCGTCCCGGGACCGGGTTCCCACCACCGAGATCGCCCCCTTCATCCTCCAGACCTTGGACGTCCCGCCGGCGGCGCAGCACGTCGCGCCGTCGCTCCTGGGCGCGACCGCCGCCGGCTGAGCATCGGCGGAGGCCTGCCCGGGAGCCCCAGCCGGCACCGGTACGCTCGGACCGGTGTCCGCCCCACCCCGTCTCCGCTTCGCGCCCTCACCGACCGGCTACCTCCATGTCGGGGGCGCTCGCGCCGCGCTGTTCAACTGGCTGGTCGCCCGCCGCACCGGCGGTGCGTTCCTGCTGCGGGTGGAGGACACCGACCGGGAGCGCAACCGCCCGGAACTGACCGAGAACATCCTCGACGCCATGCGGTGGCTGGGTCTGGAGTGGGACGGCGACGTCGTCTACCAGGCCGACCACCTCGACGACCATGCTGCCGGGGCCCGCTCGCTGCTCGACGCCGGCCAGGCCTACTGGTGCGACTGCACCCCGGAGCAGATCCAGGACCGAGCCCGCGAGGCGGGGTCCTCCGGCTACGACGGCCACTGCCGAGATCGCGATGTCCCGCCCGGGCCCACCACCGCGCTGCGCTTCCGGAGCCCCGACGACGGGGTCACCGCCTTCACCGACGTCATCCGGGGGGAGGTCCGCTTCGACAACGCCACCATCGAGGACTTCGTCCTGCTCCGGTCGAACGGGCTGCCGGTCTTCCTGCTCTCCAACGCCATGGACGATGCCGCCATGGGCATCACCCACGTCGTCCGGGGCGAGGACCACGTCAACGGCACCCCGAAGTACCTGCTCCTGCGGGATGCCCTCGGCCTCGGCCGACCCGAGGTGCTCGCCCACCTGCCCCTGCTGGTCAACGAGAGCCGCAAGAAGCTGTCCAAGCGGCGTGACTCCGTCGCGGTCGGAGAGTTCCGCGATCGCGGCTTCCTCCCCGAGGCGATGATGAACTACCTCGCGCTCCTCGGGTGGGGTCCGAAGGACGAGGTCGAGATCCGCCCGATGGCGGAGATCATCGACCAGTTCCGGCTCGAGGACGTGAACCCGGCCCCGGCGTTCTTCGACGAGCGCAAGCTCGAGCACTTCAACGCCGAGTACGTACGGGCGATGACCCCCGAGCAGTTCGTCGACGCCACCATCCCGTTCCTCGCCGATCCCGATCGATCGCTGGAGCCGATCCGCCGGCTGGCCCCGGTGCTCCAGCAACGGGTCCGGTTGCTCCCCGACGCCGAGCCGATGGTCGACTTCCTCTACCTCGACTCGGCGCCGCGTGACGAGGAGTCGTGGGCCAAGGTGATGGGCAAGGCCCCCGAGGTCGCCCGCGCCATGCTCGACGGGGCCATCGAGGCGTTCGACACGGTCGAGTGGTCGGCGGACGCCCTCCACCGGACGTTGCTCGCGGTGGGCGAGGCCCAGGGACTCAAGCTCGGCAAGGCCCAGGCGCCGATCCGGGTCGCGGTCACCGGCCGGACGGTGGGCCCGCCGCTGTTCGAATCGCTCGAGGTCCTCGGCCGGGACGAGACGCTCGCCCGCCTCCGAGCGGCGCGGGCGGTGCTCGACGAGTGATGGCCCGCCGCGTGCTCCGGATCGCCGTCCGGGCAGGGATCTTCGCGGCCGCCGCACTCGCCCTGTACGTCTTCATCACGTTCCTGCAGGTGTGGAACGCCAGCAACCAGGCCCACCAGGACCCTGCCGAGGCCATCATCGTGCTCGGCGCGGCCCAGTACGACGGCACCCCCTCGCCCGTGCTCGCCGGACGCCTCGCTCACGCCCTCGACCTCTACCGGGCCGGGGTGGCACCGGTGATGGTGGTGACCGGAGGCAAGCAGACGGGCGACCGGTTCACCGAGGCGGCAGCCAGCTTCACCTATCTCCGCCAGCACGGCGTCCCCGAGGCCGCCATCCTCCGCGAGGAGCAGGGAGCCAACACCTGGGAGCAGCTGGCGGCCGCCACCCGCCTGC
>CAVSXR010000027.1:0-64820 GCA_963731885.1 uncultured Acidimicrobiaceae bacterium | reverse complement strand
CGACCGATGTCCCGCTCCTGCACGAGACGATCGGCCACAACCTGGAGGCGACGGTCGCCCGCTTCCCCGACCGGGAGGCGCTGGTGGTGGTCCACCAGGGCATCCGCCAGACCTATCGGGAATTCGACGCCACCGTCGACCGGGTCGCTCGGGGGCTGCTGGCGCTGGGCATCGAGCGAGGCGATCGGGTCGGTATGTGGAGCCCGAACTTCGCCGAGTGGGTCTGGGTCCAGTACGCCACGGCGAAGATCGGCGCCATCCAGGTCAACGTGAACCCGGCCTACCGGACCAACGAGCTGCAGTACGCGCTCGACCAGTCGGGATGCCGTCTCCTCGTGACCCGGACCTCCTACCTCACCTCCGACTACCGGGCCATGGTCGACGAGGTGGCCGCGTCGGTGCCGACGCTCGAACGGACCCTGTGCTTCGACACCGACGACTGGGACAACCTGCTCGATGCGGGTGAGTCGGTACCCATCGACACCCTCCGGAGCCGCTCCGCCGAGCTCGAACCCGACGACCCCATCAACATCCAGTACACGTCGGGGACCACCGGGCGCCCCAAGGGGGCGACGCTCAGCCACGTCAACATCCTCAACAACGCCCGGTTCGTCGGCGCCGGCTGCGGCTACACCGAACACGACCGGATCGGCATCCCGGTGCCCTTCTACCACTGCTTCGGCATGGTGATGGGCAACCTGGCCGCCACCGTCCACGGGGCGGCGATGGTCGTGCCCAGCCCGACCTTCGACCCCGGCGCGGTCCTCGCCGCCATCG
Organism: uncultured Acidimicrobiaceae bacterium; assembly: GCA_963731885.1. Classification (GTDB taxonomy): domain Bacteria; phylum Actinomycetota; class Acidimicrobiia; order Acidimicrobiales; family Salinilacustritrichaceae; genus Salinilacustrithrix. The sequence goes on along the minus strand of CAVSXR010000027.1, from coordinate 64,043 downwards.
AAGCCGAGGGGATCACCAGCCTCTACGGCGTACCGACCATGTTCATCGCCGAACTGGGCCATCCCGACCTGGCCACCACCGACCTGTCGTCGCTGCGGACCGGGATCATGGCCGGGTCGCCGTGCCCGGTCGAGGTCATGAATCGGGTCATCGACGAGATGAACATGTCCGAGGTCACCATCTGCTACGGCATGACCGAGACATCGCCGGTGTCGACCCAGACCGGAGCGGACGACTCGATCGAGAAGCGCACCCAGACGGTCGGTCGGGTCCACCCCCACGTCGAGATCCAGATCGTCGACCCGGCCACCGGCGAGGTGGTGCAGCGGGGCCGCGCCGATGCCCCGGTCAGCGGCGAGTTCTGCACCCGCGGCTACTCGGTGATGCTGGGCTACTGGGACGACCCGGAGCGCACCGCCGAGGCGATCGACGCCGACGGGTGGATGCACACCGGTGACCTGGCCACGATGGACGCCGACGGCTACGTGAACATCGTCGGCCGGATCAAGGACATGATCATCCGCGGTGGCGAGAACGTCTACCCGCGTGAGATCGAGGAGTTCCTCTACACCCACCCCGATGTGGCCGACGTGCAGGTGATCGGCGTCCCCGATGAGCGCTACGGCGAGGAGATCATGGCCTGGATCCAGCTCCAGGAGGGCGCCGACGTGACCGAGGAGCAGATCAAGGACTACTGCCGGGGCGCGATCGCCCACTTCAAGGTGCCGCGCTACATCTCCTTCGTCACCGAGTTCCCGATGACGGTGACCGGCAAGGTCCGCAAGGTCGAGATGCGTGAGAAGTCCATCGCCGACCTCGGCCTCCAAGAGGTCGCCGCCATTCGCAACGCGTGATGCGCTACGAGTTCGACGCCGACCGGTCGCTGGTCCGGGCGCGCATGCACGCCTTCCTCCACACCGCCACCGCGGAGACCACGGCGGTGAACGGTTGGTTCGACATCGAGTCCGGCGAGGCACCGCTGGATGGACCGGTCGAGGGAGTCGCGGAGGTGGCGGTGGGCGACTTCGACTTCGGCAACCCGCTGCTCGCCACCATGGCGCGCCAGTGGATCAAGGAGCGATCCCGACCGGTGTTGCACTTCGACCTGCGGTCGGCGTCGGGCACCGACGACGACGCCACCGTGACCGGTGACCTGACGATCGGCGACCGGACCAACGCCATCAGTGCCGACGCGCGCCTCGAGCGCGACGGCGACGACCTCGTCGTCGCGGGCACGTGGGCGCTCAGCCAACGAAGCTTCCGGCTGGTGACGCCTCCCGGCGTGCGGGATCGGGTCGACATCGAGTTCCGGCTGGTGGCGGCACCCCGACCGTGACGGCGGAGGGACCGGGGCGGCTCAGCTGGCGACGGTGAAGGGCTCCGAGCGAGGGAAGTGACAGGCGACGAACTGGTGGGGCGCGATCTCGCGCATCGCCGGTTCCTCCTCGGCACATCGCTCCACTGCGTACGGACACCTCGTCCGGAACCGGCACCCACTCGGCGGTGAGATCGGCGACGGGACCTCGCCCATGACTGCGTCGTCCCCGACGATCGCCACCTCCGGGTCAGGGACCGGCACGGCCGTCATCAACGCCCGCGTGTAGGGGTGGGCCGGCTGGCCGTAGAGCTGCCGCGAGGGGCCGATCTCGGCCAGCTTGCCGAGGTACATCACCGCCACCCGGTCGCTCACGTTCTTGACCACGGCGAGGTCGTGGGCGACGAACAGCAGCGTGAGGCCGTAGCGGACCTTCATGTCCTCGAGCAGGTTCAGGATCTGCGCCTGGACGGAGACGTCGAGGGCGGAGACGGGCTCGTCGCAGATCAGCACCGCGGGATCGAGGGCGAGGGACCGGGCGACGCAGATCCGCTGGCATTGTCCACCGGAGAACTCGTGCGGGCGCCGATCACCGGCGAGCTCGGGATCCAGCCCGACGGCGCGCATCACGCCGTCGACAACCGCCGCCGACCGGTCACGGTGCCAGATCGACAGGCCCTCGGCGACGATGGCGCGGACCTTCCGTCGGGGGTTCAGCGACGAGATCGGGTCCTGGTAGATCATCTGGAGCCGCGGCCGCGTGCGACGCAGCGTCTGCCGGTCGAGCGTGGTCAGGTCGTCACCGTCGAACACCACGCGCCCTGACGTCGGCGCGGGCACCTGCATGATCGCCCGGGCCGTCGTCGACTTGCCGCATCCGGACTCGCCCACCAGGCCGAGCGTCTCCCCGGCCGCGATGTCGAAGCTGACGTCGGAGACGGCGTGGACCACCCCGTGCGGTGCGGGGAACTCGACCACGAGGTGCTCGACGACGAGCACCAGGTCGTTTCGCTCCCGCAGGTGCGCGGTACCGGGCCCCGCCATCAGCTCACCATCACCGCATCCTCGGCCGGAACCACAGTCCCGGCGGCGTTGACGCCGGCGACACGGTTGCGTTCGCGGGCGGCGAGCCCTTCCGCCGAACCGACGGGGTAGAAGCAGGCCGACCAGTGGTCGGCACCATCGGACTCCAACGGCGGCTGCTGCCGGAGGCACCGGGGTTGGGCGTGCGGGCACCGCGGCGCGAACCGGCAACCCGGCGGCAGCCCCACCAGATCCGGCGGCCGACCGGGGATGACCGACAGCCGCGTGTGCGGGTCGTCGGCGAGTCGCGGGATCGATCGCAGCAACCCATCCGTGTAGGGATGGCGGCGGTGGGGGAACAGCACCCGGGTCGGTGCCCGCTCGACGATCTTGCCGGCGTACATCACCGCGATCTCGTCGGTGCGACCGGCGACCACACCGAGGTCGTGGGTGATGAGGATGATGCCCATGTGCCGCTCCCGCTGCTGGGCGGCGAGCAGGTCGAGGATCTGCTTCTGGACGGTCACGTCCAGCGCGGTGGTGGGCTCGTCGGCTACGAGCAGATGCGGTCCGCACGCCAGCGCGATGGCGATGGTCACCCGTTGACGCATCCCCCCGGACAGTTCGTGGGGATACTCGCGCAGCCGCTTCTCCGGCTCGGGAATCCCCACCGATCGCAGCAGCGCCAGAGCGTGCCGGTGCAGCTCGTGCCGGCGGAGGCCGAGGTGGTACCACAGCGACTCGGTCAACTGGTCGCCGATGCGCAGCGTGGGATTCAACGAGGTCATCGGGTCCTGGAACACCGATGCCAACTCGACGCCCCACACGTGGGTCATCTCGCGGACCGAGAGCCCGCTGAGGTCACGGCCGCGGTAGAGGACCTGGCCGCCCCGCACGGCGTGGCGGGACAACACCAGGTTGAGCACCGACCGGGCCAGGACCGTCTTGCCGGAGCCTGACTCGCCCACGATGCCCAGCGTCTTCCCCTGCTCGAGCGAGAAGGACACGCCATCGACCGCCCGGAGCAGGCCGCGCCGAGTCTCGAACCCGGTCTCGAGGTCGAGCACCTCGAGCAGCGGGGCACCGTCGACGGGGACGAAGGGGGGACGCCTCACAGGTTGGCTTCCTTCACGTCGTATCCCCGGCGCAGGACGTCGCCGACGAAGTTGAGGGCGAGCACGGTCAAGAACATGGCCACCGAGGGGATGAGGGCCACGTGTGGCGCGGTGCTGAGGTGGCGCTTGCCCTCGGCGATCATGGCACCCCACGTCGGGGTCGGCGCCTCGACGCTGAGCCCGAGGAACGCGAGGGCCCCTTCCAGCACGATCACGACGCCCATGGCCACCATGCCGAAGGCGAGGACCGGCAGGATCACGTTCGGCGCGATCTCGCGGGCGAGGATCCGGACGCGACCCGCGCCCATGGTGTGGGCCGCCAGCACGTACTCGCGCTGGGAGACGGCCAGGGTGTTGGCCCGGGCCACGCGCGTGTACACGGGGATCGACAGCAACCCGATCACGAGCGCGATCACGGTCAGGCTCTGGCCCACGTAGGCCAGTAGAACCAACAACAACACGAGGCCGGGAAAGGCGAGGATGACGTTGACCAGCGCCATCAGGAGCGTCTCGAACCAGCCCCGGACGAAGCCGGCGATGGTGCCGAGCGTTCCACCCACCACCACGCCCACCCCGACCGCGGTGAGGCTCACCACCACCGACACCCGGGCGCCGTGCACCAAGCGGGAGAGGATGTCGCGCCCGAGTCCGTCGGTTCCGAGCAGATGGGCGCCGCTCGGCGTGGCGAGCTTGTGGGCGACGTCGGGCCGCATGGGGTCGGCCACCGGCAGCCGGTCGGCGAAGAAGGCGCAGATGAGGACGACCGCCAGCCAGGACGCCGCCAGCCAGAACGCGAACCCCTTGCCGGTACGTCGGATCGTGTGGTCGTCGACCCCGACCGTCTCCGGTTCGTGGTCGCTCGTCGGGACGAGGTCGTGATCCGGCGCCAGGGCCGGCTCCGTGTCAGGCCGGTGTGGAGGCGCGCCCACGGCGGATCCTCGGATCGAGATAGGAGTACAACACGTCGACGAACACGTTGACCGCCACGTAGGACACGGCGACGGCCAGTGCGATCCCCTGCACCATGACCAGGTCTCGCTGGAGGATCGAGTCGACGAGGAGCCGCCCGACTCCCGGCAGCGCGAACAGCGTCTCGACCACCACCGACCCACTCATGATCGCGCCCACCTGCAAGCCGACGACGGTGAGCAGCGAGAACGACGACGGCCGCAGGCCGTGCCGGAGCAGGATCCACCAGGTCGGCATCCCCTTCGCCCGCGACAGCGCGATGTAATCCTCCTGGAGCGTGGCGATCATGTCGCTGCGCAACAGCCTCGTGTAGACGGCCAACTCGCCGAGCGCGATGGACAAGGCCGGGAGGAGCGCGGCCCGGATGTTCCCGCCGAGATCCTCGGTCAGGTACACCCACCCGGTCGCCGGGAGCACACCGAGCATCTCGGAGAACACCAGGATCAGCAGGATCGCCATCATGAAGTTCGGGATGGCCAGCAGGGCGAAGCTGGTACCGGTGACCGTCCGGTCGAGCGGTCCACCCGCTCGGTAGGCGGAGAGCATGCCGAGGGGGATCGAGCCGAGCAGGGCCAGGGCGATGGCCAGGCCTCCCACCTCCAGCGTCACCGGCAGGCGCTCGAGGATGGCATCGCTCACCTGCTGGCCGGTGCGGTACGAGCGCCCCAGGTCACCGGTGGCGGCGGCGCCGACCCAGTGGACGTAACGCAACGGGAGGGGTTCGTCCAGACGCAGGTCCTCGCGGACCTGGGCCACCGCTTCCGGGGATGCACTCTGCGGGCCCAGGATCTGGAGCGCGGGGTCGCCCGGCAAGAGGTCGGTGAGCAGGAAGGTGAGCACCGAGACCGCGAACAGCGTCGCGAGCAACGGCGGCAGGCGGTGGAGGACCAGGCGCAGGATCGTCGGCCGGCGCGTCAACCCCTCGGGCGCCGGCACGGCGTCCGCTACGACGCCAGCCACACCTCGCCCCACATCGTGGTGGCCCCGGGGACACCCTCCCCGAGGGTTCCGTCCGGGAACGTCCACCCGTCCAGGTTCTTGACCGCGTGGCGCACCGCGAGCACGGTCAGCGTCCCCGCGGTGAAGGTGTTCGGGACCTGGTCGGCCAGCACCATCGAGATCTTCTCGACCGCGGCCTTGCGGGTGGCGAAGTCGGTGGTCGTCCTCAGCACGTCGATCTGCTCGGTGATCACCGGGTCGGTGAAGTTGGTGAAGTTCAGCGGGCTGCCGACACCGAAGGAGTTCGAGAAGATGACGTACGGATCGTCCTGCGAGCTGACCCGCCAGCACTTGGCGTCGTAGTCACCGGCCATCGCCTGGCTGATGTGGGTGGCCTGTTCGACCTGATTCAGATCGACCTTCACGCCGACCGACTCCCAGAACGCCTGGTACAGCTGGGACAGCTCGATGAGGCTGGGGTCAGGCGGGCAGTCGAACGTGATGGTGATCGGGTCGCCGACCGCCTTCCCGTCGGAACGGTTGGGGTCACCGACGTATTCGTCGACCAGTGCGATCGCCTTGTCCGGTTGGTTGGAAGGCCATGCCTTCGCCGCCGCATCGGAGTAGAAGGGGCTGTCCTCGCTGAAGTACTGCGTCTGGGGCGGCGTCATCCCCGTGCCGCCGAGGACGTCGATGAGTTGGTCCTGATCGAGCGCGTAGGCCAGCGCCCGGCGCACGCGTACGTCGTCGAGCGGTGGCTTGGTGGTGTTGAAGATCGCCGAGCCGCTGTTGTTGCCGAGGTGCTCGTAGTTGTCGACCCCGTCGAGACCACGGGTCCGGGCGATGGCGCTCTGGCGGAGACTCTGGAAGACGTCGATGTCGCCGGCGGACAGGCTGGCGATGCGGGTCTCCTCGTCAGGGATGGGTCGGAACACGATCTCGTCCAGGTACGGGAGGCCCGGGCGCCAGTAGTCGGGGTTCCGGGTGACCACGAGACGGTTGTCGCGCTGCCACGAATCGAACACGAAGGGGCCGGTGCCCACCGGCTGCGAACCGGCGTCGGCGCCGGCGGCCTTCGCGGCCGTCGGCGAGAACGGCCAGCCGACCGCGCCCGTCAGCACACTGGGGAAGGCGGCGTTCGGGGCACTGAGCCGGTACACGACGGTCATGTCGTCGATCACGTCCACCGACGCGACGTCAGCCACGGAGCCGGCCAGGTTCGAGCCGGGTGCCTTGATGTAGTCGTCGAAGTCGGTCTTGATCGCCTCGGCGTTCAACGGTGTGCCGTCGTGGAACCGCACTCCAGAGCGAAGCGTCAGCGTCCAGGCATCCAGGGTGTCGTTGGGCTCGAGCGACGATGCCAGGTACGGCCGGGGCTCGCCGGTCTCGTCGCGGCGGAGCAACGGGTCGTAGATGGCGAGGGCGACGTTGATCCCGGGATTCGAGAAGTTCCCTTGCCCCGGCAGCCAACTGTTGGTCTCGGCCTCCAATCCGACCGTGATGGAGCCACCGGTCACGGGCTCACCCTGATCGGACTGGTCGGTCGGGCTGGCTCCCGCCGAGGTCGCGGTGGTGTCCGTGGCCTCCTTGGCGCCATCGCTGCCGCAGGCCGCCGCTGTCACGGCGACGATCGCCACCAGCGCGGCGAGCCGTACCAGACCCCGCCCCCATCGATGTGACATGACCGCCCCTCTCGAAGATGCGTGAAGGCTCCACGATCCGTGACGGGATGAGGTCAGTCTGCGAACGGTGGCACGACCCGCGGAAGGGCCGATGGTCCCTTTCCTGTGGATTCCTCCGCACCCGAGCCGGCCGGCCGTCATCGAAACCGGACGAATCGACCGGTGACGGCGGCGGGTGCCGCGATCAGCGCTCGATGCGTTGGGGCAGCAGGAACGGATACGGACGTCGGCGGATCCGTCGCTGCCAGGCGCGGTCGACGCGACGCAGCGCCTGCAGCGCGGCCCACGTGCGCGCATCGCTGCGGTAGTCGGCCCGGACCTCGGTCTCGGTCAGTGGCGGTGCGACGTGTCGATTGGCCTCGGCCAGCACGGTGCCGATGTGCTCGTCGAGCCGCTCCTTCACCAGGTTGGCGGCCAGATCGAGCAGAACCGTGCGGGGCTGGTGGTAGCGCTCGATCACCCCTGGCACCACGAACCGCGCCACGGGATACCGCAGCAGCCACGGCAGGGAGGCGAGGAACAGATCGGTGTCGAGTTCCTCCGAACCATCGGCCCGTCGGAGCAGCGGTGTCGTGATGTCGAGGTAGACGAGGTCGTCGCCCCGCACGGCCCAGTTGGAGAGCTGGGCGTCGAACCCGACCGTCTCGTCGGTCACCGCGAGGACGCGCTCGACGATCTCGCCGAACATGCCGGGGACGCGGTCCGGGTCGGCTCGGGCCACGTCCGTGGCGATCGAACCAGCCGGCAGCACGGGCTGCACGCAGTAGACAGCCACGGTTCCGTCGTCACGCGCCACCGTTCGGACCTCGGTCTCGACGACATCGACGCCGCGCGCCGCGAGGATCTCGAGGTACTCGCCGAGCGTCCGCTCGTACGCCGCGGCGCGGGCGTGCGTCGGGAACGGCGGCAGCCGCTTGCACGCCACCGTGGGCTCGGCGGCCGGCCACCCGAGCACGAGAGAGATCTCGCCATAGCCCAGTACGTGCAGCGCGACACGCTGGTCGCTGTGGAGCGCGTCGCCGACGTCCGCTTCGAGGGATCGCAACTGGTCGTCGGTGATCATGGGCCGAACGTGCGACGGGCGATGGCGATGATCTCGTCGACCTCGTCGTCGGTCACGGTCAGTGGGGGGAGGAACTGGAGCACGGACGGGTCGTTGTTGGCGAAGATGGCGAACACGCCGGCCTCGATCATGTCCCGCGCCGCGCTCATCCCGCCGCCTGCCTCCGGGAACTGGAGCCCCATGAACAGGCCCCGGCGACGCAGCTCGAACGGCAGGCCGGCGAATCCCGCCTCGAACCGCTCGCCCACGAGCCGGACGCGGGTGTCGAAGTCCGGCGCCTCGATGATGTCGAGCACCGCCAGTGCGGCCAGGCACCCGATCTCCGCACCCCCGAAGGTGGAGATGTGGACGAAGGGGTGCTCGTCGAAGAAGGCGTGGATCTCCGCGGTCATCAACGTGGCGGTGATGGGATAGATGCCCCCGGAGAGTCCCTTGCCGGTGGTGAGGATGTCGGGTTCGAGGCCGGTCCCGAGGCTGCACCAGGTGGAGCCGGTCCGGCCGAGTCCGGTCTGCACCTCGTCCGCGATGAACACCGCGCCGCGCGACCGGCACAGCTGCTGCACCCCTTCGAGGTAGCCGGGACGAGGCATCGGCATGCCGAGCGTGGCGGGGATCGGTTCGAGGATGACCGCCGCAGTGCTGTCATCGACGGCGGCATCGAGGGCGTCGAGGTCGTTGAAGGGCACCTGCTGGAATCCGGCGAGGTTCGGTCCGAACGGGTCGCGGTACTCGGGGTCGCCGGCGGCCATCGACAGCCCGGTGTGCCCGTGGTAGCCGCCGACGGCCGACACGATCCCGTTCCGGCCGGTGTGGGCCCGGGCCAGCTTGAGGGCGAGGTCGTTCGCCTCTCCTCCACCGACGCCGAAGACCACCCCGGGGAGACGGCCGCCGGTGGTGGCCGCCAACCGTTCGGCCAGTCGCGCCCGCCAACCGGACACCAGGTGGTGGTTGCCGATGTCGAGGTGGTCGAGTCCGTTCCTGACGGCGTCGATCACCTGGGGGTGGCGATGCCCGAGGTTGAACACCCCGCCGTTGCAGTGGCAGTTGTACAGCCAGCGTCCGCTGAACGCGTCCCGGAAGCGCGAGCCGGAACGTTCGCCCATGACGAGGTCGAGGCCGAGGGCCTCGAATGCCGCGACCTTCCCCGGGTTCACGTGGCCGGCGAACGCCGCCGCCGTCGCAGACGCGCTCGGATAGGGCTGCGGCACCGGGCCGGTCACGCCGATCGCCCCGGAGTGACCGCGGTGGACGGGTCGGGCAGGCCGGCCCGGCGGTCCCGGACCTGCCAGTACCGGCGAACCCATGGGGGTCGGACGTCGCGGCGCTTGGCCCCCGCGACGTCGGAGATCCAGCGTTCGGTCAGGTCGTCGGCCTCGGTGAATGCCGCATCCGGCTCCGGCGGATCGGCGATCCAACGCCGTTCGACCGCGTCTCGTTCTGCGACGTAGCGATCGAGCAGGCGCGATGGATCGGACATCACCTGCCGGTGCAGCAACTCGTGCCGCCACCACGGTGAGCTCGGATCGAAGCGGTCGTCGGGTGCCGGCCCGAGATCGAGCGGCTCGGTGACTCGCACCGGCTTGAACAGACCGGTGCACGGCGCGGAGGTCGCGGTGACCCAGTGCTGGGTCGCGCCGTCCGGTCGGAGCTCGGCCACCCACGACGCGGTCGACTGCGAGGCGGCGGCCAACCCGCCGGCGTGCATGCAGGGCGCGCCCATGGCCCCGGTGAGCACCGAGTACTCGGGATCGGGTCCGCCGGTGCCATGGTCCCGCAGCACCGCCATGAGGTCGGCGACCGAGGTCGCTCGCCCGGCCGCGCTGCGGGTGATGCGCTGCCGGTCCCGGGAGCAGGACAGCCGGGTGTGGACCCGGTCGGCGTGGTCGGCGAAACCCGGGATCGTCAGGCCGTTGCTGATCGAGCGGGCCCCCGAGCGCACCGGCTCCACCGCGTGCAACGACCCCGCGGTCTCCACCACGAACGCGGTGCCTGGGTCGGCCACGAGGAAGCTGTTGTGGTACGTGCGGCTGCGCTTCTCGTGCCCGCACCCCCCGCCCTGGCCGTGGCGACCGAGGAGTTCGACGATGATCTCGACCGCGGCCTCGGCGGTGTCGGCCCGCTCGAGCGCGAGGCGGAGCAGATCCATGCCGGTGAGGCCCTGGGCGGCGTAGGGCTGGTCGGTCCAGACGGCCTCGTTGCCGATCACGACGCCGTGCTCGTTGGCGCCCATCTCCGCGCCCCACATCCAGAACGGTCGGGACAGGAGCACCGCGTTGGTTCTCGCCACCTGATCGATCTCGATCCACGTGCAGCGCACCCGACTGTCCGGTTCGTGCTCGCGGCGTGGCTGCCAGTCGAGGAGCTGGGCCTCGTTGGCGTCCCGATCGCTGTTCTTGGCGAACAGCACCCGGTCGGCCTCGACCACCACCATCGTGTCGCACACGGCGTGCAGGCTAGGTCACCGTGGGTGAATGGTCCTTCGGCCCTGCCCGGACGGGACCTCTGACCGTATGTTCGGGTCATGGAACGTCTGAGCGTGCTCGATGCCGAGTTCCTCCACGTCGAGGACGGCATCGCTCACATGCACATCGCCGGGTTGTCGATCTTCGAGGGCCCGCGTCCCGAACTCGCCGAGCTCACCGCCCTGATGGCGTCGAAGCTGCATCGGATCCCGCGGTACCGACAACGGATCCGCACGGTGCCCTTCGAGCTGGGCCGGCCGGTCTGGGTCGACGACCCGCACTTCAACATCGAGTACCACGTGCGCCACACCGCATTGCCCGCACCCGGCGACGACGCCGCGCTTCGTCGCCTCATGGCCCGGCTCATGAGCCAAGAGCTCGACCGCGAGCGCCCGCTGTGGGAGGCCTGGCTCGTCGAGGGCATGGAGGGAGGCCGCTGGGCCCTCATCTCGAAGGTGCACCACTGCATGGTGGACGGCGTGTCGGGCGCGGACCTGCTGAGCATCGTGCTCGACCTCGAACCAGAGGTCGCCCTGACCGAGCCGGAGCCGTGGACGCCATCGCCCGAGCCGTCCGGAGTGGCCAAGGTGCTCGACGCGTGGTCCGGCCTGGCCGGCGACAGCTTCGACCTGCTCCGACGGGCGCCTGCGGTCGTCCGCGATCCGATCGGCGCCGTCCGGGGTCTGCGCGACACCGGGGCCGGTCTCCGCCACCTGCTCGGCCATCTCCGCTCGACCACGCCGACGACGCTGGAGGGCTCGATCGGGCCGCACCGGGTCTGGGCCCATGCCGCGGTCCCCATCGCCACGGTGAAGGCGATCCGCACCCAGATCGACGCCACGCTCAATGACGTCGTGCTCGGCGTACTGGCCGGGGCGTACCGCGAGCTGTTGCTGCACCGGGGCGAGGACGCCGACCACACGATCATGCGCACGCTGGTGCCGGTGTCGGTCCGGACCCCAGATGCCCGCGGTGTGCTCGACAACCGGGTGTCCGCCATCCTGCTCGAGCTCCCCGTCCACCTGGCCGATCCGCGGGAGCGGGTGGAACTGGTCCACGCCGAGATGCAGCGCCACAAGGCCTCGCACATGAGCGAAGCCGGTGAGGTGGTCGTGCGCCTGGGCGATCTCGCTCCACCGATGGTGGTCGGACCGCTCATGCGGACCGCGACCAAGGTCCTGGCCCAGATGCCCCAGCGGTCGGTCAACACGGTCACCACCAACGTGCCCGGGCCGCAGTATCCGCTCTACTGCCTGGGGCGGGAGATGGTCGAGTACTACCCGTTCGTGCCCCTGTCGTACGGCGTCCGCGTCGGGACGGCGATCATGTCCTACAACGGGTGGCTCGCCTTCGGCGTCACCGGGGACTACGACTCCGCCAAGGACGTCGACGTCCTGGCCGACGCCATCCCGGACGGCTTCGAGACGTTGCGCTCGCTCGTGGCCCCCGCTCCCGCCCGGCGGAGCCGCAAGCCGGCGTGAACGGCAGACCGGCTCGACCCACTCCTCGCCACCTGCCCGTGTGGTAGAGCCGACGTCCACAGACGCGACCCAGGGGATTGCCGCATGGCGCCGAAGACGATGCACGCAGTGGTCCTGACCGGACACGGTGGGCTCGACAAGCTCGAGTACCGCGACGACGTGCCGGTTCCCGAACCCGGCCCCGGGGAGGTGCGCATCGAGATCAGCGTGTGCGGGATGAACAACACCGACGTGTGGGTCCGCGAGGGCGCCTACGGACTCGAAGACGATCCGGACGCGGTGTCGACCTGGCGCCGAGGCCGGTCCACGCTGACCTTCCCCCGCATCCAGGGCACCGACAGCGTGGGACGGATCGACGCCGTCGGTGAGGGTGTGAACCAGGCCCGGATCGGCCAGCGGGTGATGGTCGACTTCTCGATCTACAACCGCGACGACGACAGCCTGGCCGACATCGACTACATGGGCCACGGCCGCGACGGCGGGTACGCCGAGTACCAGGTCGTCCCGTCCGACCACGCCCACGGAGTGCGCACCGACATCAGCGACGCCGAGCTGGCCACGTTCTGCTGCGCCTACCTCACCGGCGAGCACATGCTCGATCGGGTGCGACTCGGCGCCGGTGAACGCGTCCTCATCACCGGAGCCTCGGGTGGCGTGGGGTCCGGCCTCATCCAGCTCGTGCGGGCGCGCGACGCCATTCCCTACGCGGTCACCAGCGCGGGGAAGGCCGACGCGGTCCGCGCCCTCGGCGCCGAGGGCGTCGTGCTGCGCGATGGTGGCGATCTGGTCGAGCAGGTGGCCGAGATGCTCGACGGCCACGACATCGATGTGGTCGCCGATCTCGTGGCCGGAGACCTGTTCAACGACCTGCTCCGCATCCTCAAGCCCGAGGGTCGCTACACGACATCGGGCGCCATCGGCGGGCCCGTGGTCGCGCTCGACCTGCGCACCATGTACCTCAAGCACCTCGAGCTCCATGGCTCGTCGCAGGGCACTCGACGGGCGTTCCGCCGATTGGTCGCGTACATCGAGACGGGTGCGGTCCGACCGTTGCTCGGGGGCACCTACCGACTCAGCGACTTCCACCGCGCCCAGACCGACTTCATGGCCAAGCGCTTCGTCGGCAACCTCGTCGTGGTCCCCGATGCGAAGTGGGACGAGATCGGCGCACCACATGCCGCCTGAGCACCGCCGGCGGATCCAGATCATCGACACCCACTACGGCGGCGACGTGAGCAGAATCGTCGTCGACGGCGTGCCGGTGGTGCCGGGCGACAGCGTGCTGGAGAAGCGGGCGTGGCTCGAAGCCGACGGCGACGCGCTGCGCCGCATGCTGCTCAGCGCGCCGTACGGCGAGCCGGCGATGTGCGCCAACGTCATCGTCGACACCACGATCGACGGCGCCCAGGCCGGCTACGTGATCATGGAGGCCATGGGGTACCCGCACTTCTCGGGTTCCAACTCCATCTGTGTCACCACCGCGCTCCTCGAAGCCGGTCGGATCCCGCTCGGTCCACCGGGTCGCCAGGAGGTCCTCCTCGAAGCGCCCGCCGGGTTGATCACCGCGGTGGCCGAGCACGATGGTCGTCACGTCCACGCCGTCACGCTCACCTGTGACCCGGCCTGGGTCGCGGCCCGTGATCTCGTCGTCGAGCTCCCCGAGTGGGGCCCGGTCCACTTCGATCTCGTCTGGTCGGGCTGCTTCTACGCCGTGGTCGATGCCGAGGCCCTCGGCTTCGCCCTGACCGCGGCGGAACGGCCGGCGCTCGCGGGCTTCGGCCTCGAGCTGTGCCTGGTCGCCACCCCGGAGCTCGATCTCACCCATCCCCGCTTCGGTGACACCGGGGGCCTCTCCTTCGTCTGCTTCGCCGGCCCGGTCGAGGTCGACGAGGCCGACGCAGTGCCGCGGAGCCCGTCGGCCACCTACGTCCACCCCGGCGTGGTCTGTCGCTGTCCGACCGGCACCGGTACGGCGGCCCGGCTGGCCCTGCTGGTCGACGACGGGACCATGACGACGGGCGATCGCCTCGTCACGGTCTCACCCACCGGGAGCGAGATGGGGGGCGAGGTCCTCGGTCCGCTCGCCAGCGACGGGCACGACGCGACCTCGGTCGCGGTGACCGGCCGGGCGTTCACCCTCGGCTACACCGACCTCGTGGTGAACCTGGACGACGACCTCGCGGAGTGCGAGGGCATCTGGGAGCTGCTCGACGGCCCCACCGGCGCCCCGGGCCACTGATCCACCGGCCGGCTCACGGCCGCCTCCCAAGCCCGCCACGGTGCGTGTGCACGAATACTACGGACAGTGGGCAGCGGTGTGACGGGACGGGACGGCCGCGGTACGTGGCGCTGCCATGGTGGCCCCGTGCCGCTCGCAGCATCTCGTCGGAGGAAAATCTGCCATGGGGAACCGGAACGATGGAGAACGGTTGCGCTCCCTCCTGCTCCAGCTCTCACTGATCGTCGCGACCGTGGTCGTGGCGGTGATGCTGTTCCGGTACATGTCGGCCTCGCTTGGTCCCGCGACCATCACGGCCGACAGCTGACCTGCTGGGGGTCAGACGGCGAACTGGGCCCTGCGTTCGAGCAGTGCGTGGCGGGTGGCGGACAGCTGCTCGGCTGCCCGCAGGGCCCAGTCGTCGTACGGCCACTCCGGTAGAGGAGATCCGGTCCACGTCGCGAGGGCGTCGTCGATCAGGGCGAACTGCTCCGGACCGGTGGCGTCGAGGGCTCGGCGGGCCAGGACCTCGAACCGGTGAGCGTCGACCTCGACGCCGTCGGCGAGCGCGAGTTGCTGGTCCCGCCGGATCACCACGTCGCCGACGGCGCCTCGCAGCCGGGCGAGGACGTTCCGGAGGCGCCGGCGGGCTCGCTCGACCGTGACGTCGGGCCACAGCACGTCGAGCACCTGCTCGACGTGCGCCGTGCGATGCCGCGCCAGATAGGCCAGCAGCGTGCTCGGGTGGCCGGCCGGCAGAGTCGCCCGCTCCCCGGCCCGCTCGACGGTGAGCGGACCCAGGATGGTGACCAACACGTCGGGCCGGGAATCGGTCGGGGTGCCGGCCGATCCGGTGATGCCGTGACGGGATGACAGGTCATGGGTCCGGCGGACGCCGAGGGCCGACAGGACGCGCCGGCGGCTGGCCGACACCGCCGGCCGACTCATGCGCAGGAGCTCGGCGATCGTGGCGTCGTCGACGCCCTCGGCCGCGAGGAGTGCGATCCGCAGGTGGTCGACCGACAGGTCGGAGACCAACGGAACCCTCGGGGTCACCGGGATGCCGTGGGCCGTCAACAGACGCCGGAGTTGGTCCACCCCGCCCGCCGACCCGACGGATTGGGCTTGGGCCAGCAGATCCGTCGCGACGGCCTCCGCCTCGGCTCGACGGCCGTCGGCCAGGAGGCGGCCGACGTACGACTGCGCCGTGCGCCAGCGCAACGCGGGGTAGCCACCGAGGAGCTCATCGGCCCGCTGGAAGTGCTGATCGTACGACCCGCTCGACGCCAGCAGCCCGCGGCTGCGCTCCAACTGACCCTGCTCCCGGGGCGCGCTGTCGTGGTCGACCCAGCCCTCGAGGTTGGCCAGCACCGCCTCCGCGTCGCGTCGCCGTCCGGCCAGCAGGTAGGCCTCGATCAGATTGTGCCGCCACGCCACCTGCGCCGGTCCGAGCGTCTCGCCGAACGCGGCCTGCACCGGCTCGAGCACCTCGATCGCCCGATGGGGGTTGCCGGCCAACAACTCGGCCACCGCCAACGCGCTCACCGCGCCGATCTGCGCCGGCCCACGCGGCACCGCACCAGGCGGGATCAGTTCACCGACGTGGCGCCGGCACGGCTCGAGCCGACCCTGCGTCGCTTCGACGTGGGCCAACTCGACCAGGGCGAAGCGCGCGTCGTTGACCGCCCCGGTGGCCCGAGCGATCTCCAGGGCCCGGGTGCCGTCGGCGAGCGCTCGATCGAAGTCGGCGCGACGGCGAGCCAACCAGGCCGACGTGGCGAGCGGGAACGACAGCGCGGCCAACGATCGGCGAGCGTCCAGCGTCGAGATCACCTGCTCGAGGAGGGTCCGGGCCTCGACGAGGTGGCCCCGCCACGCCATGGCCATCGCCGCCGTCGAGAGCAGCGCGATCGCATCACGATCGGTCGACCCCTCGCAGAGCCGGCCCAGCGGCCGCTCGCACGCCTGACGCGTGGTGGCCAGATCCGCTCCTGCCGTCAGCGTGGTGGATGCCTCGGCCATGGTCACCAGGTCGAGGACGCAGACGACCGCCGGGCATCGTTCCGCGGCCTCCAGGTCCTGGCGCGCCGCGGCGAGCAGTTCGTGGACGGTCGCGATCTGACCCCGGTTGAGCAGTCCGGGCACCAGGAGCAACCGGAGCCGGGCGGCCCGGACCGGGGCCGCATCCAGTTCGGCCACGGCGGAGGTGACCGCATCGACGCCGGTCCGTGAGCTCTCGGTGGCCAGCATCAGCCTCGCCTGCACGTCGATCGCGTGGTCGCCCGCCGGGGCGGGACCCAGTGCCCGCCGGGCACGATCCGGACGACCACCGAGCAACCAGTGTTCGGCCGCAGCCGCCCACTCGCCGCGGTCCTCGAACGCGGCGGCCAGGTCGAGTTCGCTGTGGCGCCGCCGCGCCACCCGGAGCCGTTCGGCCGGATCGACCAGGTCGGCCGGGTCCTCGGTGCCGCTGCCCCCGCCTCCTTCCTCGAGCACCGTCTCGAGACCGGTGACCCCACGGGTCGACGGGGCCTGGGTCACGAGCACCGACACGTCCAGTCCCGACAGGTCGGCGCACGCGAACGACAGCGTGGCGGCGGACGCCAGATCGAGCCGGTGGGCGTCCGGTACGAGGAGCAGCACCGGTCCATCGAGGGCGGCAGCCGCGAACAACCCTCGCAGATCAGCCCCTGCGCCCACGTGGTCACCGCGGAACCGGCCGGTGGACGCGGCATCGAGCGCCGCGGCGTGGCCGGGTGCGAGCGAACCGACCGCGTCGGAGAGCGCCGCGACCTGATCGGCCAAGCCCTGCCAGGGCGGCCATGGCTGCCGCGGGGCGGACAACTCGATGACCCGGACGCCGGGATCGACCTCGGCCCGGGCGCGTCGCAAGACCCCTGCCCGCCACGTGGCGCTCCCGATGGCCACCTTCGAGCATCCTGGGACCGTCACCACTTCCCGACCCGTGGGCATCGCCTGACTACCCGCCCTCTCCTCGTCGATCGACCACGCCCGTGGGCCGGATGCTAGGCCCGGTACCCCTGGCGTTCGGGACCGAGGGTGGGAAATGGTCCGTTCGACCCCCGGAGGGACGAGGCGACGCGAGGTGGCTATGCCTGGTACCGGTCAGATGCCATACCCGGTGAGGGTGTCGACCACGCTGCGCAGGACGGCGGCGACGGTCGGATGGTTGCCCTCGAAGCGGATGGCCGACTCCTCGAGCTGCTCGGTGACCCCTTCGTGGTCCGCCGAACCCGGCTTGTCGAGCAGCGCATCGATGCGCTGCACCAGCGAACGCAGTTCGGCACGCTCGTCGTCGTCGATGACCCCGTCCGCGTCGGAGCGGGCGATCGCGGACTTCAGTTCGTCGAACACGGAGCGGAGCTTGTCGTCCATCGCCGCGACCCTATCGACCCCCGGGGGCTCGACGCCCCGTCGGACCGGCCCCGTCACACCCGCCGCGCCACGATCGTGGCCGCGCCCGCCGCTTCGCGGTGGTGGACGATCTCCACGGACAGCCGGCCGAACTCGGCGGCGAGTGCGCCCGGCTCGGCGCGGTGGCGACCGGGCGCGGGCCGGCCCGCCGTGGAGAGCACCGTGACCACCACGATCCCGCCCGCGACCGTGTGGTCGACGAGGGCCGGCCACAGCTCGGGTTGCCGGTAGCGCTGGCACATGACCAGGTCGAACCGGCCCGTCCCGTCCGGGAGTCCCGCGGTCAGGTCGTGGACCGATGCCTCGACCCTCCCCGCCACGTCGTGTCGGAGGGCCAACGCCCGCGTGGCCGCCACCGCCACCGGTGAGATGTCGAGGGCGGTCACGGTCAGCCCGGTCGATGCGGCCCACACCGCGACCCCGCCGCGACCACAGGCCACGTCGAGCGCCGTCCCACGAGCGGGCAGCACGACGCCACTCGCGGCCAGCCCCTCGGGAGGGGCGGGCACCGCCATCGGTGCCCGCTCGTGGCGCTCGTCCCAGCGCCGGCGGTCGTCGCTCATCACCGGGATGCAAGCAGATCGCCGCCGTCGGATCGTCCCCGCCTTGACCGTCGATATGACGAACCTGTGACATCGGTTTCGTCTCTGGACAAGAAGTGCAGGTCAGCGGGGACATGGCCGGGCTCCAGGACCCAAGGATTATTACGATTCCATTGCACTCCGGGGTTGGCGTCCGTATCGTCGGACCGATCCGACCGAGGAGGACCGCCGTGCGTCTCGACATCGTGTTGCCCGCCCACAACGAGGAACGCCGGATCGACCGGACGCTGCACCGGTATCGCGGCGCGCTCGCCGACCATCACATCCGGTTCCTCGTGGCGCTCGACGGTTGCTCGGACGGCACCGCCGACATCGTGCGCCGCCATGCCGCGGTCGATCCCCGGGTCCGGCTGCTCGAGTTCCCCAAGCTCGGCAAGGGCGGCGTGCTGGGTGAGGCGCTGCGCACCAGCGGTGCGCCACTGGTCGGGTTCGTGGACGCCGACGGCGCGACGCCTCCGGCCGAGTTGCTCCGCCTCGCCGAACGGGTGCGGGACGGCAGCGGCATCGATCTGTCGATCGCGTCACGGCGGATGCCGGCCTCGGTCAGCCCATCGCCCCGGTCGCTCAGCCGCAGGGTCACGTCTGCCGGCTTCGCCACGTCGATCCGTCGACTCTTCGACCTGCCCTTCGCCGACACGCAGTGCGGCGCCAAGGTGATGACCGGCGCGGCCGCCGCCCGGATCATCCCGCTGCTGTCGTCCCGGGACTTCCTCTTCGACGTCGACCTGTTGCTGACCGCCAGGCGCCTCGGCTTCCGGGTGGAGGAGGTCCCCACCGTCTGGATCGACAAGGACGGCTCCAAGCTCGACGCCCTGACCGATGCCCGGCGCATGGCGGCCTCCGCCGTGCGGCTGTGGTTCCACCACCGCGTCATCCCCGTGGAGGCCACCGCGGCGCCCGCCGGCGATGTCATCGATCTCGTCGAACCGCGCCCGGACGACGACTCGACATCGTCAGGAAGCCGCCTGGTGGGCGCATGAGCACACCCGACATCTCGTTCATCGCGCCGTACCCCGCGCTGAACGGATCGCACCACGCCGGATCCAGCGGCGTGGCCAGCTACACCGCCAACCTCGCCCGCGCCCTCCGCGCGAGCGGAGCCGAAGTCCGGGTGATCGCCCCCGTCGACGAGGCCGGCCCCCGCGTCGAAGACGACGGTGACGGCATCTGCGTCGAACGGTGCTTCCACCTCGACGCCGCCGGCATCCGCCACGCGGCGCGGATCGCCGCCGAGCGGGGTGCCCGTGCCTCGCACCTCCAGTTCGAGCTGTTCCTCTACGGGGGACCGACCTCACTCCTCGGGGTGCTCGCCGCCCTGGCCGACCTCCGGCGCCGGCAGATGCCGGTGGTGGTCACCCTCCACCAGACCGTCGACCCGGCCACTGTCGACCGTGGCTACACCGCCCTGCACCGGGTTTCGGCACCGGCGCCGTTGGCCCGGTTCGGCATCGCCGCCGTCCAACGGGCCATCAGCCGGGCGGCGACGGCCACCATCGTCCACGAGGAGCCGTTTCGTGACGTCATCACCGACGCCACCGTGATCCCGCACGGAATCGAGCGGATCGTGCCGGAGGCACGGGATCTCGCCCGCCGTGAGCTGGATCTCGACGACCGGCTCGTCGCGCTCTGCTTCGGGTTCCTCGCGCCCTACAAGGGGCTGGAGACCGCGCTCGAGGCCGGCGAGCGTGCCGGCGACGACGTCCTCGTCGTGGCGGCTGGCGCCGACCATCCGAGGTTGGCCGCGGCCGGTGACGACTACGCCGACCGGCTCCGGGCCCGGTTCGGGTCCACCGCCCGGTTCACCGGCTGGGTGCCGGGCGACGACGTCGTGCGTTGGTTCAGCGCCGCCGATCTCGCCCTGTTCCCGTATCCCCAACCGTTCTCGAGCAGCGGCGCGGTGGCCCTGGCCCTGGCCTGCAACACGCCGATGCTGCTGTCGGCGCCGCTGGCCCGGTGCATCGGGGCGCCGTCCGACCTGGTGGCGTCCACGCCCGAAGCGCTCGCCGGCCGCCTGCGCCGGCTGGCCGACGATCCCGGGGGCCTCGCCGACCTGCGCCTCTGGACCGCCTGCCTCGCCGACGGACGCTCGTGGACCGACGTCGCCGACGCCCACCTCGATCTCTACGCCGAGGTCGCGGCATGAGCCGGATCCTCGTCTGCGGGGCGTTCGGCCAGGACAACCCGGGCGACGACGCGCTGCTCGCCGCGTTCGGCGCCGCGCTGCACGACCACCACCTCGTCGTCACCGGCGACGCCGGAGGGACGAGCGGCCCGCGGGTCCACTCCGTCGCCCCCACCGCTCGGGGCGTGGGGGCCGCGATCCGATCGGTCGACGCGGTCGTCGTCGCCGGGGGCACGGTGTTCAAGACGCTGCACCCGAGCACCGGCCGGCACCCGCTCGGGCTCCTGACCCGCACCCGCCTGCTCCAGATGGCGGCCCGGTCCATCGGCGTGCCGTTCGCCCTGGTGGGCGTCGGCGCCGGCGACCTCCGATCGCGCTCGGCGATCCGCCTCGTCCGGTCCATCGCCGACCACGCCGACCTGCTCGTGCTCCGAGACGAGGAGTCCGCCGCAGTGCTGCGAGGGGTCGGCGCGTCGGGGCCGTTCCGCATCGGGGCCGATCCGGCGTGGACCATCCTCGATGGGCCGTCGCCCAGCCATCACCGCACGCGCCGCGGCGTCGTGGTCGCCATCAGCCATCTCGCGGCCAGCGCTCCGAGTGACCTCACCGAACGGCTGGTGCACCTGGTCGAACCGCTGGTCGCCCAAGGTGTGCCGGTCGTGCTCCAGCCCTGGCAGGCCGACTGCGGCAGCGATGCCGAGATCGCCGGCCTCGTCCATCGCCGCGTCGCCCAGCCCGGACTCGTCACGGTGGTCGACCGCCCCCGGACGCTCCACGAGGCCGTCGATCGCTTCGCGGGATCGGCCGGGGTCATCGGCCTGCGCCACCACGCGCTGGTCGCCGCGGCCGAAGCCGGGTGCCCGTTCCTCGCGGTGGCGCACGAGCCCAAGCTGGCCGCGTTGGCCCGGCGTCTGGACCAGCCATCGGTCCCGGCCCATGCCCCAGCCGCCGTCCTCGCCCGCGCCGCGGTGGATCTCCTGACTCGAACGGCAGCCGGTACCGACCTCATCGTCCGCGAGAAGGACGCGGCCGAGCGGGCCATGCGCCTGCTCCGGGTCGTGGTGTCCGGCGGCGAGGACGACGAGGTACTCGACCGCGACCGGCTCGACCTGACGCCGAACGGGACGCCATGGTGAGCGTCGCTCCCACCGAGCTGCGAGAACGGCTCGGTCGGTCACCCGTTGCCGGCGCGGTCCGGGCTCAGCTCGGCGTGGCCACCGCGCAGTGGCTCGCCGGCATCGGGAACCTGGCGTTCGCCCTCCTCGCCGTGCGCGTGCTGGCTCCCGCCGACTTCGCCGACCTGGGCGTGTTCCTCGGTGCGTACGTGCTCCTCCACCTCCCGGCCGCAGGCATCGGGGCGGGGACCGCCCTCGCGCCGGGCGACCTCGCCACGCGGCGCCGCCGTCTCGCCACCACCGGCCTGGTCATCGCCGCCGCCATCGCCGCCAGCGCGCCCGTCACCGCCCGGGCCTTCTCGGTACCGAGCGGCCTCGTGCTCGCGCTGGCCGCGGCGGCACCGGGTGCAGCCCTGCTCGGCCTCGAGCGAGGCCGGTTGTTCGGCATCGACGACCGTCGGCACATCGCGGCCAGCCTCGTGATCGAGCCCGCCGGCCGGATCGTGCTGGGGGTCGGGGCCGCGATGGCCATCGGACCGACCGGTGCGGCCGTCGCCGTCGCCGCCGCCGGTTACTGCGCCCTCGCCGCGACGCGCTACCCGCGCACCGGCGCCCCGGCCGCCGTCACCGAACGTGGCACCCACCGCGGTGACCGCGCAGGAACACTGGCGACCGCCGCGACCTTCGTGCTTTTCGCCGTGCTCCAGCAACAGGACCTGCTGGTGGCCAAGGGACGACTCGGCGGCCATGCGGCGGGTCTCTTCGCAGCGCTTTCCACCGCGGGGGGAGCCGTCGCGTTCGCCACCGCCACCATCCCCCTCGCGATCCTCCCCGCGGCCGGCCGCGATCGCCACACCGATCGGGTCGCCATCGCGCTCACCGGCGCGGTGGGACTGGCCGCAGCCACGATCGCTGCCATCGGCGGCCGGCCCCTGCTCGACCTCATGTTCGGCCCGGCCTACGAGGGCGTGGCCCCGCTCTTCGTCCCCTACGTCATCGCCATGGGACTCCTCGGGCTCGGCCGGGTCCTCGCCGCCCGCCGGTGCGCCCGCGGCGAGCACGCCGCCGTGGCGCGCATCGTGGCCGGCGTCGTCGCCGTGCACCTCGCCGCCCTGTTCGCGTTCGGCACCACCCCGGGCGGCATCGTGGCCGCGACCACGACGGCGACCGCTCTCGGAGTCGGGGCGTTGGGGATCGACTCGTCCACTGTCGAGCGAACCTGGACCCGGATGGTCGCCGCCATCCGATCGTGGGCCCGGGTGAGTGATCTGGTGGTCATCGGCGCCTTCACCGTGGCGGCCGGCGTGATCCGAATGATCTCCACCCGCGGTCTCTGGGTCGACGAGGCGATCACGGTCTCGCAGGCCCGGCTGCCGTTCGGCGAGATGCTGAACCAACTCCGCACCACCGACGTCCACCCGCCGCTCCATCACACCATGGTCTGGCTCGTGATCCGCATCGCCGGTACCGGCGAGCTCGCCGTCCGGAGCCCGTCCATCGTCGCCGGCGCCCTCCTGGTGCCGGCCGCGTTCGGGCTGGCCAACGCGCTCTACGGACGGCGGACCGCGCTCGTGGCCGCCGCGTTCGTGACCGTCGCCCCCTTCGCGGTCTGGTACTCGCAGGAAGCCCGCATGTACTCGGTGTTCATGCTGTTCGCGACCACCGCCCTGTGGGCGCAGGTGGCCGCCATCCGCGGCGACGGGCGATGGGCGTGGGCCGCCTACTCGGCCAGCACCGCCGCGATGATCTGGACGCAATGGTTCGCGGTCGTCCCGATCGCCGCTCAACAACTCGTGTTCGTCGGCGTGTTCCTCCAGCGCCGACAGGATCGCACCCAGCGCAGACGGTTCCTGTTGGTGTGGGCCGCTGCGCTGGGTGCGGCCATCCTGGCCGTCCTCCCCATCGTGCCGATCGGCCTGCACCAGATCGGGGCCTACACCGGGCGACATGCCTCCGGCAGCGCCGCATCCGTCGCCGCGGCGCCGGCCCAGGCCGGGCAGGCAGCCTCCAGCCTCGCCGGTGCCGTGTCGGTCTATGCCGTCGGCGCCAACGCGCTCTGGGCGGTGCTCGGGTACCACTCGGACGCGGTCATGACCCAGCTCGCCGCCCTCTGGCCCCTGCTCCTCCTCGTCGGGCTCGGAACCCTCGGGCGGGGCCGTTCGAACCGGACCACGGCCCTGCTGACCTGCATCGGATTACCGGCGCTGGCATTCGTGGCCGTCGGCTTCCTCAAGCGCGACCTGTTCGAGCTGCGGTACTTCGCCGGCGTCGTCCCGCTGCTGCTGGTACTGCTCGCCCGCGGGGTCACCGCCGTGTTCGCCCGGCACCGCACCCAGGTGCTCGGCGCCATGGGCTGCGTGCTGCTGCTGCTCGTCGGCCTCGTGGACCAGCAGCTCAACGGGGCCAATCCCCGCAAGTACGACTTCCAGGGAGCACTCGAGCAGGTCACGCAGCAGGCCGAGCCCGGCGATGTCCTCCTCTACGAGCCCGACTACCTCGCCGATGTCGTCGACTACTACGCGCCCGGGCTCGACTCCCGCTCCATCGACGCCCGATCGACGGTCGACCCCGGTGCTCGCATCTGGGTGCTGGCCACCACCCGGGTCGCCGACGACCGGGCGACGAGTGCCCGGGTCGGCCGGGCTCTGGCCGACCTCGAACAGAGCGGCCGCACGGTCGTCGACGAGTTCGAGGTTCCCAACGTGCACGTCTGGGAGCTCCAGCCATGACCGAGACCACGACCGACGACCCCCGCCTCCGCCCCCCGACGTGGTCGCCACTCGAGTCCGGTGGCCTCCGATCGCTGGTGCTCGCCCTGGTCGGCACCGCGGCGGCCTGCACCTACCTGTGGTGGCTGCTGCGACCATCCCGCGTCGGGAACCCCTGCCTCTACGGCTTGCTCGTCGTGGTCGAGATCTTCAACGTCGTCCAAGCCGTCGGCTTCTGGGCGACGACGGCCCGCGGTCGCCTCCGCCGCGGGCCGTCGCCCATCCTCCCGCCACCCGGTCCCGATCCGGAGGTCGACGTCTTCGTCCCCGTCTACGACGAACCCGTCGGGGTGCTCGAACCGACCCTGCGCGCCGCCCGGGATCTCGATGGGAACCCGCGGGTGTGGTTGCTCGACGACGGCAAACGAGACGAGCTCGCCCATCTCGCAGATCGGCTCGGCGTCGGATATCTCCGTCGACCCGGCAACGACGGCGCGAAGGCCGGGAACATCAACCACGCGCTGGCCCGGACCGACGCGCCGTTCGTCGCGGTGCTCGACTGCGATCACGTCCCACTCCCGGGGTTTCTCCGCGAGACGATCCCCCACGTCTCCCGCCCGGACGTCGCCTTCGCCCAGACCCCCCAGTACTACGCCAACGCCCACGAGCATCCCGTCGCCGCCGCCGCCTGGGGCCAGCAGTCGCTGTTCTTCGGCCCCATCGCCGTTGGCAAGGACGCGGCCGACGCCATGTTCTGCTGCGGCACCAACGTGGTGTTCCGCCGTGACGCGCTCGAGTCGGTCGGAGGCTTCCCCACCGACTCGGTGACCGAGGACTTCGAGCTGTCCATCGGACTGCACGAACGCGGCTGGCGATCGGTGTACGTGCCCGAGGTGCTCGCCGTCGGCCTGGGGCCCGTCGACATGGCCGGCTACGTGAGCCAGCAGCTGCGCTGGGCGAGGGGCTGCCTGTCGGCGATGCCCCGGATCGTGCGCTCGTCGCTGTCGCCCGGGCGACGCCTCCAGTACCTGCTGTCGTCCGGCTTCTTCCTCACCGGCTGGACGTTCCTCGTCTACATGGCCATGCCGGTGCTGCGACTGCTGACCGGCGCACAACCCATCGCCACCGCCGGCGCCGACCAGTTCCTGCTCGCGTTCCTCCCGTACTTCGGTCTGGCGCTCGCCACGCTGGCCGCCACCGGATCCGGCGCCTACGGCTACGACGCCTACTCGCTGCTGTTCGCCAACTGGTGGGTCCACGTGTCAGCGTCGATCGCCGTGCTGCGGGGTCAACCGGGGCGGTTCGTGGTCACGCCGAAGGACGGCGACGCCGGCCGGCAGCCCCGAGCAGTCGTCCCCGCCCTCGTCTGCATCGGTGTCCTCCTCGCGGTGGCCGCGTACGGGCTGACCCGCGACCGATCGCCGGCCACCATCAACAACGTGGCGTTCATCGCCCTGCACGTGACGGTCCTGTGGTCGGGCGCGTCGCCGGCGCTGCGCGCCCGGCGATCGACGACACAGCCCGAGGTCGTTCCTCGCGTGCTCGAACCGGCGGCATGAGCAGCCGGCATCGCCCCCGTGCCTGGCTCCTGGTCATCGGCGCCGTGCTCGGCGCGGCGTGCGGTGGCGGAACGACGCCCATCGCCCTGGAGCGGTCGGCGATGCGCGCCTCCGCGGCGACGCGTCCGGCGACGCCGGATCAGCAAGCGATCGCCGCCGGCCGCCGGTTCCTCGATCGCTACCTCGCCGACGACGGCCGCATCGTGCGGCGGGACCAGGGCGGCGACACGGTGAGCGAGGGCCAGGCCTACGGCATGCTGGTCGCCGTCGCCCTCTCCGACCGGACCCGGTTCGACGCCATCTGGAACTGGACCAGGACCAACCTGCAACGATCCGATCACCTCCTGTCGTGGCGGTGGGACCACGGGCGGGTGGCGGACTCCATGCCGGCCACCGATGCCGATGTCGATGCGGCCCACGCGCTCGTGCTGGCGGCGACGCGGTTCCACGACCCGAGCTACGCGAGCGCGGCGCTCGCCATGGCTGCCGGCGTCGTCGACCACGAGGTCGTCGCCGGTACCGCCGGCGCGGTCGCGGTCGCGGGGCCGTGGGCCGTCGACGGTCGCTGGGTCAACCCGAGTTACGCCGATCCGGTTGCCGACGCCGCCCTCGCCGCCCTCACGGGCGACGCGACGTGGAACGAGCTCGATGACGCGGCTCGACGTATCGCCATCGGCAGCCGGAACGGCACCGACCTGGCCCCGGACTGGGCGGTCCTCGAACCGGAATCGATCCGCGCCCATGGGCCGCCGTCGGGTGGGCCGGCCCGACACGGCTACGACGCCGCTCGGGTTGCCATCCGCTTCGCGATCGACTGCGATCCGACGGGCCGTGCCATCGCCGCCGACATGGTCGACGAATACCGGGACGCCGAGGTCGCCGGCGGCGTCCCGGCCGCGGTCATCTCCCTCGACGGGCGTCCGACCGTCGACCACGGGCACCCGGTGATGACCGTCGCCTTCGCCGCGGCCACCGAGGCGAACGGGGACCGCGCCGGCGCAGCCGACCTCCTCGACCGCGCCGAGGCGCAGGCCGACGCGGCGCCCGGCTACTACGGAGACGCCTGGGTGGCGCTGGGCCGGCTGTGGCTCACCACCCCGAGGTTGGACGGCTGCGCCCCGCGGTGAGACGTCAGTCGGCCGGTACCCACAGCTCTCGCCGTGCCGCGGTGGTGGATCCGGCCTGGGCGAGGATCGCGGTCCCGAGCAGTCCGAGAGCCGCCGCCACCATGTAGGCCAGGCGATAGCTCTGCACGTCGCGCAGGAACCCGAGCAGGAACGGACCGAGCGCCACGCCCGCCACGACGATCAGCTGGTTGAACGCGAAGATCCGGGCGTAGTCGCGCGTGCCCATCGCCTCGGCGAACAGGAGTGGCTGCAGCATCAGCAGGTTGCCGATGGTTGCGCCGAAGATCACCGCGCACGCGACGAGCAGCGCGACGCTGTCGACGAACGAGAGCAGGAACAGTCCCAGTGCCTGCACCGTGCCGAACCCCACCGCGAGACGGATCAGGGGGCGGTGATCGGCGACCACCCCACCGATGAGGCGGGCCACGACGCTGGCGATGGTGAGTCCGGCGATCAGCTTGCCGCCCGTGCCCGCGCCCCCACGCTCGTTGCCCAGCTTGACCAGCTGGGAGATGCCGCCCACCTGCATGCCGAGCACGAACACGTAGCCGACGGTGACGGCAACGAAGAACCGCGAGCGGACGGCGACCTCGTAGGGCACACCGGTGGCGACCGAGCCCGTCACCGCGCCGGATGCCAGGATCCCGCGACTCTCGGGCGACGGCCACAGGAACGGGACGACGGGGAGGGTGGCGGCGAGGAACACCAGGGCAAGCCACGGAGTCGCCGCCTCGATGCCGTCCCGGCGGACGCCCCAACCCACCAGCTGGGTGAAGGTCAACCCACCGACCGACAAGCCGGTGGACGCGATGGCCAACGCCACCGACCGCTTGGTGTGGAACCACCGGGCGACGACGGTGGTGGCCGGGACGAGACCGGCGGCGCTGAAGCCGACGCCGAGCACCGCGTCGACGGCGAAGAGCTGCCACAGCGTCGTGACCTGGCCCAGCAGCATCACCGACCCAACGGCCAGCAGCAGTCCGACCACGACGATGATCCGGACGTCGTGATCGGTGATCAGCCGACCGATGAACGGGCCGATCAGGCCGCCGACCACGAAGACGATCGACTGGCCGGCCGAGACCGCGCCGGTCGAGAAGCCGCGCTCGTCGGTGAGGGCGTCGAGATAGACGGCCTGCCCGTAGAAGATGAACCCCGAGTTGGTCATCAACAGCACGAACGCGGCGCCGACGACGATCCACCCCGGAAAGATCCGAGACGGCGACGCGCCCGCGACCTCGGCGTTCACGCCAGCCACAGTCGGAACAGGTCACGCACCCGGTCGACGTTGACGTTCTTGGCCGCGCTCACCCACACCACGTCCGAGCGATCGAGGCCACACCCATGGGCCAGGTCCTTCTTGCGCTTCTCGCGCGCCTTGGACTTGACCTTGTCGTGCTTGGTGGCGATGACGGTGTGCGGGAGGGCGCACGATCGCAGCCAGTCGAGGAGCTGGACATCGAGCTTCGTGGGCCCGATCTCCCCGTCGACCAGGACCGCGACCATGGTCAGCTCGTCCCGTCCGAGGAGGTAGCCCTCGATCATCGGACCGAACGCGTCCCGGACGTGTCGAGGTGCCTTGGCGTAGCCGTATCCGGGGCAGTCGACCACCGTGCCACCCTCCCGCAGGGCGAAGCAGTTGAGCAGCTGGGTCCGTCCCGGGGTCTTCGAGGTCTTCGCCAACCCGTTGCGGTTCGCGATGGCGTTCAGCAGGGACGACTTGCCCACGTTCGAGCGCCCCACCACCGCCACCTCGGCGGTCGTCGGCGGCAGCCCCTCGAGCCGGTCGGCGGAGGTGACGAACTCGAGCTGCAACGGTGGGCTGGCCATCGACGGCGAGCGTGCCACAGCTGCGTCCGCGGCGTCGCCGCCGGCTGAGTGGTCGGGTGACCGATGCCACAGACCACGACCGAGGCGCTGCTAGATATTTCTGGCAGAATGCGAGACATGCGAATCACGGACCCGAGAGTCGGCGAACTGCGATCGATCGAGATCCTGCGTGGACTCCCCGCTCGGCGACTCCGCCGCCTGTCCGGCCTCGTGGACGAGGTGACGGTCGACGCCGGCACCGTCCTGATCACCCAGGGCCAGCTCAACCGCCACGCCTACTTCATCCGATCCGGCGCCGTCGGGATCGACGTCGACGGCGAGCGCGTCGCCACGGTGACCTCGGGTTCGATCGTGGGCGAACGCACTGCCATCGCCCACGGGCTCGCCAACGCCACCGTGACCGCGGTCGAGCCCACCACGGTGTTCGCCGTGGATCACCGGGCGCTCCTCGGCACCGCGGCCGAAGACGACGACTTCAACAGCCTGCTCCGCGATCTCGCGGTCGTGCGCACCAACCAAGCCGCCTGATCGCGGCGCGTCGCCGGGCCCGGAAGCCGGCAGGGACCGACACGGGTCACCGATGATGTGGGACACTCGTCACAGCCGTCTCGTCATCGGAGGCCCGCAGTGCTCGCTGATCAGATCCTCGATTCCAAGGGCCGAGAGGTCGCCACGATCGCGCCGGACGCCACCGTTGCCGACGCGCTGGCCGCGCTGGCCCACCACAACGTCGGTGCCCTGGTCGTGTCGAGCGACGGCACGTCGGTCACCGGCATCATCTCCGAGCGCGACATCGTGCGCCGGCTGGCCTCCGATGGTGTCGGAGCCATGTCGTTGGCGATTCGCGAGCTGATGCAGTCCGAGGTCGCCACCTGCAGCGGCCGGGCCGACACCGAGCAGATCATGAACACCATGACCGAGGGCCGGTTCCGCCACATGCCGGTGGTCGAGGACGGCCGGCTCACCGGCATCATCTCGATCGGCGACGTCGTGAAGGTGCGGATCGGCGAACTGGCCAACGAGCGCGAGCAGCTCGTCGGCTACATCCGCGACGGCCGGTAGCCGTTCGGCGGGCCCAGGGCCGGTAGAAAACGACCCGTGTCCGCGTCCATCGACCATGTGATGCCCGCGTTGCCGGCGCAACCGGCGGGAGTGCCGTGGCCCACCGCCGACTGGCCCACGGGCGAGCCGGCGGCCGATCTCGACCCGCTCCTCGACGAGGTGATGGACCCCGACGGGCCCCTGGCCCGGACCAGGGCGGTCGTCGTCGTGCACCAGGGCCGCCTGGTGGCCGAGCGGTACGGCGATCGCACCGACGTGTGGGGCGACACCACCGGCGACCCGGTCACAGCCGACACCCCGTTGATCTCGTGGTCCATGGCCAAGTCGATGCTCCACGCCGTGGTCGGCATGCTGGTGGGTGAGGGCCGCCTCGCCCTCGATGCCCCCGCCGAGGTGCCGGAGTGGACGGCGGGAGATCCTCGTTCGGCGATCACCCTCGAGCACCTGCTCACCATGCGAGACGGCCTCGACTTCGTCGAGGACTACGTCGACAGCGGCGTGTCCCACGTCATCGACATGCTGTTCGGATCGGGCATCGCCGACACCGCCGCCTTCGCCGCGGGCCGGCTGCTCGCCCACGCCCCAGGTTCGGCGTTCAACTACTCGTCGGGCACCTCGAACGTGATCTCGGGGATCGTGCGCCGCACGCTGGGCGGCGAGGACCCCTACCGGACCTTCCTGCACGAGCGGCTGTTCGGTCCCATCGGGATGCGGTCCGCCGATCCCCGCTTCGACGACGCCGGCACCTGGATCGCGTCGTCGTACGTGTGGGCCACGGCCCGCGACATGGCCCGCTTCGGCCAGCTCTACCTCCGCGACGGCTGGTGGGACGGCCGCCGTCTCCTTCCGGAGGGATGGGTCGACCACGCCCGTCGGGCCCGCTCCGTCGACCCCGAGGACGGACGCCTGTACGGCGCGCACTGGTGGGTGGTGGGCGACGACGTCGGCAGCTTCTGGGCCAGCGGTTACGAAGGCCAGTCGATCCTCGTGTGCCCGGGCCTCGATCTGGTCGTGGTCCGCCTCGGCAAGTCCACCACCGAGCAGGGCCCGGCGCTGGCCGACTGGCGCAGCCGCGTCGTGGACGCGTTGCGACCGGCCGGAGATCAGGGACGCACCACCTGACCGTTGGCATCGAGGCAGCCGGCCGGCGGCGTGGTGGCATCGGGTCCGCCGGGTGGGCACAGGCCCAGGGTGTGCGATGTCGTCGTGGGCCCGGTCGGCTGCTGGTCCACCAGACCGGGATCCTGGCCCGCGCTGCACCCGGCGAGCAGGCCGACGGCCACCACGACCGCGGCCAGCCGTCCTCGGCGAGCGACGTCGACCATGCCTCGCATCCTTGCACGGTGGAGCGCCGACTCCGGGGTGGTCGGCGATCACGCGCCCAGGTGGTCGCGATCAGCCGTCGAGCCGCACCTCGCCGTCACTCGAGACCGTAGAAGAGCCGCTCGACCACCCGTCGAGCCCGCCTCGTCGTCCGCCGATGGTGCTCGACCAGCTCGCTGGTCGTGGTGTCGAGCGAGCGGGCCAACACCCCGAGCGGCTCGAGCGCCTCGGGCACCACGTCGCCCTGACCCAGACACAGCCAGGTCCGGTTGCGGACCCGGTCGCACCAGCGGTGGGCATCGGCGAGCAGCTCCCCGTCGGATGCCGACACGACGTGCGCCTCCTGCAGCCGGCCGAGCGCGGTGAGCGTGTTGCGGGCCCGCACCCCGGCGATCCACTGCAGCAGCTCCACCGTCCACTCCACGTCGGCCAGCCCGCCCGGACCGAGCTTGAAGTGGCGCCACGGCTCGGTCGTCTTCGGGATCCGCTCGGCCTCGACCCGCGCCTTGAGCCGTCGGATCTCGCGGCGGTCGTCCTCGCTCGGCGGATGGGTCCACGAAGCGTGCTGCACCAGGGCAGCGAATCCGCGGCCCACCGTCACGTCACCCGCGATGGGGCGCGCCTTCAGCAACGCCTGACGCTCCCACACGTCGGCCCACCGCTCGAGGTACACGGTGTAGCTGTCGAGGCTCCTGGCCAGCGGTCCCTGCCGCCCTTCGGGCCGGAGGTCGATGTCGACGGTCACGATCCGCTGGGCGGGCGTCGCGCCGTGCAGGAAGCGGACCAGGCCGCCGGCGATCCGTTCGGCCTCCTCCCGCTCCTCGCTGTCGTGCACGAACACGAGGTCCACGTCCGACGCGTACGACAGCTCACGGCCGCCGAGCCGGCCCATGGCGACGACCGCGAAGGGGATCTCCGGTCGGAGCAGACGAAGCGCGGTCTCCACCGTGGCCTCGGTGAGGAGGGCGAGATCGGATCCGACATCGGCGATGTCGGACGCGCCACCGATGTCGCGGGCCACGACACCGAGCAGTTGACGCCGGAACCACCGCCGCAGCGATTGCTGCTGATCGTCCGGCTCGGCGCGCCAGCCGACCGCGTCCCATGCACTGTCCAGCAGATCGGCCCGGCTCGACGTCTGGAGCCGGGACACGTCGGCGAGCCGCTCCACCAGATCCGGGTTGGCCTCGATGATCTCGGTGGCGATCGGCGCGGTCGACAGGAGGTCACACAGGTTGTGGGCGGTCTCGGCCGAATCCCGGAACGCGGTCACCAGCCGCAGCGTCCGCTGCTCACCGGTGGCGAGCCGGCGAAGACCGAGCAGACCCAGGTCGGGGTCGGGTCCGCTGGACAGCCAGTCGAGCAGGAGGGGCAGCAGCTGGCGCATGAGCCGCGACGAGCGGGTCAGCCCACTCGAGAGCTCCCGCACCGCCTGCTCGGTACGCGCCGGATCGCGGAACCCGAAGGCATCGAGGCGGGTGGCGGTCATGGCCGCCGACGCCGGGTCCTCTCCGTGGGCGACCCGGGCGAAGGCATCCAGCATCGGGCGGAAGTACCACCCCTCGTGCACCCGGCGCACCGCCAGCCGGTGCATGGCCAGGTCGCGGTCGAACAGCTCGGTCGGGCCGCCCTCGGACTCGCCCCGATACCCGAGGGTCCGGGCCAGGCGTCGACGCTGCTCGCGGTCCTCGGGCAGGGTGTGGGTCTGCTGCTCGTTCACCAGCTGGAGCCGGTGCTCGACGTTGCGCAGCAGCTCGTAGGCGCGAGCGAGGGTCTCGGCCTCGGCGGTGTCGACGTAGCCGCCGTCGGTGAGCTGGCGGAGGGCGGGGAGGGTCGCCCGCACGCGGAGCGCCTCGTCGGCCGCCCCGTGCACCAGCTGGAGCAGCTGCACGGAGAACTCGATGTCGCGGATGCCGCCCCGACCCCGCTTCACCTCTCGATCCGACAGACCACGGCGAGCGATCTCGTTCTCGGCCCGCGCCTTCATGCGCCGGATCTGGCGGAGGTCGTCCCGGCCGAACGGACGGGACCACAACGCGGCTGCGGCCGCGGCATCGAACCGGTCACGCAGCTCGTCCGGCCCCACCACCGCGACCGCCTTCAGCAACGCCTGGAACTCCCAGGCCGCCGCCCACCGCTCCCAGTGGGCCTCGTACGCGGCCACGCTCCGCACGAGCGGGCCATCGCGCCCCTCCGGGCGCAGGGCGGTGTCGATGCGGACGCAGCGGCCGGCCACCTCGAGCATGCGGCGGGCTGCTCGGTTGGCCTCCTCGGGCTCGCCGTCGGACACGAACATCACGTCCACGTCGGACACGAAGTTGAGCTCGTGGGCCCCGAACTTGCCCATCCCGACGACCGCCAGGTCGTGCCCACCCGCGAGGCGGAGCGAACAGTCGATCAGCGCGGTCGCCAGGTCCGACAACGCTCCGGTCGTCGCCTCGAGATCGGTCCGACCGAGCAGGTCCAGCGCCGCGATGCGCAGGAACGCCCGGCGGTGGCTGCGGCGCAGCGATTCGGGATCGGAGCCGTCGAGCGCCACGGGTGTTTCGAGATCGGAGAGCACGGCACAGGCCGCCGGATCCTCGGCGATCAGCGCACCGAGGCTGTCGCTCGCACCGGCGACGGCCACGATGGCGTCGATCGTCGACGCCTCGGCCGCCGCGAGGTCCATGGCGCCACCGAGTCGATCGAGGACGACCCGGACCCGACGCGGATCCGCCGAGGACGCGATGCGCTGGTCGAGATCGCCCATCGGATCAGTGTGCCGGACGGGTCGCGGGCGACGCCGTGGCGACCCTCTCGTAGGCTGCGGGTGTGGACCGCCTCCGCGTCGCCCTCTGCCAGCTCGACCCCACCGTGGGCGCGCTCGATGCCAACGTCGCCGCCATCCTGGCGGCGGTCGACGAGGCCGAGGCCGCGGGCGCCGATCTCGCCGTGTTCGGCGAGCTGGCCATCTGCGGCTACCCACCCGAGGACCTGCTCCTCAAGCCTCGCTTCATCGCCGACTGCCGCGCAGCGCTCGACAAGATCGCCGCCCGTACCGGTCGGTGCGCGGTCGTGGTGGGCTTCCCCGACGCCGACCGCGACCTGTACAACGCCGCCGCACTCTGCGCGGGAGGAGAGATCGTCACCACCTACCGCAAGCAGCACCTGCCCAACTACACGGTCTTCGACGAGAAGCGGTACTTCGTGCCCGGCGACGGCCGCGAACCCCTCGTCGAGATCAACGGCGTGGTCGTGGGGCTGTCCATCTGCGAAGACTCGTGGGTGCCGTTCGGCCCCATCTCGGAGCAGGCCGCGGCCGGTGCCGAGGTGGTGGTCAACATCAACGGCTCGCCGTTCCACCGGGGCAAGGCCGTGGCGAGGGAACGCATGCTCGCCACCCGGGCGGCCGATGCCTCGTGCGCCATCGTGTGGACCAACCAGGTGGGCGGTCAGGACGAGCTCGTCTTCGACGGGGCGTCGGCCATCTTCGACCCGGACGGTGAGATCGTCGCCCGGTGCCGGCAGTTCGACGAGCAGATCCTCGTCCACGACCTCGTGCTCCGGCCCCAGTGGCGCAAGCGCCAGCTCGACCCGCGTGGCCGCTCACGCGTCCCTGCCCGGCCGACGATCGAGGTGAGCCGTCCGGTCGATCCCCTGCGCGACCCGCTCGACGGGGGCATGGCTCCCCTGCTCGCCGACGAGGCCGAGGTGTACGCCGCGCTGGTGCGGGGCACGCGCGACTACGCCCGCAAGAACGGCTTCACCGACATCGTCCTCGGCCTCTCGGGCGGCATCGATTCGTCGCTGTGCACCGTCATCGCCGCCGACGCCATCGGCGCCGACCACGTGCACGCCGTCGCGCTCCCGTCGCGCTACTCGACCGAGCACTCCCACACCGACGCCGACGACCTGTGCCGGAACCTCGGGATCGACCTGGCCGAGATCGCCATCGAGCCGGCGTTCGGCGCCATGCTCGACATGCTGGCCCCCACCTTCGAGGGCACCCGAGCCGATGTGACCGAGGAGAACCTCCAGGGCCGGATCCGGGCCGCGCTCCTCATGGCGATGGCCAACAAGTTCCGGGGCTGGCTGGTGGTGATCTGCGGAAACAAGTCCGAGCTGGCCGTGGGCTACACCACGATCTACGGGGTCGACATGGCGGGCGGGTTCGCCCCGATCCGCGACATCCCCAAGACCCTCGTCTACCGGTTGGCCCGCTGGCGCAACGCGCAGGACCCCGATCCGGTCATCCCGGACCACGTCATCACCAAACCGCCGTCGGCCGAGCTCGCCCCCGGCCAGCTCGACTCCGACAACCTGCCCCCGTACGAGGATCTCGACCCCATCCTCGAGCGCTACGTCGAGGGTGACTGGACCGCGGCGGATCTCATCGACGCCGGATTCGACGACGCGCTGGTCCGGCGCATCACCCATCTGGTCGACGTGGCCGAGTGGAAGCGCCGCCAGGCACCCGTCGGCCCGCGGGTGACCCCCAAGGCCTTCGGCAAGGACCGTCGCCTCCCCATCACCAACGGCTACGGAGCCTGACCGTGCGGCAGGGCTTCGATGCCGTCGTGTTCGACTTCTCCGGGGTGATGGTGTCGTCCGCGTTCACCGCCATCGGCGAGTACGCGTCCGGCCACGGCATGAGCGAGGACGAGTTCATCGAGTTCCTCATGGGCCCGTACTCCGAGGACACGGACCACTCCTGGCACCAGGCCGAGCGGGGCGAGATCGGCATCACCGACTGGATCACCGACACCATGGCCCGAGCCGAGGCCGACGGCATCGGTCTCGACCTGTCGTTCATGGTGAAGATGGTCGGTGACCTCGAGGTCCACGACGTGATGGTCGACGCGGCGCGCACGCTGCGGGCCGACGGCTACCGCACGTCGCTGCTCACCAACAACATCGCCGAGGGCCGGGACTCGTGGCGGCCCATGCTGCCCCTCGACGAGCTGTTCGACGATGTGGTCGACAGCTCCGAGGTCGGCCTCCGCAAGCCCAACCCCGCCATCTACCGCCTGGCCCTCGATCGGCTCGGCAGCGTCGATCCCGCCCGAGCGGTCATGCTCGACGACCACCCGGGCAACTGCGCCGGTGCCCGACTCGCCGGGATGCAGGCCATCCTCGTCGACGACCCGGCCGTCGCCGTCGACGAGCTCTGGGCCCTCCTCGCCGGTTGAGCCGACCGAGCCGTCGCCTGCTCTCCGGCTCTCCGGCTCTCCAGCTCTCCAGCTCCCACACCCCCCATTCACCCCGTTCTGGCCGGTCGGCGGTCGCTCCTGATGGCGTGACGGCCCACCAGAACCAGGTTGGGGGGCGGATCCCGTGCGGGTGCCGTTGGCGTCATCCGTAGAACACGTTCTAGTTTCTCGGGATGTTCTCCCTGGACGGCAAGGTCGCACTGATCACCGGTGCCGCATCGGGAATCGGCCGGGCCACGGCGCAGCGCTACGTCGCCGCCGGCGCCTCGGTGGTGCTCGCCGACCTGGCCCAGGACGCGGTCGACGCGGTGGCCGACGATCTCGGCGCCAACGCCACCGGCGTCGCGTGCGACGTGTCCGACACCGATGCCGCCAACGCCGCCGTGGCCGCCGCCGTCGAGCGCTTCGGTCGGCTCGACGTCCTGGCCAACATCGCCGGGATCCTCCGATTCGAGCACACCCACGAGGTCACCGACGAGGAGTGGGACCTGGTGCTCGGCGTGAACCTCACCGGCACGTTCAAGATGACGCGGGCGGCGCTGCCCGTGATGCTCGAGCAGGGCGCGGGGTCGATCCTCAACACCACATCGAGCGCCGCGTTCCGCGCCTCGGTGTGGGCGTCGGCCTACGGCGCGTCGAAGGCCGGTGTCCTGGGGTTCACCAAGGCCATCGCCGTCGAGTACGGCCGGCAGGGCATCCGCTGCAACTGCGTCGCCCCCGCGGGCGTGCGGACCCCGATGATCGGCAACTTCCGGGTCCCCGACGGCGGCGACTTCTCGCTCGTCGAGCGGATCATGGCCTTCGACGGCGAGCTCGACCCCACCGACATCGCCAACACGTTCGTGTTCCTGGCCAGCGACGAGGCCGACCGGCTCAACGGCACCTGCATCAGCGTCGACGACGCCATGCTCGCCTAGCCACGCGCCCACCCGTTCTGGCACCACGATCACCGGTGGGCGACCGCACGACGTGGCGCCAGAAGCGATGGATTGACCGTTCTGGTCCCACGATCATCGGTCGGCGAGCGCACGACGTGGTGCCAGAAGCCATGGATGGTCAGCGGGGGTACGAGGAGTGGGTCTCGGTGACGATGCCACCGCGCACGTGCTGGGTGACGACCACCTCGACCGACGTCGGTCGAGCCGTCTCCCACACCTCGTCGGCGATGGCGACGGCGAGCGCCTCGGCGAACACCTGGCGGTCGCGGAAGCCCCACAGGAACAGCTTGAGCGACTTCGACTCGATGCAGCGTTCGGCGGGCACGTAGCTGATCCGCACCGAGGAGATGTCGGGCTGCTGGGTGACCGGGCACAGCGACGTGACCTCGTCGGTGGTGAACACCACCTTCGTGCACCCGGCCGGGGCGGCAAAGGTCTCGACGTGGTCCACCGGTCCGTGATGGTCGCGGCCGAGCACGGTCAGTTCGGCGCCGACGTCGGAGGGATCGCTCATGGCCCGAGGCTACGAGCCCCTCACTCGGCCAGCCCACCCCACAGGGCCGTGAAGGCGCCGAGGCCGAGGTAGATCGCGCCGCTCAGCCGCCGGGTCCGTCGCCGCGCCACACCGGATCGCCGCAGCCGGGCCCCGACCCTCGCCCCGGCCAGGGCGTAGGCGCCGTCGCTGATCAGGCCGAGCCCGATGAACGTCGCCCCCAGCACCGCCAGTTGCAGGTGGACGTCGCCGGCGGCGGGGTCGACGAACTGCGGCACGAAGGCGAGGAAGAAGATGGCCGTCTTCGGGTTGAGCACGTTCAGCACCACGCCGTCGACGTAGATGCGCCGCAGCGTGCGGGCCGGTTGGACCACCACGTCGTCCGGCTCCCGGTCGGACCGCAGCGTGGTGATGCCGAGCCAGACGAGGTACCCGGCTCCGAGCACCTTCACGGTGGTGAAGGCGGTGGCCGAGGCGGCGATCAGCGCCGACAACCCGACCAGGGCGGCGACGATGTGCACCACGGTCCCGGTGTGCACGCCTGCCACCGACGCCAGGCCCGCGCCCCGACCCTGGGCCGCGCTGCGGGTGACGATGTAGAGCACCGCCGGCCCCGGCACCACCAGGAGCACGAGCGCCGCCGAGGCGAAGAGCAGCAGCGTCGACGATGCCGGCACCGCGTCAGTGTGCTCCGTGCCGCACCGGGCCCGACAGCGGGTTCAGTCACCCCGATACGTGCAGGCGCTGGTGCAGGTCTCGCGCACGACGATCTCGGCCAATCCGGGGAGGGCGCCGGCGATCCGGTCCCAGATCCAGACCGCGATCACCTCGCTGGTGGGGTTGTCGAGACCGTCGAGATCGTTCAGGTAGCGATGGTCGAGCGCATCGATGGTGGGCTGGACCGCGTCCTTGAGGTCGGCGAAGTCCATGACCCAACCGGTCGTCTCACCCACCGGGCCGTCGACCCGCACGGTGATGCGGAAGCTGTGGCCGTGCACCCGGGCACACTTGTGGCCCTCCGGGACGTTGGGGAGCGAGTGGGCGGATTCGAATCCGAACTCCTTCTCGATCTGCATCGGCACCACCTCCCTCAGATCAGCGGTTCGGGGTCGTTGGTGAACCGGTTGGCGAGATGGCCGGTGTCGTTCCACGCCCGCACGACCCACTGCTCCGGGGTGACGACGATGTGGGTGATCCCGCAGTTGTCCGAGCCGGTGAAGGCGAACGGCCGCGCCCCGGTGGCCTCGCTCATGATCTGGCCGATGACCCCGCCGTGGGTGAACACCGCAACCGTCCGATCGGGATTGGCCCTGGCGATCCGCTCGATGCCGGCTCGGACCCGCGCCGCGAAGTCGACCGACTTCTCGGCGCCCGGCAGCACCTCCCAGGTCCCCTTCGACCACATCTCGATCATGATCGGGTCGCGGTCGGCAGCCCGCTTGCGGAACTCCCCGCCCTCCCAGTCGCCGAGGAACACCTCGCGCAGGTCGGGCTCGACGACGGGTTCGACGCCGAGGTGGTCCAGCAGGACCCGTGCCGTCTGGTGGGTGCGCTGGAGGGTCGTGACGTAGACGGCGGCGAAGTCCTCCCCGGACTCGATCAGCCGCCGGCAGGCTCGCTCGGCCTGCTCGACGCCGTCGGGCTCGTGGAGCGGCGGGTCACCGTGGCCGTCGACCAGGGGGAACGGGCGGTCCGGGTCGGCGGGCTGCGACTCGCCGTGGCGCACGAGGATGATCTCGCACGCGCCCGGCGGTCGGGTGAAGCGCGCCTGCCGATACTGCTGCTTGTCGCTCACCCACCAGACCGTAGGCGGTCAGGTCCCCACGGGCGCGAGGCCGTAGTAGGTGTTGAGGTCGTCGAGCTCGAAGCCGGTGGGCTCGAAGTGCACCGGCACCTTCGGGGCGCCCTTGACCGCCGCCGCGGTGCAACGGGCCACGAACCGCTCGCCGGTGTCCTCGACGAGCTCGAACGGGACCAGGCGCTGGCCGAACCAGCCCGTCTTCACCGCCAGCCAGGTCGGGACCATGTCGGGACCGCCGACCCCGATGATGTCGGTGATCTCGCCGGCGTCGGCGCCGTCGCATCCGTAGAGGTGGTGACCGACGAATGTCTGCATGGCATTCCCTCCAAGAGGTTCGAACGCCCGGCCCGACTCCCATGATGTGACAAATGACGCAGCTTCGCAACCTTTTCGTAATATTTGGAGGGGCGGCAGTGACCCCCGCCGTCAGGGGATGCCGAGGATCTTGTGGGTCTGCAGGCTCAGCCGCCACCGCGGATGGTCGAGGCAGTAGGCGACGGCGGCGGCTGTGGCCGAGGCCACGTCGGGTCCGTCCATCGGCGACAGCAGGAGGTGATCGAAGGCCAGCGTCTCGAAGCTGGACGGGTCCAACCCGTCCTGGGGGAACACCACCTTGCACTCCTGGCCCCGGGTCACCACCACCTCGGTCCCCGCCTTGGGGCTCATGCAGATCCAGTCGATGCCGTCGGCCAGGGCCACCGTGCCGTTCGTCTCGATGGCGACCTCGAAGCCGCGCCCGTGGAGCGCATCGACGAGCTCGGCATCGAGTTGCAGCGCCGGTTCGCCACCGGTGCAGACCACGAAGCGCTGCTCGAGCGCCGGTCCCCAGATCTCGGCGACGTGGTCGGCCAGCGCGGCCGCGCCCCGGAACACCCCGCCACCGGGACCGTCGGTGCCGACGAAATCGGTGTCGCAGAACCGGCAGATGGCCGTCGCCCGGTCCCGCTCGTGCCCGGACCACAGGTTGCAGCGCGAGAACCGCAGGAACACCGCGACCCGGCCGGCGTTGCAGCCCTCGCCCTGCAGCGTGCGGAACGTCTCCTTGACCGCGTAGGTGCTCATCGGTCCCGGTACGTCGTCGGATCGGGCACACCCGAGCGCTCGAAGCCCTGGCGGCGCAGGATGCACGCGTCGCACTCGCCGCACGCGCCGGCGTCGGTGGGGTCGTAGCACGTCACCGTCAGGCCGTAGTCCACACCGAGGGCAGTGCCTCGCTGGATGATCTCTGCCTTGGTGAGATCGATCAATGGCGTGCGGATGCGGTACCCGTCGCCCTCGGTGCCGGTGCGGGTCCCGGCATTGGCGGTCGCCTGGAACGCGGCGATGAACTCGGGACGGCAGTCGGGGTAGCCCGAGTAGTCGAGGGCGTTGACCCCGATGAAGATGTCGTTGGCGCCGAGCACCTCGGCCCACGCCAGGGCGTAGGCGAGGAAGACGGTGTTGCGGGCGGGCACGTAGGTCGAAGGGATGCCGGCACCGATCTCGTCGTCCGGGCGGCCCTTGGGGATCTCGCCGTCACCGACGAGGCTCGAACCACCGAACGCGGCGAGATCGATGTCCACGATCCGGTGGTCGGCGGCGCCGATGGCCGCCACCACCCGGGTGGCGGCGGCGAGCTCGTGGGTGTGGCGTTGGCCGTACCGGAAGCTCAGGGCGTACGGGGCGAAGCCGTCGGCGGCCGCGATCGCGAGGCAGGTCGCCGAGTCGAGTCCCCCGGAGAGCAGGACCACGGCGGGGCGATGGGCGGGCACATCCCAACGCTAGGTCGGATCGCGGTTCCGGCCGGCGCCGGCCGACGTCCCGCCCACCCTCCGGCGAACGGCCGTTGACGCGACGGCCGCCGTCCGGCGTAGTGTGATAGCGATCGTTATCGAGACAACACCGCTCATCCGGGCGGAATCCAGGGGGATGTGTGGCCGATTCGAAGAAGCCCCGTGCGGCGTTCGCGCCTTGGGACCGACGTGAGCTCCCGGGCTCGTTCAGCGTCGAGGAGACCGCGGCCCGGGTAGGCCAGTACAAGTGGATCGAGATGAAGTTGTTCGAGGCGCTGGGCGGCTGGGTCGCCACCGTGCCCGAGCTCGACATCAAGATGCGCCTCGGCACCCACTGCTACCACCACGCCTGGCACGCCGAGCTCTGGCACAAGCGTCTCCCCGAGCTCCGGGAGATGAACCCCGACCGCCTCACCCTCCCGGCCAACGACGAGGTGGTGGCGTTCATGGACGCAATCGCCGAGCCCGGTGAGCACGACCAGACCATCGAGAAGCTGGTCGGCGTCTACCGCGTGCTCATCCCCCACAAGGTGGCCGTGTACACGTACCACCGCAACAACACCTCCACCATCACCGACGCCCCCACCATCCGCTCACTCGACTTCGCCATCGCCGACGAGATCGCCGACTGGACCGACGGCACGCTGATGCTCACCTCGCTGATCGAGACCCCCGAGGAGGTCGAGCGGGCCAACGCCCACCAGCTGAAGCTCGAGAAGCTCCTGGTCGCCGCCGGCGGCATCTGCGGACCAGGCACGATCGGCAACGCCTACGAAGACGACGCCACCTCCGGCGCGGCATGACGACCACGGCACCATTGAAGGGAACCACACCATGAAGAAGCTCATCTCCCCCGACGAACTGGCCCGTGACGACCGCTTCGAGCGCGCCGACATGATGGAGCGGATCGCCGACCCCCGGAACGCGACCCCCGAGAACGAGAAGGCCCGTCGCCGCAACGGCCGGCTGACCCCCGATCGACCCGACGCGCCCGACGCGGCCCGCGCCCTGATGCACGGCATCTTCGTGGGCGAGATCCAGGCGCTCGAGGGCGCCGGCCGCACGTGCTACGACTTCGAGGTCGGCAAGGGCGAGAACGACATCCCCTTCGAGCTCAAGCTCGACATGGCCCGCCAGTGCTGGGACGAGGCCCGCCACTGCGAGATCAGCGTCAAGCTGTCCGACTGGATGGGCACCGGGATCGG
Organism: uncultured Acidimicrobiaceae bacterium; assembly: GCA_963731885.1. Classification (GTDB taxonomy): domain Bacteria; phylum Actinomycetota; class Acidimicrobiia; order Acidimicrobiales; family Salinilacustritrichaceae; genus Salinilacustrithrix. The sequence goes on along the minus strand of CAVSXR010000027.1, from coordinate 21,492 downwards.
CGAGTTCGGCGAGAACGCCTTCCTGTTCCAGGCGGCCTGCAACCCCGATCCGGTCCTGCGCCTGACGGGCGTCAACCGGGCCCTCGAGGGCCTCGCCATCGACGTGTTCAACACCATGCGGGAGTTCGGCGACATCGCCGGCGACCCGGTGCTCGAGTTCTGCGAGGACTGGATGCTCGCCGACGAGGTCACCCACGTGAAGATGGGCTCCGACTGGCTGCGCAGGATCACCGCCAACGACAAGGAGCGCCAGAAGAAGGCGCTCGAGTTCCAGCGGGTCGTCGACAAGTTGTTCTCCTTCGGCGGGTTCCGTGGCGAGGAGGACGACAACCCCGTCCACCTCGCCCGCCGGTTCCGCGAACTGGCCGGCTTCGACGACGTCGAGATGGAGGAGATCGCCGAGCTCTCCCGCGAGGCCCGCGCCGAGGTCGAAGAGCGCGGCCGCCTGGCCCGCGAGGCCAACGCCACCGCCACCTCGGGCGCAAGCAGCTGATGGCGACGACGGTCGAGCCGGCCGAGTTCTCCTACGTCGAGTTCGACGCCTCCCGGATCGCGGCGATCGCCGACGGGCTGGCCGCCGACATCGGGCTCGACACCGACATCGTGATCCGGGTGGACGAGACCAGCGCGCTCGGTCACACGGAGCTGGTGTCCACCGACCCGGTCATCATCGAGACCGAGTCCGGCGCACTCGAGGACCCGCGGCGCATCCGGCAGCTGAGCGAGGAGGTCACGCGCGACGTCCTCGGCCGGCATCTCCTGCGGGCCGCCGACCGCCGGAACCCCGACTTCGGTGATCCGGCGAGCGACGAGGATCTCCCGGTTCCGCACCGCGTGGCGTGGGAGATCCACACCATCGGACGCCTCGACCGCATGGGGCACCCGTCCAACCGTCAGCGCTGGCTCTACTCGTTCCGCAACCGCCACGGCTTCACCGACGCCGCCGACACCGCCTTCGACGAGCTGTGGAACGCCGATGCGATGACGTGGGAGCAGATCGTGGCGGTCAGCGACCGCATCGCGGCCCAGAACCCCGGCCGCCTCGACCGCAAGCCCGCCTGACCCCATCCCGGACCGGCGGAAGGGAAACTGGCTAGGCCAGGTCGTGGGCGGAGATGCCCTCGAGCAGGTCGATCACCGGCGGGTGGGCGAGCAGTCCCACGCACGCCTCGGCCATCTCGACCATGTCCGGCGAATCGAAGTGGGCGGCCTGCGCGTCGGGTGAGTCCCACTTCTGGATCACCACCACCCGGTCCGGCGTGGTGACCGAGGCGCACAGGTCGATGTTCCGGCATCCGTCGTGGCCGCGGGCCAGCACCACGTACTTCGACAGCACCCCCAGCAGCGCGCGGTAGTCGGTGGTGTCGAACACCATCGTCACCATCGTCACCTCGACATCGTCTGCCATGCCCTGACCCCCGAGTTGCAGTTGCGTGTACGCCTCTTCCGCGATCGTGACCGCAGGCGTATGTTTGCACCGGGGCCGCCGGCGGGAAGAGCCCACAGGTCGAGCCCGGAACAAGTGCCCAGGACAAGGAGCACGGACGTGGCGAACGATCGCGGCGATCGCGACGATGAGGATCTCGTTCGCCTCTACCTGAGCGACATCGGGCGCCATCCGCTGCTCTCCAAGGACGACGAGGTCCGGTTGGCGCAGCAGATCGAAGCCGGGGTCGCGGCCGAGGAGCGGCTCCGAGCCGTACCCACGCCCTCCCCGACCGAGCGGGCGGCGTTGCGGCGCACCGTACGACGAGGCTCCGACGCCAGGCGTCGCTTCGTGCTGTCCAACCTCCGTCTCGTCGTCTCCATCGCCAAGCGCTACCAGGCCAGCGGCCTCCCGCTGCTCGACCTGGTCCAGGAGGGCAACCTCGGTCTCATCCACGCGGTCGAGAAGTTCGACTGGCGCAAGGGCTTCAAGTTCTCGACCTACGCCACCTGGTGGATCCGCCAGGCCATCACCCGCGGCATCGCCAACACGGGCCGGACCATCCGCCTCCCGGTCCATGCCGGCGACCTGCTCACCCAGCTCCGCAAGGCGCGCATCCGGTTCGAGAACGACCACGGCTACCCGCCCACGGTCGCCGAGCTCGCCCTCGAGCTCGACCTCCCGGCCGACAAGGTGATGGAGACGATGCGCTACGCGACCGAGCCGCTCTCGCTGTCGGAACCGCTCCGTGACGACAGCGACGCCGAGCTCGGCGACATGATCGAGGACGCCGGCGCCGTCTCCCCGTTCGCCGCCGCGGCCGCCCGGCTCCTGCCCGATCAGGTCGAACGCATGCTGGTCCACCTCGAACCGCGGGAGCGCGACATCCTCCGGATGCGCTACGGGCTCGACCGCGGTGACCCTCGCACCCTCGAGGAGGTGGGCCGACACTTCCACCTCACCCGCGAACGGATCCGCCAGATCGAGGCCCGAGCGATGAGCAAGCTCCGCCATCCGAGCGTCGAGGTCGGCGCTCGCGATCTGCTCGCGGTGTGAGCCGCCACGCACCGGAGGTCGGCCACCCCGCTACGTGTTGTATTGGCCGCTGAGCGCGCGCGGCGAACGCGTCCGCTGCCAGTTACGCCTGATTCGAGTGGTTCGAACCCTTCACGACCACGGAGAGCGTTCATAGCATCAGTTCATGGAGCCGCAGCGTGCGGCCCACCTGATCCGGAGCATCCGTGGAACGCCGTACCCGAGCCATCGTCGCCAGCACCCTCGTACTCGGGGCCTCGATCTTCGCCGCACCGCAGTGGGCGTCGGGCGCGTCGACGGATGCCCCGCTCGTCGAGTCGGCCCCGGTGCCCGCCGAACCCGCGGTCACGACCACCACGACGACGGTCGTCGCTCCGGCCGAGCCGGTGACCACGACGATCCCCACCCCCGAGCCCGCCCCGACCACGACCACCACCACCGAGCCCACCCCCACGACGGCGGTGGAGTCCGCCGCGGTGGCCGCGCCGGCCGACCCCGAGCCCACCGCGCCGGCGAGACAGGGAAGCATCCAGGTCAGGGTCAACCCGACCGAGGGGGCCTCGCGCTCGGTGACCCTGCAGACCGCCGACGGCGCGGTGGTGGCGGCGCGGGTGCCGGTGACCGGAGACCCGGTCGTGTTCGACGGCCTCGACGCCGGCGCCTACGACCTGTTCGTCGAGCAGGACTACGACGACGGGGCCACGTTCCTGACCCGGACCCCGATCACCGTGCACGGCGACGACACCGCGGTCAGCTGCGACGACGAGACCCTGGACTGCTCCATCGCCTGACGGGCCCTGCGACGACCCCGCTCGGGTGGGCGGGGTCGTCGTGGCGGGGATCGTGCACCGGCGGAGCCGGCCGGCTCAGTAGCATCACCGCCAGCCGAGCCCGTGTTGGACGATCCGAAGGCTGACCATGCATCTCGACCTGACCGATGACGCCGCGAGCCTGCTGCGGGAGATCCTCAACAGCGCCGTTCGCGACCTCAGCCACGAGATCGCCGACACCGACAACTCGACGTACCGCGCCGAGCTGCGCGACCGGCGCGACGCGGTGCGATCGATCCTCGATGACGTGGGCGGCCCGCTTCCCGACGCTCCCTGACCGGAGTCGCTCGTCCATCGGCGGAGTGGCGGAGGTGGACGGGAATCGAACCCGCCGCACGGGGATCGCCCGTGCCAACCGCTTTGAAGGCGGCGGAGCCCACCAGGTACTCGGACACCTCCCGGGGGACGACGACCCTACCGGGCACCGCCTACGCTGCCGCCCATGAAGAAGCTCGTCCTGATCGTGGCCCTCATCGTCTTGGCCGGCGTGGCCGCCAAGAAGGCCCGCCACGTCTGAGCCCACGGTCGATCGCTGAGCCGGCCCCGGTCGGGGGGCCGAGGCTGCGCATCCGACGGCCCGCGTCCGCCACCGACTGCTGCAGGCGCGTCAACGACACCGCCGGCGTCCGCCGACGCTCCTGCCACATCCAGTAGGCGACCCCTCCCGCCGCGACCGACGCCACCGCGACGGTCCCCACGCCGATCGACGTCTTCGACGGGATCGACACCCGCTCTCGGAGCGGCACGCGGTGGGAGAAGTTGACGACCTCCCAACCCTGCTCGCGCGCCACCCGGGCCAGCTCACGATCGGGGTTGACCGCCACTGCGTGGCCCACCGCAGTCAGCATCGGCACGTCGGTCGCCGAGTCGGAGTAGGCGTAGGACCGTGTGAGGTCGATGCCGTCGCGAGCCGCGACCGCCTCGAGGATGCGGGCCTTCTCGGGCCCGTAGCAGTACAGCTCGACGTCGCCGGTGTAGCGGCCCTCGTCGTCGAGGACGGCGCGGGTGGCGATCGCCTCGTCGGCGCCGAGGTACTGGGCCAGCGGTGCGACGATCTCCTCCGGTGACGCCGACACGATGAACACCTTCCGACCCTCGGCGCGGTGCATCCGCATGAGATCGAGCGCTTCGTCGAAGACGATGGGATCGACCACCTCGGTCAGCGTCTCGCGCACGAGAGCGGAGATCCGCCGTTGCTCCCAACCCGTGGAGACCCGCAGCACGGCATCGCGGACCCGGGCGAGGCGGGCCTCGTCGGCCCCGAGGGTGAGGTAGATCAGCTGGGCCCACAGCGCCCGCAGCAACAGGCGCCGCGAGACGAGGCCTTCGCGGCGGAGGTGACCGCCGAAGGCCACCATCGACGGCCGGGCGATGACCGTCTTGTCGAGGTCGAAGAAGGCCGCTTCCACAGAACGACGAGGATAGGGCCCGGCGCCGGTTGCACCGACCCGAACCATTTGCTAGCTTCTCGATCACTTTCGAGTTGTTCCGCTGCTTCCCCCATCCACGCCGCGGCCGTCGTGGCCGACCTCGTGCCGAGGGGGATCACCCGTGCTCATCGCCTACTGGGCGGCCAAAGGGGGCAGCGGTACCACCGTGCTCGCCTGCGCCCACGCCCTGCGCGCCGCCGAAGCGGGCGCCACCTTGCTCGTCGACCTCGATGGCGACGTGCCCCCGGTCATCGGCTCGTCCTCGCCCGACGCCGGCGTGGCCCAGTGGCTGGCGGCCGGGGCATCGGTTCCCACCGACGCGCTCGACCGCATCGCCGTGCCGGTCACCACCAACCTCCGCCTGGTCGGCCGGGGCGCGGGGCCCCTCGACCCCGACCGGGCCGGGGTGCTCGCCGGACTGCTCGCCGCCGGCCCCCGCACCGTCGTCGTCGACTGCGGCACCCGCCCCGGGAGCGTCGGACGCACCATCGCCCGCGCCGCCGATCGCAGCATCCTCGTCACCCGGGCCTGCTACGTCGCCCTTCGACGGCAGGCCGCCCACGAACTGGCGCCCACCGAGGTCGCCCTCGTCCGCGAGCCGAGCCGATCGCTGGGGGTCCACGACGTGGAGACGGCGGTCGGAGCCCGCGTCCGGGCCACGTTCCCGTTCGAGCCGGGCATCAGCCGAGCGGTCGACGCCGGGCTCCTGCGCAGCCGGCTGCCCCGGGCCTTGGCCCGGAACCTCGACGTCGGCGGGCGCGGCCCGCGAGCGAGCATCGGGAGCCGGCGGTGACCGAGCTCGACGACCACATCCACCGCGCCGTCCTCGCCACCGACCTCGACGCCGACGCCGCCGCCATCGGCGACCTGGTCCGCACCCACGCTCCGCTCCTCGACGACGCCTCCGTGGCGGCGGTCTCCCGTCGGGTCCAGGCCCGCATGCACGGCCTCGGCCAGTTGGACGACCTCCTCGGCGACGCCGCGGTCACCGACATCTTGGTGAACGGGCCCGGTCCGGTCTGGGTCGACTCGCCCGCTGGGCTGTGCCGCACCGAGGTGACGCTCGATGCCGGCGACATCGCCCAGCTGGTCGAACGAGTCGTGACGCCGCTCGGCCTGCGCGCCGATCGACGCAGCCCCCTGGTCGACGCCCGGCTTCCCGATGGGTCGCGCGTCCACGTGGCCCTGCCGCCCCTCGCCGTCGACGGGCCCTACGTCACCGTCCGCCGGTTCGCGGCGCGCACCCTGCCCCTCTCCGCCTTCGGACCCCGCCCCATCGCCGAGCGCCTGCGCGACGCCGTACGCCACCGCCGGTCGATCGTCGTGTCGGGCGGTACGGGCGCCGGCAAGACCACGCTGCTGAACGCCCTGTGCCAGCACCTCGACCCCGGCGAGCGGGTGGTCACCATCGAGGACGCCGCCGAGCTCCGGCTCCCGGGCGACCACGTGGTGCGGCTGGAGAGCCGTCCCGCCACCGCCGACGGGCTCGACGCCGTCACCATCCGCGAGCTCGTCCGCAACGCGCTGCGCATGCGGCCCGATCGGCTCGTCGTCGGCGAGGTGCGCGGCGGCGAAGCCCTCGACATGGTCCAGGCCATGAACACCGGCCACGACGGGTCTCTGTCCACCTGTCACGCCAACGGGCCGGTGCAGGCGCTCCGCCGCCTCGAGACCCTGGTCCTCACCGCCGGCGTCGACCTCCCGCTCGCCGCCGTCCGGGACCAGCTGGCGACGGCGATCGACCTGCTCGTCCACGTCGAGCGAGGGCGCGACGGCAACCGGCGCGTCGCGGCGGTGCACGCGGTCGCCGACGATCCCGATGCGCCGGGGCGAACGATCCCGCTCGTCACCGACGGCCTCGTCGTCGACGATCGGCCGTGGTGAGCGGTACCGACGTCCTGGCGGCCGGCGCGGTCCTCGGCCTGGCCGCCGGCTGGTCAGGGGCCGCGCGCTGGGTCGGCGCCAACCGAGTCCGGCAGCGGCTGGGACCTCGCGCCTGGTTCCCCGCGTCCGGCGCCGGCGCCGATCGCTCGGGCGTTGACCCGCGCCGGCGTCGACACCGACCACCGCGTCCTGGTCCAGACCTGGTTGGCGGCGGTCGCGGTGGCGGGAGCGGCATCGGTGGTGGTCGGCGGCGGGCCGGTGCTGGTCGGCGCCGCCGTCGTGGGCCCACCTGCCGCGGTGCTCGCGGCCCAGGGGCGGGCGGCCGCGCAACGCGCTCGGCAACTGCCGCTCGCGCTCGACGCCGTCGCCGCCGGCCTGCGGGGCGGGGCATCGCTGCGGGCCGCCATCGCCGATGCCGCCAGCGTCGGGGGTGCCCTCGGGGCCGAGCTCACCACCATCGCGGCGCAAGCGGGCAACGGACGCCCCCTGGCCGACGCGCTGGCCCAGTGGGCCGACGAATGGGGCGCACCCACCCGTCCAGGCGCCGCGGCCAACCGGCTCGCCGGCGCCGCCCTGGTCGTGGCGGCCGAGCTCGGCGGGCCGGGAGCCGCCGCCATCGACGCCGCCGCCATCAGCCTGCGGGAGCGGTCGGCGGCCGACGACGAGATCGCCGCCCTGTCGGTGCAGGCCCGCCTCTCGGCCCTGCTCCTGACCCTCACACCGGTCGGCTTCGCCTTCCTGCTCACCAGCCTCGATCCCACCTCGGCGCACTTCCTCCTCGGCACCCGGGCCGGATGGGCGTGCATCACCGGTGGGCTCCTCCTCGACGTGGCAGGCGCGATCTGGATGGGTCGGCTGGTGCGGAGGGCCCGGTGATCGCCGCGGCGTGCGCCATCGCGGCCGGAGTCGCCACCGCGCTGGCGATCCGGCCGCGGCTGGTGCCCCACCGCGTCCGTGTGCTGGGGACCGTCCCCCACCACTCCCGTCCTCGCCCGTGGTCGAGCGCGCCCGCTGTCGTGGGCCGATGGTGCCGCGGCCTGGTCGGCCTCCGACCCGATCCGGCCGCCGACCGGCGGGTCGGCCTCGCCGTGGTCCTCCTCGCCACCGCGGCGGTCACCGGCCCCGTCCTGCCTGCGCTGGCCACCGCGTGCATCGTCGTCGCGCGCCGGTGGCGTCGGCTGCGGGCCCACCGAGCCGGCGACGCCGGTGCCATCGAGGCCGACATCCCCGACCTCGTCGATCTCCTCTCCCTCACCACCGGCGCGGGGCTCACCGTGCACGCCGCGCTGCCCGTGACGGCCCGCTGGGCGCCACCGTCGCTCCGCGACCAACTCGAGGCCACGCACCGACTGGTGCGCGCCGGCACCGGTCTGCTCGACGCGCTCGTTCCCCTGGAACGAGCGTGGGGCGAGCCGGCGCGGCCCCTGTTGCGGGCGATCGCCGATCACCTCCGCCACGGCACGCCGCTCGGCCCCGTGCTCGACCGCATCGGGGTCGGCGCTCGCTCCCGTCGACGACGCGCCGCCGAGACCCGCGCCCGGCGACTCCCCGTGCTGCTCCTGTTCCCCCTGGTGCTGTGCACCCTCCCGGCCTTCGGCCTGCTCACCGTGGCACCGATCGTCGCCGGCACCCTCTCCTCCCTCGACGGGGGACGACTCGAGGCCTCGGCCTCCACCACGCTCCGAACGGAGGAACTCCCATGTACGCCCACATCGTCGCCGTCCACGCCGCCGCCCTGTCGCTCGTCGACCGCGCCGGCGACCTCGCCACCGGAGTCATCCGCCGGGCCCTTGCCGGGCGGGGGGACGGCGGCCAGTCCACCGCCGAGTACGCCCTCGTCCTGCTCGGCGCCGCCACGGTCGCCGTCGTGTTCATCGCCTGGGCCGGCAAGACGAGCCGCATCGGCAAACTCTTCAACGCCGTCCTCGACACCGTGATCGGGAAGGTGTGACCACCCGGCAACGGCTGGCCCGGCCTGGTCGCCGCACCGGCGGCCAGGCCACTGTCGAGCTCGCCCTGGGCTTCCCGATCGTCCTCATCGGCGTCCTCCTCGTGCTCCAGCTCGCCCTGGTCGGCCGCGACCAGCTCCTCGTCTCCCATGCCAGCCGGGAAGCGGCGCGCGCCGCCGCGGTCGATCCCCGACCCGGGGCGGCTCGAGACGGAGCTCTGGCCTCGACCACGGGACTCGACCCCGACCGCCTGCGGGTCGAGACCCACCAGATCGCGGCGCGCGTCCGGGTCGAGGTGTCGTACCGATCCCGGACCGTCCTGCCGCTCGTCGGCGCCCTGATACCGGATCCCATGCTGCGTGCCGCGGTTACGATGCGGCTCGAGGATCCCTGACCAATTCTCGCCGACTCAGCAGGGATCTCCCTCGGCACCGTCGAACAATCCCCGGTCCGGGTCGGGGTACCACGAGCACGCGTGAGCCCATCGCGTCACGCAGGAGGCCAACTCATGAACATTCGGCGCATCGCCGGCATCACGGCGCTCGGCGCAGCATCGGTCTCCCTCCTCGGGATACCGAGCGCGAACGCCCAGGAGGTCACCTACCAGGCCAGCGCAGACGGACAAGCGCTCGCCCTGTCGTTGTTCGGCCAGGGGCTCACCGCCGGCAAGACCCACGCCGACATCTCGTCCGCGCCGAAGTCCACCGCGACCGGCGACGGCATCGCCAACCCCCTCGCCCCCGTCGGGCACACCGAAGCCGCGACGACCACTGACGGCGAGTCCGCCGGATCGCCGGACGAGAACTGCCAGGGCAACCTCGACCAGATCCCCGGCCTGGTCATCGAGCTCGCCTGCAGCGCCAGCCAGACCCAGATCAGCGGCGGCGCTCCCGCGGCGGATTCCACCGCCCGGGTCGGAACCGTGCAGCTCGACCCGGTCGACCCGCTGCTCGCCACCCCCCTCTCCGCCGTCGTCGACCAAGCCCAAGGTGGGGTCGATCAACTCCTGAGCGGATTGGCCCCCGTCCTCCAGCCGGTCGACGACGCCAGCAACCTCGGGTTGCAGGACACCCTCGGCGACCTGTTCAGCGCGCTGTTCAACGGCGCTCCGCTGGCCACCCTCACCATCGGCAACACCACGTCCGCCACCGAGGCCACCGCCGACGCCATCACCTCGACCTGCACCGCATCCGGCGGCCGGCTCGACATCCTCGATCCCGCTCCGGTGGGCGCCGTCGACGCCCCTCCGGTGATCTCGGTGGTCATCGGCGACGCCTCCACCTCGGTGGTGGCCAAGACCGACGGCAGCGAGCCCACCGCGACGGCCAATCCCGCCATCGTCACCGTGCGAGTCCCGTCCAGCCCGCAGCTGGCCGAGGTCACGGTCGCTCCCGGCCAATCGATCGACATCCCCCTGCCCGAGCCCTTCGGCTCCTCCACCATCTCCGTCGCCGCGGCTGACACCGGCACCAACGACGACGGCAGCGCCTACGCCCGGGCCAGCGGGGTGCACCTCGACCTGCTCAACGGCGACGCCCTCATGGGCGGCATCGATCTCACGCTCGCCGATTGTGCCTCGGTGGCCGGCGCCGCGGTCGCCCAGCCGCCCGAGACGACCGTCCCCGCCACCGCTCCCCCCGCGCTGCCCCGCACCGGCGGCACCACCCCGAACCCTCTGGCGCTGGCCGCCACCATCGGGCTCGCCGGTCTCGGCTTCGCGCTGCTGCGCCGCACCAGGATCAATTGAGAATCTGCCCTTGAATCGACCCCCGCCCGGGTGATGGCCCGGCGGCAACCGCCGCCGGGCCGTCGATAGGCTTTTCCCACGATGCTCCCTTTCGCCGCATTCCTCCTCATCGCAGCCATCGGCGCAGGGGCGGTCGCGCTGACCCGCCGCATCCAACGCACGGCACCCACCGCCACGCCCCCCGCCGCCACCCCGACCACCACTCGGGTACCCCCGCCCGCCCGGCCCCCGGAGAACCTGGTCGAACGGGTCGTCGTGTTCCTCAAGCGCAAGAAGGTGGCCCGTCTCGCCCTGTCGGGGCTGTCGGTCGCCCTCCTGCTCGGCGCGGCCGGCGTCATCGGCTACCCGTTCTTCACCAACCTCGAACAGCAGCGCCGCCAGAGCGAGCTCGACCGCCAGCTGGCCAGCCCCGAGATCCACGACGCGTACGTGCACCGGCAGGTGCAGGAGGGCGACAGCCTCACCCGCATCAAGATCCCTCGCATCGGTCTCGACGTCGTCGTCGTGGAAGGGACCACGGCATCGGCGCTCCGCGCCGGCGCCGGCCACTACCCCAGCACGCCGTTGCCGTGTGAGGTCGGCAACGTCGCCATCGCGGGCCATCGCACCACCTACGGCCACCCCTTCCACGACCTCGACCTGCTCCAGCCCGGTGATCGGATCACGCTCGAGACGCCGATCGGCAAGTGCACCTACGAGCTCCGGGAACCGTGGAAGGTGGTGCTCCCCACCGACACCGCGGTCGTGGACAACACGCCCGGCGAAGCCCGTCTCACCCTCACGACCTGTCACCCGAAGGGTTCGGCTCGCCGGCGGCTCGTGGTGACGGCCACGATGGTCAGCGCCGAGACCTTCGATGCATAGATCGAACGGCCGGCGCCGTCTCCTCGGCGCGATCTGGGCCACGGTGGCCGCGGGCGTCTTCGTGGCCGCGCCCGCCGCACTGGCCCAGATCGACAGCGGTTGGAACGGGTCGCAGTTCGACGAGCCGTTCACCTCCGGGGCGGCCACGATGACCGTGGCCGCCTTCCCGATCTCCGGCGTCTTCGTCCACTCGGACTCCCCGGTCACCGGCGTCGACGTCCAGTTCGGGCGGGGCACGGCCGACTCCTTCGACACCGCGCCCGACGACCACTGCGTACCGGCGGACCCCGGCGCGGTCAGCGACACCGCCACCACCGATCCCGAGCACGCCGACAACGACCCCACCACCTACGAGTTCGACATCCCGGAAGACGCCGCCAGCTGGCCCTGCAACGGGCGATTCGCCATCCAGGCCACGCGCCACTGCGTTTGCCGCCCCCTCCCCCAGCTCCCCGGATCCCCAGACCACCGAGCCGATGGTGGCCATCGTGACCGTGGCGGTGCCGCCGTTGCCCATCACCGCGGTCGATGCGGTCGTCGACGACAAGGCCGACACCATCACCGTGACCTGGGCCAAGCTCACCGGTGACGAGTTGGCCGTCGACGCCATCGGCTACCGGGTCGAACGAGCCGGTCCGAAGAAGGCAGGGGCGTTCGGGGCCTACGCGCCGGTGGGGCCGGGCTTCGGGGTCCACGACGACCCCCTGCTCGTCGACCACATCACGACGCCCGGCGCCTACCGCTACCGGGTGCGGGCGCTGCGCAACGGGGCCGACGGCCCGATCGCCTCCCCCGTGGCGGGAAGTGACGTGGCCGAGGGATCGGTCGCCCCCGACCCGACGACCACCACCTCGCCGCCCACCACGGTGGCGTCCGGCCCCGTGCTCCCCCAGCTGGGATCCGGTGGCCGACCGGCCACGCCCACCACCCGGCGCCCGTCCGGTCCGCCGACGACGGTCGACACCGGCTACCAGGGCACTCTCGACTACGGCACGTCCCCGGGCACGACCGGCTCCTCGGCCGCCGAGCTGGCCAGCGGAGGCGAAGGGCAGTCGATCATCCGCACCGAGGGGAGCAGCGGCGTGGGTCTGATCGCGCCCGTGGCCGGGGCGCTCGTGCTGCTCGGCTGGGCCGGGCACCTGGTGTACCTCAACCGGCTGGCCAAGCAGTTCTGAATCCGGCCGGGCGGTTCAGGCGCTGGCCCGAACCGCCCGTTGCCCGGTTCCCGCCAGCGCGGTCAGTAGGCGCACCGCACCCGCCTTGTCGAGCGGCTCGTTGCCGTTGCCGCACTTGGGCGACTGCACGCAGGAGGGGCAGCCCGCGGTGCAGGGGCAGGAGGCGACCACATCGGCGGTGACCGCCCAATGGCGTTCGGCCTCGGCGAAGCCGAGCTCGGCGATGCCCGCCCCGCCCGGGTAGCCGTCGTAGATCACGATGGTCGGCGCGCCGGTGTCGACGTGACGGGCGGTGGAGATCCCGCCCACGTCCCACCGGTCGCAGATGGCGAACAGGGGCAGGACCCCGATGGCGGCGTGCTCGGCGGCGTGGAGCACGCCGGGCCAGGCATCCGGCACCAGACCGAGGCCGGCGAGGATCGCCTCGGGGATGACCCGCCACACGCCGCGGGTCTCCAGCGTTGAGGGCGGCAGGTCGACGCCGCACCGCTCGATGAGCTCGTGGGTGGTCGAGTCCTTGCGCAGGTATCCCGTGACCCGCGTGGTGACCGTGATCGGCCCGACGCCGAGGTGGATCGGCCCGTTCTCGGCCGCCCGGTCCTCGCCCAGGATCCGCAGGTTCATGCGCGTCACGGCCGAGGTGTAGGTGGCACCGTCGTCGGGTTCGACAACCGCTCGACCGGTGTCGAGATCGAGCTCGACCACCCGGTGGTGGCGACCGGCGTGGATGTACACCGCCCCCTCGTGGACGACCTCGCCGGCCCGGCTGCGGTCGACGGTCCCCACCGGGGTGCCGTCGGCGCGCACGATCTTCACCTGGCCCGACGACCCCGAGCGGAGGCCGACTCCATCGACCGGCCAGCCCCCGCCGTTCCAGATGGCCACCGGCGAGGTCGGTGACAGCCGCCGGCGACGACCCCGCCCTCCCGCCGTGCCCTGGCCGGGGGGACGCACGATCAGCTCGTCGCCGTTGACCAGGCGCCGCACGCTGTCGTCGAGCATGCCGGGCCAGTACTGCTCGTCGTCGTGGGTGAGGGGCAGCTCGAAGGCAGCACATCGCAGGTGTGGATCGGCGACGAAGGGGTTCGACGGATTGATCACCGCCGGCTCGGGAGGACGGTCGAACAACTGCCGGGGGTGGGCGGCGATCCACTGGTCGAGCTGGTCGGCGCCGCAGACCAGCACGGCCAACGACTCCTGCTGCTCTCGGCCGGCCCGCCCCACCCGCTGCCACAGCGAGGCCACCGTTCCGGGGAAGCCGTCGAGCACGCATGCATCGACGCCTGCGATGTCGACCCCGAGCTCGAGCGCGGAGGTGGTGAGGACGGCGTCCAGCGCACCGGAGGCCAGCGCGCCCTCGATCTCGTGACGCTCCTCGGCCAGGTACCCGCCCCGGTAGGCCACCACGCGGTCTCGTCGGCCGGCCGGCACCTGGTGGCGGGCCCGCTCGGCGACCAGTTCCGTGCTCCGACGGCTGGGACAGAACCCGATGGTGCGGCGCTCGTCACGCACCAGTTCGGCCACCAGGCCGGCGGTCTCGGAGTGGGTCGAGGCACGGACGCCGGTCTCGGTGTCGAGCATCGGCGGGTTCCAGATCGCCACCACCCGCTCGCCGGACGGTGCGCCGTCGTCGGTCACCGCGGTGACCTCCACGCCGGTCAGCGCCCCGGCCAGCGCGGCCGGCTCACCGATGGTGGCCGAGGTGCAGATGAAGGTGGGGTCGGCGCCGTAGTGGGCGGCGAGCCGGCGCAGGCGGCGGAGCACGTGCGCCACGTGACTGCCGAAGATCCCGCGGAAGAGGTGGAGCTCGTCGATGACCACGTACTCGAGGCGGGCCAGGAACCGCATCCAGCCGGCGTGGTGCGGGAGGATGCCGCAGTGGAGCATCTCGGGGTTGGTGAGCACCACGGTGGCGTTGCGGCGGGCGTCCGATCGCTCGTCGCGGCCGAGGTCGCCGTCGTAGGCGGCCGGGACCACACCAGGCAGGTCGAGGTCACAGAACGATCGCAGCTGGTCGTGGGCCAGTGCCTTCGTGGGATAGATGCACAGCGCGGTCCCGGGACGGATCCGGGCAACGGCCGCCTCGCCGATGACGGCCTGGTACACGAGGGACTTCCCCGACGCGGTCCCCGTGGCGACGGCCACCGAGTGGCGGGCGCGGGCGAGGTCGATGGCCTCGGCCTGGTGGGAGTAGAGCCGATCGACCCCGAGCCGTTGGGCGACCGCGGCGGGCAACGGGCGGCGCAACTCCCCGAAGCGAGCGGTTGTCGCCGGGATGCGCTCCACGTGGACGAGGCGATCGGGCGCCGGGAGGTGGGCCTCGTCCCGCTCGAACAGCCGGGCGGCGCGCTGGCGGACGAGGGCTTCGAGCCCGCGTGGTGCGGGCAGCGCGCCGGGTGCGAGCGGCAGGACCACGGACCGAGCGTACGCCCAACGGCCGGAGAGTGACAGCGGTGTAGTTCCACGCGTGTGAGCCGAACCCGCGAAGCGGTCCGCGACGGGCTGGCTTGTACCATGGAAGGTCGGCATGGAACTCGAGATCCCCGACCAGAACGTCGACGGCTGGACCGTCGTGGCCGCCTCCGGCGAGATCGACGTGGCCGCCGCGCCAGTGCTCCGCGAGCAACTCGTGAAGCTCATCAACGACGGCACGACGAAGATGGTCATCGACATCGAGAACGTCGACTTCATCGACTCCACCGGCCTCGGTGTCCTCGTCGGCGCGATCCGACGGGCCCGCAGCGCGGGAGGCGACGTTCGGCTGGTGTGCACCAACAGCCGGCTGCTGAAGGTCTTCGACGTCACGGGTCTGGACGAGGTCTTCACCATCGAGGCGACCGTCGACGATGCGGTGGCCGCCTCGTCCGGGCGCGGCTGAGCGCGACTCGTGGCCGAGATCCGCCTCGAGATCCCGCCCCGGCTCGATTACCTCGCCGTCGTGCGCCTCGTGGTCGCCACCGCCGCCGCCCTCGACCCACCGCTCCCCGAATCCCGGCTCGACGATCTCCGGCTGGCGGTCACCGAGGCGTGCAGCAACGCCATCAAGGCCCACCGCCCCGAGGCCCAGAACGACCCGGTGATCGTGTCCTGTGTGCTCGACGACGACCGCTTCGAGGTCGACATCCGCGACCGCGGGCCCGGCTTCGATCCCGACGAGCTGCGGGCCCTTCCGGATCCGAGCGACCCCCGGCGCCTCCAGCACGAGTCCGGCCTCGGCATCCCGCTGATCCGGGTGCTCACCGACGAGGTCACCTTCGAACCGGCTGCCGACGGCACCATCGTGTCCATGACCCTGAAGCGCCCGCCGGCGCCCCCGATGTGAGGTAACGCACCCCCATGTCCGACGACCAACCCTCCAGCAGCACGGAGCTGCGTCACACCTGGTCGGAATCCGACCGCTTCGTGCCCCGGGCCTTCGTCCAGCCGCTCCAGCGGTTCATGCAGACGGAGACCTCCGGCGCGATCTTCATGCTCGTCGCCGCGGTGGCCGCTCTGGCGTGGGCCAACTCGCCGTGGTGGCACGCCCAGGAGACGCTGTGGGCCACCGACATCCGCCTCGAGATCGGCTCGCTGGCCCACGTCGACCTGACCCTCGTCGAGTGGATCAACGACGCCCTGATGGCCATCTTCTTCTTCGTCGTCGGCCTCGAGATCAAACGTGAGCTCATCCACGGCGAGCTGCGCGATCCGCGCAAGGCGGCGTTGCCCGCCATCGCCGCCCTCGGTGGGATGATCGCTCCCGCCATCATCTTCACCATCTTCAACGCCGGGACGGGCAGCTCTCACGGCTGGGGCATCCCGATGGCCACCGACATCGCCTTCGCGGTTGCCGTGGTGGCGCTCGTCGGCCCACGGGTCCCGAGCGCGGCCAAGATGTTCCTGCTCACCCTGGCCATCGCCGACGACATCGGCGCCATCGTCGTGATCGCCATCTTCTACACCGACGACCTCAGCCTCGGCTGGTTGGCCATCGCCTTCGCCACCCTCGGCGTGGTGGCGATCTGCAAGCGGCTCCACATCCGGTCGATGTCGGTCTACGTGGCCATCGCCATCTTCCTGTGGTTCGCGGTGCACGAGTCAGGGGTGCACGCCACCCTCGCCGGCGTCTCCCTCGGGCTCATGACTCCGGCGTGGTCCTTCCTCGATCCGCGCCGATTCGCGGGCGACGCGCGAGACCTCGTCGATCGGGCCGACGACGTCTACGCCGACGAGATCCTCACCACCGACGAGTACGCCCTCAACCAGGCCGAGCTCCAGGACCTGAGCCGGCTCGTCGCCGAGACGCAGTCACCGCTCGAGCGCCTCGAGTTCAAGCTGGAACGCTGGGTCGCCTTCATCATCGTTCCCCTCTTCGCCTTCTCGAACGCCGGCGTGCGCCTCACCAGCGACGCCCTCGACGGGCTCACCACCGACAAGGTCGTGCTCGGCGTGGCCATCGGCCTGCTCGTGGGCAAGACCATCGGCGTGTTCAGCTTCACCTGGCTCGCCGATCGCCTCGGCATCGGCAGCCTGCCCCGGGGGGTGTCGTACCGGCACATCTTCGGCCTGGCCATCACCGCCGGGGTCGGGTTCACCGTCGCACTCTTCGTGGCCGGCCTCGCCTTCCACGGCGAGGTCGATCTCACCGATTCGGCGAAGATCGGCATCCTGGGCGGCTCGCTCATCTCCGGGATCATCGGCTACCTGGTACTCCGGTCCAGCCCGCCGAGCACCGAGGACCCGGGGGCCGATCCCATCGCCGTCGAGGCCGCGCTGGTCGACTAGATCGGCCATCGAACCCCACCAAACCGGAGAAACCGCCCATCGCCCAGTGACTCCGGTCACAGTACTTGTCTCGGCCGTGTTACGGATGTAATGTAATCGCAACGTCAGTCCGGGTGCCGGGAACGCTGGTCGGTTTCCCGCCCGCCCCCGCCCGGTTGCACCGGTGCTCGGACTGACCTATCGCACCAGACGAAGGCGGCCGGCCCGGCCGCCTTCGTCGCGTCGGGCCGGACGCACCTGACGGAGTGGCCTACGCCTCGACCTCGCGCCGGCCCTCCAGGGCACGCCCGAGGGTGAGCTCATCGGCATACTCGAGGTCGCCACCCACCGGGAGTCCGCTGGCGATGCGGGTGACCCGGACGCCCAGCGGGGTCAGGAGCCGGGCCAGGTACATCGCGGTGGTGTCGCCCTCGAGGTTCGGGTTGGTGCACAGGATCACCTCGGTGATGCCCTCGGTGTCGATGCGGGCCAGCAGCTCGCGGACCTTGAGCTGGTCGGGACCGATGCCCTCCATCGGATTGATGGCACCTCCGAGCACGTGGTAGCGACCGTGGAACCCGCCGGTCTTCTCGACCGCCACGATGTCGCGAGGTTCCTCCACCACGCACACGAGCGACGGGTCGCGGCGAGGGTCGGCGCAGATGGTGCAGCGCTCGGCCTCGGAGAGGTTGTGGCACAGCTCGCAGAAACGGACGCGCGCCTTGGCCTCGCCGATGGCCGAGGCGAGGGCGAGGGCGTCCTGCTCGGGGACCTTGAGCAGGTGGTACGCGATGCGCTGGGCCGACTTGGGTCCGACACCGGGGAGCCGACCGAGCTGATCGATGAGGTTCTGGACCGAGTCGGCGTGCACCGCCCGCTAGGCCTCCGTGCCCTCGGCGTCGATCACGTCGTCGTCATCGTCGGTGTCGACGCCGAAGATGCCCGAGAGCCCACCCATCATCGCCGACGGATCGAGCCCTCCCATGGCGCCGGCGTGGAGCTCGGCCACCCGGGCGTTGAGATCGCGCAGCGCGGCGGTCACGAGGTCCTCGAGGCCTTCGACATCGGACGGGTCGACCACCGCGGGGTCGATGGTGACGCCGCGCACCTCGCCACCGCCGGTGGCCCGGATCTTGACCATCCCCCCGCCGGCGGTGCCTTCGACCTCCGACTCGGCCGCGGCCTGGCTCGCCGCCATCGCCGCCTGGGCCTGGGCGAGGAGATCGCCGAGGCCGCCCCCGCCGCCCCCGAGGTTGCCGAGCAGGCCGCCCAGGTCGAGGCCGGCGCTGTCTGGTTCGTGGTCGCTCATCGGTCCTCCAGTTCGGCGCCCGGGAAGGCGTCCTTGAGTTGGGCGATGCCACCGACGGTGGCGTCGGGGGCATCGGTGAGCTCGTCGAGATCGACCTCGTCCGCGGCGGCCGGCGGGTCGGACGGAGTCCCGCCGGCAGTGGCGGTCGCAGCCGGGCTCGAGGGTGGTTCGGTGTCGTCGACCACGAGCTCGAGCGGGACCGGGCGACCGAAGTGCTGGCGCAGGGCGGCGGCCACCTCGTCGCGCTTGTCGAGGCAGCGATCGCAGTGGGCCTGGTTGGGGAGCACGAACCGCGCCGTGCCGCCCTCGAGCGACACGAACCGGCCGGGCTTGTAGAGCGCCTTCGCCCGGGGCTTGAGGCCGCCCAGGACGGTCTCCCATCCGGCGACGAGCTCGTCGAGCGTGGGAGGAGCGCCGCCGGGGTCGCCGCCGTCGGCCGGGGTGGTCGCCGGCGCCGGAGCGTCCGGCACCTCCGGCACGTCCGGCACGTCGCCGGTCGGGTCGGCGGACTCGGTGCCCTCGCGAGCCCGGCGCACCCCGCCGAGGCTGGGACGGGAGCCGGCGCCGGCGGACGTGGACGGCTCGGGCGGCGGAGCCGGGGAGTGCTGGCGGGCCAGTTCGGCTCGGGCCGCGGCGGCGCCCCGCCGTGATCCGCTCGGTGGGGCGGTCGGGGGCGCGGCGCTCTCCGGCGGGACGGTCTCGGCTGGCGCGGTCTCGGGTGGGACCAACTCGGGTGAGGCGGTGGAGGGCGGGGTGGTCTCGACCGCGGCGGGCGCCACCGGGGCACCGGATGGACCGGCGCCGAGTGCCCGCTCGAGCTGCTCGATGCGAGCGGTCAACGCGGTGAGGTCGTCGGCGGTGTCGGGACGGGTGAGCCGGACCAACGCCACCTCGAGCGGGATGCGCGGGTCGGGCGCCTGGCGCATCTCCACCAGCGCGGTACCCACCGCCTCGAGCCCGCGGGTCAGCGAGGCCGGGCCGAGCGCCTCGGCGACCTCGGCCGCTCGGGCCGCGGCCCGGTCGGACATCCCGCCGGCGGGCGCGTGCATGGCGACCAGGAACGCCTCGCGCAGCGACGCCACCAGGGCGTCAGCCAAGCACCCGCGGGTCGCGTCCGGCGCGCACGGCGGCGTCGACCGCGAGCAGCGCGGCGCCGGCGTCGCGCGCCGCCAGGGCATCGACGATGTCCTCGGCCGGCGAACCGGCGTCGACGACTCCACCGGCCGCGGCCACCTGGTCGAGGGCGCTGAGGGTGTCACGCGCCGATCCGCCGCCGACGCGGACGACGTGGTCGACCGCATCCTCCCCGAGATCGAGGCCGGCGTCGGCGATGACGTAGCGAACATGGTCGGCCAGCACGTCGGCGGGCAACAGCTTGAAGTCGAAGTGCTGGGTCCGCGACCGGATGGTGGGCAGCACCTTCTCGGGTTCGGTGGTGGCCAGGACGAACACGACGTGGTCGGGCGGCTCCTCCAGCGTCTTGAGCAGCGCGTTGGACGCAGCGGTCGACAGCATGTGGACCTCGTCGAGCACGTACACCTTGCGGTTTCCGCTGGTGCCCATCGAGACTCGGCCGAGGAGGTCCCGCATGGCCTCGACCCCGTTGTTCGACGCCGCGTCCAGTTCCTGGAGCCAGTCGACCTGGCGGCCCTCCTCGACGGCCCGGCAGTTCTCGCAGGTGGTGTCGGGCTCACCGTCGGCGGGATGCTCGCAGTTGAGGACCTTGGCCAAGATGCGAGCGGTGGACGTCTTGCCGGTGCCCCGCGGCCCGGAGAACAGATAGCCCTGCGCCACCCGGCCCTCGCGCACCGAGTTCTTGAGCGCCTTGGTGACGTGGTCCTGCCCGAGCACCTCGTCGAAGCGCTGCGAGCGGTAGCGGCGGTAGAGCGACTGGTACGCCATGCCGCGCTGACCTTACCGGTGCGCCCCCTGGTTCTGAGCCGGCCCCGACGTTCGGGGCGAACCGATGCGAGGCCGACGAATGCGAAGCATTCGTCAACGAACCCAAACGGTTCGCAGGCAAGCCGACGAATGCGGAGCATTCGTCAACGAACCCGAAGGGTTCGCCTGCTCCCAAGGTGACGGTCAGGCGATCTGCGGCACATCACGAGCACCGCTGAGAGCTGCTGCCTTCCGGCCCTGACTCGGTTCACGGGTTGCGATTGCACAGGACCCGACCGCCACCTTCGGAGCGGGCGCATCGGCCATGTAGTCTGCCAGACCCCGATGGAGGGGTGCGAGAGCGGCCGAATCGGCACGCTTGGAAAGCGTGTGAGGGGCAACCCTCCGAGGGTTCGAATCCCTCTCCCTCCGCCGAACCCGACGCTCGGCGGGGCACCTGCCTCGCCGAGCGGCCGGACGGCCCCAGCGCCGTCCGAGCACTCGCGTGACCCACCCCTGACTTCGACACCGCCGGTAACACCTCCTGCCGACCGCAGCCGGCCCTCGACGAGGCGGGTGCCGTCTACGGTGCAGCCGTGCTCGACGACGACGCGATGCAGCTGGCCCTCGACGAGGCGCGCCTCGCCGGGTCGGCCGGCGAGGTGCCGGTGGGCGCCGTGGTGCTGGTCGACGGCGTGGTGGTGGCGCGGGCCCACAACCGGCGCGAGGAGACCGTCGATCCGTCGGCCCACGCCGAGCTGCTCGCCCTGCGCGCCGCCTGTGCCGACGCCGGCTCGTGGCGGCTCCCGGAGGCGACGGTGGTGGTGACGCTGGAGCCGTGCCCGATGTGCGCGGGTGCGCTCGTCGCGGCCCGCATCGGTCGAGTCGTGTTCGGAGCCGCCGACCCGAAGGCCGGCGCGCTGGGGTCGCTCTACAACCTCGGCACCGATCCCCGACTGCCCCACGAGTTCGCCGTGACCGCCGGGGTCCGGGCCGAGGAATGCTCCGCCGTCCTGGCCGAGTTCTTCGCCGACCGCCGCTGACGACGGGGCGGTCGTTCTGTGAGGAGGGAAGGGGCCTTGGCTAGTGTCGTGCGCCCCAGGAGGGATGCCAGAGCGGACGAATGGGACGGTCTCGAAAACCGTTGAGGCCTTCGGGTCTCCGTGGGTTCAAATCCCACTCCCTCCGCCATCGAAACTGCTGGTCAGCTATGGTTTTC
>CAVSXR010000026.1:0-116711 GCA_963731885.1 uncultured Acidimicrobiaceae bacterium | reverse complement strand
GATACACCACCTGGCTCTCATAATGCGGGAAACTCTTCAAACGATCCCCTCTCCCTGGAGAAGAAGACTGTGAACAAGAAAGTGGTGGGAATCATCGCCGCGGTGGTGATGGCGGTGGTTGGCACGATCGTGCTCATCGTCTTCGTCCGAGGCGCGGAGGACCGAGCGTTGAAGGGCGAGACCCTCGTCACGGTGCTGGTCGCTGACCAACAGATCCCCGCCGGCACCCCGGTGGCGCAGATGGAGAACCTGGTCCACACCGAGCAGATCCCCGAGAAGATCGCCCCCATCGGCGTCATCGCCGATCTGGTGCAGGTCCAGGGCAAGGTCGCCAACGTCGACATCGTCACCGGTGAGACCCTGCTGGCCAGCCGGTTCGTCGACCCCAACGCCTTCTCGGCCCGCAAGACGGCGGTCGAGGTTCCCGACGGGTTGCTCGAGGTCACCGTGGCCATGTCGCAGGAGCAGTTCGTCGGCGGCGTGCCGGTTCCCGGTGATCACATCGCGGTGATCGCCACCGCACCGCGCTCGGAGTTCATCCCGTTCAACAACGACCCGCTGCAGCAGAACCCGCCGCCGAACGTCACCACCACGGGCACCGTCGACGTGTCGGGTTTCACGATCACCAAGATCATCATCCAGCAGGCCCTGGTCACCAACGTCCAGGGCAACCCGCTGCCCGCTGACGCCGTGGCCCAGTCTGCAACCGAGCGCACGGCTCCGGCCCAGGGCTCGTTGTTCATCACCCTCGCCCTGACCGGGCCGGATGCCGAGCGCCTGCTCTACGTGCGCAACGGTCAGTCGCTCAACGCTAATCTCCACATGGCTCTGCAACACGGCGATGCACTCGTGCCCAGCACCGGCATCAGCGTGGAGAACGTCATCAACCCTGAGGCGCCAGTCGGATGATCCTCGTCCTCTCCGATGCTCAGACCCTCGAGGAGACGGTCAGCAACGCGGTCGGCGACGGGATCCCCGTACGGACGATCCCGCTGAGCACCGGAGCGCGTGCCGAGACCCAAGGTCTGGCCGTGGTCCTCATCGACGGGACAGGTGACGTCAACGAGGCCATCCAGATCGCCCAGGACTTCGACGACCTCCGCCCTGAGGTGACCCTCGTCCTCTACGCCTCGCCCTCGCCCGAGGTCGTGGCCCATGCCATGCAGGCCGGCGTCCGCGACGTCTTGGCCCCGGGTGCCGACGGCGACCGGGTCCGCGAGGCGGTCAAGCGGGCGTTGGAGGTGGCCGACCGGCGCCAGACCCTGCGGAGCACCACCCACGAGACCCGCAACCGTCTCATCATGGTGCTGTCGCCGAAGGGCGGGGCGGGCAAGACAACGGTGTCCACCAACCTCGCGGTGGGGCTGGCCAAGCGTGCACCGAAGCAGGTCGTCCTCGTCGACGCCGACCTCCAGTTCGGCGACGTCGGCAACGCCCTGCGCCTGCTGGCCGAGACCAGCGTCCGCGACGCCATCGCCGGCGGTCTCCACGACGTCACCGAAGTCAAGGTCCACCTCACGCCCCACCGGTCGGGCCTGTTCGCGCTGTGCGCGCCCGACCTGCCGGGCGTGGCCGACGAGATCAACGCCCAGGCGTTCACCAAGGCGGTGACGATGCTGGCCGAGGAGTTCCGCTTCGTCGTGGTCGACACCGATCCCGGTCTCGGCGAGCGCACCCTGGCCGTCATGGACCACGCCACCGACCTGGTGTTCGTCGCCGCCACCGACGTGGCCAGCGTGCGTGGTCTGCACAAGACCATCGACGCCCTCGACCGCATCGGCATGACCAAGCAGGAGCGCCACTTCGTGCTCAATCGCTCCGATGCCAAGGTCGGCCTCGAGATCGGCGACATCGCCGCCACCATCGGCATGCAGCCCGACGTCCTCGTCCCGAGCCACGTCTCCCTGCCGGTCTCGATGAACCAGGGCATGCCGGTCCTCGAAGCCGACGACGGCTCGCCGGCCATCGCGCCGCTGTGGCAGCTGGTCGACCGCTTCCTCCCCGATCCGAACGCAGACCACCACGACGAGCACGAAGCCCGGCGACCCAGCGGACTCCTCCGGAGGAGGAACTGATGAAACTCGGCGACCGACTCAAGACCGCTGACGGCGACGAAGGGTGGGACCGCCGGGTACAACCCAGCGTCGAGCACCGCACCGATCCCTACGGCCACATCAAGCAGGTGGTGTCCGCCGCGCTGATGGAGCGGATCGCAGCCCGGCCCACCACGGCCGACATGTCCGACGAGCAGCTGCTCGACATGGCCCGGGACTCGCTCGCCGACATCCTCAACGCCGAGGACACCGCGCTCAGCGCCGACGAGAAGGCCCGCCTGGTCGACGAGATCAGCGCCGATGTCATCGGCTACGGACCGATCACCCCGTTCCTCGACGACCCCGACGTCACCGAGATCATGGCCAACAACACCGACGGGATCTGGGTCGAGCGCCGGGGCCTGCTCGAGGACACCGGGGTGAGCTTCCCGAGCGACGAGTCGCTCCGCCGGGTCATCGACCGGATCGTGAGCGCGGTGGGCCGCCGCATCGACGAATCGTCACCCATGGTCGACGCCCGCCTGCCTGACGGCTCCCGCGTGAACGCGGTGATCGCGCCCCTCTCGGTCGATGGTCCCACGCTGACGGTGCGCAAGTTCGCCAAGGCCGTGCTGCGGGCCGAGGACTACATCCACACCGGTGCGGCCACCCCGGTGCTCGTCGACTTCTTGTCCACCTGCGTCGAGGCCAAGCTCAACATCCTGGTCAGCGGGGGTACCGGCACCGGCAAGACCACGTTGCTCAACGTGCTCTCCAACTTCATCCCCGAGGGCGAGCGCATCGTCAGCATCGAGGACGCCGTCGAGCTCCAGCTCGCCCAGCGTCACGTGGTCCGGCTCGAGGCCCGACCGCAGAACATCGAGGGTCGGGGCGAGGTCACCATCCGCGACCTGGTCCGCAACGCCCTGCGCATGCGGCCCGACCGCATCATCGTGGGTGAGTGTCGCGGCGGCGAGGCGCTCGACATGCTCCAGGCCATGAACACCGGCCACGAGGGCTCGCTCGGCACGCTCCACGCCAACACCCCGCGCGACGCGCTGTCCCGCATGGAGACGATGGTGCTGATGGCCGGCCTCGACCTGCCGATGCGAGCCATCCGCGAGCAGATCGCCAGCGCGCTCGACCTCATCGTGCACATCAGCCGCCTCCGTGACGGGTCGCGCCGCATCACCCAGGTGGTCGAGATCATCGGTTTGGAGAGCGACACGATCACCGCCAACACGCTGTTCGACTTCGACTTCGGCGCCGGGATGGACGACGACGGGCACTTCCGCGGCGTACCCAAGCCGACCGGGATCCGGCCCACGTTCTCCGACCGGCTCTCCGACCAGGGCTTCAAGCTCCCGGCCGAGCTGTTCGCCGACTCGGACGTGGTGGCCGACGCGCTGTCCGCCAACCGGAGGCACAAGTGACGAACCGCGTGCGCCGGAGCGCCGCGCTGATCACCGTCGTCTTCCTGTCACTGCTCGTGCTGGCCGGGACGGCCGCGGCGCAGGCGGTGTCACCGGTGCAGATCGTTCGCACCAATCTCACCGACTTCCCCACGGTGCGGCTGGCGGTGGCGGTTTCCGGCGATGCTGCGATCACCGCGCTCGGGCCCGGCGACATCGGGGTCACCGAGAACGGCGACCCGGTCGACGCCCAGGTGACCGCGCTCTCCGACCAACAGATCGACGTGGTGCTGACCATCGACGTCTCCACGTCCATGGCCGGCGACCCCCTGGCCAAGGCGAAGGTGGCGGCCCTCGATCTCCTCGACACGCTTCCCTCGACGGCGCGGGTCGCGGTGGTGAGCTTCTCCACCACCGCCGATCTGCGATCGGGCTTCACTCGGGACCGCAACGCCAGCCGCGACGCCATCAACGCCCTCGCCGCCGAGGGTGGCACCGCCATCTACGACGCCGTGGCCCTGTCAGCCCAGCAGGCCGCGTCCGCTGACGGCGACCGCGCCGCCATCGTCTTGCTGACCGACGGTGCCGACACCTCCTCCACTCGCTCGGTCGACGACGCGGTGAGCGCGCTCGGCAGCGGCGACGCGCTGCTCTACGCCGTCTCGCTGCAGACCGGGGATGCCGACACCAAGTCGTTGGGCCAGCTCGCCGATCCCACCGGCGGTGAGGTCGTGTCGGCCAGCGACCCCAACGCGCTGACCGACGTCTACGTCAGCATCGGCGAGCGCATCTCGAACCAGTACGAGGTCGTGTTCCAGTCCGCCACCGCGGATCCCACCGCGACCTTCGCGGTCACGGTCGCCAAGACCGGTGACTCCGCCTCGATCGACATCGCGCTGCCCAACCGAACCGGGCCCACCACCACCGAGGTGGCCGCGCCCACCCCGGCGCCGCCGAGGCTGACCACCGAGGTGAGTCCGGCCGGGCTCGAGCAGCCCTGGATCCTGTGGTTCGGCGCAGTGCTGATCGCCGCGGCCCTCGCCGTAACCGCCTACGTGATCGCCCCCGCAGCCACCGACCGACCCAAGCGGAGGTCATTGCGCAGCGACCGGGTGGTCGATCCCGAGGCGGGACCGATCCAGCGCGTCGCCACCACCGTGCGCAACACCGCCACCCGGATCACCTCCCGAGCGGTCGAGCGAAGCGAGCGGGAAGGTGTCATCGACGCCAGCCTCGATCGAGCCGGCCTCATCATGCGGGCCGGGGAGTTCGTGGCCCTCGTCATCGGCATCGCCATCGCCGCCGGCTTCGTCCTCTACCTGGTGATGGGCCCGATCGGCATCGCCATCGGCGTGGCGGTCCCGATCCTCGGTGCGCCCACCGCACTGCGCTTCCTCGCCTCACGCCGGAACGCCAAGTTCGCCGACCAGCTCAGCGACACGCTCATCATGATGGCGGGCTCGTTGCGGTCGGGCTTCGGCCTCGGTGCCACCATCGACAGCGTCGCCCAGGAGATGGAAGCGCCCATCGGCATCGAGTTCCAGCGGGCGATCCTCGAGACCCGCCTCGGTCGCGACATGGAGGACGCCCTCCAGGGCATCGCCAAACGGGTCCAGAACGAGGACTTCGAGTGGGTGGTCGATGCCATGCGCATCCACCGCCAGGTCGGTGGCGATCTGGCCCAGATCCTCGACCAGGTGTCGGAGACCATCCGGGCCCGCAACCGGCTCCGCCGGCAGATCTCCGCCCTCACGGCCGAGGGTCGCCTGTCGGGAATCGTGCTGGCGTGCCTGCCCCTGGGCATGGGTCTCATCCTGTGGTCGACCAACCCCGACTACCTCCGGCCCATGTTCCATCGCACTGCGGGGTTGATCATGCTCGCCGGCGGTGTGGCGCTGCTCGTGGCCGGTGCCGCCTGGCTCAAGAAGCTCGTCGACGTGGAGCTCTAGGAGACTCGAGATGCCGTTCTACGTCTACATCGCCGCTGGACTCGTGGCCTGTTCCATCATCGTCCTGGTCTGGGCGCTCGCCACCGAGCAGCCCCTCGACACCGTGCAGCAGAACCTGGCCCGGGGCGGTCGCGTCGGTGACAGCCGTCAGATCGCGCTGAGCGCGTCGGCTCGCACCCGGTTGCTCGATCCCGTCTTCGCCACCATCGCCCGGGGCGGGAAGCGCCTCTCCGGCGTCGAGGCCGGCGAGCGGACGCAGCGCAAGCTCGAGCTCGCCGGGTTGTGGGACACCGGGTGGACGGTCGAGCGGGTGCTCGTGCTGCGCGTCCTGTCCATCGGCGTCAGCCTGTTCCTCGCCTTCGCCGTCCTCAGCGGCAACGGCGTCGACCGCAACACGGTCCTGCTCGCCCTCGTCATCGTCCTCATCGGCTTCCTGGGACCGAACGCCTGGCTCGATCGCAAGGTCGACGACCGCCAGAAGCTGATCGAGAAGGCGCTGCCCGACGTGATCGACCAGCTCACCGTCAGCGTCGAGGCCGGCCTCGGTTTCGATGCCGCCATGGCCCGGTCGGCCGAGGGGCGGGCGGGACCGCTGGCCGACGAGTTCAAGCGGGTGCTCCAGGACCTGCAGGTCGGGATGGCCCGCCAGGACGCCCTCGAGCGGATGGTCGAACGCACCGAGGTGGCCGACCTGCGCCAGTTCGTCGTCTCGATCCGCCAGTCGACCAAGCATGGCCTGCCGATCGCCAACGTCTTGCGGATCCAGTCCCAGGAGCTGCGGGAGAAGCGGCGGGCCCGGGTCGAGGAGAAGGCGGCGTCGCTGCCGGTGAAGATCGTCTTCCCCCTGGTGTTCTGCATCCTGCCGGCGCTGTTCGTGGTCGTGCTCGGCCCGGCCGCGCTCAGCATCTCCGACTCGTTCTGAGCCGTGCTGATGGCGGGCTGCTTCGCAGCGCCGCGCCTCCGGTTTCCGGGCCTCTCACCGCGGCCGTAGCCTCGGCACCGTGCAGATCGTCCGCGACACCGCCGCCTGTCCCGATCCCGGCGCGGGGTCGGTGGTGACCATCGGTGCCTACGACGGTCTGCACCTCGGCCACCGGGCCGTGATCGAGCGGGTGCGGGCGGTCGCGGCCGAACGCGGACTGACCTCGGCCGTGGTCACCTTCGACCGGCACCCGGCGTCCATCGTCCGGCCCGAGTCGGCTCCGAAGCTGCTCTGCGACCTCGAGCAGAAGCTGGAGCTGCTGGAGTCCACCGGCGTGGACCTCACCGTGGTCCTCACCTTCGACGAGGCCCGCGCCGCCGAGACGGCCGAGGACTTCGTGGAGACCGTGCTGGTGGACTGCCTCCGGGCGAAGTCGGTCATCGTCGGCTCCGACTTCCACTTCGGCAAGGGTCGGGCCGGCAACGTCGCCATGCTCCGCCGCCTCGGCCCCGAGGCCGGCTTCGACGTGCTGGGCATGGAGCTGGTCGACGCGGCCGGCAACCCGGCACTGGACGGCGACCGCGTCTCGTCCACCGCCATCCGGCGTGCCCTGGCCGACGGCGACATGGCCGCGGCCCGCGCCATGCTCGGCCGGTACCACGAGGTCCGCGGGGTCGTCGCCCACGGCGACGCCCGGGGCCGCGAGCTCGGTTTCCCCACTGCCAACGTGTCGGTCCCGGGGTCGATCCTGCTGCCCACCGACGGCATCTACGCCGGCTGGTTCGAGCGCCCCGACGGCCGCGAGCACCCGGCGGCGATCTCGCTCGGCCGCCGGCCCACCTTCTACGAGACCGCCGATGCCAGCCTGCTGGAGGCGCACCTCCTCGACTTCACCGGTGATCTGTACGGCGAAGCGGTCGGGGTCCGCTTCGTCGAGCGGCTCCGCGGTGAGCTCAAGTTCGACACCGTCGACGACCTGATCGCCCAGATGGGTCGGGACTGCGACGCTGCCCGCGCCGTCCTGCACGGCGCCGATCATCGGTCCTGAGAGGCGTGCCTGGCATACTCGTGATCATGGGTCCACGAGGACGGAAGGCGTGAGTTCGGCCGAAGAGGCGCTCCCGTCCGACGCCGTGGTGATCCCGATCCGACGGGAAGCGGGCGCGCCCCGAGCCGTCGCCGACCTCGCCACGCACACGCTGCTCACCCTGCTGCCGGAAGCCGATACACCAGTCGTCGGGCCCGAGTCCGACGGTGCCCCCGAGCGGGGCGTGGTCGCCGCGCCCCGGCTCGCCCGACACGTGATCACCCTGTCCGACGGTCACCGCGTCGGGGTCGCCGTCTCCGGAGTCGGCATCCCGCTCGTGCTCGTCCACGGCTTCACCGCCGAGGGTTTCCTCTACGCCCAGACCCTGTCCCGGCTGGTGTCGATGGGCTTCAAGGTCATCGCCATCGACACCGCCAACCACGGCAGCACCCAAGGTCTGCCCGCCGGTGGCGCCAACTTCGGCGAGTACGCCGACCTGCTCGGCCGGGTCCTCGACGAGCTCGGCGTCAAACGGGCGTTCTTCGCCGGCCACTCCATGGGTGGCCGGGTCATCACCCAGCTGTGTGGCAACGAGCCCGAGCGGGCGCTCGGCGTGATCCTCATCGACGCCATCGTCGGCGACACGTGGGACCGGCTCGTCAACCTCGGCCGCATGTTCCCGCCCGCCATGGCCGGTGTGGTCGTGCTGCTGGCCGTCGACGTCATCGCCACGCCCCCGGTGCTCAAGAACCCCGAGCAGGCCCGCAAGCTGGGCCGGCTGTTCCTGCCCACCCTGGCCGGGCACGTGGCCCGGCCCTGGCGGCTCCTGGGGCCGGCGGTCTCGATCCTGCGCAGCCGGGGCAGCCGGTGGATGCTGCAGCGGCTCGCCCAGGAACAGGTCCCGGTGGTCGCCATCCACGGCACCCGCGACTTCGCCGTGCCGGTCCAGACCGCGAAGGACGCGGCGCGGCGCAGCAACGGTGAGTTCGTCGTCGTCGAGGGGGCGGGTCACGCCTGGCCCCTCCGCGACCCCGAAACGCTGCCCGCCATCGTCGCCGACCTGCTCCAGGGCCCGTTCGGCACGGCGTATCGCAACGCGGTCCGTGACCTCGGTCTCGACCCCGACACGGCCACGTTGGCCGAGGTCGAGGACGCCTCCTTCGTCCCCCACGCCCCGATCCGGGACATGACGCCGCCGCTCGAGTTCGCCCGGCTCACCGCCCGGCGCCGCAAGCCGTCCTACGCCTACACCATCCACCCGGCGCGCGAATCCTGAGCTCGGGCCGTTGTCGCGGGCGCGATGCGCCTACGGTCTGAGCAGCAGGTGAGGGGAGCGACGTGATGGGGATCATCGCCCGGATGCGGGTAGCGGTGCTCGTGCTGGTGGTGTTCGTCGTGGCGGCGCTCGCTCCGGCCGCGATCGCGCAGGACGCCGACTCCGAGCCGGACGGGGCGATCCCGCAGTTGCTGCAGAAGGTCCTCGACGATGGAACCCAAGTGCCGGACGACACCGGCGACGCCCAGCCACCGGGGGGCGACCTCGTCTCCGTGTCGGCGGCTCGGCTTCGAGTGACCGCCGACCCGTCACCCGATCCGGCCGATCGGGTGTTCTTCGACTACGCGCACTTCATCAGTCCAGCGCAACCCGGTGTCGCGGTCGACGGGCAGATCGAGGATTGGATCGCGCTCGGCGCCAGGATCGTGGACGATCCCCGCGGCCTCGCCGGCCCCCGTGACGAGTTCGGCCCGTACTTCGTGGTCCCCGGTGATCCGGTCTACGGGGGCGGTGGTCCGTCCGATCCCAACTTCGGCAAGAACCGCGGCATCAATCTCTACCGAGACACCGACGGCTGGCACACCTACTCGACCGTGTACGACGGTGCCTTCCACGACGTCGCCACCAACGCGATCGGCTTCCTTTCCTCCGATGCCGTCCTGATGCTGATCCCGGCCGCCGAGATCGCGGGATGGAGCGAGGTCACGTTTCGCGGCCCGGCCGACGCCGTGGATCTCACGGTTGACGATTTCTCCGAGATCGACATCGTCGGCTGGGACGGGGAGCGGTTCTCCTTCGCCGGTGACCAGCCCGCCACCACCGAAGCGCCGTCCACCACCGCGTCCACGCCCGTCACCACGACGGCGGTCGACGCCGGCCCCGCGGCTGCCGACGCGACCGACGACGGTGGCCGAGGGTTCCCGTGGCTCGTCATCGTCGCCCTCGCGTTGGGCCTGGGTGCCCTGGGCTTCTGGGTGTTCCGCCGGCGGGACGAGGCCGCCGATCCATGCGCCGACGCTCGGGCCCGATGGCAGGACGCCGAGGCCAACGCGGCAGCCACCGCTGATGCCGCGGCCGATCTGGAGGCCAGCGCAGCCGAACTTGACGCCACCATCGAGCAGCTCCGTGCCGACCAGGAGGCGGGTCGGTTGTCGTCGGACGGCGCGCAGCTCATCGCGCAACACGAGGTGTCAGCCGCGCAACGCCACGAACTGACCGACCGGGCCCGGGCCGACGCCCAGGAAGCCCGCGCCCACGCCGCGGCCCTGGAGCGGGAGTACCAGGAATGCATGGGGATCGCGTCAGCTGGCGCAGGAACGTCGACGGGCGCGGACGGCACCGCGGCCACTGACGCGGGAGCGGTGAGTGGCATCGGGGTGTCGATCGCCGGACCGCCGGTCGAAGGCGGCCCCTGCCAGCCGGGCGACACCCGGCCGCCGGAGATGGTCTCGTCCACCACGACCCGCCCGCTGGCCGTCGACTACCACCTGCGCATCACGCCCGGCGACATGGACGACCCGGCGAAGGCGCAGCAGATGGCACTGGAGCTGAAGGTCCTGAGCGACGAGGTCGGTGCCGTCAGCGACATCGTGAGCCTCGGCCTCTCCGCCGGGAAGGCGGCGTTCGGAACGGGAGGCGCGGCCGCCAAGGATGCCGGACAGTACGTCGGCAAGCAGGGGTTGGGGCAGGTGAGCAGCGAGGCCGGCGAGGTCGTCTCGGACGTGCCCACCAACCCGGCCGAGGCGGCCGGCATCGTCCTCAAGCTGACTGCGGGCCTCGGGGCCCTGGTCGCGAAGAAGGTGGGGGAGTGGCAGGCCGACAACGAGTTCCGCGAGGTCCATGTCGACGCACGGGTGTACACCGCGCCGTTCACACTCACCTGGAACCGCCACTGGGCCTGCGTCGACGGCACTTGGTCGTGCATCGAGGCGCTGAGCGTCGACCGGGGTCCCCTCGGATTCGAAGGTGGGTACCACCTTCCCGATCGCATCGTCTACGCCGGCGAGCTCGACAGCGTCGTCCGTCGGGCCATGGCGAGCATCCGGGCTCAGCTCGAGCGGGACATGACCGAGTTGGCCACGGTGACCGCCACCAATCAGCGCTCCTGCGGCTCCTGACCCGCTCCGAGCGGGAAGTGGTGGCTGGTTTGGCCTGATCCGGCCAGGCTGCTGGTAGAGTGCCCGAAGGCCTCGTGCCGACCCTGCCGCGTGCAGAGCCGAACGACGCCACCGCTTCCCCTCCTCGTCTCGTACGGCTGGGGCAGCCGGGTCCCATACCCAAGCAATCCCGAGGTTTCTTCCCGTATGTCCGAACAGATCGATGCGCAGAAGGCCGGCATCATCGCCGAACACCGACTGCACGACACCGACACCGGCTCACCCGAGGTCCAGATCGCCCTTCTCACGAAGCGCATCAACCATCTCAACGAGCACCTGTCGACACACAAGAAGGACCACCACACCCGACGCGGCCTGCTCAAGCTGGTCGGTCGTCGCCGGCGGCTCCTCGATTACGTCCGTAAGAACGACGTCGAGCGCTACCGGTCGATCATCGCCCAGCACGGCCTGCGCCGCTAGGGAGGAACGGACGAGCTGCCCCGGTGGCAGCTCGCCGTCTTTTTCACCCCATCACAACCGGTGGCAGTACCGATCACGGCCAGCTGCCAGTACGCCGATCTCCCGAGAGTTCCGTTGTCACGGAGTCGTCTCGGGGGAGCGCCGACTGGGAACTGGCCCTGTCACCACCGAACCGGCCCACGGGAACGACCCGTGACGGCCACACAGGAGCATTCCCAATGACCACCGAACCCACACGGGTTTCCGCGCCGATCCCGGGCACCGACAAGGAGCTCGTCTTCGAGACCGGCAAGCTCGCCCAGCAGAGCCAGGGCGCCGTCCTGACCAGCATCGGCGGCACCAAGGCCCTCGTCACCGCCAACGGCGCCAAGTCCGTCCGCGAAGGCATGGACTTCTTCCCCCTCACCGTCGACGTCGAGGAGCGCATGTACGCCGCGGGCCGCATCCCCGGCTCGTTCTTCCGGCGTGAGGGTCGCCCCACCGACCTGGCCATCCTCACCTGCCGCCTCACCGACCGGCCGCTGCGGCCGAGCTTCGCCGCCGGCTACCGCAACGAGACCCAGGTCGTGTCCACGATCATGGGTTCCGACGGCAAGAACCCCTACGACGTCCTCACCATCAACGGCGCCTCCGCGGCCCTGATGCTGTCCGGACTGCCCTTCGAGGGCCCCATCGGCGCCGTGCGCATGGCGTTCGACACCGATGGTGAATGGGTCGCCCACCCCGAGCACGACGAGATCGAGGAATCCACCTTCGACCTCGTGGTCGCCGGCCGCGAGGCCGACGACGGCTCCATCGCCATCATGATGGTCGAGGCCAACGGCACCGAGCGGGCCTGGGAGCACTACCAGAACGGTGCGCCGTTCGTGACCGAGGCCGCCATCGCCCAGGGCCTCGAGGACGCCAAGCAGTCCATCAAGGACTCCATCGATGCCCAGCGCGAGCTGGTCAAGGCCTACGGCGCCCGGCCGCCGCTCGAGTGGACCCCGGCCAACGACTACGAGGACGACGTCCTCGCCAAGGTTCGCGAGGTCGCCACCGACCGCCTCCGCGAGGTCGGCTCCATCGCGATCAAGGCCGAGCGCGAGGACGCCGAGCGCGAGGTCAAGGCCGCCATCCGCGAGGAGCTCGCCGACGAGTTCCCGGGCCGCGAGAAGGAGATCGGCAACGCCATCAAGACCGTCCTCAAGGACGCCGTCCGCTCACGGATCGTGAACGACGGTGTCCGCATCGACGGCCGTGGCCCCGCCGACATCCGGCCGCTGTCGGCCGAGGTCGGCGTCCTCGAGACCGCCCACGGTTCCGGTCTGTTCCAGCGGGGCGAGACCCAGGTGCTCAACGTTCTCACCCTCGGCATGCCGAAGATGGACCAGCTCCTGGACAACCTCGGGCCGCAGGAGAAGAAGCGGTACATGCACCACTACAACATGCCGCCGCACGCCAATGGCGAGACCGGCCGCGTGGGCAGCCCCAAGCGCCGCGAGGTCGGCCACGGCCTGCTCGCCGAGCGGGCGCTGCTGCCGGTGATCCCCAACATGGAGGAGTGGCCCTACACCTTCCGCCTCGTCTCCGAGGTGCTGGCCTCCAACGGCTCCACCTCGATGGCATCGGTGTGCGCCTCGACCCTGTCGCTGATGGACGGCGGCGTGCCGATCAAGGCGCCGGTGGCGGGCATCGCCATGGGCCTGGTCTACGCCGACGGCAAGTACACCACCCTCACCGACATCCTCGGGGCCGAGGACGCCTTCGGCGACATGGACTTCAAGGTCGCCGGCACCCGTGACTTCGTCACCGCCCTGCAGCTCGACACCAAGATCGACGGCCTGCCCGCCGACGTCCTGGCCGACGCGCTCCAGCAGGCCAAGCAGGCCCGCGACACGATCCTCGACGTGATGCACGACTGCATCGCCGAGCCGCGGCCCGACGTGCAGGGCACCGCCCCGAAGATCATCAGCTTCGAGATCCCCGTCGACAAGATCGGCGAGGTCATCGGGCCCAAGGGCAAGGTCATCAACCAGATCTCCGGCGACACCGGGGCCGACATCGGCGTCGACGACGACGGCGTGATCGGCACGGTCACCATCGGCGGCACCGACAAGGACGCCGTCGAGGAGGCCCGCCGCCAGATCGAGCTGATCGTCAACCCGCCGGCCGCCGATGTGGGTGCCACCTACATGGGCCGGGTGGTGAACATCACCAAGTTCGGGGCGTTCATCAACATCCTCCCCGGCCGCGACGGCCTGCTCCACATCTCCAAGATCGGGGGCAAGCGCCGCATCGACAAGGTCGAGGACGAGCTCGAGCTCGGTCAGGAGATCGAGGTCCGGGTCGACGACATCGATCCCAACGGCAAGGTCAGCCTGTCCATGGCCTCCGAGCCCGTCGACGACGGCGACTCCGGTGGCGACCGCGACCGGGGCCGTTCCGGCGGCCGCGACCGCGGCGACCGCGACCGCGGCGACCGGGGCCGGGATCGTGGCGGACGCGACCGCGACCGGGACCGCGACCGTGGCCCGAAGCGGGAGTCGTCCTCGGACGACGCCGACAGCGGCTCCGACAGCGGCGCCGCGTTCGTCTCCTTCGAGGACGCGTTCGACGAGGAGCTGAAGGAAGAGTTCGGCGACCT
Organism: uncultured Acidimicrobiaceae bacterium; assembly: GCA_963731885.1. Lineage (GTDB taxonomy): Bacteria > Actinomycetota > Acidimicrobiia > Acidimicrobiales > Salinilacustritrichaceae > Salinilacustrithrix. Next base: position 102,890 of record CAVSXR010000026.1, on the reverse strand, counting down.
CGGTCCCGAGAACAAGCCCAGCGGTGGCGGCGACGGCGGCGGCCGCAGCCGAGGCCGCCGGCGCTGACCCGCCCCCATCCGCTTCTGGCACCACGATCTGCGGTCCATGACCGCGGATCGTGGTACCGGAACGGGCGGTTGGAGCTCGCGTGACCATGGCTGAACCGCGCATCACCACCCTCGACAACGGCATCCGCGTCGTCACCGACTCGATGGCCCACGCTCGTTCGGTCACCACCGGGGTGTGGGTCGCGGTCGGGGGCCGCGACGAGGCGCCCGGGATCGCGGGGGCCAGCCACTTCCTCGAGCACCTGTTCTTCAAGGGCACCGAGACCCGCTCGGCGCGCGCCATCGCCGAGTCCGTCGACGCGGTGGGCGGCGATCTCAACGCCTACACCTCCCGCGAGCACACTGCATTCCACACCCGGCTCCCCGCCGCCCACTGGCGGCTCGGTGTCGAGCTGATCGGCGACGTCCTGTCGGCGCCGGCCCTCCGCCCGGTCGACATCGACGCCGAGCGGGAGGTCATCCTCGAGGAGCTGTGGGCGGCGCTCGACACGCCCGACGACCGGGTCCACATGCTCTCGATGGAGGGACTGTTCCCCGGACACCCGCTCGGACGCGAGGTGCTGGGCGATGCCGACACGGTGCGGGCCATGCACCGCGACGACATCGTCGGGTTCTTCGACACCCACTACCGGCCGGCCAACCTCGTGGTCGCCGCGGCCGGTCTCCTCGACCACGACGAGTACTGCGCCGCGGTGGCCGAACGCCTCGACCTTCCCGCCGGCGGCCAGGCGCCCGAGCGGACCCCGCCGGCCCCCGACGTGGTCCCACTGTCGACCCACACCCGCGACGGTGAGCAGGTCCACGTCGTGCTCGGCTGGCGGGGACTGACGCAGAACCACGACGACCGCTACGCGCTGCACGTGGCCAACCAGATCCTCGGCGGCGGGTCGTCGTCCCGTCTCTTCCAGGCCATCCGCGAGGAGCGCGGCCTGGCCTACTCGGTGTACTCGTGGATCAGCTCGTACTCCGACACCGGTCTGGTCGGCATCTACGTCGGGACCTCGCCGGGACGGTCGGCCGAGCTGCTCGACACCCTCGACGTCGAGCTACGGGCCATCGTCGAGCGGGGCGTCACCGACGAGGAGCTCCGGGTCGCCATCGGGTTCCTGTGCGGGGCGACCGAGCTGGGGCTCGAGGACTCCGGCAGCCGCATGGCCCGCCTCGGGCGGTCCCTGCTGTCCACCGGTTCGGTCACCAGCATCGACGAGCAACTCGAGCGGATCCGTTCCGTCACCACCGACGACGTCGACCGTCTGCTCCGCGAGCTGCTCCTCGCCCCCCGCTCGGTGGCCGCGGTGGGGCCGGTCGACGCCCGAGCGCTGGCCGCCGCGGTCTGAGCCGCAGCTCGCCCGCCGTCCTCCGGCCGGCCGGCTCGTCGACTCCGGCGCCGGCACGTCGGGCGGATCCCTCGTCCGGCGGGACGAATGAGGCAGCGGCGACGTCGGGTCATCACCGGACGGTACCGAGGCCAAAGCGAATCCGCGATGTCGTGATCGGGCCCCGTACTGCCGCGGTTGCCTACTCTGCTGGCCGTGACGATTCGCGTGGGTGTGTTCGGGGCTGGTGGCCGGATGGGGAGCACGGTCTGTGCTGCTGTCGCTTCGGATAGTGACACCGAGCTGGTCGCGGCCGTCGATCCGCACCACGAGGGGATCGACCTCCACCTCGTGGCCAAGGGCGCCAATGTCCCTGACCTCACCGTGGCCGCCGACGCCACCGCCTTCGAGCGGGAAGGGGTCGACGTCGTGGTCGACTTCACCCGGCTCGACGCCGCCTGCGAGAACCTGAGCTGGGCGGCCGAGGCCGGCGTGCACGCCGTGGTGGGCACCACCGGCTTCGGTGCCGACGACCTCGATCGCTTCCGGGCCTCGTTCACCCGATCGAACTGCATCATCGCCCCGAACTTCGCGGTCGGGGCGGTGCTGATGATGCGCTTCGCCGAGATGGCCGCGCCGTGGTTCGACACCGCCGAGGTGCTCGAGTACCACCACGACGCCAAGGTCGACGCCCCGTCCGGCACCGCGATGCTCACCGCCGAGCGCATGGCGGCCGCGTCGGCGGAGTGGGCGCCGGACCCCACCGAGAAGGAGGTCGTCGCTTCGGCCCGCGGTGGCAAGGGCCCGGCCGGCATCCCGATCCACTCGGTCCGGATGCGGGGGATGGTTGCCCACCAGGAGGTGTTGCTCGGCACCACGGGCCAGACGCTCACCATCCGCCACGACTCCTACGACCGGGTGTCGTTCATGCCCGGGGTGCTCATCGCCATCAAGGCGGTGGCCGACCTGCCCGGGGTCACGGTCGGCCTCGACACCGTCCTCGGCCTCTGATCCTGGACGCGCCTGCGTCCCCCTTCTCGTCCGGGTGGTACGGAGGCGCGTCCAGTTTCAGGAGTGGCGGTGGGAGCGGAACGCGTCGGCCTGGTCGCGCGGCTTGACGACGATCGAGTCGATGTTCACGTGCGATGGCAACGACGTGGCCCAGCGGATGCACTCGGCCACGTCGTCGGCGGTGAGCGGGGTCAGGCCGGCGTAGACCTGATCGGCCCGCTCGGTGTCGCCGCCGAGGCGGACCACGCTGAACTCGGTCTCCACCATGCCGGGCAGGATCTCGGTGACGCGGACCGGCTGGCCAAGCAGCTCGTGGCGGAGCGACTCGGTCACACCGTGAGCTCCGAACTTGGCCGCGTTGTACCCCGAGCCGCCCGGGTAGCCCTGGATGCCAGCGATGGACGTCACGTTGACAATGTGCCCGTCTCCCGACGCGACCAGGCGGGGGAGTAGCTGGCGCGTCATCCGCATCAGGCCGAGCACGTTGGTCTCGAACATGGTGATCCAGTGGTCGTCGACCGCCGCTTCGAGCCGCTCCACGCCGTGGGCGCCGCCGGCGTTGTTCACCAGCAGCCGGCAGTCGTGGACCTGGTCGCAGAACGCGGTGATCGAGTCGGGGTCGGTCACGTCGAGCCGGATGGCGGTCCCGCCGATCTGGCCGGCCAGGGCCTCGATACGGTCGACGCGACGGGCGCCGACGAAGACGTGCCATCCATCGCCGGCCAGTCGGCGGGCGGTGGAGGCGCCGATACCCGCGCTGGCCCCGGTGACGACGGCGACTGGTCCGGGGGTCTGGGCGCTCATGGCTCGCAGGCTAGGCGGGGTCGTCGGACTCGCCGTCGGTGCGGTCAGCCGGCGACGCCGGCGGTTCGTCGAACAGGTCCTCTTCGAGGTGGCGGAGCTGGTCGATCTCGCCCCCGCCGGAGAACTCGTTGCGCAGGCTCCACAGCACCGCCACCGCGCTGAGTCCGATGAACCACCACCGGTACTGGCTCACGAACGACTGCACGCTGTCGATCGGGGAGGAGAACGCCGTCCCGAGGACGCGGATCAGGTACAGGCGCCCGACGGTGCCGATGACGTTCACCGTGTAGAAGATCCAGACCCGCATCCCGGCCGCGCCGGCGAAGAGGCAGATGAAGTTGTTGGGGGCGATCAGCACCAGCGGCCACGCCGCCTTCCCGAACAGGTCCTGGAAGCGGCGCAGCATCGGTCCGTAGTTGGGGGCCCGGGCGTCCATCCACTCGAGCGCCCGATCGCCGTACCAGTACCCGAGCAGGAAGAACAACGGGTCGCTCACCAGCAGGCGCATGGTCCCGACCGTGTAGTAGCTGACGGCGTCGAGCTGGTCGGAGACCAAGATGAGGTACCGGTTGATGCTGCTCAGGGCGATGAGCAGCAGGGGATGGCTGTCCTGGAGGCTGGCCCACGTGAGGTTGGCGATGTTGGTGCAGATGACCAGGAAGATCACCGGTCCGACCAGCCACCGCAGCGTGTGGGGACCGGGCGGCGTCCGGGCCGGGCGGTGGGCGTCGGGCACGGCCGGAGTCTGTCAGGTCGGGCGGGCCTGGCCCGGACGGAGCAGTCCCGGCGCCGCCCGGGATGAGTTCAAAACCACCCGATCGGGCCATGGTCAGCCATCGTCAGTCATGTGACCCTCAGTGGCGGAGAGCACACGGAGGGGGAGTCGGGCATGCGGGTATTCACGAGGGTCCTGGTGGGCGCGACGGCCACGATCGCCACGCTGGCGATGTCGGTGGCGTTCGTCACCCCCGCGGGCGCCACCGACTACGAGGATCCTTTCTTCCTCGACTGGCCGACCTTCCTCCCGTCGACGACGGCGACGGAGTACGTCGTCTCCACCAGCGACGACTGCAAGAACGGGAAGGTGCAGTGCGTCGACCACACCATTCGTGAGATGACCCGGCGCTACAACGATCTCGCCTGCAACCACGACTCGATGTTCGCCTTCACCTACCTGGTGACCACCCAGGAGTACCGCAACGCGGTCGACGATCCGAACTTCTTCGAGGACAACGCCTTCGTGAATCACGAGGACGCCACCTTCGCCGACTACTACTTCTCCGCCTTCGACGACTGGGCGGGCGGTCGGATCGACCAGGTCCCGCCGGCGTGGCGGATCGCCTTCCAGACCGCCCAGGACCAGGCCGTGTCGGGCATGGGCAACGTCTTCCTCGGCATGAACGCCCACGTGAACCGTGATCTGCCGTTCGTCCTCGCCGAGATCGGCCTGGTCAAGCCGGACGGCACCAGCCGCAAGGCCGACCATGACCGGGTCAACGACTTCCTCGACGCCACCAACCAGTACCTGTTGACCGAGGCGGCCAAGTACCTCGACCAGACCGTCGACGACGGCGACATCCCCGGCATCACGGTCGACAACTCGGTCGCCGTGCAGGCCCTGGTGGGCTGGCGCGAGGAGGCGTGGCGCAACGCCGAGCGGCTGGTGTCGGCCCCGACCCCCGAGGACCGGGCCGAGGTCGCCCAGGAGATCGAGCAGTCCGCCGCCCTCGAGGCGCTCACGATCCGGGACACGTTCAGCTACACGCCCATCCACGACCTGATGGGCATGGGCCGGGCCAACCGCAACTCGTTCTGCAGCGCGCACTTCGTCGCCCGGTAGCGACTGCAGCCGGGGGCCGTCGGGTCCCTAGGATCCCGGAGCGGTGTACCGCTTCGCCTTCCGACCGATCTGGTTGCTCTCGCACCTGTTCTCGATCTTCCTGGTCGTGGTGTTCGTGAACCTCGGCTTCTGGCAGCTCCGCCGCCTCGACGAGAAGGTGCAGCGCCGGGACACGATCACCGCCCGGGCCGCGGAGCCGTCCGTGCCCCTCGAGCAGCTGCTGGCCAAGACGGATCCCGCCAACGTCGAGGACCTGCGCTACCGCAGCGCCACCGTCGAGGGCACCTACGTTCCCGGCGCGGACGTCATGATCGACAACCGTTCGAAGGACGGCCTGCCCGGTGCCTGGATCGTGACCCCTCTCCGGCTCGCCGACGGCTCGATCGTGGCGGTGAGCCGAGGCTTCCAGGGCTTCGACTCCGGTCGGATCGATCCACCGCCCGCACCGTCGGGGACGGTCGAGGTGGTCGGCACGGTCCTGCCGTGGGACAGTCGCCACTGCGGCATCCGGCGGGACGACTCCGGGACCCCGGTCGGCTCTGCCTGCCTGCGCCGGGACGCGGTCGAAGGGGCGTTGGGCTCCACGGTGGACCCCGTGGCCCTGCAGCGGATCTCCTCGACGCCGCCCGATGCCGATGTGATCTACCCCGTCCCGCTGCCCGAGATCGGACTCGGCCCCCACAAGAGCTACGCCGTGCAGTGGTTCATCTTCGCGACCATCGGGGTGATCGGATACCCGCTCATCCTCCGGCGGGTCGCCCGCGACAAGGCGCGCGAGGCGTCCGGCGATGGCACCGACGAGCCGCTGGACGGTCCCGCCGGCGAGCCGAGCGACGCACCGGCGCCGTCCGCGAGCTGACCGTGGCCGCACCCGGCACCGACCTCCGGGCTCGGGTGCTCGACGCCACCTACGCCGAAGTCGACGCCCACGGCCTGCGGGGTCTCGCGGTCGAGGCGGTGGCGAACCGGGCCGGGACGTCGCGCGCCACCGTCTACCGACACTTCCCCGGCGGTCGGGAGGAGCTGATCGAGACCACGTTGCGGCGCGAGGTCGCCCGCTTCTTCGCCGTGGTCGGGGCCGAGGTCGACGACGGCGCCGATGTGGTGGACCACGTCGCCGCGCTGGTGGCCGCCGCCCACCGCCTGCTGGGCGAGCACCGGGTGTTCCAGCGGCTGCTCACCGCCGAAGCCGAGGTCCTGGCCCCGTCCCTGGCCACCGTGCACCCCATGGTCCACGACGCGTTGCGTGCCCACCTGCGCTCGATCCTCGCCCGTTCCGGCGAGGTCCGCGACGGCGTCGACCTCGACCGGGCGGCGGACCACGGCGCCCGGATGGTGCTGTCGTACGTGGGTACGTCCGGTGCGTGGGACCTGACCGATCGGGCCCAGGTCGAGGCCGTGGTGCGCACCCGGATCCTGGCCGGCGTCCTGACCGCCTGACGGCTGGCGCTGATCGACGGGCCGGTCCGTGCGTGTGACCCATGGCATACTCCGATGCCTGGACACTGAGACAGATCCAGCCTTAGTGTCTCACCGAGATGGGGACAATCCTGACAACCGCGCCGCAAGCGCACGAAGCGGACACCACTGCGGCGCGCGTGCGGTCGGCGACGTTGTCCTGCATCGCCCGGTTCGGTCTCACCAAGACGACCCTCGACGACATCGCTCGGGAGTCGGGCGTGTCCCGGGCCACCATCTACCGCGCGTTCCCCGGCGGGCGCGAGACGCTGTTCGATTCGGTGCTCGCTGTCGAGGTCGGCCGGTTCTTCGAGGGCCTGGCCGCCGAGCTCGATCGCCACGACGACCTCGAGGAGCTGCTGGTCGCCGGGCTCACCGCGTCGATGCGCTTCCTCGCCGAGCACGAAGCACTGCACGCCATCGCCACCCTCGAACCCGGCTTGCTCCTGCCGCAGCTCGCCTTCCACCAGCTGGGCGACGTCCTCGCCATGGCCACCGCCTTCGCCGCTCCCTACCTCGAACCGCACCTCGCAACCTCCGAGGACGCCCACCGGGCCGCCGAGCACATCGTCCGCGTCGTGCTCTCGTACACGCTCTACCCGAGCGACGCGGTCGATCCGCTCGAGCCGTCCACGATCCGCCGGCTCGTCCGGCACCACCTCCTCCCCGGCCTGCAGCCTGCGGCCCCGGGCCCCCGTCCTGTCCGCCAGCCCATCTCCCACGAAGGAACCCACCGATGACCACCACCGATCCCACCACCGCCGCCACGGAGAACGAGACCATCGTCGGCCGCGCCGACCTCCACGACGTCGAGGCCATCCTCTCCGTCGTCGGCACCGACGAGGGCGAGACCATCCGCGCCGTCCAGGACAACGCCGACGCCCTGTTCACCTGGAACTACGAGAAGGGCGAGCGCCCGGCCCTCAACCGCCTGTACGAGAAGGCCAAGACCTCGCAGTGGAACGGCGAGACCGACCTCGACTGGTCGATCGAGGTCGACCAGGAGGCCGTGGTCATGGCCAACCAGGCCGGCTCGGCGGGCATCGGGCCGGAGATGGACCTGAGCGGCACGCCCTTCGAGAAGTGGGGCGACAAGGAGTGGCTCCAGGTCGGCATCGAGTCGCAGAACTGGATGTTGTCGCAGTTCATGCACGGTGAGCAGGGCGCTCTGCTCTGCACGGCCAAGATCGTCGAGACCGTGCCGTGGATCGACGCCAAGTACTACGCCGCCACCCAGGTGATGGACGAGGCCCGCCACGTCGAGGTCTTCGCCAAGTACCTCGACGACAAGCTGTCGGGCCACTACCCGCTCAACGCCCACCTCGGCCTGCTGCTCGACGACATCATCCAGGACAGCCGGTGGGACATGACCTACCTCGGCATGCAGATCATGGTCGAGGGTCTCGCCCTGGCCGCCTTCGGCTTCATCCACGGCATGACCACCGAGCCCCTGCTCAAGCAGCTGCTCCGCTACGTCATGTCCGACGAGGCCCGCCACGTGGCCTTCGGCGTGCTGTCGCTCAAGGAGTACTACGCCGAGCTGAGCGACGCCGAGATGCTCGAGCGCCAGGAGTTCGCCTTCGAGGCCGCCGTGCGCATGCGCGACCGGTTCCTCCAGCAGGAGGTCTGGGCCCGCATGGGCCTCGACGTCAAGGAGGTCCTGCCCCTGGTGATGGCCGCGCCGGAGCGCGAGATGTTCCAGTCGATGCTGTTCGCCAAGATCGTGCCCAACTGCAAGAAGCTGGGCCTGCTCGACCGCAACGACGGCTGGCTGCGGACCAAGTTCACCGAGCTGGGCGTGATCCAGTTCGAGGACTGGGCCGACACCGAGGAGGAGTACGAGATGTTCGCCCTCGCCGAGGGCGAGACCTCCGCCAGCTGACCGGTTCCCTGGCCGGCGCGACGGCCCGCCGCCGATTCCTGCGACCGTGACCGTGCACTGCGCACGGGTGCGGTCGCAGGAGTCGCGTCCGGCTCCCGCCCGTTCCTAGGGGCGGGGGTTGCGGCCGGTGAAGGCGATGAAGGCCTCGGCGGGGGTGGCGTCGTCGGGGGCGTCGACCGCCGGCCCGAAGACGCCGGGCACGCGGATCGAGTCGCCCGCCTTGCGCAGGTTGCCGTGGTAGCGCTCGACGAGACCGGGGTCGAGGCAGGGGTCGATGCCCGCGGCCACGGCGAGGTCGAAGGCGTGGCAGAGGGGATCGACGCCGAGGATGCCGAGGAAGCGGTCGACGGTCATGGGCCCGAACGGCGTGTCGCCTTCCCGCTGGAGGCAGCCCGGCTGGTCGAGCGCATCGAGCAGGTCGTCGCGCATCGCCGCCCAGTCGGCGACCGGGTCGCCCGACGGCTTGGACGGCTTGATCTGGGCTCCGGTGGCCATGGCGACGACGCCGCTGGCGACACCCCGCACGTGCTCGACGACGTCGGTGCCGGTCCAGCCCTCGCAGGCCGAGGCCGCAGTCCACGCCGATTCCGGCGCCCGTCGCACCACGGCGTCGAAGCCGTACACGGCCTTGGTGAAGTCACGGAGGTTCCTGCTCATGACGGCGCACGGTAATCCCGTGGCCGACGGGCCGTCGGGGCGTCAGAATCGGGCATGCCCGCCACCGTGCGCGAGGGGACCCTGGACGACCTCGACGAGGTCCTGGCCATCCGGGCCGAGGTGGCCGCCGAGGGGATCTGGATCGCCACCGAGGCGCCCATCGACCTCGAGGGCGACCGGGTCAAGTTCGCCAAGACCATCACCGATGCCGCGGCCGGCCTCCCGCTGCTGTTCCTCGTGGCCGACCTGGACGGGGCCGTCGTCGGCTCCCTCGGGCTGCTCAGCGACGGGAGTGGGCTTGCCCACCTCGGCATGAACGTCGACGGCCGCCACCGCGGCCAGGGGATCGGGTCCGCGCTGCTGGCCGCTGCGGTCGACTGGGCCCGGGCACGCCCGGAGGTCCACAAGATCGACCTCGAGCACTGGCCCTGGAACCACGCCGGCCACGCCCTCTACGAACGGCACGGGTTCGTGGAGGAGGGCTACCGCCGGCGCCAGTACCGCCGCAGGAGCGGTGCGCTCTGGGACACGGTGCTGATGGGCCTCGTGCTCGACGAGGACGCACCCGGTCACGAGGAGCGAGCCGACCAACCGCCCCGCTGACACGGCAGGGTCACGGTTCCTGTCACCACCCGTCGCTACCGTCGGATCAGATGACCGATGTCGACGCTGTTCCCGAGCCGGCCGGCCCCGTCGGGCGGGTGATCGGTACCGAGGACGCCACCCCGCTCGAGTACTGGGTCGCCATCGCCGACGACCAGTACCTCCAGCTCGACGACGTCGTCGCGGCCGAGCGCGTGCTGCCCGACGGCCAGCGAGTCGAGCTCTACGGGATGGTCGAGCAGGTCCGGGCCCGCCACGAGGGCGCCCAGTTCGACTCCGACGTGTTCCTCATCACCGACGGCGTCCTGCCGGCCCAGGTCACCCGGGCGGCGAAGGTCATGACCACGCGGGTCGAACCCGAGGTCTTCGTCCCGCCCCTGCCGGGCACCGCGGTGCGCAAGGCCACGGGGGAGGAGCGGGGTCGGGCCCTGTACTTCGACGACATGGCCACCAAGGTGCCCGCCGGCCTGTCGCGCGACGACGAGCCATTCTTCCTCGACGCCGAGTTCCTCGACGGCACCCGTGGGGCCCACGTCAACATCTCCGGCGTGTCGGGGGTGGCGACCAAGACCACCTACGCCACCTTCCTGCTCTACTCGCTGTTCCACTCCGGCGTCCTCGGCGCGGCGCAGGCCAACACCAAGGCGCTCATCTTCAACGTCAAGGGCGAGGATCTCCTCTTCCTCGATCATCACAACACCCAGCTCGACGACACCCAGCGGGCTCGCTACACCGCCCTGGGTCTGCCGTCCGGGCCGTTCACCAGCGTCGGCATCGTGGCGCCGCCCCGTCCGGGCGACCGCTCGGCCCAACCGTTCGTCGGCGCCCGGGCGTCGGGGGTCAAGCCGTTCTTCTGGACCATCGAGGAGTTCTGCGTCCAGCGCTTGTTGCCGTTCCTGTTCGCCGACGCCGAGGACGACCGCCAGCAGTACACGATGGTCGTGCACAACGTGGCCCGTCGACTGGAGGATGCCGTACCCACCGGCAGCGGTGGCGTGAGCATCGACGGGGTGTCGATCCGGAGCTTCCGCGACCTGGTCGACCTCATCGACGACCGGCTGAACGACGACCTGACGGTCACCGAGTGGGCCGGCCGGGCCATCGGGAGCGGCACGGTCGGGGCGTTCGTGCGACGGCTGTTCGGCGCCGTCGACCACCTCGAGCACCTGGTCCGGGCCGACGTCGAGCGGCGCAGCAGCCATCCGGTCGATCTCGATGCCAACCAGGTCACCGTCGTCGACATCCACAACCTCAACGACCGGGCCAAGCGATTCGTGGTCGGGGTGGTCCTGCGCCAGGCGTTCGAGGCCAAGGAGCGTTCGGGCACGGCCGAGCCGCTGCAGTTCGTGGTGCTCGACGAGCTCAACAAGTACGCGCCCCGAGAGGGGTCGTCGCCCATCAAGGAGCTGCTCCTCGACGTGGCCGAACGGGGCCGGTCGCTCGGCATCATCCTCATCGGCGCCCAGCAGACCGCCAGCGAGGTCGAGCGGCGGATCGTGGCCAACTCCGCCATCCGCGTCGTCGGCCGGCTCGACTCGGCCGAGGCCGGCCGGGGCGAGTACGGCTGGCTGCCCCCGGTGCAGCGCCAGCGCGCCACCATCATCAAGCCCGGCACCATGATCGTGAGCCAACCCCAGCTGCCCGTGCCCGTGGTGATCGAGTTCCCGTTCCCCGCGTGGGCCACACGGGTGTCCGAGACCGGCGGCCGGGTCGGCGACACCGGGGGCACCACCGTGCCCGACGACCCGTTCGAGGGGCTGTCGTGAGCGTGCGTCTGCTCCACACCTCCGACTGGCACGTGGGCAAGCTGCTGCGGGGGCAGAGCCGCGCTGACGAGCACGTCGCCGTCCTGGCCGAGATCGCCGACATCGCGGGTCGCGAGGACGTCGACCTCGTGTTGGTGGCCGGCGACCTGTTCGAGACCTCGGCCCCCGGCCCGGAGTCGGAGCAGATCGTCTACCGGGCCCTGCTCCAGCTCGCCGAGGTGGCCCCGGTCGTCGTCATCAGCGGAAACCACGACAACCCTCGCCGCCTGCAGGCGGTCGCGCCGCTGCTGTCGTTGGGTCGGGTCACGGTGGTGGGCCAGGTCGCCCGGCCCGACGAAGGCGGCGTGATGGTGCGCACGGTGGCCGGGGTGCCGGTGCAGCTCGCCCTGCTCCCGTTCGTGTCCAAGCGCGGGATCGTGCGGGCCGATGCCCTCATGCGCGACGAGGCGTTCGAGCTGCACCAGGCCTACGACGAGCGGGTGCGGGCCATCGTCACCAGCCTCTGCGCCGGGTTCTCGGCCGACACCGTCAACCTGGTGTGCGGTCACCTGTTCGCGGCCGGCGGGACCATGGGCGGTGGCGAGCGGTCCGCGCACACCGTCATGGACTACAGCGTCGGGTCGCTGGCCTTCCCGGTCACCGCCCAGTACGTGGCGCTCGGGCACCTGCACCGGGCCCAGGACATCCCCGGCCCCACCCGCATCCGCTACTGCGGTTCGCCGTTGCAGCTCGACTTCGGGGAGACGGCCGACACCAAGTCGGTCACCGTGGTCGACCTCGAACCGGGGGCCCCGGCCGCCGCCCGCGAGGTCGTCCTCACCGCGGGGCGCACCCTGCGCACGCTCACCGGTACCGCGGCCGAGCTCGAGGCAGCTCGCGGCACCACGGGCGACGACCTGCTCCGGGTCGTGGTCACCGACACCCGGCGGGCCGGCCTGGCCGACGACGTGCGCCAGTGGTTCGAGCACGCCGTCGACGTGATCGTGCGGGCCCCCGACGCCGACCGCCGGGATCGACCGGCTCGTCCCGAGGACGCGACACCGTCACAGCTCTTCGGCGCCTACCTGGCCGAGGCCGGGATCGACGATCCGCGCCTGGTGCCCGCGTTCGAGTCGTTGCTCGACGAGGTCACGGCATGAGGCCGCGCCGCCTCGAGCTCGAGGGCTTCTCCGCCTTCCGCGAGCGGGCCGAGGTCGACTTCTCCGACGCCGAACTGTTCGCGCTCGTCGGCCCCACCGGTGCCGGCAAGTCGAGCGTCATCGACGCCATGGTCTTCGCCCTGTACGGCTCGGTGCCCCGCTACGACAGCGAGAACCTGGTCCATCCGGTCATCACCCAGGGCGCGGTCGAGGCGCGCGTCCGGCTCGACTTCACCGTCCGTGGCGTCGACCACACCGCCACCCGGGTCGTGCGGCGGACCAAGACCGGGGCCACCACGAAGGAGGCGCGGCTCGAACGGTTCGACGCCGACGGTTCGAGCACCGTGCTCGCTGACGACGCCAAGGGACTCACCGCCGCGGTCACCGAGCTGCTCGGCCTCGACCTCGAGCAGTTCACCAAGTGCGTCGTGCTGCCCCAGGGCGCGTTCGCCGCCCTGCTGCACGACACCAAGGCCAAACGCCAGGACCTGCTGGTCAAGCTGCTCGACCTCGGGGTCTACGAGCGCATCGCCGGCGCGGCCCGAGCGGAGGCCAAGCGGGTCGGGTTCCGCATCGAGGCGCTCGACGAGCAGCTCCAGCGGGCCGGCCAGGCCACCGACGCCGCCGTCGACGCCGCGTCGAGGCACCTGATCGCCGTCGACGGGGTGGTGGCCGAGCTGGACGGGGCCGCCCCCGCCCTGGCCGAGATCGACGAGCAGGTCCGCGCCGCGGACCTCGCGCTCCGCGACCTCGACGACTCCATGGCGCGGCTCCGAGACGTCGAGATCCCCGCCGGCGTGTCCGACGTCGTGGCCCGGGCGAACGAGGCCGCCGAGGCGCTGTCGGCGGCACACGCGGCCGAGGTGGCGACGGCGGCCGCCGTGGCCGAGGCCGAGACCGAGCGGGCGTCCCTCCCGCACGCCACCCTGCTCGCCGCTCAGCAACGCGACCACGAGACCCTGGTCGACTCTACGGGCCAAGGTCGCCACCGGGTCGGTCATGGTCGCCGACCTCGCATCGCAGACCGAGGCGATCCGGGCGCGGGCCGGCGCGACGCAGGTGGCGCGAGAAGCCGCCGCCGCCGACCTCGATCGGGCCCGGCTCGACCACGCCGCCGCCGATCTCGCCCGCCACCTCCACGTCGGCGACGATTGCCCCGTGTGCGGCCACGAGATCTCCACGCTCGCGCCGATCGACGCCGAGGGATTGGAGGCGGCCGAGGCCCGCTGGGTCGAGGCGTCGGCCGCCGAGCGTGAGGCGGCGGCCGAGCTCTCGGCCCACGAGGCGCGGCTGGCCGAGTACCGGACCCGCCTCGAGCTCCGCACCAGCGAGCGCGATGCGGCCGCCGCCCGGGTGGCGGATACCCCGGCGCTCGACGAGATCGAGCGCCTGCTCGCCGCGGTCGAGGCCGCCGAGCGGTCGCTGGCCGAGGCGCGACGGGGCGACGCCGCCGCCCGGGTCGCGTCCCAAGAGGCTCGCCAGCAATCGGAGGCGCTCGCCCGCCAGGTGTCCACCGCCCGGGCTCGGTTCACCACGGTGCGCGACGGCGTCGCCGCCCTCGGCCCCCCGCCCGCCACCGACGACCTCGCTGCCGATTGGCGGGTCCTGGTGGACTGGGCCGGCCAGACCAGCGAGGCGCTCGCCGATCGGGCCACGGCGATCCGGTCCGACCGCGACGACCTGGGCAAGCGCCGGGCCGAACAGCTCGATGTCCTCGCCGATCACGCCCGAGCCGCCGGAGTCGAGGTCACCGGCATCGACCGGCTCCGCGACGCGTGCGTCACCGAGGCCGCCAACGCCCGGGCCGCGCTGGCGCAGCTCCAGGCCGAGCGTGACCAGGCCACCGCGTGGCGCGACGAACGCTCCGTGCTCGACGAACGACGCCAGGTCCACGAGCTGCTGGCCGAGCAGCTGGGGGCACGCGGGTTCGAGGCGTGGCTGCTCGACGAAGCGCTCGACGCGCTGCTCGTGGGAGCGTCGACGTGGCTGGAACAGCTGTCGTCGGGTCGCTACGCCATGACCGTCGACGACAAGAACCAGTTCGCGGTCGTCGACCACGCCAACGCCGACGAGCGGCGGCTGGCCCGGACGTTGTCCGGGGGCGAGACGTTCCTCGCCTCGCTGGCCCTCGCCCTGGCGCTGGCCGAGCGGGTCGGCGAGCTCTCGGCCACCGGTGGCACCCGCCTCGACGCCATCTTCCTCGACGAGGGCTTCGGGACCCTCGATCCCGCCAGCCTCGACGTGGTCGCCACCGCCATCGAGGAGCTCGGTGCCACCGGGCGCATGGTCGGCGTCATCTCCCACGTCCGCGAGCTGGCCGAGCGGGTCCCGGTCCGGTTCGAGATCGCCAAGGCCCCCGGCACCAGCACGATCCGCCGGGTCGAGGCGTGAAGGCACGGCGTGAGGGGGGCACGGCGTGAGGCCGGGACCATGAGATTCGTCGTCGAGCAGTGGGCGCCCGACTACGGCAGCTCGGTCTCCTCCGGCGCGCTCGAGGAGTCGCAGGCCACGGTCGACGTCAGCGTCGAGCTCACCGCCGAGCACTGGCGGCCGCTGCGACCGGCCCCGACGGCCACCGCGCCGGCCGAGCTGGCCTTCGTCGACGGCGTCCGGCGGGTCGAGGCCCGGGTGTGGGTCACCGACGGGGGCGACGACCTCCACCGCGCGTCCGCCCGCTTGGGCATCTGTGCCAGTTACGCCGCCGGCGTGGTGCGCTGCAACGGCGACGCCACCGTGGTCGACGCCGAGGTCCAGCGCAGCCTGTTCTGCGACGGGCCCGAACTGGCGCCGATCGTGACCCGGCACGGCCGGTTCGGGGTCCGCCAGGTGGCGTCGGGTTCCCCCGATGCGCTCTCCCTCGGGTTGCAGGCCGCGATGGGCGAGCTCGAACACCTGGTGTCGACCCGGGTCGCTCCGGATTGCCTCCTGGTGGTCGACGGGCCGTTGCACGAGCGCCGCAGCATGCAGCACGCCGTCGGCTACGTGAAGACCCACCACGTCGCCTACCTCCCCGCCGTGGTCAGCGATGTGGTCGTCACCCTCGGCGCCGGCGAGCGGACGCCCGTGTTCCTGGTCGGCGATCGGTTCCGGCGGTGGTCGTGGTACCTACGGCTCCCGGGCGACCTGTCACACGGCTGGGCCGGTGTCGTCCGCTGCGAGGCGAGCCCCGACCGCACGGTCGACGAGGTCCGTCAGCTGGCCGACAGCTGCGCGCTGGCGTTGCCTCGCTTCGCGTCCGAGGCGCACAAGGACACCCGGGCGCCGCAGAACCTGTACCCCATCGCCGGCCTCGAGCGCGAGCTGCGTCGCCGCCTCGGCGACCCCCGCCTGCTCTACCGGGCGCTGCGCGCCGCGGCCTGAGCACGCCGGCGCCGGAGGGGCTCAGCTCCGGAAGCTGAAGACCGCGATGGTGTTCTCGGAGCCAGCGGCACCACAGCGCAGGAAGATCCGGGACGTCAGGGCACCGAGTCCGCTGGCCTCGCCACCGATGAGGACGGGCGTGGCCGCCGGATAGGTGGTGACCGGGAGGCTCCAGATCTGGTGGGTGGTCACCGTCTGGCCGCTGACCACGTTGCGTTCCGTCACCGTGGCCTCGATGGTGAGGTCACGGACCAGCACGCTGCCGTCGCACAGGCCGGCGCCGGCCGAGGTGCCGGTGCCGTCGACGGTCACGATCTCGGTGCCCTGCAACGTGCCGAGGCAGGTTCCCTCCAGGTGCAAGGTCCAGATCGCGGCACCGGTGGCGTCGGGCGCCACCGAGAGGGAGCCGCCGGTGTCGCATTCCACCGGTACCGGGCCCGCGGCGGGCGCCGGCGCCGCGGTGGCGACGACGAAGGTCAGGACCGACGCCGTGGTGGCGAGTACGGCGACTGCCTGGCGAAGACGTGTGCGGGTTGTCATGGTTCCACTCCCTGTTCCGACCACCGGTTCCCCGGGAGAGACTTCGACGGCGGTCGGTCGAGTTCCTCCTGTATGTGCGGTATGCGCCTTTGATTCGGAACCGGGGGCTGGTCCGGATGAGGCGCGTCTCGACGCCCGCTCCGCATACGATCCCGGCATGCACGACCTGGTGATCCGAGGGGGAACGGTCGTCGACGGGTCGGGCGGCCCGGCGCGGACCGCCGACGTGGCCATCGACGGTGACCGCATCGTCGCCGTGGGTCACGACGTCGACCGGGGTCGACGCGAGATCGACGCCGACGGTCTCCTCGTCACGCCGGGATGGGTCGACATCCACACCCACTACGACGCCCAGGCGACGTGGGACCCGTACCTCACGCCCTCGGGGTTCCACGGCGTCACCACGGTGGTGATGGGCAACTGCGGGGTCGGGTTCGCGCCCGTCGCACCGGAACGGCGCGACTGGCTCATCGGCCTCATGGAGGGGGTCGAGGACATCCCGGGCGCGGCGATGAGCGACGGGATCGAGTGGGAATGGGAGACCTTCGAGGGCTACCTCGACGCCCTCGACCGGCGCCGGTACGTGTGCGACGTCGGCGCCCAGATACCCCACGGTGCGATCCGCACCTACGTCATGGGCGAGCGGGGCGCGGCCAACGAGCCGGCCACCGCCGACGACATCGCCCGCATGGCCGCGCTGGTCGAGTCGGGCCTGCGGGCCGGGGCCCTCGGGTTCTCCACCAGCCGGACCCCGATCCACCGCTCGGTCGACGGCGAGCTGGTACCGGGCACCCACGCCGGCGACGACGAACTGGTCGGCATCGGCCGGGCCATCGCCGCCGCCGGGCACGGTGTCTTCGAGTACAGCCCCGACCACATCCGGGTCGCCGACGAGTTCGGTTGGATGCGGGAGGTGGCGGCCATCACCGGCCAGCCGGTGAGCTTCAACCTCAACCAGCCCGACACCGACCCGGACTACTGGAAGACGTCGCTGCGCCTCCTCGACCAGGCGGCGGCCGACGGCCTCCCGGTCTTCTGTCAGGTGGCGGGGCGCGCCATCGGCATCCTCTTCGCCTTCGACCTCACCCTGCACCCGTTCCTGTTCAAGCCCGCCTGGGGCGACCTCGCCATGCTCCCGCCCGACGAGCGCCGGGCCAAGGCCCTCACCGCGGAGTACCGGCGTCGGTTCATCGACGAGGAGCCCATCGATCTGGGCGGCGACTTCGCCCGGTTCGTCAGCACCACCTGGAGCCGCATGTTCCCGTTCCGGGGCGACGCCAGCTACGAACCCAGCCATGCCGAATCGGTCGCCGGCATCGCCGAGGCCACCGGTCGTCGCCCCGAGGACGTCGCCTACGACGTGCTGGCCGAGGACGGCGGCGGCGGACCCGGCACGGGGATGTTGTACTTCCCGCTGTTCAACTACGCCTACGGCGACCTCGAGCTGACCAAGACGCTGCAGACCCACCCGAACACGCGGATGGGGCTCTCCGACGGTGGCGCGCACTGTGGCGCGGTGTGCGACGGTGGCATGCCGACCTTCATGGTCAGCTACTGGACCCGCGACCGCACCGCGGGGACGGGCACCCTGCCGCTCGAGTTCGTGGTCCGTCGCCAGACCCGGGAGACCGCCGAGTTCTACGGCCTCCGCGATCGCGGCCTGCTGGCCCCGGGGATGCGGGCCGACGTCAACGTCATCGACTACGACGCGCTCGGCGCCGATCAGCCCCAGATCGTGCACGATCTGCCATCCGGGGCCCGTCGCCTCCTCCAGCGGGCCCACGGCTACCGGTACACGATCTGTGGTGGCGAGATCACCGTCGAGGACGATCAGTTCACCGGGGCGCTTCCCGGCCGGTTGCTGCGCGGCCCCCGGTAGGCCCGGGCCGGACCGGAAGCCGATCCCGGCGCTCGGAAGTACCCTGCGCCCGTGGTTCACACGTCGTCACTGCGTCTGCTGACCCTCCACGCGCTCCGGCTCAAGGGGATTGCCGAGGCCGACGTGGTGGCCGAGCTGATCGATCGTGACGTCGACGCCGTTCGAGACGAGTTGGCGTCGTTGCAGGCCCTCGATCTCGTCACCTACCGCCACGGCCGCATGCCCGGCTACCTGAACACGCCGGAGGGGCGCTCGCTGGGGGCCCGCCTCCTGGTGGAGGAGGTCGAGGCCACCGGCACCCGGGACGAGATCGCGTCGGCCTACGGCGAGTTCGGGCCGTGCAACGACGAACTGCTCCGCGTGTGCACCGCGTGGCAGGTGCGGCCGGTCGATGGGACGCAGGTCGTGAACGACCACGCCGACGCCGACTACGACGCCCAGGTCATCGAGCAGCTCGCCGGGGTGCACGACCGGGTCGATCCCGTGCTCCAACGACTCACCGTCGCGCTGGATCGCTTCGACGGGCACCGGCAGCGGCTCCGAACTGCGTTGGACCGCGTGCTCGCCGGCGACCACGATTACTTCACCAAGCCGATGTTTCCGAGCTACCACTCGCACTGGTTCGAGTTGCACGAAGACCTGCTCGCGACCCTCGGCACCGAACGCAGCAGAGAAGGGATCCGATGATGGGAATGCTCCCGGCCGCCCGGTTCGGTCAAGTCCTGACCGCGATGGTCACCCCGTTCGAACGCGACGGGAGCCTCGATCTCGACGGTGCCCGACGTCTGGCGCGCTGGCTCGTCGACCACGGCAGCGACGGCCTGGTGGTGAACGGGACCACCGGCGAGTCGCCGACCCTGTCGGCGGCCGAGTCGGTCGACCTGTTCCGAGCCGTCCGCCAGGCGGTGGACGTCCCCGTCCTGGCCGGGACCGGCTCCAATGACACCGCCCACGCCATTCGCCAGTCGGAATCGGCGGCGGGAATCGGGGTCGACGGCCTCCTGGTCGTGGCGCCGTACTACAACAAGCCCTCGCAGGCCGGTCTCGACCGCCACTTCCGGATGATCGCCGCCGCCACCGAGCTGCCGATCATCCTCTACGACATCCCCGGTCGGACGGGGCGCAAGGTCGACTCGTCGACCATCGTCCGCCTCGCCGAGGAGGTCCCGACGATCGTCGGGCTCAAGGACGCCGCCGGCAGCCCGGCCGAGACGGCCAGCCTGATCGCCACCGCGCCCGACGACTTCGAGGTCTACTCCGGCGACGACAACCTGACCCTTCCCCTGCTCGCGGTGGGAGCCCGGGGCGCGATCAGCGTGGCGTCGCACTGGGCCGGCCCCCAGCTCAAGGCCATGTTCGAGGCTTTCGATGCCGGCGACGTGGCCGAGGCCCGCCGGATCAATCAGCGTCTGCTGCCGTCGTACGGGTTCGAGACCACGCTCGACGCGCCCAACCCCGTGCCCACCAAGGCCATGCTGCGGACGCTCGACCTCCCGGCAGGGGAGTGTCGCCCGCCGATGGGTCCCACGCCCGACGGCCTCGAGGCCGAGGCCAAGGAGATCTGGGGCGAACTCCAGCACGGCTGACCGGGCCGGGAGGGTGATCCATCCGGTTCGCACCTTTTGTCAGGGATGATGCAGGAACCGTCGCGGCGAGGGTCGAACTGAGCCGGTGTTGGGGGGAACCAGGCAGCTGCGTGCTGTC
Source organism: uncultured Acidimicrobiaceae bacterium (assembly GCA_963731885.1). Taxonomy (GTDB): domain Bacteria; phylum Actinomycetota; class Acidimicrobiia; order Acidimicrobiales; family Salinilacustritrichaceae; genus Salinilacustrithrix. The sequence continues at coordinate 82,862 of CAVSXR010000026.1, read as the reverse complement.
ACCTCGACGACATGACACCAACTGACCTCATCTCGAAGGGGAGAACTGATATGCACATCAAGCGACTCGTGATCGCCGGCGCGGTCGGCACGTTGATCGGCGGTTTCGCACTCGTTCCGGCCCATGCCGACGACCAGTTGCCCGACAACGGCATCGTGCAGGTGGACGGAGCGATGAACGATGCCGGCAACGGCGGCTACGTCGTCGTCGAGGCGGAGGGCGGCGTGCCGGTCAATCCGCTCGACCACGGATACATCGGCGTCACCGGCGACACCGACAGCGGCCCGACCCTCAAGGGCAGCTGCACCGGGGAGACCAATACCGACGCCGACGGCAACGAGCTCCAGGGCGCCGACCGCTACCAGGACTTCGATCCCACCAATCCCAACCCGGACACGCAGGCGGACTGCACGCCCGCGCCGTCCTGATCCCGGTCGATCACCGGAGAATCTCCGTGGAGCCGGCCCTTCGGGGCCGGTTCCTCGCGTCCGGGCGCAGGACGGGGGACGACGACCACTCCAGTACGGTGCGTTCATGCCCGCACCGGTGAAGATCACGTTCCTCGGCGGTCTCGGCGAGATCGGCCGCAACTGCGCCTGCATCGAGGTCGACGACCGCATCATGCTCATCGACTGCGGGTTGATGTTCCCCGATCTCGACATGCTCGGCGTCGACCTGGTGCTCCCGGACTTCTCGTACCTCTACGACAACGCCGATCGCATCGAGGGTTGCATCGCCACCCACGGGCACGAGGACCACACCGGTGGCCTGTCGTTCCTGCTCCGTGACGTCAGCTTCCCGATCTACGGCTCCGAACTGACGCTGGGTCTGGCTCGGAACCGGATCGAGGAGGCGGGGCTGGTCGACCGGACGGAGTTCATCCCGGTCACCGACGGCGAGCGACGCCAGATCGGCCCGTTCGACTGCGAGTTCATCCCCGTGACCCACTCGGTGCCCCACGGGTTCGCCACCGCTATCCACACCCCCCAGGGGGTCATCCTGCACTCCGGGGACTTCAAGATCGATCTCACCCCGGTCGACGGCCGGCTCACCGACCTGAGCCGGATCGGCTCGATCGCCCACGATCCGGGCGTCCGGTTGTTGCTGGCCGATTCGACCAACGCCGAGGAACACGGCCACTCGGCCAGCGAGACCACGGTGGGTCAGGTGCTCTACGACCTGTTCCACGCCCACGAGGGCCGGCGCATCATCACCGCCTGCTTCGCCTCACACGTGCACCGTGTGCAGCAGATCGCCAACGCGGCGCGAGCCTTCGATCGCAAGGTCGCCACGCTCGGGATGTCGATGAAGAAGAACGTGCGCCTCGCCCGGTCGATGGGCCTGCTCGACATCCCCGAGGACACCCTGATCGACATCGAGGACATCGACAAGCACGAGCCCGGCAAGGTGTGCATCATCTCCACCGGCAGCCAGGGCGAGCCGATGTCGGCCCTCGCCCTGATGGCCGCCACCGAGAGCAGGTGGCTGACGCTGTCGCCGGACGACACGGTGATCCTCAGCTCGCACCCCATCCCCGGCAACGAGATGAACGTGTCGAAGGTGATCGACGGCCTCGTCCGCCAGGGCGTGGACGTCGTGTACTCCGGCATCGCCGACGTGCACGCCACCGGCCACGCCAAGGCGGAGGAGCTCAAGACGTACCACTCGATCGTGCAACCGGAGTGGTTCATCCCGGTCCATGGCGAGTACCGGCACCTGGTCGCCCACGCCAAGCTCGCCCGGCTGATGGGCATCGCCTCCGATCACGTGTGGGTGTGCGAGGACGGCCACCAGCTCGAGCTGAACGACGACGGGCTCAAGGCCGTCGGCAAGGTGCCGGCCGGCTACCTCTACGTCGACGGCACCATCGGCGGCGTCGGTCAGGGTGTGCTTCGCGACCGGAGGGTGCTGGCCGAGGAGGGCGTCGTCGTGGTCATCGTCACCGTCGACGTGGAGACCGGCGCCATGATCACCGGCCCGGAGATCGTGACCCGGGGCTGGGTCTACGAAGCCGAGGCCGAGGGGCTGCTGGCCGACTGCGCCGCCGCGGTCGAAAAGGGCGTGGGTGAGGTCAAGGACCTCTCCGACATCGAAGCGGTGCAGCGGGCGGTGCGCCGGGCCGCCGGTCGCTTCGTCAACAAGGAGACCAAGCGCCGGCCGATGATCGTGCCCGTGGTGCTCGAAGCCTGAGTTCGGGGCCGATTCTGCGCAGATTCGTTCCCATTGGCGGGCTGATTCGTTGGGCGACGAATCGCCGACGAATCGTCCCCCAATGGCGTGGTCGTGGGGTCCGACGGGGCTCGTGTGGCTGGTGTTAGCGTTGTGGGCACTGTGGCAGGGACGCGCGCCAGCTCGAAGAAGAAGGCCCCGACCAGGACGCGCTCGTCGTCCCGGTCCAAATCGAAGCCGACATCGACCGGCCGCGTCACCGCGACGGTGGGATCCGCCCTCGAGGGGCGCTACGCCGACGTCGCCGGGCTGGCCCTGATCGGCATCGCCGCCATCGTCGGAGCCGGCCTCTACGCCGACATCGCCGGCCCCGTCGGGCGCCTGTTCGCCGCCGCGGCCAGCGGCCTCGCCGGTCTCGCCGGCGTGCTGGTTCCCCCGGTCCTGGTGCTCATCGGCATCGCGCTGATCCGTGACAACGACCCGATCACCGGTTCCGGCGCCATCGGCCGGGCTCACCTCGCGGTCGGTGGTGTGCTGCTCGGCCTGGCCGGCACGGGTCTGCTCCACGTCGGCCGGGGCGCGCCCGCGCTCTCCGACGGGATCGACGCGTGGGGCAGCGCGGGAGGCCTGATCGGCATGGCCGTCGGTGCCCCGCTGCTCGCGGTGGCCGCCACCTGGGGCGCGGTCGTCGTGCTGATCACGCTGGCCGTCATCGCGTTCTTCGTCATCACCCGCATCCCGGTCCGGGTCGCCGCCGAGGGCGCCGTCGCCACGTTCCGTCCCCTCCACGAGGCGGTGCGGGGCGCGTTCGGGTCCCTGTTCCACCTCGACTCCGCCCCCGCCGGCGACAGTCCTGCCGACTCCGACGGGCGGATCGACATCACCGTGGGCGGCGAGCCGCTGCCCGCCGACGGGCCCTACGACGGAGGCGACGACCTCGACGAGCCGCTCCCCGAACCGTCCGACGACGAGCGGGGCCCGATCGAGATCTCCCTGCCGACACCCGACCACGTCGAACCCGAGCAGCTCGGGCTCCGTCTCGCCCCGGCCGCCGGGTCGTGGGTGCTACCGCCGACGAAGCTGCTCGTCCGCAGCGGCAGCCAGGAGATCGACCGCAACGCCATCGAGGAGGACGGCCGTCGTCTGGAGGCGTCCCTGTCCCAACACGGGGTCGAGACCCGGCTCGTCGGCATGGTGGTGGGCCCCACCGTCACCCGCTACGAGCTCGAGCTCGGGCCCGGGGTCAAGGTCAACAAGGTGACCAGCCTGGCCAAGGACATCGCCTACAACATGGCGACCCCCGATGTCCGCATCCTCGCCCCCATCCCGGGCAAGCAGGCCATCGGCATCGAGGTGCCCAACGCCCGCCGTCAGCTGGTGGCGGTCGGCGACATCCTGGCCTCCCCCGAGGCGGCCAAGGCCAAGCACCCGCTCGAGGTCGCGGTCGGGCGCGACATCAACGGCAAGTCCCACATGATGAACCTGGCCGCCATGCCGCACATCCTCATCGCCGGGGCCACGGGCGCGGGCAAGTCCAGCTGCCTCAACTCGATCCTCACCTCGATCCTGATGCGCTCGACGCCTGACCAGGTCCGGATGATCCTGGTCGATCCCAAGCGGGTCGAGATGGGCCAGTACGACGGGTTGCCGCACCTGCTCACCCAGGTGGTCACCAACCCCAAGAAGGCGGCCAACGCCTTGTCGTGGGCGGTCAAGGAGATGGAGCGACGCTACGACCTGCTCTCCGAGATCGGCGTCCGCGACATCACCGGGTACAACGAGGCCTACGACCGGGGTGATCTGGCCGAGTTGGAGGACGACATCGTCCGCAGTCCCTCCGCCCCCGACGAACCCCGGCCGGAGAAGTACTCCCGGTTGCCGTTCGTCATCGTCGTGGTCGACGAGCTGGCCGACCTCATGATGGTGGCGGCCCGCGACGTCGAGGAGTCGATCTGCCGCATCGCCCAGATGGCGCGGGCGGTGGGCATCCACCTCATCATCGCCACCCAACGACCCTCGGTGAACGTCATCACCGGCGTGATCAAGGCCAACGTGCCCGCTCGCCTCGCCTTCGCCGTCTCCAGCGCCACCGACTCGCGGGTCATCCTCGACCAGACCGGGGCCGAGCGGCTCGTGGGCAAGGGCGACATGTTGTTCCTGGGGCCCACCAGTTCGAGCCCGCACCGCATCCAGGGCTCCTGGGTCACCGAGGACGAGGTCCGAGGCATCGTGGCGCACTGGAAGCGGCAGGCCCCCCAGGTGACCTACGTCGAGGAGGTGCAGGGCGAGGCCGGCACCGACGCCGGTGCCATCCTCCCCGGTGGCGGCACCGGCGACGAGGACGACGACGATCTCGCGCTGCAGGCCATGGAGCTCATCGTGCGCAGCCAGCTCGGGTCCACCTCGATGCTCCAGCGCAAGCTCAAGGTCGGCTTCGCCCGGGCCGGACGGCTGATGGACATCCTCGAACAGCGCGGCGTCGTCGGTCCCTCGATCGGCTCCAAGGCCCGCGACGTCCTCATGACCGAAGCCGAACTGGACGATCTCCTGTCGAGGACCTGAGTCCCGAGCTCGGCGCTCGTCGGTCGTCGGTCGGTCAGGGGAGGAGCACGGTCGAGCCGGTGGTGCGCCCCGCCTCGAGATCGACGTGGGCCCGGGCAGCCTCGGCGAGCGGATACGTCTGGCCGATGCGGATGCGGACGGCGCCCGAGGCGATGACGGCGAACAGGTCGTCGGCCATGGCCTGGGTGTGTTCCGGCGTGTCGGCGTAGTTCCCGAGCGTCGGGCGGGTCACGAACAGCGACCCCTTGCTCGCCAGGATGGCGGGGGAGAAGGGCGCCACGGGTCCGGACGCGTTGCCGTAGGTCACGAGCAGGCCCTTCGGGCGGAGGCAGTCCAGCGACGTCATGAACGTGTCGGCCCCCACGCCGTCGTAGACCACGTCGACCCCTCGTCCGCCGGTCAGCTCCCTGACCTCGGCGACCACGTCGGTGCCCTCGTCGCGGTACGCGATGAGGTGGTCGTACCCGTTGGCCGCGGCCAACTCCCGCTTCTCCGAGGTGCTGGCCGTGCCGATCACGGTGGCGCCCAGGGACTTGGCCCACTGGCCGAGGATGAGGCCGACGCCGCCGGCCGCGGCGTGGCCGAGGAGCACGGTGTCGGGGCCGACGTGGTGGATCTGGCGGATGAGGTACTGGACGGTGAGGCCCTTGAGCAACGCGGCTGCGGCGGTCCGATCGTCGATGCTGTCGGGCACGCGGACCACGGCTCGGGCCGGCACCACCACGGCTTCGGCATATGCCCCCAGCGGCCCGGTGCCGTACGCGACCCGGTCGCCCACCGACCAGCCCTCGGTGTCGGGGCCCACCGCCTCCACCACACCGGCGGCCTCGTTGCCGAGTCCGCTCGGGGTGCGGGACGGGTACAGGCCCGACCGGAAGTAGGTGTCGACGAAGTTCAGCCCGACGGCCGTCTGTCGCAGGTGCAGCTGTCCCGGCCCCGGCGGGGCCAGCTCGGTCTCCTCCCAGCGCAGCACCTCGGGGCCGCCCGTCTCGTGGAACCGGATCGCCCGCGTGCGGATCGTGTCCTCAGCCATGTTCGGGCCAACCGTGGGACCGGCGAGGATGTTCCGCTGACTCGTACCCGCCCCCCTCCGTGCGACATCCTGACGGCGTGCTGCCCGCCCTCCTCGCCGTCGCCGTCGGGCTCGGGTTGCTCACCGTGGCGGCGGATGGGTTCGTCGCCGGGGCGGCCCGGCTGTCCGCGGCGCTGAACGTCTCACCGGTGGTGATCGGCGCCGTCATCGTCGGATTCGGGACCAGCGCGCCCGAGCTGGTCGTGTCCACCATCGCGTCCACCCAGGGCAAGGAGGACATCGCGGTCGGCAACATCATCGGGTCGAATGCGGCGAACCTCACGTTCGTGCTGGGCATCGCCGGCCTGCTGTGCACGATGACGGTCGGCTCCTCGATACTGCGTCGGGAGGCGCCCCTGTCGGCCGGTGCCGTGGTCCTCTTCGCCGTACTCGTCCAGGGCGGGGTGCAGCGCTGGGAGGGTGTCGTCCTGCTCGTCGCCCTCGTCGCCGCGCTGGCGTTCATGTTCTTCGGGCCCTCGGGCAACAGCGAGGAACTGGTGAGCGAGGTGGACGAGTACCTCGACGACGACGCCGGCATCTCCCTCCGCCGGGAATCGATCCGCACGCTGGTCGGCCTGGTCGGGGTCGTCGCCGGCGCCCAGCTGACCGTGGTCGGAGCCTCCGACATCGCCGAGCGCCTGGGCCTGGCCGAGGGATTCGTCGGCCTCACGCTGGTCGCACTGGGCACGTCGCTGCCCGAGCTGGTCACCAGCATCGCCGCGGCCCGCAAGGGCGAGGACGAGCTCATCATCGGCAACCTGCTCGGCTCGAACCTGTTCAACAGCCTGGCGGTGGGGGCCAGCGTCGGTCTGCTCGGCACCGGGACGCTCGACGATCCCGCCCTGGCCGGGTTCGGCACGATCGTGATGGTCGCCATCGCGTTCGCCGCCTGGCTCTTCCTCTACACCGGACGCCGCCTCCAGCGGATCGAGGCCGTCCTGCTCGTGGTGGCGTACCTGATCGTGGTGCCGCTCCTCGCCTGAGGAAGTCCGCGGGCGCGGAGCTCAGACCCGTCGCTCGGGCACCCACTCCTCAGGTGCCGGCCGCCGGTGGTAGTACTGCCCGGCCCACACCCCGGCCGGGTCCTCGCCCCGCTGCGGCATGCGCCAGGTGGTGACCGCCGCCGGGTCGACCGGCAGCGACAGCAGGGCCCGTGGTTCGTGGACCGTGGCGTTGATGTAGGCGTCGGCAAAGGCATCCGGCGTGTACCGGATGGCGATGTCGCGGTACGTGGCCCGCCACTCGTCGTCCTGGCCGGGCTCGAACTCGACGGTGACGGCACCGGCCACGAAGACCTTGCGGAAGGGCGCCACGTCCTCGTCGATCGTCATCGCCACCCGGGGCTCGTGGCGGATGTTGCGCCACCACGACGACCGTTCGCGAGGCGTGAACCAGATCCGGCCGTCGCGGTGGAGGAACCAGATCGGCGCCACCGACGGCGCCCCGTCGGGTCCCACGGTGGCGATGCGGACCAGGTGGCCGGGCTCGCCGAGGAACTCGGTGACCTGCGCGGGCGTCAGGCGAGGCATGGACGGAACCTACGCGAGCCGGGCGGTGACCGCTCTGACAAGATGCCCGCCCATGCCTGACGTCACCCAGATCGCGTCCGACCTGCAGTTCCCGGAGGGACCCGTCGCCTTGGACGACGGCTCGATCCTCCTCGTGGAGATCAAGCGAGGAACGCTGACCTGGCTGGAGGCCGATGGTGCCGTCCGGCGACGGTTCGAGCTCGGGGGCGGCCCGAACGGCGCCGCGATCGGCCCCGACGGCAAGGCCTACGTGTGCAACAACGGCGCCTGCTTCGACTGGATCGAGGTCATGGGGTTCACCTTGCCGGGACCGCTGCCGGTGGGCTGGACCGGTGGTTCGATCCAACGGGTCGACCTCGACACCGGCGACGTCGACGTGCTCTACACCGAGTCGACCACGGCCTCGGGCGACACCGTCCCGCTGCGGGCTCCCAACGACATCGTCTTCGATGCCGACGGGGGCTTCTGGTTCACCGATCACGGCGTGCGGGAGGAGCGATCGTCCGACCGCACCGGCCTGCACTACGCCAGCATCGACGGGACGTCCTGCGTCGAGAAGATCTTCCCGGTCGACGCGCCCAACGGGGTCGGGCTCTCGCCCGACGGCACGACCCTCTACGCGGCCGAAACCCACACCGGGCGCGTCTGGCGCTGGGCGCTGTCGGGGCCGGGCACGGTCGACGAGTCGCAGGGCAACCCCTCCGGTGCCGGCGGAGGTCAGCTCCTGGCCGGCCTCCCCGGTCACCAGCTCCTCGACTCGCTCGCCGTCGACGGCGACGGCTGGGTGTGCGTGGGGACGCTGATCAACGGGGGCATCACGTCGATCTCGCCGGATGGCGCCACCGTCGAGCACCTCGCCTTCGACGACCCGCTCGTGACCAACATCTGCTTCGGCGGCGAGGACCAGGGCACGGCCTACGTGACCCTGTCGGCGACGGGGCGACTGGTCCGGCGGCCGTGGCCCCGCCCCGGTCTCCGGCTGGCCTTCGGCCGGTAGCCGACGCCCGCCGGTCGGCGCGGTCGCGAGTCGGTCGGTCGGCTGGTACCCCAGTACCCTCGGAGCGATGGCCCCTCGCCGATTCTGGGTGGAGACGCTCGGATGTCCGAAGAACGCGGTCGACTCCGACCGGGTCACCGGCTCGCTGCTGGCCGACGGGTACGTGCCCGCCGACAGCGCCGCCGCCGCCGACCTGGTCGTGGTCAACACCTGCGCGTTCGTCGAGGAGGCCCGCCAGGAGTCCATCGACACCATCCTCGGGTTGAGCGACAACCGGCGGGCCGGCGCCGAGCTGGTGGTCACCGGTTGCATGGCCGAGCGCTACGGCGCCGAGCTGGCCGACGCCCTCCCCGAGGTCGATCGGGTGGTCGGCTTCGGTGGTCCCATCGTCTCCGACCAGCACGGCTGGGTCCCTGTGACGATCGGCGGCCCCCGCGGGTCGGAGGAGGCGGTGCCCGCGTTCGACCTGCTCAACATGCCCCGCCCGGCGCCCACCGCGCCCTGGGCCTACATCAAGGTGGCCGAGGGCTGCGACCGGGCCTGCGGCTTCTGCGCCATCCCGTCGTTCCGGGGCAAGCAGCGGTCACGGGACCGTGCCGCGCTCGTCGACGAGGCTCGCCTCCTCGCCGAGGGGGGCGTGCGCGAGATCGTCCTCGTCGCCCAGGATCTGGCCAGCTACGGCCGCGACCAGGGTGTCGGCAGCAAACAGATCGTGCCGCTGGTCGACGACATCGCCGCCATCGTCGACCGGGTGCGGTTGCTGTACCTGTACCCGTCCGAGCTCACCGACGAGCTGATCGACGCCATCTGCCGCACCGGTGTCCCGTACTTCGACCTGTCGCTGCAGCACGTCTCCCGGCCGCTCATCCGGCGCATGCGGCGCTGGGGCGACGGCCAGCGATACCTCGACCGCATCCGGACCATCCGCCGGCGGGAGCCCGACGCCACCTTCCGGTCGAACTTCATCGTCGGCTACCCGGGCGAGACCGAGGCCGACCACGACGCCCTCCTCGACTTCGTCGAGGAGGCCGAGCTCGACTGGTGCGGCTTCTTCTCCTACTCCGAGGAGGACGGCACCCACGCGGCCGGCCTCGACGGTGCCGTGCCCGACGCGCTGGTCGCCGACCGCCTCAGCGAACTGCGGGGCATGCAGGACGACATCACCGCCGCCCGCCGCGACCAGCTCGTCGGTCGCACGGTTTCGGTGCTCGTCGACGAGCCGGGCATCGGTCGGTCGCATCGGGAAGCCCCGGAGATCGACGGCGTGGTCCACATCCCGACCTCCTGCGAGGTCGGCAGCCTCGTGGACGTGGTGGTCCGGTCCGCCGAGGGTCCCGACGTGCACGCCGTCGAGGCCGGTGCACCCGCGCCTCGCCACCTCCACCTGGTGCGATGAGCGACACGGTCACCAACCGCTACGGCGCCTCCGCGCTGGCCACACCGGCGAACGCCATCACCATCACGCGCATGATCCTCGCCCTGCCGTTGCTCGCCTTCGTCGCCCGCGACGGCGAGGCCTACGGCGCGCTCGCCGCCTGGACCGTGCTGGCCGGCAGCGACGGCCTCGACGGCTTCCTCGCTCGCCGCCACGGAACCACCCGGTCCGGAGCCTTCCTCGATCCTCTGGCCGACAAGGTGCTGGTCCTGGGCGCGGCCTGGGCGCTGGTCGCCGCCGGCACGTTCTGGTGGCTCCCGGTGGTGCTCATCACCGCGCGCGAGCTGGGCATCTCCATCCTCCGCAGCGTCTACGGCCGGCGGGGCATCGCCATCCCGGCCCGGTACACGGCCAAGGTCAAGACCGTGGTCCAGGAGCTGGCCATCGGCTTCGCCCTCCTCCCGCTGTCGATGGACCACGTCTCGTGGCTCGCCAGCGCCGTGCTGTGGATCGCCGTCGCCCTCACCCTCGCCACCGGCGTCAGCTACGTCACCGACGGCGCCCGGGCCCTCAGCCTCACCGGCGACCGCCGCCACCACTGAGCTGGGCCCGCCATGCGCTGCGAGGTGGTCGCCATCGGAACCGAGCTGCTCCTCGGGACGGTGGTCGATTCCAACTCGGCCTGGATCGGCCAGCAGCTGGCCATCGTGGGCATCGACTGCCTCCGCTCGGTGCGGGTCGGCGACAACCACGACCGCATGGTCGCCTGCATCCGCGAGTCGCTCGACCGAGCCGATGCGGTGATCTGCTGCGGTGGCCTCGGTCCCACCCAGGACGACGTCACCCGTGAGGCGATCGCCGACGTGATGGGCGTCGAGCTCGTGCGCGACGACTCCCTCGTCGGGGCGATCCGCGCCATGTTCGAAGCCCGCGGCCGGCGCATGAGCGACAACAACCTCCGCCAGGCCGACGTGCCGGTGGGTGCCACGACGATTCCCCAGACCAGGGGGACCGCACCGGGCCTGATCTGCCCGGTGGGCGACCAGGTCGTCTACGCGGTGCCCGGCGTGCCGCACGAGATGCGAGACATGATCGAGCGTGCCGTCGTTCCCGACCTGCGCCGGCGGTCCGGCGACACCTCCACCATCGTGTCGCGGACCCTGCGGACCTGGGGCGAGTCCGAGTCGGGCCTCGCCGAACGGCTCGACGAGCGGATGCGCGCCCTCGACGAGTCGGGAGGCGCGACGATCGCCTTCAACGCGTCGGGCATCGAGGGCATCAAGGTGCGGATCACCGCCAAGGGCGACGATCCCGCGTCGGCCTGGGCGGCGGTCGAGGCCGAGGAGGCCGGCCTGCGGGCCCTGCTGGGCGATCTGGTGTTCGGTGCGGACGACGAGACGATGGAGCACGCCGTCGGCGAGCTGCTGCTGGCCCGGGGATGGACGCTCGGGCTGGCCGAATCGGTCACCGGCGGCCTGGTGGCGTCGCGGGTCGTGGCCGTGCCGGGCGCCAGCCGCTGGTTCCGGGGTTCGGTCGTGTCGTACGCGTCGGACGTCAAGTTCGGCGTGTTGGGCGTGACCGAGGGACCGGTGGTCTCGGCGTCGGCCGCCGGCGAGATGGCGGCGGGGGCGCGTCGTGTGCTCGGCGCCGACGTGGGCCTGGCGGTGACGGGGGTGGCCGGGCCCGACACCCAGGACGGCGAGCCGGTGGGCTCGGTGTACCTGGCCTCCGACATCCACGGCGACATCGACGTGCGCCACATCCGGCTGCCGGGTGATCGCGAGCGGATCCGCCAGTTCGCCACCATCTCGCTGCTCGACGCCCTCCGCCACCGCCTCCTGCGCGATGCCTGATCGCCGGGGGAGAGATCTCTGAGTGCCTGGGAGTTCTGAGGCTCCGCCGAAGAACTCCAACATTCCCCGGCTCGCCCTGCGAGCCCGGGAATGCTTGATCGAACGGCTGTTCGAAGTTACGCTGCTGTCGTTCGGCGCCGGTCAGACTCTGCGTCGGAGTTCCTGTCAGACCCGCTTCGTACCGTCGGGACACGTGCAGTCCTGAGGCACACCTCGCTGCGACGCAGCCCACCACAGATCGACCACTCAAGATCGACCGTTCGGAAGGAACAGCAATGGACCGTGACAAGGCACTCGACATGGCGCTCGGCAGCATCGAGAAGCAGTTCGGCAAGGGCGCCGTCATGAAGATGGGCGAGAAGGCCTCGATGAACATCGAGTCCATCTCCACCGGTGCCCTGGCCCTCGATCTCGCCCTCGGCATCGGCGGCCTGCCCCGGGGCCGGGTCACCGAGATCTACGGGCCCGAGTCCTCGGGCAAGTCCACCCTCGCCATGCACGTGGTGGCCGAGGCCCAGCGCAACGGCGGCATCTGTGCCTACATCGACGCCGAGCACGCCATGGACCCCGTCTACGCCCGGGCCATCGGGGTCGACGTCGACGAGTTGCTCATCTCCCAGCCCGACACGGGCGAGCAGGCGCTCGAGATCACCGACATGCTGATCCGCTCGTCGGCCATCGACGTCATCGTGATCGACTCGGTCGCCGCCCTCACTCCGCGAGCCGAGATCGAGGGCGACATGGGCGACACCCACGTCGGCCTCCAGGCCCGGCTCATGTCCCAGGCCCTGCGCAAGCTCACCGGCAACCTGTCGAAGTCGCAGACCATCTGCATCTTCATCAACCAGCTGCGCGAGAAGATCGGCGTGATGTTCGGTTCCCCGGAGACCACTCCCGGTGGCCGGGCGCTGAAGTTCTACAGCTCGGTCCGGCTCGACATCCGGCGCATCGAAGCGCTCAAGGACGGCGTCGAGGTGGTCGGCAACCGCACCCGGGTGAAGGTGGTCAAGAACAAGGTGGCTCCGCCGTTCAAGCAGGCCGAGTTCGACATCATGTACGGCAAGGGCATCAGCCGCGAGGGTTCGCTGGTCGACATCGGCGTCGACCTCGGCCTGGTGAAGAAGTCGGGGGCTTGGTACACCTACGACGGTGAGCAGCTCGGTCAGGGCCGGGAGAACGCCAAGACCTTCCTGGCCGAGAACCCCGAGATCATGGTCGAGATCTCCGAGCGGATCCGGACCCAGGTCGGCATCGGGGTGGTCGCCGACGACGAGGCCATCGACGACGAGGACATCGATCTCGACGCCCCCATCTCGCTCGACGACTGAGTGGGCGGTTCCTGCGATCCCGCGGGCCGGGTCGCAGGAACCGACCGGGCCCGCGTCGAAGTCAACCCGGAAGAGACTCGTCTGCTGGCCGGGGGCAATCGCCATGGAGCAACTCAAGGTCTCGACTCGGTCCAACCCGAACTCGGTGGCCGGGGCGATGGCCGGGGTGGTGCGCAGCCACGGGGCCGTCGAGGTCCAGGTGGTCGGGGCCGGCGCGCTGAACCAGGCCGTCAAGGCGATCGCCATCGCCCGGGGCTACGTGGCGGCCAGCGGCATCGACCTGGTGTGCGTGCCGGCCTTCGCCGACATCACCATCGACGGCGAGGAGCGCACCGCCATCCGTCTGCGCATCGAGCACCGGTCCCACGACCACGATCCCGCGCCGGTCGATCCGATCGGCGCCGGCGAGCCCATCCGGTAGCCGTCGGTCCGGCTGCCCGGGCCGACGTCGGGCCACGTAGCCTGGGGAGCCGTGTCTGCTCGCACCTACCGCGTTCGAACCTACGGCTGTCAGATGAACGAGCACGACAGCGAACGGATCGCCGGCCTGCTCGAAGCCGACGGCCTGGTTCCCGCCACGGGTGACGACGTCCCCGACGTGATGGTCCTCAACACCTGTTGCATCCGGGAGAACGCCGACAACAAGTTCTACGGCAACCTCGGCCACCTGAAGTCGGTCAAGGACGCCCACCCCGGCATGGAGATCGTCGTCGCCGGGTGCCTGGCCCAGAAGGACCGTGACCAGGTGCGGGCCCGGGCGCCGTACGTCGACGTCGTCGTCGGTACCCACAACGTGGGCCGGACCGTCGAACTGCTCCACACCGCGCGTGCCGAGGGGCCGGTCACCGAGATCCTGGAGGCGGCCACGGCCGAGGACCACGCCGAGTTCCCCAGCGCCCTACCCACCAAGCGGGAACTGCCCTACGCCGCCTGGGTCACCATCCAGATCGGCTGCGACAACTCGTGCGCGTTCTGCATCGTCCCGGCGGTGCGGGGTCCCGAGATCAGCCGGTCGGTCGACGACATCGTCGGTGAGGTCGAACGACTGGCGGCCGACGGCGTCACCGAGGTCACCCTCCTCGGCCAGAACGTCAACTCCTACGGCCGCGACCTCACCCTGGCGGCCCGCAAGGCCGGAGGCGATGTCCGGGTCCGGCCCCTGTTCGCCGACCTGCTCGGGGCCGTGTCGGCCATCGACGGCATCCGCCGCGTGCGCTACACGAGTCCGCATCCCAAGGACCTGCGCGACGAGACCATCGCCGCCATGGCGGCCCACGACGAGGTGTGCAACCACCTCCACCTGCCGCTGCAGGCCGGGTCCGACCGGGTGCTGGCCGCCATGCACCGGGGCTACACGGCCGAGCGCTACCTGGCCCGGCTGGCGGCCGCCCGCCGCCACGTCGCCGACCTCGCCGTCACCACCGACATCATCGTCGGCTTCCCCGGCGAGACCGATGCCGACTTCGAGGCCACCCTCGCCGTGGCCGCCGAGGCCGAGTACGACTCGGCCTACACGTTCATCTTCTCGCCCCGACCCGGCACCGAGGCCGCCGAGCGGGTCGACGAGTTCGTGGACGGCGGGGGTGGTGGCCGAGCGCTTCGATCGGCTCCGCCACGTGGTCGAGCGCAGCGCGCTGCGCCGGCACGAGGCTCGCGTCGGACGGACCGAGGAAGTGCTGGTCGAGGGGCCGAGCCGGAAGGACCCCGGCGTGCTGACCGGGCGCACGGCCCAGAACAAGCTGGTGCACTTCGGATCGGTGACCCCGATCCGGGCCGGCTCGTACGCCACGGTCGAGATCACCGGCGCGGCCCCGCACCACCTCCGCGGCGAGCTGCGCGACATCGTGTACGTCGCCACCCACCGCACGCGGATACCCGTCGCGGCCGGCTGAGCCGCCCGGTGCCCACCCCCCTCCCGTTCTGGTACCACGATGAGCGGTCATGGAGCAGCGATCGTGGGGCCAGAAGGACTCCCGCCCGGTGCCCACCCTTCTCGTTCTGGTACCACGATGAGCGGTGACGGAGCGGCGATCGTGGGGCCAGAAGGACTCGTGCCGCCCACCCTTCTCGTTCTGGTACCACGATGAGCGGTGACGGAGCGGCGATCGTGGGGCCAGAAGCGGGCGGTGGGCACGCGGCCCTGGTCGGCAGCACGGCCGGCGGCAAGTCGGCGGTCGCCATGGCGGTGGCGGCCGCCGATCCGTCGTGGGAGATCGTCACCGTCGATTCCATGCAGGTCTACCGCGGCATGGACATCGGCACCGCGAAGCCGACGCCGGCCGAGCGGGCGGCCGTGCCCCACCACCTCCTCGACGTCGTCGACCCGTGGGACGACTACGACCTCGCCACGTTCCAGTCCGACGCCCGGGCTGCCATCGCCGCCATCGAGGACCGGGGGCACCGGGCGCTGCTGGTGGGAGGGACGGCCCTGTACCTCCGGGCCGTCGTCGACGATCTCCTCCTCCCGGGGCAGTACCCGGAGGTGCGAGCCGAGCTCGATGCCGAGCCCGACACCGGAGCGCTCCATGCCCGCCTCGCCGAGCTCGACCCACCGGCCGCCAGCCGGATGGAGCCGACCAACCGCCGGCGCGTCCTGCGAGCCCTCGAGGTCGTGGTCGGCAGCGGCCGGCCGTTCTCGTCCTTCGGTCCCGGCCTCCACCGGCATCCGCCGACCCGGTTCGCACTGGTCGGCCTGCGCTGGGACCGCCAGGAGTTGGACGAGCGCATCGCCGCTCGCTTCGCAGCCCAGCTCGACGCCGGCTTCCTCGACGAGGTGGAGCGACTCCTCGCCGCCAGCCGGCCCCTCTCCCGGACGGCGGCGCAGGCCCTCGGTTACAAGGAGCTGGCCTCTCACCTCGCCGGTGACTGCGGACTGGACGAGGCGGTGGAGCTCGCCGTCCGGCGCACGAGGCGCTTCTCCCGCCGTCAGGACAAGTGGTTTCGTCGCGACCCACGGATCGCCTGGGTCGACGTCGCCGGTGACCCGCTCGGGGTGGTGCGGACCGTGCAGGACCGGCTCACCTGAGCCGGCCGCGGGCAGCCGACCGTCCCGGTGGCACTGCGCCGTCGCGCCGGTCCCGGGGGCTTCGAGGGCACAATGGTGTGGTCATGCACCTCACCAAGCACCACGGCCTCGGGAACGACTTCCTCGTGCTGGTCGACCTCGACGACGAGCACCCCATCGACGCCGACGACGCGATCGCCGTGTGCGACCGACACCGGGGTGTGGGGGCCGACGGTCTGATCCGGGCGACCCGGTCCGGCGACCGCGGCTTCCGCATGGAGTTGCGCAACGAGGACGGCTCTCGGGCCGAGATCAGCGGCAACGGCATCTCCTGCCTGGCCCAGGCCCTGGTGCGGGGAGGCTTCGCCACCGGTGGGGTCGTCGAGATCGACACCGACGCCGGACCGCGGACCGTCGAGGTGGTCGAGCGGCGCTCGGCCACGGAGCACCGCATGCGGGTGGCGATGGGCTCGCCGACGATCGGCCAGAACCTGAGCGAGTGGGAGTCGGACGCCGTCCTGCGGGCGGTGGCCGTCGACGTGGGCAACCCGCACGTGGTCTGCCATGTCCCCGATCCCGGCGCCGATCTCGACCTGGTCACGCTGGGCGAGAAGATGAACGCCTCCATCCCCGGCGGCGTCAACGTGGAGCTCATCCGGCCCGGCGGACCGGGCGAGCTCACCATGACCGTCTACGAGCGCGGCGTCGGCCTCACCCAGGCCTGTGGCAGCGGGGCCGTCGCCGCCGCGGTCGCGGCCCATCACTGGGGCCTGGCGCCGGCATCGGTCACCGTGCACCAGCCGGGCGGGCCCGCGACCGTCGACGTGGGCGACCCCGTCTATCTCACCGTGCCCGTCGAGGCCGTCGCAGTGGTCATCTGGCCACTGTGAGCCCGATGCACCTCGCCATCGGACGAAAGCCGCTTCGTCACCGGTCGCGCCGTGGGGAAGGATCTCGCCCGTGGCGCTGATCGACCGGTCCTTCCGGGAGAAGATCGTGCTCGTCGGCGTCACCCTGCCGCCCGACGACGCCGAGGAGACCGAGCGAGGGCTCGACGAGCTCAGCGCGCTCGTCGACACCGCCGGGGCCGACGAGGTGGCCCGGGTCGTGCAGCGCCGCCAGACGCCCGACCCGCCCACCTACATCGGCAAGGGAAAGGCCGAGGAGCTCAAGGAGGTGGCCCTGGCCACCGACTGCGACACCGTCGTCTTCGACAACGAGCTCAGCCCCGCCCAGCAGTTCAACCTCGAGAAGATGCTGGGCCGCACCGCCATCGACCGCACCGCGGTGATCCTCGACATCTTCGCCCAGAACGCGGCCAGCGTGGAGGGCAAGGCTCAGGTCGAACTGGCCCAGCTGCGCTACCGGTTGCCCCGGCTGCGCAAGAAGGGTGGCGCCTTCTCCCAGCAGGCCGGCGGCATGTCGGCCGGCGGCGCCCGCATCGGTACGCGCGGGCCGGGCGAGACGCAGCTCGAAACCGACCGCCGTCGGCTCGTGCGCCGCATCCACAAGCTCGAGGCCGACCTGCGCGACATCCAGCGCCATCGCGACACCCAGCGCAAGCAACGCCGCGCCAGCCGGATCCAGCGGGTCGCCATCGTCGGGTACACCAACGCCGGCAAGTCCACCCTGCTCAACCGGCTCACCGACGCCGGTGTCCTGGTCGAGGACAGCCTGTTCGCCACCCTCGACGCCACCACCCGCCGCCTCGCCCTGCCGGGCGGCGAATCGGTGCTGTGCACCGACACGGTGGGGTTCGTGCGCAAGCTGCCCCACCAGCTGGTCGAGGCCTTCCGGTCGACCCTGCAGGTGGCCGCCGACGCCCACCTGCTCGTCCACGTGGTCGATGTCACCGCACCCGACGTGGCCGGCAACATCGAGGCCGTCCACACCGTGCTGCGGGAGATCGACGCCGGGAGCGTGCCCCAGCTCCTCGCCTTCAACAAGGTCGACCTCGATCCCGAGACCGCGGCGCTGCTCACCAAGCGCCATCCCGGCTCGGTGGCGTTCTCGGCCCGGACCGGCGCGGGGATCGACGAGCTGCTCGAGTCCATCAGCGCCCTCCTGCGCGCCCTGCAGCCGGTGGTCGAGCTGGCCATCCCCTACGAGCGGGGCGACCTGCTCGCCGCGGTGCACCGAGAGGGCGAGGTGCTGGTCGAGACCCACGGCGAGACCGGAACCACGGTGCAGGCCCGCCTCGACCCCGGCTCCCGGGCCCAGTTCCGGGCCTTCGAGGTCCCCAACGATCCGGCGCCCGGCGCGCGGACATGACCGGCTTCCGGCCACCGCCCTACCCCTACGATCGGCTCGATCCGCTCCGGGCGCGTGCCGCCCGCCTCGACGGTGGGCTGGTCGACCTGTCGATCGGCACGCCGTTCGACCCCCCGCCGGCGGTGGTGACGGCCGCCCTCGGCTCGACCGACGCCCGCGGCTATCCGCCGTCCATCGGCACGGTGGCCTTCCGCGAGGCGGTGTGTGGCTGGCTCGGCCGGTACCTCGACGTCGCCATCGGGGTCGATGCGGTCGCGGCCTGCATCGGCACCAAGGAGCTGGTGGCCGGGATGCCGCAGTGGCTCCGGCTGCGCACCCCCGAACGCGACACCGTCCTGTACCCGGCCATCAGCTACCCGACCTACGAGATGGGCGCCACGCTGGCCGGCTGCCGTGCCGTCCCGGTGGCCGTCCGCCCCGACTGGACGATCGACCTCGCCAGCATCGATCCCGCCGATGCCGAACGGGCCCTGTGCCTGTGGGTCAACACCCCCGGCAACCCGGCGGGCGGGCTCGACGACCTCGGCGCCGCCGCGGCCTGGGGACGAGCCCGTGGCGTCCCGGTGCTGTCCGACGAGTGTTACGTGGCCTTCACCTGGGACGGCGCGCCCCGCACGATCCTGCACCACGGGTTCGAGGGCGTGGTCGCGGTCCACTCGCTGTCCAAGCGGTCGAACCTCGCCGGCGGTCGGGCCGGCTTCTACGCCGGCGACCCGGAGCTGGTCGGTTACCTGGCCGAGGTCCGCAAGCACGCCGGCTTCATGGTTCCGGCCCCGATCCAGGCCGCGGCGGTCGCCGCGCTGGGCGACGAGTCGCACGTCGACGTCCAGCGCGAGCGGTACCGCAGCCGTCTGGAGGCGCTCCGGGCGGTGTTCGCCGAGGCGCTGGGCATCGACGTCGCCATGCCCGGTGGCGGGTTCTACCTGTGGATCCCGGCCCCTGACGGCGACGCCTGGGCCCTCACCGAATCGCTCGCCGTGTCGGGCGGGGCCATCGTGTCGCCCGGCGAGTTCTACGGCGAGGCCGGTGCCGGCCACGTCCGGGTCGCGGCCGTCCAACCCGACGACCGCATCGCCCTCGTGGTCGAACGACTCCGCGCCGTGGCCGCCTCCGCGTAGAAAATCGCTGCCGATCGCGATCGGTTCCCGATCGCATTCCCCTGCGATTTTTCGTCCCCACTAGATTCGCCCGCCATGTCGACGCTGCCCGAACAGATCACCGAGCTGTGGAACCGGCGGGACGAGCTCAGCCCGGCGGACACCGACGCCATGGCCACCGTCCGTGAGGCCATCGACCTGCTCGACCGGGGTGAGGCCCGGGTGGCCGACGTCGACGGCGACCCATCCAGCGACGGCGCGGTCACCGTCAACGAGTGGCTCAAGCACGCCATCCTCCTGCTGTTCCGGCTCTCGTCCATGGAGACGATCGAGCTCGGCCCGTTCGAGTACGCCGACAAGATCCCGCTCAAGTCCGATTTCCAGGCCGCGGGCGTCCGGGTCGTCCCCGGCGCCTCGGCCCGGTGGGGGAGCCACCTGTCCCGCGGCGTGGTGATGATGCCGTCGTACGTGAACATCGGCGCCCACGTGGGCGAGAACTCCATGGTCGACACCTGGGCCACGGTCGGTTCGTGCGCCCAGATCGGCCGCAACGTGCACCTCTCGGGCGGGGTGGGCATCGGCGGTGTGCTCGAACCGGCCAACGCCGTGCCGGTGGTCATCGGCGACGAGTGCTACATCGGCAGCCGCTGCATCGTGGCCGAGGGGGCACGGGTCGGCGAGGGGACCACGCTCGGGGCGGGCTCCATCCTGACCGCGTCCATCCCGGTGATCGACGCCGCGACCGGCGAGGAGCTCAGCCGGGGCGTGGTGCCGCCGTGGAGCGTCGCGGTGTCGGCCACCCGTCCCCGGTCGTTCCCCGGCGGTGAGTTCGGCCTCGCGTGCGTGTTGGTCATCAAGCGCCTCGAGCCCGGCGAGCGGCACGACAAGTCCAAGCTCACCGACATCCTGCGCGACCACGGCGTCACCACCTGAGGTGGCCAGTGACGGCTGATCTGCTCGCGGCCACGGCCGAGCTCGTCGACATCGCCTCACCGAGCCTGGGGGAGGGCGCGCTCGCCGATGTGGTCGAGGCGCGCCTGGCCGCCGTCCCGTGGCTCACCGTCGACCGCGTCGGCGACAACGTGGTGGCCCGGACCCAGCTCGGCCGGTCCCAGCGCGTGATCCTCGCCGGCCACCTCGACACCGTGCCGGCCAACGGCAACGAGCGGGCCCGCATCGACGGCGACACCCTGTGGGGCCTCGGATCGGCCGACATGAAGAGCGGGTTGGCCGTGTTCCTCGAGCTGGCCACCAGCGTGCCCGAGCCGGTGGTCGACGTCACCTACGTGTTCTACGTAGCCGAGGAGATCGCCGCCGAGCACAGTGGCCTGCTGCAGTTGCTCGAGCATCGGCCCGACCTGCTCGAGGCCGACGCCGCCATCCTCGGCGAGCCCACGGACGGCGCCGTCGAGGCCGGCTGCCAGGGGACCGTGCGCCTCGTCCTCACCCTGGCCGGTGCCCGGGCCCACACCGCTCGTCCCTGGATGGGACGCAACGCCATCCACCGGGTCGGCCGGGTCCTGGCCCGGATCGATGCCTACGAGGCCCGGGAACCGGTCATCGACGGCTGTACCTACCGCGAGGCGATCCAGGCGGTGGCCATCGAGGGTGGCGTGGCCGGCAACGTCGTCCCCGATCGGGCCACGCTCACCGTGAACCTGCGGATCGCGCCCGATCGCACCCTCGACGAGGGCATCGACGCCTTTCGTACCCTCGTCGACGACCTGATCGAGGACGGCGACGGCTTCGAGATCACCGACTCGGCGGCACCGGCGGCGCCGGCACTCACCCACCCGCTCCTCGCCGGGCTGGTCGACACCGGCCTGGAGGTCCGGGCGAAGCTCGGCTGGACCGACGTGGCCCGCTTCGCCGCCGCCGGCATCCCCGCCCTGAACTTCGGTCCCGGTGATGCCACCGTGGCGCACACCGCGGACGAGCACGTCCGGCGCGAGTCGATCGAGCGCGTCCACCACGCCCTGTCGCGGCTGCTGACCGGGTGATCGCCGCGGTCAGAGCAGGCGACGTCGGCGGAGCTCGAAGGTGGCGGTGCCGACGATGACCACCAGGACGGCGGCGATGGCGGCGGGCAGCGCCGCATCGGTGGACTGGTCGGGCACGACGTAGGGCTGAGGTGCCGCCGTCTCGCCGTCGGAGCCGTCATCGGGCGGGGCTCCCGGGCGGGTGGTCGCGGTGGACGGGGGCACGGTGTCGGTCGGCGGGGTGCCCGGGCCAGGATTGGACAGCGGCGCGGTGGAGGCCTGGGTGGGGGCGGTACCCGACACGGCCAGCGCGACGGCGGCGGCCAGGTCGATCCGGCCGCTGCCGAAGACGGGGTCTCGGCCGGGGACGCCCAGGTCGGTGGTGGTGGCCAGCAGGGTGGCCACCGCGGCCTCCGGATCCAGGCCGGTCCCCAGGAGGACGGCCAGCGCACCGCTGACGTGGGGGGCGGCCATCGACGTCCCCGACAGGCAGGCGTAGGCCGCGTCGTCGTCCGGGGCCCAGTACGTGGACAGGATCCCGAGCGGGGCGCCGCCCTGCGAGCAGGTGGCGGCGGTGTCACCCGCATCGCCACCCGGTGCGGCCACCGCCCACCGGGCATCGCCGACGCCGTTCGAGTAGGAGGGGGCGCGGTCGTCGCGGTCGGTGGCCGACACCACCACCGCCGGGGCGTCGCCGAAGTCGGCGGTGAGGACGAACTGGTTGCCGGCGGCGACCACGGGAATGGCGCCGTGGTCCCACGCGTAGTGGACCGCGTCGACGAAACCGGGCCCGAACACCGAACTGGACGTGGAGCCGAGGGACAGGTTGACGACGTCGGCGCCGTGGTCGACCGCCCAGCGGACGCCGGCGGACACGTCGGATGCGTTTCCGGTGGCCTCGCAGGTCGGGCAGTCCTTGAACAGCACCTTCACCGGCATGAGCATGGCGCCGGGCGCGACCCCGGCGATGCCGACCTCGTTCCCGGTGGCGGCGCCGGCGATGCCCGCCACGTGGCTGCCGTGGCCGTCGTCGTCGAGCGGCGACCCCTCGCATGCCCGTGGATCGCCCTCGGTGCGGCGGCACGCCACACCGGGCACCAGCTTGGAGGCGAGGTCCTCGTGATGGAGCGACACGCCGGAGTCGACGATGGCGATGACGACTCCGTCGCCGGTGCTGTCCGGCCACGCATCGACCGCCCCGATGCGATCGAGGCCCCACTGCAGACCGGCGTCATGGGCCACGTCACCGGTGGTCGGCGCGTCGACCGGTGACGAGGCGGCGATCGGGGCACCGACCCCGAGCGCGACACCCAGGGTCAGCACCACGGCGCAGACGATGGACGGCGCGGCGCGGGGCACGCACCGCATTGTGGTGGATGCGTCGGCCCGGAACCGGCCAGGCCGGTCGACTACAGCTTGCGCATGACGGTGACCACCACGCCGAACACCTCGACCTCGTCGGCCGGGAAGTGCATCGGTTCGAGCGCGGGGTTGGCCGGCACCAGGACGATCTCGCCGTCGGCGGTGTCGAAGTGCTTCACCGTGGCCTCCTCGCCGGGGATACCGGCCACGACGATGTCGCCCTTGGCCGCGGTGGGCTGGGAGCGGACCACGACGTAGTCACCGTCGAGGATGCCGGCCTCGATCATCGAATCGCCCCGGACCCGGAGCATGAACAGCTCGCCGTCGCCGGTGAGGTCCGACGGCAGGGGCATCGTCTCGGTGATGTTCTCGTGGGCGAGGACGTCGGTGCCGGCGGCCACCTCGCCGACGAGGGGCACGTGACGGACCGGGCGCCGCTCGACGGCGGCCCCCGAGTTGGGGTCCCACCGCACCTCGATGGCGCGAGGCTTCGTGGGGTCGCGGACCAGGTACCCGAGGCGCTGCAGGGTGGCGAGGTGGGCGTGCACCGACGAGGGTGAGGTGAGCCCGACCTCCTCGCCGATCTCGCGCACCGAGGGGGGGAACCCGCGCGTGCGCTGGTGCTCCTCGATGACGACGAGGATCTGTCGCTGGCGGTTGGTGATGTCCTCGGACATTGGTCCCCCCGGAGAGGTCGGTGGTGGGCCGGTGGACCGGAACGGCAGTCCCGGTCGAACAGGTGTTTGCACCATACGGCAGCATCCGGGGGAAGGCAAACACCCGTTCGATCGACCAGTTGACTCGAACGACTGTTCGTGCCAGGCTACGAACAGTTGTTCGGCGAACACCCGTTCGTCGCTCACCCGGCGTCGAGCCGTCCGGAACCGAGCCGGCCGGAGCCACCGCTCCCGCGTTCTTGTCAGACCCCCTCTGGAGAATGTCCCCATGGTCGCCATCGCCTACCCCGCCCGCCCACTCGCCACCCCCGCCCCGGTCGGGGGATCGCCGTCGCTCCGCCTGGTCGCGCCGGGCCGTCACCCGGTCGACCTCGGTCCCCGCCAACTCGCCCACGTGGTGCTGGCGGCCGTCCTGGTCCTGGTGGCGGCGCTGTCGGTGACCTATCTCGTGCGCAGCGATCCGCTGGTCCCGTCCGACACCGTGCCGGTCCTCGACCAGACCCACGTGGTCCACGCCGGCGAGACGATGTGGTCGATCGCCACCGAGGTGGCCCCGGCCGGGGAGGCCGCCACCTACGTCGAGCGGTTGGTCGAGGTCAACGGCACCGCCTCGGTGACGCCGGGCCAGGTCCTGGCGCTCCCCGTCCCCTGATTCCGGCGCTCCCTGATCCGGCCCGCGGCCAGGCCACGGCGCGTGTCCCGGTACCGTGGGGGGATGCGCTGTCCAGCCTGTGGTGGCCTGCGGGACAAGGTCGTCGACTCACGCCAGGCCGATGACGGCGACTCGATCCGGCGACGCCGGCAGTGCGAGGGATGTGGCCGCCGGTTCACCACGTTCGAGCGACTGGAGGAGGTGCCGTTGCAGGTGCGCAAGCGCAGCGGCGATCTCGAGCCGTTCGATGCGTCGAAGGTGGCGGCCGGGGTGAGCGCGGCGTGCAAGTCGCGACCGGTCGACCCGGGTCAGATCGCCGAGCTCGTCGGTGCGGTCGAGGATGCATTGCGGGCCCAGGGCCGGGAGGTCGACACCGACCAGGTCGGCCTCGAGGTGCTGACCCGCCTGCGGGCTCTCGACGAGGTCGCCACCGTCCGCTTCGCGTCGGTGTACAAGAGCTTCGACACCATCAGCGACTTCGAGCGGGAGATCAGCCTCCTCCAGCAGACCGCGCCCGAGTGAGCCCGCCGGCGTTCACGCCGTGGTGGGAGTCCGTCGCACCCAGCGGCTGAACAGGAGGTCGTCCTCGGTGAGCAGGGAGGCGAGCCGGTAGCGGTCGTGGCGGGGCGCGGCGCCGGAGACGATGCGGCGGCTGTCGCCGCCGGCCAGCACCGGGCCGGTGCTGAGGCACAGCTCGTCGACGACGTCGGCGTCCGCCAGCGACCCGTTGAGGCTCGGTCCGCCCTCGGCCACCACGACGGCGGCACCGTCGTCGGCCAGCGAGGCGAGCGCGGCCCGCAGATCGACCGTTCCGGTCCCGAACCGGCGGACCTCGCAGACCGCGGCGGTGGCCGCCACCCGGTCCGGGTCGGCGTCGGTGGTCGTGAGCACCAGCGGTCGGCTGTGGTCGTCGGTGAACAGCGCCGATTCGAGGTCGAGGTCGACCCGGGCGGTGACGATGGCCAGCCGGGGCGGCTCGGTCGAGCGGCCGGCGTCGGCCCGGGCGGTGCGGACGTCGTCGCCGAAGCCGACCGGTCGATACCGCTCGGCCCGGACCGTGCCCGCCGCGACGAGGATCACGTCGGCGATGGCCCGCACGGCCCGGAAGACGGCCTGGTCCGCCGGTCCGCCGAGCCCGCCCGACGTCCCGGTCACCGCGGTGGCGCCGTCGAGACTGGCGATCATGCCCAGCGCGACCCAGGGGCGTCCCGGGGGAGCGGGCCGCTCGGCGGCCAGGTACGTGCGGACGGGATCGACGTCGGCCGCGGTCGGGACGAGCTGGCGCATCGGGCCGACGGTAGCGATCGGGTGCCACCATGGGTGCGCCCGGGCGAGCGCGCGGGCGCCGCACAGGCGGGCGAGCACACCCCAGGGGCCACCATGACCATCACGCCGACCGAGCCGGCCACCGCTGCAGAGGAGACGGCATCGGACGAGGCGACGACCACCGTCGCCCGGACCTGCCCGCTGTGCGAGGCGGGATGCGGGCTGGCCATCACGGTCACCGACGGGGCGGTGACGAGGATCCGGGGGGACATGGAGGACGTGTTCAGCCACGGCTACGTGTGTCCGAAGGGCTCCACGCTCCGCCAGCTCCACGACGACCCCGACCGCCTCCGCCAGCCCATGATCCGCCGGGGCGACCGCTTCGAACCGGCGACGTGGGACGAGGCCTGGCAGGCGGTGGCCGACGGTCTCGGCGCGGTGATCGAGACCCACGGCCGGGAGAGCCTGGCGGCCTACGTCGGCAACCCCAACGCCCACAACCTCGGTGCCCTTCTCTACAACCGTGTGTTCCTGAAGGCGCTCGGGACCCCCCAGGTGTACTCGGCATCCACGGTGGACCAGCGCCCGAAGGAGATCTCGTCCGGGCTGATGTTCGGCAACGCGCTCACCAACCCGGTGCCCGACATCGACCGCACCGACCACCTCCTCATCCTCGGCGCCAATCCGTACGCTTCCAACGGGAGCTTCGCCACCGCTCCCGACTGGCCGGGACGGATCGAGGCCCTCACCGAGCGGGGTGGTCGATTGGTGGTGGTCGATCCGCGCCGCACCCGCACGGCCGAGGCCGCCACCGAGTACGTGCCGATCCGGCCGGGCAGCGATCCGTACCTGCTGGCGGCCATGCTCCAGGTGCTCTTCGCCGAAGACCTGGTCGATCTCGGGGCCGTCGCGCCCTACGTCAGCCGCCTCGACGAGCTGGCGGAGGTGGTCGCCCCGTTCACCCCCGACGCCGTCGCCGGCCGGACCGGGATCGATGCCCGCACCATCGAGCGACTGGCCCGGGAGTTGGCCGCCGCCCCGTCGGCGGCCGTCTACGCCCGCATCGGCACCACGGTGGCATCCTTCGGCACCGTCACGTCGTGGTTGGTCGATGCCCTCAACATCTGCACCGGCAACCTCGATCGCCCGGGCGGGGCCATGTTCACCACCGCGGCCGCCGGCGCCAGCAACACCCGTGGCACGCCGCGCTACGGCCGGGGCATCCGGCTCGGCCGCCGTCGCAGCCGGGTGCGCGGGCTGCCCGAGACCTTCGGTGAGCTGCCGGCGGTGTGCATGGCCGAGGAGATCGAGACCCCGGGCGAGGGGCAGGTCCGCGCCATGATCACCGTGGCGGGCAACCCGGTGCTCTCCACGCCGGACAGCGCCCGGCTCGATGCCGCGCTCGGCACGCTCGAGTTCATGGTGGCCATCGACATCTACCTGAACGAGACCACCCGCCACGCCGACGTCATCCTGCCGGCGCCCTCGGCCGTCCAGAAGAGCCACTACGACGTGGCCCTGCTGCAGCTCGCCATCCGCAACGTGGCCAACTACAGCCCGCCGGTGCTCCCCCTCGACGAGGGCGCGCCCGACGAGTGGGAGATCCTGTGCCGGCTGGCCATGATCCTGCAGGGGGCCGGACCCGACGCCGATCCGGCCGTGGCCGACGATCTCACCATCACCTCGATGGTCGAGTCCGCGGTCGCTGACGAGCACGGGCCGCTGCACGGCCGCGACCCGGACGAGATCCTCCGGGCCCTCGCCCCCCGGGTCGGCCCCGAGCGGATCCTCGACTTCATGCTCCGCAGCGGCCCGTACGGCGACGGCTTCGGCCGCGTCCCCGACGGGCTCAGCCTCGATGTCCTGATCGACCACCCCCACGGCATCGACCTCGGACCGCTGCAGCCGCGCATGCCCGAGGCCCTGCGGACCGCCGACGGCATGATCGATCTCGCCCCGGAGATCCTCGTCGGCGACGTCGCCGACCGGCTCCGCCCCGGCCTCGACGACGCCGCCGACGGGCTCGTCCTGATCGGTCGCCGTCACCTGCGCTCCAACAACTCCTGGATGCACAACATCCGGGTCCTGGTCAAGGGCGCGCCTCGGTGCACCCTCCAGGTCCACCCCGACGACGCCCGGGCCCGTGGCCTGGTCGACGGGGGAGTGGCCGAGGTCCGATCCCGGTCCGGCGCCGTCGTCGCCCCGGTGGAGATCACCGACGTGGTGATGCCGGGCGTGGTGAGCCTGCCCCACGGCTGGGGCCACGACATCGACGGGGCCCGTCTGTCGGTCGCGGCCGAACACGCCGGCGTCAACTCGAACACCCTGGCCGACACCGAGGCCTTCGATCCCATCTCGGGCACCGCGGTGCTCAACGGCATCCCCGTCGAGGTCAGCCCTGCGGGCTGAGACGCTGCGCCGGCGGACTTCGTCCGCCGGCTCCGCTTCTGGAGTTGCTCGCCCGCCGTCCTCCGGACGGCCGGCTCGTCAACTCCGCCGCATGTCTTGGTCACCGGGAACGCGCCGATCGAGACAACCCGTGCACAGGCTGTGGAGAACCTTGCCCCCAATGCACCGGTAATTCACAGGGTTGTTCCCCTTCCGTTCCACAACCTGTCATCTCTACGTTGGTCTCCAGTGCTCGGGTACCGCAGTGCGGAACGCGGACGGTGGTTCACACGTCGTGTCTGTGGTGGGCTGGACGAAACCTTGGGGGTGAACGTGGTTGTGCACGGAAGCACGAGTGCAAATGATCGCGAACGCCCCCTGACCTGCTGTTTCGCACCGCGGTACCCGTTGACACCGATGTAATTTCAGTGCTGTAATGCCTACCTACATCTTGTGGTGCTCGGCCCGATCCGGGGCAGGAGACCACAAGACCTAGTGGCAGGGGCCTGGAAGGTCTGCGACCGACACGGCGTTGAACCGATGTCCGGCGCGTGCTCCGTCGTTCCCGACCGTCGTCAAGTCGAAAATCGCAAACTCACAGTGTGGAGAGACACTCATGGCCATCGCCCCTGAACGAACCGGCATCGGCATCAAGCGCTTGTTCACCCGTCCCGGGGCGCACCCCTACGACGACCTGACCTGGGAACGTCGTGACGCTCGGTTGACCAACTACCAGGACGGCTCGGTGGCCTTCGAGCAGCTCGGCGTGGAGTTCCCCACCACCTGGTCGCTCAACGCCACCAACATCGTGGCCCAGAAGTACTTCCGGGGCACCCCGGGCACCGCCGAGCGCGAGGACAGCCTCAAGCAGGTCGTCGACCGGGTGTGCGACACCATCGCCGACTGGGGTGTCGACGGCGGCTACTTCGTCGACGACGAGGAGGCCGACGCCTTCCGCAACGAGCTCAAGTACCTGATGGTCACCCAGCGGGCCGCGTTCAACTCGCCGGTGTGGTTCAACATCGGGGTGCCCGGCGTGCCGCAGCAGGCCAGCGCGTGCTTCATCCTCAAGGTCGACGACGAGATGGACTCGATCCTCAACTGGTACGTGGAGGAGGGGACCATCTTCAAGGGTGGCTCCGGCGCCGGCATCAACCTGTCGAAGATCCGCTCCTCGAAGGAGCTGCTCAAGGGGGGCGGCACCGCCTCGGGCCCGGTGAGCTTCATGCGAGGCGCCGACGCGTCGGCCGGCACCATCAAGTCCGGCGGCAAGACCCGCCGGGCCGCCAAGATGGTCATCCTCGACGTGGGCCACCCCGACATCGAGGAGTTCATCTGGGTCAAGGCGCGCGAGGAGCGCAAGATCCGTGTCCTCGCCGACGCCGGCTTCGACATGAGCCTCGACGGCGTCGACATGGCCTCGGTGCAGTACCAGAACGCCAACAACTCGGTCCGGGTCACCGATGAGTTCATGCAGGCCGTGGTCGACGACGCCGACTGGCACCTGCGGGCGGTCACCACCGGCGAGGTCGTCAAGACCGTGCGGGCCCGTGACCTGATGCGCCAGATCGCCCAGTCGGCCTGGGAGTGCGCCGATCCCGGCATGCAGTTCGACACCACCATCAACCACTGGCACACGGCGGCGAACACCGACCGGATCAACGGCTCCAACCCGTGCTCGGAGTACATGCACATCGACAACTCGGCCTGCAACCTGGCGTCGATCAACCTGCTCAAGTACCTCAAGGCCAAGGACGGCGCGTCGGGCGACTTCGACGTCGAGGCGTTCAAGCACACCGTCGACGTCGTCTTCACCGCCCAGGAGATCCTCGTCGGCCGGGCCGATTACCCCACCCCCGCGATCGCCGAGAACAGCCGGCGGTTCCGTCAGCTCGGGCTCGGCTTCGCCAACCTCGGTGCGATGTTGATGGCCATGGGCCTGCCCTACGACTCCGACGACGGTCGCACCATGGCCGCGGCCGTCACCGCGCTGATGACCGGCCGGGCCTACGAGACCTCAGCCCGCACCGCGGCCCGGATGGGGCCGTTCTCCGGCTACGCCGAGAACCGTGAACCGACCCTGCGGGTGCTCGAGCAGCACCGGGCCGCCGCCGCGGAGATCGACGAGACCCAGGTCCAGGAGTCGCTGTTGTCGGCGGCCCAGGAGGCGTGGGACAACGCGTGCGAGATGGCGGCCGAGGTCGGCGTGCGCAACTCGCAGGCGTCGGTCCTGGCCCCCACCGGCACCATCGGACTGATGATGGACTGCGACACCACCGGGATCGAGCCCGACCTCGGCCTGGTCAAGCTGAAGAAGCTGGTCGGCGGGGGCACCATGTCCATCGTCAACCAGACGATCCCCCGAGCGCTCATCCGCCTCGGCTACACCGCGCCGCAGATCGACGCCATCGTCGCCTACATCGACGAGAACAAGTCGTTGCTCGGGTGCCCCGATCTCGATCCCGCCCACCTCCCGGTGTTCGCCTGCTCCATGGGCGACAACACGATCCACTACCTGGGACACGTGAAGATGATGGCTGCGGTCCAGCCGTTCATCTCCGGGGCCATCTCCAAGACGGTGAACATGCCCGAAGAGGCCTCGGTCACCGACGTCGAGCAGCTCCACATCGATGCCTGGCAGATGGGGGTGAAGGCGATCGCCATCTACCGCGACAACTGCAAGGTGGCCCAGCCGCTCTCCACGGTGAAGGCCGACAAGTCGGTGGAGGCCGCGGGGGCGCCGTCGCCGACGGAGATCGTGGAGAAGGTGGTCGAGAAGATCGTCCACAAGCCCCAGCGGGTCAAGCTGCCCCGCAACCGCACCAGCCGGACCTTCGAGTTCCGGGTGGCCGACTGCAAGGGCTTCGTCACCGTCGGTGAGTACGAGGACGGCCGGCCCGGCGAGATCTGGATGAACGTGTCCAAGCAGGGCTCCACGCTGGCCGGCATCATGGACGCCTTCGCCATCTCGATCAGCTACGGCCTCCAGTACGGGGTGCCGCTGCGGGCCTACGTCGAGACGCTGACCAACATGCGCTTCGAGCCGGCGGGCATGACCGACGATCCCGACATCCGGTTCGCCTCCAGCCTGGTCGACTACATCTTCCGCCGCCTGGCGGTCGACTACCTGTCGTACGAGGAGCGGGTCGAGCTCGGCATCCTCACCATCGGCGAGCGGACCCAGCCCACGCTTCCCGGCGTGGCCGAGTCGGTGGCCGAGACGGTGCAGGGCCACGACGTGGTCGCCGACCCGGTGTCGGTCGAGTCGGCCTCGTCACTGCTCGATCTCTCCGACACGGCGGCCGACGCCCCCGCCCCGAAGGCCTCCGCCACCGGCCACGACGTCGACGCCCCCATGTGCATGACCTGCGGGGTGCAGATGATCCGGGCCGGGAGCTGCCACGCCTGCCCCACCTGCGGGAGCACCAGCGGCTGCAGCTGATGTCCCTGGGGTTTCGGCCCCAGGGATGTCCCGGTCGGACATCAATGTCCCCAGATCGGACAGTCAATGTTCGAGCGAAGTACCGGCTCATCGCCCGGAGGCGACCCCACGGGGTCGCCTCCCGGCGGTGTACCCCGGCCCCTAGATCGCCGGGCAGCGAGGCGCACGCTGCGTCGAGGGCTTCGCGTGTCTCGTAGCCCACGAGCACCTGGACGTCGGCAGGAATGCCGGCGCGATCCAACGAAGAGTGGAGGATGCAGCGCGCCGCGACACGCCTCCGGGGCGTCGATTCCACGATCGACGCCGGCGACCGGGCGTTCCGCCCGATCCCGAAGGACCAGCCCCAGCCCGGAGCCTCCCTCAGGGAGATCGTCGTGTTCTTCGCGGCCAAGCCGTCGCCGCGGATCCTCGCCACGACCGTCGCCGTCGCCACCGCGTCACGGCTCGTCATCGGCGGCTGGGGCTGGTGGGACCTGGCCATCCCTGCGGCCATCATCGCCCTCGAGCCGATCACGGAGTGGGTGATCCACGTCCACGTCCTTCACCGCCGCCCCACGCAGCTCGGCCGGTTCACCATCGATCCGATCACCGCCCGCAAGCACCGCGAGCACCACCGCAACCCCAAGGACCTCCGCATCGTGATGGTGCCGTTCCAGGCGTTGTTCCCCGCCCTGTTCCTCGCCCTGCTGGCCGCGCTCCTGCTCGAGCCGGCGCGTGCCGCGATGTTCGTCGCCTCCGTGTTCGGGATGCTCCTGTACTACGAGTGGGTCCACTACCTGATCCACTCGCCGTACCGGGCGAAGTCGGCGTGGTTCCGGAACGTGAGCCGCAACCACATCAAGCACCACTTCAAGAACGAGCACTACTGGTTCGGCGTCACCGTCAGCCTCGGCGACCGGCTGCTCGGCACGAAGCCTGACGAGCACGAGGTCGAGACGTCGCCAACCGTGCGCACCCTCGGCATCGAGTAGCCGAAGAGGATGCTGGCGGTCGAGGACGTTGATCCACGGCCCCGGCCCCTGGGTGGTTCCATCGGCGCCGGATCCGCCATCGGTAGGTCGTGCTCGGAACTCGACGGTCATTTCCGGCATCCGAGGCAGTAGCCCACGGAGTTGACGCCAGGCCGTAGCGGCTCGGGGCTGAGCCGGTGTATCGACGGCATCACCCCGACGGTGTGGACGTCGGTTGGATGGACATTGGATGACCGTTCACAGCTGATGATGTTGGCGGTCATTCGACGTCCCTGAGATCCGGTCAGGAATCTCGGGGATTCGGTCAACAATGACCCGGCTTCGGTCAGTCGGACATTCCCACCGCTGAATGCGACGTGGCCCCGGGGCACCTGCTCCGGGGACCGCGTGTACACGGGCCGGTCGCCGGCTCCGGGATCCACGGCGATCCACCGTGGGATCGGCACGTCGGAGCGGCCGGATCGGTTCGTCGCCGCTGTTCTCCGGTCGCCTTGTTGCACATGTGCAATGGAGTGACCGGAGAACGCGATCGAAGACCGACTCTCACCGCGCTCGTCGGACGCCAACAACCCACCGGCTCTCGGATGGCCCGCCGGCAGGGTCAGTAGGGTCCGGTGGTGGTCGAGTTGCTCGCCGGAGACCCAGTCCTGCTGGTCCTGGTCGTGATGGGCATCGGCGCGGGTGTCGGCACCGTCCGCACGAGCGGTGTGTCGCTGGGGCCGGCGGCCGCGCTGTTCGTCGGCCTGCTCATCGGCGCCCTCGACGAACGGCTCAGTGGCGCGACCGGCCTCGGAGTCCTCCAGGAACTGGGGCTGGTGCTGTTCACCTACACGGTTGGTCTCGCATCGGGACCGACGTTCGTCAACGGCGTTCGGCGTGGTGGCCTGGCTGCCATCGGTCTGACCGTGGCCGTGGTGGCCGCGCTCGCCGGGCTGTGCGCGGGCGCCGCCGCCATCCTCGACCTCGGGGCCGCCGATCGGGCCGGGCTGTTCGCCGGGAGCACCACCAACACGCCGGCGCTGCAGGCCGCCGCCGAGGCGGTGTCGACCGGCAACCCGGTGGTCGCATACTCGCTGGCCTACCCGTCGGCCGTCCTGGCCATGCTGGCCATGGTCACGCTCGTGCTCGGCCGCCGCCTGCCCCTCCCGACCACGCTGGAGCCGCCCGCGCCGGCCCCCCGGGCCGAGCGCATCGTGAACTGGACGATACGGGTCGAGGCCCACGAGCTCCCCGACCTCGGCACGCTCCGGGCCACCTACCCCGGCCTCGCCTTCAGTCGGGTGGAGCACGACGGAGCGGTCGTCGTGGCCGCGACCGACATCGAGCTGGTGGCGGGCGACTTCGTCGTCGCCCTCGGCCCCGAAGCCGTCGTCTCGGCCTTCGCGGCCGAGGTCGGTACCCGGAGCGACCGCCACCTCCCACTCGATCGGGCGACGCTCGACTTCCGCCGGATCGTCGTCTCCAACCGCCACCTCGCCGGCCGCAGCCTGGCCGAGCTGGACCTGCCTCACCACCACGGCGTCATCCCGACCCGGGTGCGCCGAGGTGACGACGACCTGCTCGCCACCGATGCCCTCGAGCTCGAGCTGGGCGATCGCATCCGCGTCGTCGGCCCCAGCGATCGATTCGCCGCGGTCGCCGAGCTGCTCGGGGATTCCGAGCAACGACTCTCCGAGGTCGATGCCCTCGGGTTCGCGCTCGGCGCCGGTGCGGGCCTGGCGGTCGGCGCAATCGTCATCCACCTCGGATCGGTCGACCTGTCGCTGGGAACCGGCGGGGGACCGCTCGTGGTGGGTCTCCTCCTCGGAGTCGCGTCACGCACCGGGCCCATCACCTGGCAGATCCCCCACGGCGCCAACCTGGTGCTGCGCCAGCTCGGCATCCTGATGTTCCTCGCCTGCGCCGGTCTCGGTTCCGGAACGGCCTTCGCCGATGCCATCGTGACCCGTGACGGGCTCGTGCTGGCTGGCGCCGGCGCCGTGGTGGCCACCGTGTTCGCGGCGGCCGTTCCCTTGGTCCTCACCGTCATCGGCAAGCGCGACGCGGTGCAGACCGCAGGCATGCTCGCCGGCATCGAGACCCAGCCCGCGGCGCTGGCCTACGCCACGGACCGTACGAGCGGGGACGAGCGGATCAGCCGGGCCTACGCACTGGTGTTCCCGGCCGCCATGCTGGCCAAGGTGTTGGTCGTCCAGCTGTTGGTGTGATCGATCCGCCCCGCACGAAGTCGTGGGCGGCCTGTTCCGAACGCACGACTCATACGTGGCACTACGCTTCGCTCACTCATCGACGAGGGGGGACTGCAGGATGTGGGCGCAGATGATCACGGTGCGAATGAAGCCCGGCAAGGAGGGTGAGCTCGGGCGGTTGGTCGAGCAGTTGCAGTCGGCCGAGCAGGCCGGTTCCGGGTTGCTGCGTTCCATGGCCATGCGGGACCAGAAGGATCCGAGTCGCGTGCACATGCTGGTCGTCTTCGAGAGCGAGGAGAAGGCCCGCGAGCGGGAGAACGATCCGCGACGGGAAGAGGGATTGCGCGCCGCGAGGGAGACGATGGGGGAGATCTTCGAGGGTGCTCCCGAGTTCAGCGACCTGACCGTCATCGCCGACTGGACGCCGTAGCCCTCCGACGCCTGCGATACTGGCCGCGACGACCGGGTCCGACCGGCTCCGGCCCTGCCGCCAGCGGCAGCGACGAGGGGATGGCACGCCATGGAGTACGAGTTCACGACCGGGGAGCCGATCACGGAAGCCGACGCCCTCGAGCAGGTCGCGGCCATGGGGTTCCACGGCTTGGCGTTCGACGACGTGCACGACGAGGACGAGACGCTGCACTGGCACGAGTTCGACGCCGTCACCTGGGTGATCTCCGGCACGGGAGCCTTCGCCGACGAGCAGGGCAACGTGACCCAGACCGGGCCGGGATGCCGGCTCCGCGCGCCTGCAGGGTGGCTCCACCGCGGCCTGGCCGGCACCCGGGTTCGGCTGGTGATCGGCACGAACCTCCCCGGTGAAGCCTGGACGTCTCCGATCAACAAGGATCCGGCGGAACGGCCCGCCGCGCTCTCGGCCTGAGACCAGCGGGGAGCACGGCATCGCCGGCCGACGTTGCGTGGTGCGACCCAGAACGCTGATCCCGCTGATCGGCCGCGTCGCCGCGGTCGGGTTGCTCGCGGCCTGTGGATCCAGCGGATCGTCGACGCCGACCACCGCATCGACCGCTCCCTCGACCGCTCCCACGACGAGCCCGGCCGCGACGTCGTCGACCACGGTGGTCCCGTCCGCGATCGAACCGTGTGGGCGCGCCGTCGATCCGCCGGCCACCTACGAGCATGTGGTGTTGCTCGTCGAGGAGAACCGCACCTGGACCGGCGGCAGGACGGCGGGGGTGGGTCTCGGCTTCTCCGCCGCGGAGATGCCATTCCTCCATCACCTGGCCGAGCAGTGCAGCTACTACACCGACTGGGTCGAGACCGACCCGGCGCAGAGCAGCCTCACCCAGTACATCGGGCTGACGTCGGGCGTCAGCAACCCCCGGACCACTGACGACTGTGCGCCGTCCGCACGGTGCCGATCCACCGACGACAACATCTTCCGCCAGGTGCGGGAATCCGGTGGCACGGCCCGCACGTTCGTCGACGGAGCCAGCCAACCGTGCTCGGTCGGGGACAACCGGGCCAAGCACATCCCGGCGCTCTACTACCGAGGGGGCGACGACCCCGCGCACTGCGACGACGAGGTCCGGCCCTTCGACGAGCTCGATCCCGATCACCTCCCGACCTTCGCCTTCATCGTCCCCGACCAGTGTCACGACGGCCACGACTGCCCGAACCGTGACGTGGACGCGTGGGCCCAGGAGACGCTGACGCCGATCCTGAACGGCGCCGACTACCGGTCCGGCTCCACGTTGGTGGCGGTGGTGTACGACGAGGATCGCCCGGTGCCGAACGTGCTCATCGGCCCGACGGCCCACTCCG
This sequence comes from uncultured Acidimicrobiaceae bacterium, assembly GCA_963731885.1. GTDB lineage: Bacteria > Actinomycetota > Acidimicrobiia > Acidimicrobiales > Salinilacustritrichaceae > Salinilacustrithrix. Next base: position 46,894 of record CAVSXR010000026.1, on the reverse strand, counting down.
GTGCCGTCGACGGTGTCGTCGGCTCGCACGCCGGCCTCCTCGCGACGATCGAGGAAGCGTTGGGACTGCCGATCATGCCCCAGGGCCAGCTGCCCGACGCCACCAGCCTGCGGTCGTCGGCGCACCTCTGAGCGGTGCGCTCAACGGGGCAGCCAGACCGGCGCGCTGTGCCCGAGCGGCTCGGCGGGCCGGTCCCAGCCGAGATCGAGTCCGTCGACGGCCAAGGGGAACGGGAGGCGACGGACCCGACCCCAGGGAGACTGCTCCTCGACGAGACGCTCGGTCACGGTCTGCGCCGGGATGCCCGTGGCCTGCTCACGGTCGAGCGTCGCCCCTGCCGCCAGCAGCCACTGCGCGGTCTGGACGAGGGAGGCCTCGACATGGGCGCCACCGGGATGGCGGGCCAGGGCGGTGACCACGCCGGCGGCCGCCAGGAACCCCGTCGTGTAGTCGGTGGCGGCGGCCGGGATCAGGGCCGGCTGGTCGCAGCTGCCCTGCGTCACCGCGATGCCCGTGGCCGTCTGGGCGAGTTGCTCCCACCCCCGCCGGTCGGCCCAGGGGCCGGTGGACCCGTAGGCGTTGAGCCCGACGGTCACGAGCCCGGGTCGGGTCGCGGCGAGCGTGGCGGGGTCGAGCCCGTGGCGAATGCCGGCATCGCGCCGGTAGCCCCAGACGACGACGTCGGCGCCGGCGAGCAGGTGGTCGAACCGCTCTCGACCCGCATCGGTGTCGAGGTCGACGTCGGCCGCTCGCTTGCCGGCGCCGGTGTCGATCTCGAACATGGAGATCGTGGGCCGGCGGGACGAGCCGACTCGGAGGACGTCGGCGCCGAGGGCGGCGAGCGTGCGCCCGCACGTGGGCCCGGCCAGCACCCGCGTGCAATCCAGGACCCGCAGGCCGCGGAGCGGACGCCGGTCGTCGCCCGCCAGCGTCGTCCACGCCGGTGCCGGACCCCCGTCGGATCCGGTCACGACCACGGCGGGGCGTGCGGCCATCGCCCGGCCCTGGTCGTGGTCCCGCCACTCGTCGGGGGTGCGGGCGACCGCGCCGCACAGGCCGGCGGCGGCGAGGTCGTCCTCGAGCGCGAACGCGTCGTATCCGGCGCACGCGGCGGAGATCGTCTCGTGGTCGGCGTCCTCGGACACGCCCAGCAACGCGGCGGTGCCGGTCCGCAGGTGGGGAAACCCGCCGTGGAGATGGATCCAACGGTCGTTCCGGCAGCGGTGGAACGTGCTGAACGACAGGTTGAGGTCACGGAGCAGGGAGACCCCCTCGGCCGGCTCGACCTGCTGGTAGAGGACCGACAGCAACGACGCGGCCGCCTCGGTCACGTCGATTCGCACGGTGCCGGTGGTGCCGGTCAACCGGCGTACTCCGGCACCGATGGCGGCGAGCGCGACCGCCGCCGCCTCGCCCACCGGGAACGGCGTGGCCAGCACCGGATCGGCGCCGGCCACCTCGAGGCCGGCCGGGTCGAGCAGGCCGTCGATGCCACCGGCGGCGGCGATCTGTCCGATCCGCGTCCCGTCCATGACCGGACGCTACGCCCCGGCACCTCGGCCCCGGAGGAGGTCCTCCGCACGAGGGCGGCACGATGTGGGATCATCGGGTGGGTCCTCGCAGGCGGCGGGACCAGGCGAAGGCGGCGTGGGACAGCTCGCAGCGCGTGGAATGGGCCGACTCCGGTCCCCGACCAACACGGGAGACATCACATGGCAGCGATCAAGCTCACCAAGCAGGCGGCGCGCCTCTGGGCCGATCCGGCAACCCGCGCTCGCATCGTGGCGATGCATGCCACCGAGACGCCGCTGGTGGACATGGTCCACGAGCTCGGCCTGGACGACTCCCTCGACGCCGATCAGCTGCGCGGGGTCGTCGAGAACCTGTCGGGCGAGGAGGTGGCCGCGATCCGCAAGGCGTTCATCGACGAGGCGCGGGCCGCCGACGGCGACGGTGCCGCCTTCCCGATCGATTGCCGGGTCGACGATCCGTCGGCCGGCGTGCGGGTGACACCGTCCACCGCGGGTGTCGCGGTGGCGCCCGTCACCAAGAGCTGATCGCCAGCCCGGTCGCTCGCCCGACCGGCCCCGGTCACTTGGTGGGTGCTCCCCGAGGGGCGGCCACGGGCTCGCGCCCACCGACCACCGGGTGGAGCGCGGACTCCAGGTCGTCGATTCGAGCCCGGACCATGGCGATGGCGTCGGCGTCGGACATGGCCGAGATCCGGGGAGACATCGCGTCGAGCTGGTCGGGCGTGAGCATTTCGAGGACGTCGATCCGCAGCGGGCGCAGGCCGGCGACGACGGCGCCCCGCTGCTGCAACCAGGCGCCGAGTAGTCGAACGTGTTCGACATCGCCCAGCCGCTCGAGGGCCACGGCCACGTTCCACAGCTGCCCGTAGGCGTAGAAGCGGTCTCCGGCCCGCAGCAGCGACTCGGCCTCGGCGAGGCCCATTCGGGCGGCACCGATCTGGTCGCCGAGCGATGTCTGCACGCCGGCCAGCACCTGCCGGGCCAAGGCCTCGGCTTCGGCGTTGCCGACGTCGCGGGCGGCGTCGATGGCTTCGCCGAGCAGATCGCGTGCCCGCGGCGGGTCGGCGAGGTAGAGGATGGCCAGGACCGACAGGGCGAAGGACAGCATCGTCGGGTTGCCAGCCCTCCGGGCGAGCTCGACCGCCTCCTCGGCCATCTCGGTGTCGTCGTACACGGTGGCCAGCATCGACAGCGCCTGCGACATCTCGAACGGGTCGGCAAAACCGGCGGCGATCTCTCGCCGTTCCTCGGCGGCCCGTATCGACCGGGGCCGGTCGCCGCCGGTGGCGGTGACCGCGGCGAGCACGGACAACGACCGGCTCAGCGCCCACTGGCGGGACGAGCCGCCGGGCAGGCCGCGGGCGGCGTCCACCGCCCGGTTTCCGAGCTCGGCGGCCCGGTCGTACTGGGCGAGGTGCAGGGCTGTCCACGCGGCCGACGCGAGTGCCAGTGGGCGGGCCGGATGGTGCTCGCCCCCGGGCATCTCGGCCGCATCGAGGGCGAGCCAGCCGAACGGGGTCCCGACCCGGTATCCGGTCATGGCGAGACCACCGACGATGCGCAGGGCGGGATCGGCGAGTCCGGCACCGATCGACCAGAGCAGGGCTCGCCGCAGGTTCTCGATCTCGATGTCGACTCGGTCACTCCAATCGGCTTCTTCGGCCCCGCACAACCCCGCGCCGGCCTGTGCGGAGAACGCGGCGAAATGGGTGGCATGACGGGCCGCAACCGCGCCGGTCTCCTCGGCCTCCCGGAGTCGCTCCCAGCTGTAGTCGGCGATCGACTCGAGCAACCGGTATCGGGAGGTCACATCGTTGGTGTCGACCGAGACCAACGACTTGTTGACCAGTTGGTCGAGCACATCGACGATCTCGAAGTCATCGATGCCGTCACCGGCCGCAACGGCCTGCACCGCGGCGAGGTCGAAGCCACCGGAGAACACGCTGAGCCGGCGTAGGACGACGCGCTCCCGATCGTCGAGCAGGTCGTGGGACCAGTCGATCGCACTGCGGAGGGTGTGCTGGCGAGTGGGGGCGGTCCGTCGTCCTCCGGCCAGGAGATGGAACCGGTCGTCGAGGTGCCCGAGGATGTCGGGGAGCGCAATCGAGCGGACCCGGGCGGCCGCCAGCTCGATGGCCAGCGGGATGCCGTCCAGGCGCCGGCAGATCTGCGCCAGGATCGCCAGGTCGTCGGGACCGGGCTCGAACCGGTCGCGGACGTCTGCGGCCCGCTCGACGAACAGCTTGACGGCGTCGGAGCCGAGCACCGACTCCGTGGAGTCCGCGTCGGGGACTCCCAGCGGGGCGACGGCGATCACTCGTTCGCCGGGAACGGCCAGGCCTTCGCGGCTCGTCGCCAGGATCCTCGTCCCGCCGGGCGTGGCGATGCAGCTGGCGGCCAGCGTGGCGGCGGCGTCCACGAGGTGCTCGCAGTTGTCGAGGACCACCAGCATCGTGCGGTCGGCGAGGTGCTCGGCGATGCTCTCGATCATCGTCGTTCCGGGTCGCCGCATCACCCCGAGCGTCGAGCGGGTGGCCTCGGCCACCATCCCCGCTTCGGTGACACCCCCGAGCTCGACGAGCCAGGCCCCGTCCGGATAGTCGTCGCTCAGGTCCTGGGCGACCTTGAGCGCGAGCCGGGTCTTGCCGACGCCGCCCACCCCGGTGAGGGTGACCAACCGGCTCCGATCGAGCGCGGCCCTGACGCGTGTCACGTCGTCGGACCGGCCCACGAAGCGGGTGGGTTGGAACGGTAGGTTCGATGGCCGGGTCTCCTGGGAGCGCAGGGGTGGGAACTCGGCAGCCGCGGCCTCCATCGTCAGCTGGAAGACCCGCTCGGGACGGGAAAGGCCCTTGAGGCGGTGGTCACCGAGGTCGACCAGATCGTGCACACCGTCGAGATCCGTGATGTCCAGTGACGCAGCGGTCGATCTCGATGCCAGGACCTGTCCGCCGTGACCGATCGCCATGACCCGAGCGGCCCGGTTGACGTCAGGGCCGAAGTAGTTCCCGTCGCGTTGCTGGGCGGTACCGGTGTGCAGACCCATCCGCACCGGCGGCAGCGCGGCAGCCTGCAGTGCTCGCTGGCTCTCGGCCGCGGCGGCCGCCGCGTGGTGCGCATCGTGGAACACGACGGCAAAGCCGTCGCCCCCGGTGGCGAAGACCGTTCCCTCGTGTCGCGTGAACGCCGCTCTCAGCACGAGGTCGTGGCGGGCGAGATCGGCTTGCATCCCGTTGGCGTCCCGCTCCCACAGACCGGTCGAGTCCTCGATGTCCGTGAAGAGGAACGTCACCGTGCCCGCGGGTGCGCTCGTCACGCCCCGATGCTATGACGCTCGCTCGCGGCGGGTGGCGGGCAGCCCTACGCTCGCCGCCATATGGGACGCTCCTTCACCCTCAGCGATGCGCTCGACGAGTACGTGGTCGCGCATTCCAGCCTGCCGGACGAGACGCTGCCCGCCCTCGCGGCGCGCACGGCCGAGCTCGGGTCCGTTGCCGGCATGCAGATCGGCCCGGCGCAAGGTGCGATGCTCACCGCGTTGACCCGACTGTCCGCCGGTCGCTTCGCGGTCGAGGTCGGCACGTTCACCGGATACTCCGCCATCTGCATTGCCCGGGGGTTGGCCCCCGGCGGTCGGCTGCTGTGCTGCGACGTCAGCACCGAGTGGACCGACATCGCGCGTGACGCCTGGCGCCGCGCCGGGGTCGACGACCGCATCGAGTTGGTCATCGGTCCGGCCGCCGACACCCTGGCCCACCTCGGCGACGAACCCGTCGACCTGGCGTTCATCGACGCCGACAAGGGCGGCTACCGCACCTACCTCGACCTGCTCCTGCCCAAGCTGGCCGATCACGGGATGATCGTGGTCGACAACGTGTTGTGGTCGGGCACGGTCGCTGACCCCGAGGCGGACGCGGCGGCCGACGCGAACCTGGGGGCCCTCCGGACGTTCAACGACGAGGTCGTCGGGCGGGGAGACTGCGATGTCGCCATGATCCCGATCGGCGACGGCGTGAGCCTCATCACTCGGCGCCGGCCCTCATAGGGTGCTGGTCACGCACTCGTTCCGGAAGGAAGCTCCGTTGCGCTCTGCATTCGATCGACCCAGGTTGCGCCCGGCTGCCGCTTTGGTGATGGGTCTCGTCGCTCTCGCCGGCTGTTCGTCATCGGGCGAGTCGGCCCAGGGACTACCTGGCGTGGCGGTGTCACCGGGCATCGACGTCGTGGCCACCGAGATGGCCTACGACCCGTCGAGCATCGTGGTGGAGGCCGGCGAGGTGCCGGTGCGCATCGTCAACGAGGGGACCGTCATCCACGACCTGCGGATCGAGGGCCTGCCGTTCCTGCTCGAAGCCGAACCCGGCGCCACCGAGACCTCCACCGTGGACCTCGAGCCCGGGACGTACCAGTTCTACTGCTCGATCCCCGGCCACCGGGAGGCCGGGATGGAAGGCGTGCTCGAGGTGCGCTGACGGACCCCGCTCGCCACGGCCCGTGGTTCGGATCGGTGGCCGTTCGGTCAGAATGTCGGGCCATTCGGCTCTTTCAGGTGCCGTTGGCCATTGCCAAGCTTCGCGGTGTGGACAACTCCAGGAACGCCGTGATCCCCGAACGGATCACGCGTCGAGTCGGACGGGTCCCGAGATGGCGCGACAACGGGCACTGATCGCCGTCGCGGCCCTGGGAGTGGCGCTCGCGGTCGCCCCGGTCGTGTTCCAGATGTTCACCCGGGCGCCGGACGGTGGCGACATGATCGAGGACTTCCGGCCCTACATGACCGTGGCCGAGATCGACACGTTCCGTGGCTACCTCGACCTGATCGGTGCGGCCGACGCCGAGGCCACCGACACGCTGATCCCCGTCCTGGTCGACGCCGGTGCGGTGCCCGGCGATGACGTGGCGGCGGCGTTCCCGTCGGTCGACGCGTTGCACGCCCAGTGGCCGGGCATCGACGCCGACATGACCGACCTGCTCGACACCATGGACGCCAATCTCGGCAACTTCGACTCGGTGTCGTCGCTGCCGCCGTTCGCCCTGTTCCCGTGGTTCTTCGTCGTGCCCGGTGCCATCGTCGCTCTCACCGCGATCGTGACGTGGTTCCGGGTCCGGACCGGTGGCAACGGCCACCTCGGTGCGGTGGTGCTCATCATCGTCGGCATCGGCATCGTCTTGGCCCCGGCCGTGTTCCAGATGTTCAGCCGGGCTCCCGATGGCGCCGACATGATCGATGACTTCCGACCGATGATGACCCAGGAGCGCGTGACCGGGGTCCAGGGTTACTTCATCACGATGGGCGCGGCCGAGGGTGGGCTCCGCAACCAACTGCTGCCGGCGGTCGATGCCGTCGCCCCGACGATGTCGGCCGACGCGTCCAGCCAGTTCTCGTCGCAGTGGCCCACCATCGTGGGCGACTTCGCTCCCATGGTGGCGACGATGAGCGACAACGTCGACAACTTCGCCGGCATCGACGCGCTGCCTCCGTTCGGCCTGTTCCCGTGGTTCTTCGTCCTCCCTGGCCTCGGAGTCGCCGGCCTGGCTGTGTTCGTCGACCGATCTACGCGTTCCCCATCCGGAAGGAAGCAGCCATGACAACGTTCCGAAGGTTCCTACGCATCTTCGCCGTGGTCGCCGCGGCAGCCGTGGTCGCGGCGGCGTGCGGCGACGACGACAACACGTCGGGTCAGGTCGACGATTCCAGCTCCACCACGTCCACCACCGAAGCGCCGTCCGGCTTCGAGGGCGAGCTCAGCGGCCTGTTCTCCATCGATGCCGGCGACTGTGCCAGCGGCACGGTGACATCGGGCTCCTACTTCCGGATGGTCAACCCCGGTGGCACGCTCGAGGAAGGTCCGTTCGTTCCCAACGGCGATTCCTCGTGCACCGACCAGACGTGGAACCCGCTCGCCGCGGGCGCCGCGGGTGGTCTCGACACCAGCACGGTCCAGGCTGCCCCGGACCCGGCCTTTGACGAGACCGGCAACGGGCTCGCGGCTGACGTGATCGAGCCCGTGGTGTTCTTCGGGGTGGCGTTCGCGGCGGCGATCGACGGCACCGCCCCGGTGCTCGCCGCGACCGACGGAGCCCTCAGCGGCGACACCTCGGGATGGACCGCCTACTACGGCAACGAGACGTTCAACCAGGGCGCGCCGAAACCCGACGGCTCGGCTCCCGGACTGACGATGGCGCCTTCCGGCACGATCGATCCCGACTCCGGCGCCTTCGTGCTCGACTGGTCGAGCCAGATCGTCGGCGGGGCGTTCAACGACTTCACCGGCGTGTGGCACCTGGAGGGAACCTTCACGGCGGCCTGAGCCGAACATCCACACCTCGGCCCTCACCCGGCGACGGGTGGGCTCCTACGCCACCCGGCAGATGACGTCGAAGCTGGTGGGGGCCGACCAGGCGCCGATGCTGCGGCCGACGATGGCCCGGACGTGGAAGTAGTGGGTCCCGCAGGCGAGGGTGCCCGGAACCCAGCTGGTCGAGGATCCGGGCACGGAGCCCGCGGTCTCGATGCGGAGGAACTGGGGGTCGAGGCTCAGTTCGATCTGGAACTGGTCCGGCGTACATGCGGCATAGGCCCACTGCAGCGTGGGCGTGCGAGACGTCGTGGACGACCCGTCGGCGGGCGTGGTGTTGCGCGGCGTGCTCGGCGCGCAGGCGGTCGTCGTCGTGGTGGTGGTGGTCGTGGTGGTCGTGGTGGTGGGCCGCGTGGTCGTCGTGGGCCGGGTGGTCGTCGTGGTCGATCTCGTGGTCGTGGTCGTCGACGGCGCGGTGGTGGCCGGCCCCGAGGTGGAGGTGCTCGATGAGGTCGACCCCGTCACCGCTGTGGTCTCGCTGGTGCTGGACGTGGACCCGGCCGCCAGCTCGTCGGGCGACGTCGTCTCCGGCGGCACGGTCGTCGAGCGCGGCACGGTCGTGGTCGTGGATGGCTCGCCGTCGGTTCCGATCTGCACGGTGGCCAGCCCGGCCGGGGTGGGATGGCCCGCGGGGTCGCGTCCGACCACGGCCAGGTGGTAGGTGCCCGGCCCGGCCGGGGTCCAGTGCAGCTCGGCGGTGACCAGTTGGTCGGGAGCCACGGTCGAGGTGTCGACCTCGTCGTCGTCCACGGAGAGGATCACGGTGGCGATCCCGTCGGGGTCGGTGGCGTGGGCCACGACCGTGAGCTGGCCGGTGTCGGCGGGCCACACCGATCCATCCAGCGGATCGTCGATCCAGGCCGCGGGACCCGCGGTGGAGGTCGGGTCCGGCGGGTGGTCGATCACGGTCCAGGTCGCAGCCGCCGAGCCGCCGACGACCACCAACAGCATCCCGATCCGGCCCAGGAGCCCCGCGTTCATCAGTTCTCCTTCACCGCAGGACCAGTGCCGAAGCCGGGAAGGAGCCAGGTCTGGGCGCCCGCTCCGGTCGCGCAGCTGCTGACGACCACCAGCTTGAAGTGGGCGCCGGCGTTGAGCAGGAACACCTGCTCGGGCCATTGGTAGCCGAAGTAGGTCACGCCGGGGACGGGCTCACCGTTGGAGCCGGTGACCCCCTGCTGCGTGTAGATGTAGAGCTGGTTCACCTGCACCGGGTCGAACTGGGTGGGTGGATAGATCTGGTACGTGCGGCTGGCCGACCGGTACCCGGTGGGGTCCTTCGAGTCGGCATACAGGTCGGGGAGCTGGACGTAGTTGGCCTCGAACGGCGGCCCGGCGTAGACCAGCTGGGGAATCTGGTAGACGCCGCCCAAGACGTTGGGAACCACCCCCGACACGAACGGCCCGGTCGCGTACTTGCCGATCTTGGCCGTGGTGGCCAGGTCGATCTTCCCGATCCAGGTCGAGCTCGAGAAGAGCCCCGCCGTACAGGTCTTGCCCTTCTCGGCCTTGCTGTACTGGTTGGGGTGCACGGTGATCTTCACCTCGGCCGGGCCGACCTGGCCGGACGGGTGGGGACGGACCTTCATGAGTTCCGGGAAGTTGAAGCCCATGGCGGTGGCGGTGTCGCTGTAGAGCTGGTCGATCTGCGCTTCGGCCTCGTGGAGCAGGGCCTTCAACGCGGCCTCGCAGGTGAGGTCGTCCTGGCCGTCGACCTCGGCGGCGAAGGACGCATCGTCGCAGGGCACCCCGAGCTGGGTGGCGAGTCCGACCCCGAGCGCCACGATGTCACCTTCGGCGGCGGCGATGAGCTGGTCCCAGTTCGGTAGGGACGGCGGGATGCCGAGGGAGGCGAGGGCGGCATCGAGCACCGCTTCGGCGAGCGTCGAACAGATCGACGCCGCGGTGTCGCCGGCGGCCTTGCACCCCGTGGCCGAGACGACGAGATCGATGATCTGCGCCTTGATGAACGCGAAGGCCGAACTGAGCATGTTGACGAACGTCTTGAACGCGTCGAAGAGATCGTCGAAGAACCCGCTGTCGGAGCAGTCGGCGCCAGCCACCCCCACCGTGAGGTTCCCGATGTGGTAACAGCCGGCACAGATCGGTCCGTTGCCGACCGCGGTCACCAGCGTCTTCCACACCGTGTACGGGCCCAGGTTCACGCCGCTGAAGCTGGCCTCGGCCGCCTTGGCCTCGGCATCGAGGTGCTGCTGGAGCGCGGTGGTGTCGGTCCAGCCCGCGAACTCCCAGCAGTTCATCTTGGACGGGTCCGGTGGACGGGGTGGCGTCACGAGTTGGACGTCGAGGGAGTACGGGCGGGCGCCGGCGGGAGCCACCAGTGCACCTGACGGTGTCACGTCGAGCGCCACGTCGTTGCTGACCAGTCCGCCCCAGCTGTCCCCGGCCATCGGGACGACCCGCACGACGAAGAGCTGGTGGAAGACACCCTCCGCGTCCTGGAAATCGAAGTCGTCGGTTGGGTCGAGATCGAGGGGATGCGGGCTGGCGGTGATGTCGGGGCTCGGTGCTCCGCCGGAGACACCGAGCCCGGCGATGGCCTGGTAGCTCTGGTTTCCCGGCGAGTTGACCTGGGTGACACCAGTGTTCAGCTGGCTGAGATAGGCGGACAGCACCTTCGCGAAGTCGACGTCGAACGTGCCGCCGTTGCCGAAGACGTTCTTCTGGAGGAGTACGCCACCGGGGTTCGGGCCGGCCGTGGGGGGAACCGCGGCACTGGTCACCTGCACGATGCCGTGGGTGACCGACGGGTTCGGCGCGGTCCACTGGAAGTGCAGGTTCGGCGTGCCGGGGACCTCACCCGCGGTGACCGCCTTCGGAGGATCGCCGCCGTGCTTCCAGTCGGCCGGTCGGAGCCACCACAGCTGGGCCTTGGGAATCGGGAGGTTGTCACCCATCGACACGGCCGTGGACGGGAGCAGGTGGTCATTGGTCCCGCTCGGCGGTTCCGGCGGGGTGTAGGTGCCCGTGCCCAGCGCGGCGAGCTGCCCGTTGGTGCGGCCCCAGGCCTCGAGCCGGAGGGTCGAGCCCGGCAGCGGCGGCAGCAGTCCGGCGAAGTCGTAGGCACCGTCGTTGCCCCGGGGAACGGCGCCTTCCGCCGGCACCCTGACCCAGTCGCCCGGCGAGGTCGACAGGTAGAGGTACGCGGATTCCGCTTCGGCCCCGCCATCGAGCAGGAGGCGTCCGTCTTGCAGCCGGGCCGTGCCCTTCCAGCCGCTGCAGGCCGGATCGTCGACCGTCACGGTGACCGGGTCGGACCACGCCACCAGCGCACCGGCGAGGCCGGCGGCGACGACGAAGTCATGCGTGCCGCGACCGGCCGGGATGGCGACCGACGGATCGGTGAGGGCGGCGACCGCCTCGTACGTGCCGCCGGTCGGTGGTACCTGGAGGAGGTACAGCTCCTGACCGTCGGCACCCGGCTGGGCGTCGATGGTGGCGCCGCAGCCTCGGACCGCCACGGCGAGACGAGGGACGGCGGCGGGGGTGAGATCGGAGGGGAGCGGTGGAAGGGATCGACCGGCCGACCGCGGGCCGCGGATGCCCCGGGCGTTGGAGATCGTGGCGGTGGGCTCGATGGTGGGAAGGTCGATCGGGACTTCCACCTCGGTGCCCGCGGGGAGGGCGGCACCGGGATCGGTGTCGGTCAGCTGGTTCCACGCCGCGACCGTCGAGACGTCGGCGCCGTACCGGTTGGCGAGGTCACCGAGCGTCTCGCCCGGTGCGGCGACGGCGCGCACGAGGCCGGCGACGGGCAGGTCGGGCCGGACGTCGACGCGTAGCGGGTTCGACTGGCCGATCCGGCCGTCCGCGCCGTAGGCGCGGGCCACCACGGTCGTGGTGCCGCTGCCGTCGGGATGCCACACGAGGCGGTCGGTTCGGCTCGCCACCCGCTCATCCGGCACGATCCGGTCGACCACCGTCGCACCTGCGAGCAGCTCGACGGCGGCGACGGAGGTCTCGGCCACCACCGACACCAAGAACGCGTTGTCGGATCCGTCGGTCGCGGGTGTGGCGACGAAGCCGGGCCTCGACAACGTCACGACCAGACCGCTGCGGGGGAGATCGAGGGTGGTCCCGGTGTCGGCGACCGGTACGGGCGGTGTCGAATCATCGGCAACCTGGTGGTGGGCGACGATCGTCAGCACCGCGGTCACCAGGGCGATCGTGACCGCGATTGCGATCGTCGGGAGGAAGTTCCTGACGCCCGTCCTGCCACCCGATGTGCTGTGCCCAGAGCCCATACGTGCCTTCCTGTCCTGGTTGCACGGTACGCACCGCCGGGCGGCAGGGGAAGGGTCGGGTTCGGGCCGGCCCGTCCTCAGCTGGCCCCGGCCTCAGCTGGCCCGGCGCACCGCCCGCTGGTAGTACTCCGTGCTCGACGCCAACATGGCGGCGAGATCGATGTCGCGTCCGTTGCGCAGGACCTCGGTCCAGGTGGTCAGGCCGCCGCGGTCCGGGTTCCGTCCCAGGAGGGTCTGGTACAACCCGGTGACCCGGGTCGCCCTCGACTCCATCGATCCGTAGAAGTCGGCCGCGATGTCGGGCCGCGTGCGGCCGTTGTCGGCCGCCCGGACCCAGTTCTCGAGCCCGGAGGCATCGGGATCGCGTAGGAGGATCTCGCGATACAGGTCGGTGATCCAGTCCTGGTTGGTGCCGCCGGATCGCAAGTAGTACTCGCGGCTGGCGTAGAACTGGGCGGCGACGTCGGCGGGCGTCATCCCCGCGCCGATGGCGTCGATCCAGTTCTGCAAGCCGCTCGGGTCCGGAGCCCGCCCGAGCGTGGACTCGTAGTAGTGGGTGACCAGAACGGTCACCCACTCGTCCGAGTTGGCGTAGTCGAGCACGACGGACTCGCGGCTGGCGTCGTCGGCCAGCCGGCTGACCCCGGCGGCGGTCTCGGCATCGGTGGCGTCCCGGTCGAGGAAGTCGGTCGTGAGCGCCCGGACGTAGGCGGCGTCGTCGCTCTGCAAAGCAGACGGATCGACGGCCGAGGCCAGCTTGGTGGCCTGGTTCAACGACTGGAACGGATCGATGACGGACCCATCGGGCTCGTGGATCTCGAAGTGGAGGTGCGACCCGGCCTCCTCGGCGTTGCCCGAGTCACCCACGTAGCCCACCAGCTGGCCGGCGGAGACCGTGGCGCCCATGGTGATCCCCGGTCCGAAGATCCACTCCGGGGGATTGGCCCCGTCGTCGGTCCCCGGGGTGTCGTTGTTGATGTGGATGTACCAGTACTCCCATCCGTCGGAGTCGCGGAGTATGAGGTAGTTGCCCTGCGAGCCGTCGGGGGTGGCGGTGTCCTTGAGCCAGCTCACGGTGGCGTCACGGGCCGCGACGAGCTTGGTCAGCTTCGGGGCCATGATGTCGATGCCCTCGTGGGGTCGGGTGCAACCGCTGCGGCAGGCTCCGAACGTGTCGGTGTACGACGACGGACCCGCGACCGGGAAGATGATCTGGCGGACGGCGGTGTCGGCGTCGGGCGCCACCTCGGCGGCGGACGCCGGCACGGCCTGCGACGCGATGACGGCGATGGTGGTGACGAGCGCGAGGACGGCGCGCCGGAACATGACGGACAACAGGTCCCTCCCGAGACGATGTGTGCGATCTGGAACCATCGGCACATCGAGGGCCGGGGTTGAGCCAGTGTGACAGATATGACGGTTGCATTGCGGTCAGATCACGAAACGATGTCGCCCCGCTCGGCGACCACCCTCCCGATAGATTCTGCTGGTGCTGCTCGGTTCGACCACCGTCGCCTCCGATGCCTTCGAAGCCGCCACCGGCTGGGCCGTGAAGCCGGAGGGGGCGTGCAAGGCCGAGCTGTGCGTACCGCTCCCCGCCGACGTCCGGACCGACGACGGCCTCGACGTGCTCGTACTGGCGGATCGTCTCGGTATGCCGGTGCTGCGCGACGACGCCCACGACCTCATCGCGCTGGGGCCGTCGACCGTCGTGGGTCGAGCCCTGGAGTCGGCGGTCGCACCCGAGCTCGAGCTCCCCGACGCGAGTGGCAATCCGTTCCGGCTCTCGTCGCTCCTCGGCCTAAAGGTGCTGCTGGTGGCGTGGGCGTCGTGGTGAGGGTGCCGCGACGACCTGCCCGTGTGGCAGGAGCTGCGCAACCAACTGGCACCGAAGGGCGTCGAGGTCGTGACCGTTGCCCTCGACACCGGCGGCATCGCCGCCGCCGGTCCGTTCATCGCCGCGGCCGCGCCCGAGCACCCCTCGCTGATCGACGAGTCCCACGTCTCGGCCGAGTGCTTCGGGTTCGTCAACGTCCCCAACGCGGTGTGGATCGACGAGGACGGCGTGATCGTGCGCCCGTCACACGCCGCGCACGTCAGGCCGTCCCGTCTCCGCGAGATCGAGATCACGCCGGAGATGGGGGTGCTGGGTGAGGTCCTCACCGAGGTCAAGAAGTTCAACGCCGATCCCGCGACCTACCGGGCAGCCATCGCCGACTGGGTCGAGCACGGAGCCGACAGCCCCTACGCCTTGACGGCCGACGACGTGGTGGCGGCGTCGAGACCCCGTCCCATCGAACACGCCGAGGCGGCGGCGGCCTTCGAGCTCGGTCAGCACCTCCATCGAGGCGGCCACACCGAGGACGCGATCCGCTGGTTCCGGCGAGCCCACGAGTTGCACCCCGAGAACTGGACGTACAAGCGCCAGGCGTGGACGTTCGTGACCACACCGGAGGGTCAGCCGAGCGACCTGCTGCAGGGAGCCACCGAGGTGTACGGCACCAGCTGGCTCGACGAGGTGCGCCGCCTGGGCGCCGAGACCTACTACGAGCCGTTCCCGGCACCGTAGGCGTCGCCAGCTGGTGGATCGGGGCGCTCCACCGCATGCCACAGTTCAGGGAACACGCGGGCGACCTTGGCGGTGAGGTACTCGCCGTAGGTCCCGTCGAAGTCGAAGACCGACCGCCCGTCCCACCGATCCGGCGGCGGCGATCCGGTGTCGCCGAGGCCCGGGACCGGAACGATCTCCGCGTTCCAGGACGGGTCGAAGAAGAAGGGAAACGAGATCCGGCCGCGCGGCGGGATCCGCACCCGGTGCGGTGTCGAGCGGTACCGACCGCCGGTCATGCGTTCGAGCATGTCGCCGATGTTGCAGACGAAGCCGTCCGGCACCGGAGGGACCGGCAGCCATGCGTCGCCGACCCGCACCTCGAGCCCGCCGACCTCGTCCTGGCGCAGGATCGTCAACAGCCCGTAGTCGGTGTGCTCCTGCACCCCCCACGACGCCCCCGGCACCTGGCCGGCCGCGGGGTAGTGGAAGATGCGGAACAGGATGGTGGGATCGGCGGTCACGGTGCGCCGGAACCAGTCGCGGTCGAGCCCGAGACCGGTGGCCACCAGCTCGAGGAGGCGGTGTCCGAGCGCGGTGAGCTCGTCGAGGACCGTGAGGACCAGCGGTCGGAGATCGGTGGGCTCGGCTGGGAACAGGTTGGCGCCGTGCAGTGGCGTGTGGGCGGTCACGAGCGGGTGGGCAGCGTCGAGTTCGGCGCCGAAGTAGATCCCCTCCTTGCCGTCGGGAACGCCGGACGTGAGCTCGCCTCCGGGAGGGAACCACCCCCGCCACGCCATTCCCGCCTCGCCCATGGCGATGGCCGCCTTCTGCTCGAGCGGGAGGGCGAAGAAGCCGCGGCTGGCCGCCTCCAGGTCGTCGAACAGCCGGCGATCGATGCCGTGGCCGGTGACGACGAAGAACCCGTGCTCCCGGCAGGCGGCGTCGATCTCGGCGGGCGCCTCGGACGACGTGCAGTCGACGACGGGCACCGGGATCATTCCCCGATTCCATCACGTCCCGCCGACCGGGACGACGTGGTAGCAAGGATGGCCATGAAGCTCTCGATGACCCTCAACTACTCCGGCGACCCGGTGCAGGCCGCCCAGACCGCGGCCGACTACGAGCGCGCCGGCGTCGACATGATCTGGGTCGCCGAGCTCTACAGCTTCGATGCGGTGAGCATCCTCGGATACCTGGCGGCCAAGACCGAGCGGATGCAGCTGGCGTCGGGCATCCTGCCCATCTACTCCCGCACGCCGGCGCTGATCGCCTCCACCGCCGCCGGCCTCGACGCGGTGTCCCAGGGCCGGTTCGTCCTCGGGCTCGGCGCCTCCGGACCACAGGTGATCGAAGGCTGGCACGGTGTCCCGTACGACCGGCCGCTCACCCGCACCCGCGAGATCATCGACATCTGCCGCATCGTGTGGAAGCGCGAGCGTCTCAGCTACGACGGCAAGGCGTACACGCTGCCGCTCCCCGAGGACCAGGGCACCGGCCTCGGGAAGCCGCTGAAGCTGATCAACCACCCGGTGCGCGAGAACATCCCGATCCTCATCGCCAGCCTCGGCCACAAGAACGTGGCGATGACCGCCGAACTGGCCGACGGCTGGCTGCCGGTGTTCTTCCACCCGGAGAAGGCCCGCGACGTCTGGGGCGACGATCTCGACGCCGGGCTGGCGCTGCGGTCCGACGACCTCGGTCCGCTCGACATCGTGGCCGGTGGCACGGTGGCCATCACCGACGACAAGGCGCAGGCCAAGGCGATCCGGGACTTCGGTCGGCCGATGACCGCGCTCTACGTCGGGGGCATGGGCTCGAAGGACCAGAACTTCTACAACAACGTCTTCCACCGCTACGGCTACGAGGAAGAGGCCGACAAGATCCAGGAGCTCTACCTGAGCGGCCGGAAGGACGAGGCCGCCGCCCTGGTGCCCGACGACTTCCTCGACGCCACCGCCATGGTCGGCGACGAGGGCTGGGTCAAGGAGCGCATCGAGGCCTACAAGGCGGCGGGGGTCACCCACCTGTCGATCACCCCGATCAGCGACGACCCGCTGGGCACGATCGAGAAGGTCAAGGCCTGGGCGGAGTGACTCCCCGGTTGCCGGCCTGAGCGCCCGCCAGGGATGCGAGGTCGGTCTCGTCGAGGAGCTCGCCGTGTACCGGACCGCGTACGGCGTCGACGCCGAGCACGGCGAGGAAGTCCCGGTCGGGTTCGCGTTCGACGGCCGCCGCCACGCACGGGACGCGGTGGTTGGCCGCCAGCTGGCTGGCGAGGGCCACGACGTTGGGCTGCGACCGGGCGTCGGCGGTGATCGAGGGGTCGAGCTCCACCGCCTCCATCGGCAGTTCGGCGAGGATCACCAGAGGGACACCTCCGGTGCCGTGGTCGGTGAGCACGAAGCCGATGTCGATCGATCGGAAGGCATCGACGATGTCGATGACGGTTCCGGGGATCTCGACCAGGCTCCGCTCCGACACGACGATGCGCATCGCGACCCCTTCGCCGGCCAATCGGAGAGCCGAGAAGTGGTCGACGACGTCGGGCTGGCAGAGGACGGAGACGGGGACGTGGAGATCGAGCGGCACCGCGATCCCGGCCCGGGTCGCGGCCGCGACCGCGGCCCGGGTCGCGGCCCACCACACGAGGTCGCGATAGCCGGTGACCTGGGCGTCGTCGAGGAAGTCCACGTCGGAGAGCAGGCCCCGGGTGGGATGACGCCACCGGGCATGGACACGCAGGGAGAGGATCCGCTGGGTGCGGATCTCCCGCACCGGTTCGAACCCGGCCTCGATCTGGCCCTGGCTGAGCGCCGTGGCCAGTTGGTGGCCCAATGTCTCGAGCTCGTCGAGCTCCCCGGCGTCGGTGGTGTTGGTCACCCGGATGCAGTTCCCCCCCGCCCGCTTCGCCCGGTACATGCCGCGATCGGCGGCGCCGAGGAGGGCGGCTTCGTCGACGCCCTCTGCCGGGTCGGTCACCGTCAGCCCGATGCTGGCCGACAGGTGGACCTCCTCGTCGCCGACCACGTAGGCCGGTGAGGCGAGCTGGTCGCGGATGCGCTGGGCAACGAGGACGGCCGCGCGGGTCGACTCCGGGGGGTGGATGATCACCACGAACTCGTCGCCGCCGAAGCGGGCCACCGTGTCCGCGGGACGCACTGCCGCGGTCAATCGGGCCGTCACCTGCTGCAGCACGAGGTCGCCGGCGGCGTGGCCGAGACGGTCGTTGATGTCCTTGAAGCCATCGAGGTCGAGGGCGATGGCCGCGATCGGCGCGCCGGTGCGGGTGGCCACCGCCATGGCCATGCGGAGCCGATCGGTGGCGAGGGCCCGGTTGGGGAGGCCGGTCAGCGGATCGTGCGATGCGCGATGAGCGAGGTCGGCCTCGCGCTCGCGCTGGCTGGTCACGTCGATGGCCAGGGCGGCCAACCAGCGGATCTCCCCGCCCGCGCCGGCACCGCCGACGATCACCGCATCCACCGTGGCCGTCGTCCCGTCGGGCTTGTGGACCGACAGCGAGCCGGTCCACGGTCGGCCGGCGAGGACTTCGGGCCGGATGTCCGCGTAGTAGCGGCCGAACATGTCGTCGGTGAACAGGTCGACGGTGCTCAGCGACCGGTCGCTGTCGACGCCGACGAACGACCGTCCTGCCCGGTTGAGCCACAGCACCTGGCCGCGGTCATCGGTGATGCCGACCAGGTGGGGAAGGGCATCGACGAGGGCCGCGATCCGTCGCACGATGTCATCGTCGATCGGGACAGGATCGGGTCGGTCCATGGTGTGATTCCGCCATACCCGCTCGAGAGCGGGTTCACGCGACTGATTCGGTTGGGCCCACTCCCGTTCCTCGATCGTATCCCTTTCGGCACCGAGCGTGACACCAGAAACGCCGAGTACGGTCGGGCAGCTCCCGCGACGTGAGACAGGAGGCGATGGTGGCGGTCGGACGGCGATGACGGAACGGGACGGCCCCTACGAGCGCCTCGGCGTGCTGGCCCGCCAGACGGTGTCGGTGACCGATCAGCTCAGCCACATCGAGCTGTTCACCATGCACGGATTGCTGACCGTCCTCTGGCACGGTCCACCGGACGCCGAGCGGGTGGTCATCGCCGTCGGTGGAGCGATGGGCGGTCTGCTCGGTCCGGCCAACGGCCTCTACCACGACCTCGGGTGCCAGTTCGCCGCGCAGGGCATCTCCCTGCTGCGGGTGTCGTACCGCGTGCCCAACGACTTCGACCGATGCGTCCACGACGCGCTGGCCGTCGCGGACGTCGCCGCCCGGCAGGGAGCACGCCGCTTCGTCACCGTCGGTCATTCCTTCGGGGGAGCCGTCGCGGTGCAGCTGGGCATGGCCATGGGGGATTTCACCCGCGGGGTCGTCACGCTCGCCACCCAGTCGGCCGGCTGCGAGGACGCCGACGGCCTCGCCGGCGTCCCGATGCTGCTGGTGCACGGTGACCGCGACGAGATCCTCCCGGCGTTCGCCAGCGAGGTCGTGCACCAGCTCTCCGGTGGGCACGGCGAGCTGGTGATCGTGCCCGGGGCCGGGCACCTGCTGGTGGAGGCGTCCGACGAGCTCCGGACCCGGCTCGGGACGTGGATCCCCGAACGACTCGGGGCGACCGACCCCGCCTGAGTCGCCGGAGTTGCGTCTACGCCGGCTGCAGCGCTCGCCGCAGCGGTCGCCAGCCGATGAGGACCGCGGCGAGGTACAGGACGGCGGCGAGCAGGAACGGCGCCCGGTCGCTGACCGAATCGGCGAGCGCCCCGCCGACCAGGGCACCGATGGTGGCGGCCCCCCACACCAACGTCCGCATCGCCCCCTGGGCCCGGCCCAGCAGGCGCGACGGGACACTGCGCTGACGGGCGGTCACCACGACGATGCGCCCGGCAACCACAGCGCCGAAGGTCACCGCGAAGCCGGCCCCGACCGCGAACACGTTGGGGATCATCATGAGGAGGAAGGCGCCGGCCGCGATCAGGATGGCGACCACGAGGGTCGTGAACGCGCCCAGCCGTCGCACCGCGGGAACGGCCAGGCGCGATCCGGCGATGCCGCCGAAGGAACCGACGGCGAGGAACAGGCCGTAGCCGGCGGGCTCGAGCCCGAGGCGGCCGGTGACGTAGAGCACGATGGGGGCCACCGCGGCCAGGTTGCCGATCTGCAAGGCCACGATCAGCGCGCCCGTGGTGCGCAGCACCGGATTGGTCCACGCGGTGGAGATCCCCTCGCGGAGGTCATCCCGCCAGGGTCGGGTCCGGGCGCCGGCGACGTGCACCTCGTCCTCGTCGACCGCGCCCACCAGGGCTGCGGCGCCGACGAACGACAGCGCGTCGAGGGCAAATGGGGCCGACGCGACCGCGGAGAACAAGACGCTGCCCAACGGCGGACCGACCAGGTCATTGGCCACCAGCTCCGCCGTCTCCAACTCGCTGTTGGCCTGCTCGAGGCGGTCGTCGTCGACGAGGCCCGGAATCAGGGCCGGCGCAGCCGAATCGGCCACCGCCTCACCGCAGCCGAGCAGGAACGCGCCGGCGATGAGCAGGCCGACGGTCATCCGGTCGGTGAGCACGAGCACCGCCATGCCGGCCATCACCACGGCTCGGAACAGGTGGGCACGGACGATCAGCGGGACCCGGGCCCGGCGGTCGGCCAGGGTGCCGGTGAGGATGCCGAGGAGCACGAACGGCAGGGTCGTCGCCGCCGCCACCGCGGTGACGGTGGTGGCCGACGACGTCAGCGCCGCCGCGATCAGGGGGAGGGCGGCGTTGCGCACGCCATCGCCCAGGTTGGAGGACCACGTCGCCACCAGGAGACGACGGAATGATCGGGGCATCCTGGGTTCAATGCGCAGATGTACCCCCATCGGGTTCCGATCTTCGCGCACCGCGTCGCGCCGACGGTGGTTCTGCTGCGAACTGCCCGCAATCGTCCGGCGCACATTCGCTCCGGACCGGGTTTGCGGTCCCCCTCTGCGACGGGAGAGACTCGATCACGGCAGCGCAAACCAACCGGAGAAGCCTCATGACCACCGTGACCGTCGCCGGCCAAGAGCTCCATGTGGTCGACCGCGGCAGCGGCGACCCGGTGCTGTTCCTCCACGCCTTCCCGTTCAACGCGGCGATGTGGGAGTACCAGTACGCGGAGCTCGAGGCCGATCACCGAGTCGTCGGGATCGACCTGCCCGGGTTCGGTTCCAGCCCCGCACCCATCGAGCCGAAGTCGGCGTCGATGAGCCGGTGGGCGGACCTGGTCGCGGGTGTCATCGCCGAGCTCGACCTCCACCAACCGACGATCGTGGCGGCGTCGATGGGCGGGTACCTCACCTTCGAGCTGATCCGCCAGCACCTCGACCTGCTCGGGCCGCTGGTGCTGGTCGCCACCCGGCCCAAGTCCGACGACGTCGACACCTGGGAGAAGCGCACCGCCCAGCAGGACGCCCTGCTCGGGGGCGAGGACATCGCCACCCTGGCCAAGGGCATGGTCGAGGGTCTGCTGTCGCAGGCCTCGCTCGATCGATCCGACCTCGTCGAGTACGTGCTGGCGCTCATGCAGCACAACCTCCCCGAGGGCTGGATCGCCGCGCTGGAGGCGATGAAGAACCGCCCCGATGCCATGAGCGCGCTGCGGGGCATGCCCCGGCCCACGCTCGTCGTGGCCGGTGAGCTCGACCGGGTCACCCCGCTGTCGGAGTCGACCCTGATCTCGCGCCTGGTCGACGACGGCGAGCTGGTCCTGATCAAGGACAGCTCGCACCTCCCGAACCTCGAGAACCCCACCGCCTTCAACGAGACCCTGCGGGCCTTCCTCGCCCGGGTCGAGGCCTCGGCTGATTCGGCCGGCGCCGAAGGCTCTCCTGACGCTGCCGCCGCGGACGACGTCGACGCCTGACGGCGCGGCGTTCTTGACCGCCGGCGAGCGCTAGGTGACGCCGGCCTCGTCGTCGCTCGGCCCGAAGAAGCTGTTCCCCTCGAAGGTGACCGTGAACCCGCCGTTCGCCACGGCGCCGAGCGCATCGAGGCCGGGACATCGCGCCACACCTTCGGAGTCGGTCACCGCGACGCACGATCGTGCACCGAGATCGAACTGCAGCTCGACCCCTTGCACCCCGCTGCTGCCCGAACGGAGCGTGGCCCGCACCTCGGCGCGGCCGATCGTGGGACCGTCTGGTACGGCGCGAAGGACGGGGTCCGCGGTGAGGGACGTCGATGCCTGCCGGCCGTCACACCGCCGAACGGCAACCGCTACGAAATCGGTTCCACCGACCGCCCAACGCTCACCGAAGGACCCGACGGCCACACTCCGGAGGGAATCGCTGAGTCCACCCGGAGACGGTGATGGCTCGAGGGTCCAACCGTCGCCGTCCCAGTGCTCCGTGAGCCCCCGGGTCTCGCTTCCTCCGTCAGGGGAGGAGGCACCCACCGCCCACACGTCGTCCGGCCCGGCCATCGCCACATCCCGGAGGGATCCGTACAGGTCGTTCGAATCCCCGGTGAGCGGGGCGTCAGACCACTCGGTCCCGTCCCAGTGGACGGCGAGCGGGGTCGCAGCCTGCCCGGTTTGCCTACTGCCGACGGCCCACACGTCGTCGGGCCCGGCCGCGGCCACCGCCACCAACGCGCGTTGGAAGCCCGGTGATTGCTGCGTCGTCCAGGAACGGCCGTCCCAGCGCTGGATGGTGGCCTGAGAACCGAAGTACTCGTCGGTGTAACTGCCCACGGCCCACACCTCGTCCGGGGCGACGACGGCGACGTCGACGAAGGCCGCGCCGGTGCCGAGTACCTCCGGTGTCCCGACCCGCTGCCACGCGCCTCCGATGCGGCGGAGCGCGATCGGCCGGCGCTGACCGGTGGACCAGTCGGCGCCCACCGCCCACAGCTCGCCGTCCGGACCGATCTGCAACGACGAGAGGTGGCCGGCATCGGCGAGCTCGTCGGACTCCGCGGCGATCGACCACGACGAGCCGTCGAAGTGGAGCAGCAGCGGACGAATCGCCCCGTCGACCTCCTGGGTTCCGAGGGCCCACACATCGGACGGGCCTCGCGCCGCGATGTCGTGGAGCCGGTCCTCGCCAGGCACGGTCGGGGCAGAGCTCGCCGCCCAGGACGAGCCGTCCCAGTGGAGGATCCGGGATCGTGTCTCGCCGTTCATGTGCTCCTGCCCGACGGCCCAGGCGTCGTACGTCCCTGCCACGGCGACGGCCTCCAGATCGATCGTCGTTCCGGGGACCCGGGTGGGCGTCGGCGTGTCCTGCCATCCGAACGGGCATGGATCGGCCAGGGGAGCCGCCCCGATCGACGCGCTCGCGCTGGTCCCGACCACGACGGTCAGGGCAATGGCGCCGAGCACCACGCGCGCTCGCGTGCGGAGGCTTCGGCCCGACCCGTTCACGTGGGGGTCTTCGGCGCTGACGATGACCATTCCTCCCGGGCGTCGAGCGACGCGCGGTCGGAGCGCACCCGACACCGGTCAGTCGGCTCGCAGCTCCCGGTAGCGGCGGAGCAGGGCGGTGGTGCTGGAGTCGTGGTCGCCGTCGGTGCCGTCGGCGATCTCGCCGGCGATGGTCGTGGCCAGGGCCTTGCCCAGCTCGACACCCCACTGGTCGAAGCTGTTGATGCCCCACAGGAACCCCTGGGCCGCCACCTTGTGCTCGTAGAGCGCGATCAGCTGTCCGAGGACGCCCGGGGTGAGGCGAGGGGCCAGGATCGTCGTCGTGGGGACGTTGCCGAGGAACGTGCGATGGGCCACGAGCTCGTCGGCGACGCCCGCGGCCCGGACCTCGTCGGCCGTCCGCCCGAAGGCCAGTGCCTCCGCCTGGGCCAGGAGGTTGGCGGTCAGCAGGTCGTGCTGATCGGTGTCGGCCAACAGGTCGTCGGTCGGCCGGGCGAAGCCGATCAGGTCGCACGGCACCATCGTCGTGCCCTGGTGGAGCAGTTGGTAGAAGGCGTGCTGGCCGTTGGTGCCCGGCTCGCCCCACACGATCGATGCGGTGTCGACCGGTACCGGTGAGCCGTCGAGCATCACCCGCTTGCCGTTCGACTCCATCTCCAGCTGCTGGAGATAGGCCGGGAAGCGGGCGAGGACGTCGCTGTACGGGAGCACGGCCTGGGTCTGGGCCCCGAAGAAGTCTCGGTACCACAGGTTCAGCAGCGCCATCAGCACCGGGGCGTTGGCGCCGAACGCCGCATCCTGGACGTGGCGATCGATGGTGTGGAATCCGCCGAGGAAGTCACCGAAGGCGTCGGGGCCGATCCCGATCATGAGCGACAGCCCGATGGCCGAATCGACCGAGTACCGGCCCCCGACCCAGTCCCAGAAGCCGAACGCGTTGGCCGGGTCGATGCCGAACTCGGCGACGGCGTCGAGGTTGGTCGACAAGGCCACGAAATGGGCGGCGATGTCGGTGTCCGAGCCGAGCTGGGCCCGCAACCAGTCCTTGGCATGTCCCGCGTTGGTCAGCGTCTCGAGCGTGGTGAACGACTTGGACGCGACGATGAACAGCGTCGAGGCGGGGTCGACCGAGCGGAGCGCGGCGGCGAGGTCGTCGCCGTCGACGTTGGACACGAAGTGGAGGGCGAGATCGTCCCGTACCCAGCGGCGGAGGGCGATCGCCGCCATGGCGGGCCCGAGGTCGGACCCACCGATCCCGATGTTGACGACCGAACGGATGGGCTGGCCGGTGGATCCCAGCCAGTCACCGTCGCGGACACGGTCGGCGAACGCAGCCATGCGGTCGAGGACGGTGTGGACCTCGGCCACGACGTCGGTGCCGTCGACGACGAGCGAGTCGGTACGTGGCCGTCGCAGCGCGGTGTGCAGCGCGGGTCGGTGCTCGGTGGTGTTGACGTGTTCGCCGGCGAAGAACTCGGCGAAGCACTCGCCGAGGTGGCGCTGCTCGGCCAGGCGGAGCAGGAGTTGGAGCGTCTCCGAGGTGATCCGGTGCTTGGAGTAGTCGACGTACAGGTCGCCGGCCTGAACCACCATCGACGTACCCCGAGCCGGGTCCGCGGCGAACAGGTCCCGCAGGTGGAGCCCGCTGACCTCGGCGTGGTGGCGGGTGAGTTCGGCCCAGGCCGGGGCGGCGGTGATCGGCTCGCTCATGCCGGGGGAGCCTATGACCCCGCCCCCAAATGAATATTTCGTCGGCGCGTCACACCTGCGCTGACGCGGTGACGACAGATTCGACCTGGAGGTGGTGCAGGCGGCGGATGGCATCGAGAAGGTCCGTAGCGAGGTGACTGCCCCGGATTCGGATCACCTGCCACCCGAGCGTCTCCAGGGCCTTCGTCCGGATCTCGTCGTCGTGCGCGATCTCGGGGTCGCGATGCTGGGCTCCGTCGACCTCGATGGCGACGAGCAAGTGCGGGTAGGCGATGTCGAGCCGGTACCGGCGTTCGGGCGTCTGGACCCACCACTGCAACACGGGATCTGGCAGGCCAGCATCGAGCAGAGCGTCCAGGACCAGTTGCTCGAGTCCGGACTCGGGCACGCCGTCAATGTCGAAATAGCGGTCCAGCCAGTCGCGCATCGCGCCGCCGCCATTCCGACCCTGGCGCTTGTGGCGCAGGTAGGTGTGGAGCAGCTCTGCGCTCGTGACGCCGTGCGCGTGACGCAGTTCTCGGACGGTCTGCACGTATCGCCGGGGCGAGACGACACTTCCGAGGTCCATCGCCAGACGCGAACATCCTGTGGTCGGGATGCCGTCGATGAAGCAGGGTCGGGCCAACTCGAGATCGGTCGATTCGTGGACGATGACGCCGGGGCGTCGGAGGCTGGAGCCTCGGGGGATGGAGATCTCCGGGGCGGGTTCGTGCAGCCCACCGACGCCGCGAAGGGCGGCGCCGGCGCGATGCGAGATGAGTGAGCCGCCGGGCGCGACGAGCACCACGGCCATCAGTCGTCGCCGCCAGGTCAGGGGGACGCCGCAGGGGCCGTAGAGCCCCCGGTCGATCCGCTGCCAGACGCCGCGCTGCACCAATCGGCGGACCGCCTCGCGTGAGCTGCCCAGTTCTTGCGCCTGGATGATGGTGATCAGGGCATGTTGCCGTGCCATGACGGGCGCGGCGAGCCCGAGGAGCTCGCGCATGGTTCCTCCGCAGTCGAGCTGACGCGGGGGAAGCGCCCGAGAACGGTAGCGCTTGTCCACCACCCACGAGATCTGTCGTCAGCGCGTCACACCAGGGTGGACGGGCGAACGAGATTTTCGGGTTTGGGCTAGGAGGGGGTGGTCTCGCGGGTGGCGCCGATCCAGGACCGGTGGAGCGCGGCGTAGACGCCGCCGGCGGCGACGAGGTCGTCGTGGCGACCCTGCTCGACCACCCGCCCCTTGTCGAACACCAGCACGAGATCGGCCGCCTCGGCCGTGGACAGCCGGTGGGCGATGCTCACCACGGTGCGGCCCTGCGACAGGCGGACGAGGGCGGCGGCGAGGGCCTGCTCGGTCTCCGGGTCGATGGCGCTGGTGGCTTCGTCGAGGATCAAGACCCCGGGGGCGGCGAGCTGGGCTCGGGCCAGGGCGACCAGCTGACGTTCACCGACCGACAGGTTCGAGCCCCGCTCGCCCACGGGGGTGGCGATGCCGTCGGGGAGCCCGGCCACCCACCGGTCGAGGCCGAGGGCGGCGAACGCGGCCCGCACCTCGGTGTCGCCGGCGCCTTCGCAGCCGAGCCGGACGTTGGCCGCGATGGTGGTGTCGAACAGGAAGCCGTCCTGGGGCACCATCCGGATGGCTCGGTGCCGGGAGTCCCGCGACACCTGACGGAGGTCGACGCCGCCGATGCGCACACTGCCCGCGGTGGGATCGGCGAGCCGGCACAGCAGCGTGGCGAAGGTGGTCTTGCCCGAGCCGGTCTCGCCGACCACCGCCACCTTGGTGCCGGCCGGGATGGTGATGTCGACCTCGTGGAGCACGGGTGGTCCGGTCCGGTACGAGAACGACACGCCGCGGGCCTCGATGCCGAGCGGGCCGCCGGGGAGCGCGCGACCCGGTTCGGGCTCGACGATGTCGACCGGCATGGCCAGCACGCCGAGGATCTTGCGCCAACCGGCGATGGCGGTCTGCGTCTGGTCGAACACCTCCGACAGCTCGGCCACCGGGGCGAGGAGCAGGTTCACGAGGAACAGGAACGCGACCAGCTCGCCGGGCGACACCCCGAGCGTGGCGCCGTGGATCGCACCCACCCCCGCGACGGCGGCGAGGGCGATCGAGCCGAACACGTCGCCGAGGGGGAACAGCAACGCGAAGTAGACCGCGGCCCGCAGGTGGGCCCGGTACTGCATGCGCATGGCGGAGCGGAGCCGGTGCCGGGTCCGGGTCTCGAGCCCGTAGGCCCGGACCACGGGTGCGCCGGTGACGGCTTCGGACACCTCGGCGAGGCTCGACCCGACCGTGTTCCGGACCTCGTCGTAGGCGCGCAGCTGGCGTTGCTGGAGCAGCCGCATCACGGGCACGAGCGGGACGAACACGGTGAACACCAGCAGGGCCAGCTGCCACGAGTACACCGCCATCGCCGTGAGGGTGCCGGCGATGATCGACAGGTTCACGATCCAGCTCACCGCGCCCCACTGGGTGAACTGGGCCAGGGTCTCCACGTCGGCGGTCACCCTCGCCACCAGCTCGCCCCGGCGAGCCTCGGTGTGATCGGCCACCGCCAGCCGGTGGATGTGGTCGAAGGCCCGGACGCGCAGGCCGAACAGGCTGTTCTCGGCGGCCAGGATGAGCCGGAGGTAGGTGGCCCGGCTGAGCCAGAACAGGGCGACGACCACCACCGTCGCGATGACGCAGGCCGGGTAGACGAAGCCGGGCCGGAATCCCTGGGCGCCGAGCACGCCGCGGTCGAGGATCTGCTGGATCAGGATCGGGACGGCCAGGCGCCCGCCACCGCTGCCGACGGCCATGCCGACGGTGAAGAGCAGACCGACCTTGAGCTCGGGTGTCGATGCCAGCCCGCGCCGGAGGACCGCGATCGCACCGTCGAGGTCGGCGGGCGTCTCGTCGAGCGCGACGTCGGCGGTGTCGGTGGGCGCCACGTCGGTCACGGCCGGTCGTCCTGTTCGTAGGCGCGGACGAGCGCGGCGTACGAGGGAGTGGTGGCGAGCAGCTCGTCGTGGGTTCCGTCGGCGACGATGCGGCCGTCGTCGAGGAACAGGATCCGATCGGCGAGTCGGATGGTGGCCACCCGCTGGGCGACCACCAAGGTGGTGGTGTCGAGCTCGGCCCGGAGGCCATCGAGGATGCGGCGCTCGACCGATGGATCGATGGCCGACGTGGCGTCGTCGAGCAGCAGCAGCCGGGGCCGGCGCAGCATGGCCCGGGCCAGGGCGATCCGTTGCCGCTGGCCGCCGGAGAGCGTGACGCCCCGTTCGCCGACGATGGTGTCCATGCCCTCCTGGAGGCGGGCCACGAAGCCGGTCTGGGCGATCTCCATCGCCCAGCTCAGGGTCTCGTCGTCGACGGGTTCGCCCAGGGTGAGGTTCTCCCGGACGGTGTCGGCGAAGAGGAACGTCTCCTGGAACACGAGCGAGACCGCCCGCCGGAGGTCGACGGGGTGGGCGTGGCGGAGGGGCACGTCGCCCAGGCGGATCTCGCCGCTGGTGGGGCGGGCGAGCCCGGCGAGCAACGTGCACAGCGTCGACTTGCCGCTGCCGGTCGAGCCGACGAGCGCCACCACCTCGCCCGGGCCCACCTGGAACGAGATGGACCGCAGCACGGGCTCGGAGCCGTAGGCGAACGACACGTTGTCGACGGTGAGGGGGAGGGGCCCGGGATCGAGGTGGCGCCGGCGCTCCTCGTCGTCCACGAGCACGGCGTCGTCGGCGTGGTCGACCTCGAGGACGCCGACGATGCGCTCGCGCGACACGACCGAGCGGGGCAGCTCCTCCAGCAGGAAGCCCATCACCCGCATCGGGAAGGCGAGGATCCCGAACAAGGTCATGGCCTGGACGAGATCGCCGGTGGTGATGGCCCCGGAATCGACGCGGGACGTGCCCACGGCGAGCAGTGCCACGGTGCCGAGGGCCGGGAGGGCATCGAGCGCGGGCTCGAAGGCGGCGCGCAACCGGCCGATGACCAGCCGCTCGGTGCGGAGCCGATCCGACGCTTCTCGCATCCGTTCGGACTCCCGCCCCTCGAGGCCGAGCAGCTTGACCACGAGTGCCCCCTCGAAGCTCTCGTGGGCCACCGAGCTCACCGCCCCGACATGGGCCTGGGCCCGCGCCGACGGGCCCTCGACCCGAGCGGTGTAGAGCCGGTTCATCAGGATCAGGGACGGGAACAGCAGCAAGCCGATGAGCAGGAGCAGGGGATCGAGCACGGCGAGGCTGATCGACGCGAAGACGAGGAGGACGACCGCGCCGAGCGACAGGGGGAGCGGCTGCATGGCGAACGCCGACCGCTCGGCGTCGTTGTCGGCGTGGGCGAGCAGCTTCCCCGTGGGTTGGGACTGGAAGAAGCGCAGCGGCTGGTCGAGGTAGTGGTCGGACAACCGATCGAACCACCGCATCTGCATGCGCCGGGTGGTCATGATCCCGAAGTACCGGCGGCCGATGACGCCGATCGCCCTCGCCACCGACATGCCCACGATCACGGCACCGGCGCCGATGGCCGCGTGCACGGTCGTGTGACCCGAGCCGGTGCGGACGATGAGGTCGTCGGTGACCCGTCCGAGGACGATCGCGCCGGCCACGGACGCCGTGGAGAACAGCATCGAGCCGCCCAGCGCGCCCGCGAACGGCCACGGGTTGGCCCGGATCATCTCCGACAACAGCTCGGTGCCGCGCCGGAAGATGGTGCCGTCGCCGGCGGCGTCCGGCGCGGTGGTCGGCGGGGTCACGGGGTCACGCTAGAGCCGTCCGGGGCCGGCGACGCGAAGCGTTCCGGGCGCCCGCCTCAGCGGTTCGGCCGCCAGAGCTCGATCGGTGGCCGGTCCCGCGGACCGACGTAGGGGAGGGGGGTCTCGTTGGTCGAGCGGGCCGACAGCGCCGCGGCACAGACGATCTCGAGCACCTCCCGGCCGAAGTGGACGTCGCTGATGGCCGAGGATCGCCCGCTCCGCCAGGCCATCTCGGCATCGCGCAGCTGCTCGATGTACCCGAACTGGTCGAGTTGGGGCGGATGGTCCGCATCCTGGGGCGGCGCGGCCAGCTCGATCGGCTCACCGTTCCGTTCGAGCACGATGTCGGGAAGCAGTTCGAGCACGACCGCACCGGTGTCGGACGCGGCCTGGAGGTCCCAGATCGGCTGCTCCTCGCGCCACGAGACCTCGATCGACGCCACCAGCCCGGTGTCGAAACGCAGCTGGATGCTGGCCCGGTCCTCCACCTCGACGTCTTCGCTGGCCTCGAACGCCGCCCGGACGCCGACCGGCCGGGCCATGCCGACGGCCCGCAGCACCAGGGCCAGCGGATGCACCCCGAGATCGAACAGGACCCCGCCGCCCCAGTGCCGACGGGTGAAGTCGCCCCAGTTGGGCCGGGGTTGCATGGCCCGGGCGGTCAGATGGGTGAGCGGACCGAGGCCGGCGATCTCCGGCAGCGCCCGGCTGACCGGATCGGCGAACAGGAGGTTCTCGGCGTAGGTGAGCATGCCTCCGGCCTCGACCACCCGGACGAGCCGGTCGGCGTCGTCGAGGGTCGTGCAGAGGGGCTTCTCGACGACGACCGCTGCCCCGTTGGCCATGGCGCGCAAGGCGTCGATGGCATGCCGGGACGGCGGGGTGGCGACGATGACGATGTCGGCGCCGGCCGGGAGGTCCTCGTAGGCCACCACGGAACCGCCGGTCTCCGCGACCCGGGCCGCGGCCGAGGCCTCGGTGCGGGAGGCGACGGCCACGACGCGGCCGTCCCGCTGGGCGCGCACGGCGAGGCCGTGCACCGCGCTGATCCATCCTGCGCCGGCGAGGGCGTAGTCGGCCACGGGGCTTCGCCGGCCTCAGGTCCCCGCCAGGCGGGCCACCACCGGGGCGGCCGCCTCCATGGCGTCGGCCTGTACGACCAGGTAGCTGACGTCCCAGCGGTCTCGTCGAGCCTGCAGCGACTCGACGATCTCGTCCTCGTTACCGATCCAGGCCAGGGGGTAGTCGGGGACCACCTCGGGCTCGACATCGAACAGCGGGGCCATCATCTCGGCGGTGCCGGCGCGGTCGTCGGTGACCACGACCGCGAACACCAGCATGTTCAACTCGAGATCGTCGTAACGGTCGCCGGCCGCGTCCTTGACCCACTGCACCTTCTGGTCGGTGACCTCCGGTGCGCCGTTGCGGGCCGCCGAGCTGTCCACTCGCCCCGAGGTCAGCTTCGGGTTGATGCCGACGATGTCCGCCTCGCGGGCGGCCAGCGACAGGACTCGTCGCCCGCCACCTCCGATCAGGATCGGCGGGTGGGGACGCTGCACCGGTTTGGGCATCCCCTCGAGACCGGTGACGGTGTAGTGCGATCCGGTGAAGCTGACCGGGCCCTCGGCGAAGAGGCCCTTGCAGACGGTCAGGGCCTCCTCGAGGCGGTCGATCCGGATGCCGGGTCGATCGTGGACGATGCCCGAGTGCTCGTAGTCGGTGTTCATCCAGCCCGCGCCGATGCCGAACTCGAAGCGTCCCCCGCTCAGCAGGTCGATGGTGGCGACCTCCTTGGCCAGCACGACGGGGTGCTTGAAATCGTTGTCGAACACCAAGGTCCCGATGCGCAGGTCGGTGGTGGCGTCGGCGGCCGCCATGAGCGCGGGGACCGGGGCCAGTTGCTCGCCGAAATGGTCGGGCATGAACAGGCTCGAGTAGCCGAGCTCCTCGGCGCGGCGGGCGAGCCTGACCCAGTCCTGAGCCGAGGCCGCGGTGCTGATCTGGACGCCGAAGCGGAACGGGCGGGGGTGGGCCATCGGGTCTCCTGTGGGGTGGGGCTGGATCGCCGAACCTAGCCATCGGACCCGGCCGGCGGGCCGGCCGGTGATCGGATGGCGGACAGACCCACCGGTACGCTGCATGGATCGTGTCTCGCGCCCTCCAAGCCCTCCTGCGTCTCGCGCTCATCCTCGCGCTGGGGTCCCTGGTCATCACCGCCGGCGGCCTGGTGGTGGGTCCCCAGCTCGCCGACCTGAAGACCGCCACCCACGGGGTGGCCAGCGACGTCGTGCTCGGCCCGCTCGACGTGCGGTCCTACGTCTACGCCAAGGACGGGACGCTGCTCGCCACCCTGCAGGACGAGGAGAACCGGGCCCCGATCCACATCGAGGAGCTCCCCCAGCACGTCATCGACGCCGTGCTCTCGGTCGAGGATTCCGACTTCTTCCGTCACAAGGGGGTCGATGTCCGAGCCACGGTTCGCGCCCTGCTCTCCAACGTCGAGTCGGGCGGGATCGCCCAGGGTGGGTCGACGATCACCCAGCAGCTGGTGAAACAGAGCCTGCTCACGTCGGAGCAGGACTTCACCCGCAAGACGAAGGAGGCGTTCCTCGCCCTCCGGCTCGAGAAGCAGATGTCGAAGATGCAGATCCTCGAGCGCTATCTCAACACGATCTACCTCGGGAACCACAGCTACGGCATCCAGGCCGCGGCCGAGACCTACTTCGGTGTCGAAGCGTCCCAGCTCGATCTCGCCCAGGCCGCGCTGCTGGCCGGAATGATCCGCAACCCGATCGACTACAACCCGTTCCTGTACCCGAAGGTGGCGTTGGAACGGCGCCGCATCGCCCTCAAGCGCATGGTCGAGGTGGGCAAGATCACCGAGGCGCAGGCATCGTTCGCCAACGAGGCGCCGTTGCCCGACAAACCCGTGCAGTACACGCCCCCGGTCAACGACTACTTCGTCGAGGAGGTCAAGCGGCAGCTCCTCGACGATCCCCGGCTGGGCGACACTCGGTCGGAACGCACCACCGCGCTGTTCAAGGGTGGACTCGAGATCCACACCACCTTGGATCTCGGCGCTCAATACCTCGCCAACCTGGCCCGCAACCAGGTGCTGGCGCCGTTCGCCCTCGACGGTGATCCGACGGCGTTCATCGCCGGCAAGAACCAGGCGGGCCAGGACGCGGTCGGCACCGTGGCCATGGCTTCGGTCGAGCCCAGCACCGGCGCGGTGCGCGCCCTCGTCGGTGGGCGCGGGTTCAGCCCCGAGAACCAGTTCAACCTCGCCACCCAGGGCTACCGGCAGCCCGGCTCGTCGATGAAGGTCTACGTCCTGCTCACCCTGCTCGAGCAGGGGTACTCGCCGTCCGACCGCATCTCGGGCCTCGGTCCGTGCCGGTTCAAGATCCCCGGCGTGTCGGAGATCTACGAGGTCAACAACTTCGGCAAGTCGCACGGCTTCGTCGGTTCCATCAAGTCGATGACGACCAACTCGTCGAACTGCGGTTACGTGCGGCTCGGCCAGGTCGCCGGCATCGACAACGTGGTCGAGATGGCCGGCAAGCTCGGCCTCAAGACGCGCAATGCCGCCGGTGAGGTCACCGATCTCGATCCCACCATCTTCTCCACCCCGCTGGGCACCCAGGGCGTGACCCCGCTGGCCATGGCCGGGGCGTACGCCGCCATCGCCAACGACGGTTACTTCAACCCCCCGTACTTCGTCGATCGGGTGCTCGACCGCACCGGTCACACCCTGTTGGAACACACGGACGAGGGCCACCGGGTCTTCTCGATCGAGACGGCTCAGCTCGCGGCCGACATCTTGAAGGACAACGTGCTCGGCGGTACCGGCACGGCCGCCCGCATCTCCGGCTACGACATCGGCGGCAAGACCGGCACCGCCCAGGACTTCTCCAACGCCTGGTTCGTCGGGTTCAGCCGGCAGCTGGCCACGTCGGTGTGGATGGGGGCCATCGAGGGCAACGTCCCGATGAACCGCGTCGGCGGCCGCAGCGTCACCGGCGGCTCGTACCCGGCGCGCATCTTCGGCGCCTACATGGGCGCGATCCAGAAGGACCTCACGCCGATCCCCTTCGTCGCCCCGCCCACCCGACCGTCCAGCGGCAAGATGCTCGAGGTCGACAAGGGGGTCGATCTGAGCCGATCGAAGCCTCGTTCCACCACCCGGTCGACCTCCGCGACGACCACCACGGCCCCCGGCGGCGACTCGACCACCGTGCCCACCTCGGTGCCCGGCACCAAGCCGCCGAAGACCACCACACCATCACCCCCGACCACCGGGGGAGACTTCCCCGGAACGAACGGCAACTGACATGAACCCTTGGGAACAGCTCCTGGCCGTCCAGGCGATCGACTCCACCATCCAGAAGCTCGACCACCGGGACGCGCAGCTCCCTGAGCGGGCCCAGTTGGTCGAGCTGGAGGACCGCCTCGCCGGGGTGCGGAGCGAGACCGAGGAAGCCGAGGCCGAGAAGCACGTGTTGGTGAAGGAGCAACGCCGCATCGAGGACGAGATCGCCCACATCGAGGAGCGGATCGCCCACGAGGAGAGCCAGCTCTACGGCGGCGGGAGCTCCGACGCCGGCCTGCTCCAGACCCTCCAGGAGGAGGTCACCAGTCTCAAGCGCCGGATCTCCGCGCTCGAGGACGACGAGCTGGAAGTGCTCGAGCAGATCGAACCCATCGACGCCCGGCTGGCCGCCCTGGCCTCCGATCGAGCCGATCTCGATGCCCGAGCGCTGGCCGTCACCAAGGCGCTGGCCGAGGCCGAGTCATCGATCGCCGCGCAACGCGACGCGGCCGTGGCCGAACGGGTCGAGGCGGTCGAGGGCATCGATCCGGAGGCGTTGGCCCGTTACGAGAAGACCCGGGATCGTCTCGGGGGCACCGCGGTGGCCCGGCTCGAGTCCGGGACGTGCGGGGCGTGCCACATGAAGCTCTCGGCCGTCGAGTACGACCGCATCCTCCATCTCGCGCCCGACGAGGAGATCCGCTGCGAGGACTGCGACCGCTTCCTCGTACGCGTCTGACCGTGGTCACCACGTCGTGTTGATCTGGTACCTCGTGCTCGCCGTCGTGGGCGTGTGGGCGGTGTTCGACAGCCCCGCCCTCGACTATCGGCTGGTGATGGTGGGTGCCGTGCTGCCCGTCGCCGAGATCGTCCTCGGCCGGCCGGGGCCGCTCCACTCGTTGGTCACCGCCGTGGCGGTTCTGGCCGTGGTCATGCTGGCCACGCGCGGTCGGCGCATCCTCCGTCGGCGGCTGCTCGGGCTCCCCATCGGGCTGTTTGCCTACCTCGTGTTGTCGGGAACGTGGGCGGACACGGACGCGTTCTGGTGGCCGCTCACCGGGGTCGGCCTGTCGACTGCCGATCCGCCCGAACTGGCGCGCGGGGGACTGTCGGTACTCATGGAGATCGCGGGCGTCGCCGTCGGGCTGTGGTGGATGCGGCGCGTCGGTCTCGACGACCCCACCCACCGCGCCGCGTTCCGCACGACCGGGCAACTGCCGCGGGAGACCGGTTCGCGACGCGGGCCACCGGTGACCGGCTCGTGCTGATCGTCGTGCGCCACGGTCGCACCGAGGCCAACCGCGACAAGCGGCTACTCGGCCGACTCGATGTCGGTCTCGACGATGTCGGACGCGTCCAGGCCGACGCCCTCGCGGCTCAGGTCGGGCCGGTGGACCGGGTCGTATCCTCGCCGTTGCGGCGCACGCGCCAGACCGCGATGGCGTGGGGTCTGCCGGTGGAAACCGATGACCGGTGGATCGAGCTGGACTACGGCACCCTCGACGGGTCGGCCATGGCCGACCTCGACCCCGGGCTGTGGCGCGCCTGGCGGGCCGATCTCGACTTCGCGCCGGAGGGCGGGGAGAGCATTCGAGCACTCGGGCAGCGGGTGCGGGCCGCGTGCGACGACCTGCGCGCTGACGCCATCGACCACAACGTGGTGGTGGTGACCCACGTGTCGCCGATCAAGGCGGCCGTCGCCTGGGCGCTCGGGGTGGGTGACGAGGTCGCGTGGCGCATGTTCGTGGCCCCGGCATCGATCACCCGGATCGCGGTCTCGGCGTCCGGGCCCTCCTTGCACGGCTTCAACCTGGTCGAGCACCTCACCGGCCTCGACCACCCGGCGTGAGCCAGGGACCGGTCAGTTGGGTGGTGCGGGGCGTGGTGGCGGCGACCCTGCTGTTGGCGGCGTGCGCCGGATCGGGCGAGTCGGGCACACCGGCAACGGCGTCCACGTCCACGTCGGCCAGCACCACCCCGAGCACGACGACCACGGCCCCGCCCGCCACCACGACCCCACCGTCCACCCGGCCACCCATCACCACGCCCCGGCCCGACTGGCTCGGCACCCGGGTGTTGCCCGTGGGGCCGGACGGCTACGGCGAGATCCAGCCGACACCGCCCGAGCTGGTCGACCGCCGGTTCGCCACCATCGACGTGCTGCCCCCGCCGGCCACGGACGAATACCGACCGACCGTCGAGGCGGTGCCCGCGGACGTGGTGGAGCGTTCGACCTGGTCGGACGGCTGCCCCGTGACGCTGGACGACCTGCGCTACCTGACCATTCCGTTCTGGGGCTTCGACCAGGAGCTGCACACCGGTGAGCTGTTGGTCAACGCCGACGCGGTCGACGCCGTCCTCGCCGGCTTCGGTGCCCTGTTCGATCGCCGGTTCCCGATCGAGTCGATGCGCATCGCCACCGAGGCCGACCTCGATGCGCCTCCCACGGGCGACGGCAACGACACCGGAGCCTTCGTGTGCCGTCCCACCCGGGGGGCGACCAGCTGGTCGGAACACGCCTACGGTCGAGCGGTGGACATCAACCCGTTCCAGAACCCGTACGTGAAGGGCGATGTCGTGCTCCCCGAACTGGCCTCGGCCTACGCCGATCGCAGCGTGCACAAGGCCGGGATGTTGACCGCCGACGACGTGGCCGGCTTTCTCGACGCCGGGTGGGGTTGGGGCGGCCAGTGGAAGTCGCTGAAGGACAACATGCACGTCTCCGCCAACGGTCGCTGACCCCCGGAACCGTCGTCAGGTGTCGTCGAGGGCGGCGTAGAGCGCGTCGACCAGCGCACGGTTCCGCGGACTCTGCCACCGAGGGATGACATGGTTCATCACGTAGCCGAACGCGATGCGCCGGTCGGGATCGGCGAACCCGAGCGCGCCCCCGGTGCCGAAATGGCCGTAGCTACCCGGCGTTCGGCCGACCTGACGGTGTGGGGTCCACGGCTGGAAGCCCAGGGCGAAGGTGACGTCCTGGCCGAGGGTCGGGCACCAGCCGCTCGACTGCGGGCGGGTGGCCTCGGCGAGCAACCCCTCGGAAAGGACGCGCCCGTCGAGCAGGCCCTGGTAGACGGTGGCGACCCCGCGGGCGCTGGCGTGTCCGTTGGTGGAGGGGATCTCGGCCTGTCGCCACCGGGTGGAGTTCACCACGCCCATCGACGAGTAGCCGGGTGGATTGGCGTAGCTCAGCATCGTCATGCGGTCGTCGCCCTCGAGCGCGTCGAGCTCCTCGAAGGTGGCAGTCAGGGAGCTGCCGTTCCACAGGACGTCGGCGCAACGCGCCAGCTCGTCCTCGGCGACGCCGAAGTGGACATCGGCACCGAGCGGACCGGCGATCCGCCGGCGGAGCTGGTCGCCGGGACCGCGCCCGGTGACCGCGGCGATGAGCCCCCCGGTGAGGTGGCCGTACGTGTTGGTGTGATAGGCGTGCCGGGCCCCGGGCTCCCACCACGCCGGCGTGCGCGCCACGGCGTCGACCATGGTCCGGAAGTCGAACAGGTCGTCGTCGGTGAGCGGCTCCCGGATGGCGGGGACCCCCACTCGGTGGCACAGGAGCTGCCGGACGGTGGCGCGTTCCTTGCCGCCGCCACCGAACTCGGGCCAGTGGGCGGCGACGGGGTCATCGAGGCCGACGACACCGTCGTCGACGAGCTGGAGGACCAACGCGGCAACGATCGGCTTACCGACCGAGTACACGTCGACCAACGTGTCCGCCGTCCACTCCCGCCCGCGGTCGTCGGCGGCACCGGCCCAGAGATCGACCGCGACCACGCCATCGACGATGGCATGGACCGCGGCCCCGACCTCGCCGTGGTCGACGAAGTTCGCCTGGAAGACATCGACGATTCGCTCGAAGCCCGGTGCCACCCTGCCGTGCACGGGTGGCGCGCTCATGGGTCGACCCGGGCGAACATCGTCGCGAGGTATCGGCCTTCGGGAAACGAGATCGGATGATCGATGGCGTGTCCGGTGCGGGCCCACTCGCTGAGCCGGTGCCCCGCGCCGGCGGCCGAGGCTCGGATCGTGTCGTGGAACACCGACTCGGTCACCCGACTCGAGCACGATGACTGCACGAGCATGCCTCCCGGCTCGGTGACCGCGAGTCCGAGGCGAGTGAGGCGGCCGTAGGCGGTCAGTGCCCGTTCCACCTGGGACGATCGGGACGCGAAGGACGGAGGGTCGATGACGACCACGTCGAACCGCCTGCCCTGGCGACCCAACGCGGCGAGCACTTCGAACGCGTCGCCCTCCTCGATCTCGTGGCGGCAGCTCCGGACCGAATCCCGGTCGCGGTTGAGGTCCATGTTGCGCCTGGTGGTCTCGAGCGCCGGTCGGTTGCGGTCGACGCTCAGCACCGACGAGGCGCCGCCGGCCGCGGCGTGGACGGAGAACCCGCCCGTGCAGCAGAACACGTCGAGGACACGGGCCCCGGATGACAGCCCGCCGACGAGGACGCGGTTGTCTCGCTGGTCGAGGAAGTGGCCCGTCTTCTGACCGGTGAGCACGTCGGCCTCGAACCGCAGGCCACGCTCGAGGAACTGCACCGGCCCGGTGGGTCGGTCCCCGGCGAGCATCACCGCGGCAGCCCTGCCGCCGACCGGCGCGTCCACCGACCGGCTGCGGCGGAGGACCACGCGCTCGACCACGAACACCTCACGGACCAGCGGCACGATGGCGTGGAGGTGGGGGAGCCACGCGTCGGTGTAGATCTTGACCACGGCGGTGTCGGCGTACCGGTCGATCACCAGGCCCGGGAAGCCGTCGTTCTCGCCGTGGACGCCGCGGTATCCCGTGGTGCCACCGTCGGCGGTGAGCGCCCGCCGTCGATCGGCCGCGGCCAGCAACCGCTCGGCCCAGAAGTCGTCGTCGATCCGGCGAGGTCGACCCGCGTGCAACACCCGCAGGCGGATCGGGGAGTCCGGATCCCACAGACCGATGGCCGCGAACCGCCGCTCGCGGTCGAACACGACGGCGAGATCACCCGATCGGCCGGCGTCGCTCACCGACTCGATCGCACCATCGAAGATCCAGGGATGGCCGTGGCGCACCTGGCGCAAGGCATCGGGCGAGATCCGGACGGCCAGGCGGCGGTCGCGCGGTCGCGGCAGCGTGGCCAACCCGCGCCCCGGTTCCGGATCGTGCACTGGCCACTCCTTCCCGGCAGTTCGCGCCCCTCGCTCGCCCCGGTCGGCTGATCCTACCGGCCGGTATCCATCGCCTCGGCCGGCACGCGGACGTTCGGCCCTTGCCGCGACGGAGCGATCCTGGAAAGGTTGGGCCATGGTCGAGAGTCGGGCCGGCGACGGCATCGCCAAGGGCGTGTGGATGGAGCTGCTCGACGCCGACGAGTGCTGGACCCTGCTCCACTCGGCCCAAGTCGGCCGGCTCGGCGTCCTGGTCGACAGCGCTCCCGAGATCTACCCCCTCAACTACGTCGTCGACGACCAGCGGGTCCTGTTCCGGTCGGCGCCCGGTGCCAAGCTCCGAGGTCTCGACCGGAATCCGTCGGTCTGCTTCGAGGTCGATTCCATCAACGAGGTCGACGCCACCGGCTGGAGCGTGATGCTCAAGGGCCGGGCCGACGAGCTCCACCGACCCGAGGACATCGCCCGGGCCGAGGAGCTGCCCCTGCGCATCTGGACGCTCGGTGACGCCGGTCAATGGGTGCAGATCACGGCGCGGGAGATCACCGGACGGCGAATCGGCCGCTACCTCCCCGGCGCCGGCGCCTGAACCGATCGGCGGCTGAACCCGTCGTCGGGCGGGCGTGACCACCGGCACGCGCCGAATCGGCAGGAATGGGCGATTCGCGTGACGAATTGAGCCCAGGAGCGGCGGAACCACCATCCGTTGCCGGGTCGAAAGGGATTCCAGCTGTGCGACGTGTGGTGATCGTGGTCGTTCTCGCTCTCGGGCTCGGGGGCATCGCGCCGCCGTTGCTCGCCAACGCCGCATCGATGCGGCCGGCCCACGCCGGCGACACCCAGCAGGCGGCACCCGAGGTGGCCGCTCCGGCCGATCCGCTGGCGCCCGTCACCGCCGTGGCCGGCACCGGCGCGGTCCAGGTCGAGAGCCGGTTCGTGTCCTCCACCGGTTGGGTCAAGCCCGGCGACACCTACCCGTTCCGGGTCCTGCTCACCAACACCGGCGCCGCGGTCTCGGGCGCCACCGTCACCGTCGCCGCCCCCGACGGCGCCGTCCTGCTCGACGCCGACCACCCCGCCGCGCAGGTCAGCGCCGGCTCGTTGACCTGGGACGCCGGCCAGCTCCCGGCCGGGACCGAGGACGCCCCCTCCGTGACCACCCTGGTGGTCGAGGCCCGGGCCAAGAGCACCGGCGAGGACCCGCAGGTGGTCTGGAAGGACCTGTCGGCCACCGCCACGCTGAGCTTCGACGGCGGGCCGGCCGGTGGGATCGCGTCCACCAGCCACGGGCCCAAGGTGATCCCCACCGACCCGACGTACGACAGCGCTCGCTACGGCGACCGACCCTTCCCCGTGGTCCCCGTCGCCTACACCGATCGCGCCCCGGTCGAAACGGCCGAGGACCTCGCCCGCAAGATCAACGACCCCGCCGAACCGGGCTCGACGTTCAACCTGTACCAGGAGATGAGCTTCGGTCAGCTCTACCCGCAGGCCGACATCCCGTCGGCCGGCATCACCTCGGCCGGATTCGACTACGCCCCCGGGTTCGACTTCACCTCCATCGATCCGGCCAGCGTCAACACCTGCACCGGGGGCCTCACCCTGGGCGGTGCCGGCCAGGAGGGTTCCGCGCTCTACCCCGACCGCATCAAGGACGGGTGGTACCAGCTGCCCGGCAACACCGCCTACTACGGGGCCGACGCCAACGGCTCGGCGCTCATCGGCGCCGTGGCGGGCGTCGGCGCCCTGCAGGCCATCGACTCCGGTTGCGGGCCCACCGGCAAGGCGGTCTTCGACGCGGCCCAGATCGCCGATCCCGAGATCGACTACGACAACTTCGACACCGACAAGGACGGCGTCGTCGACTTCTTCATGATGGTGTTCACCGGCCTCGGCGGCAACGGCGTGTCCCAGGGGCTGGGTTGCGACGAGACCACCATCGGCGGACCCGAGTGCCCGACCGTGCCCTACGACAACATCTGGCCCCACAGCTCGAGCCTCGAGTTCTCCTACATCGACCCGGTCACCGGTCTCGGCGGATACCAGACCGACGACCAACTCACCAGCCTCAGCGGCGTCCCGCAGTGCTGGACCGACGACACCTACACCGTGTCCGACGACTGCGCCGCCGACGGCGGTACCGGTGACGACTCCCTGCCCCACTACGTGCGGGTCGGTCCCTACAACGTGAACCCCGAGTCGGCGATCCGCCACGCCAGCGTGATCAGCCACGAGTACGGCCACTCGCTGGGCCTGCCCGACTTCTACACCACCGGGAGCCGGGAGACCTACGGCGACTGGACCCTCATGGCCACCGACAAGTCGCAGAACATGGATGTGTTCAGCCGCCAGGAGCTGGGCTGGGTGGTGCCCACCGAGCTCCACACCGGTTCCTACACCGATCTCCAGGAGTCCGACACCGACATCCACCGGATCGAGTGGCAGACCCCCGCCGGCGACCCCTACGTGCTCAGCGGGCCCGACGTCCACAACGGCCCGGCCTGGATGGCCAAGCTGCCGGCCCGGCAGATCATCGATCCCTCCCTCGTGGAGAGCCAGGCCTCGGCATCGCACCTGTGGTGGTCACAGTCCGGCAACGACTTCGGGTGCGCGCCCAACGCCGGCCACAACTTCGACCTCTACCTCCCCGAACTGGCCGCCGTGGCCCCCGGCACGGACGTCCAGCTCGACTTCAAGAGCTACTTCGACATCGAGTGGGACTACGACTACGGCTTCGTGCTGGCGTCCACCGACGGCGGTCAGACGTGGTCGTCGCTCCAGTCGCTCAACGGCTACACGACGCCGGCGGCCCAGAATCCCAACGCCAACCCGTGCCAGTCCACCTACGGCAACGGCATCACCGGCACCGGTTCCTCCTACGACGCCGGTACGGCCGCCGTCGACCGCGTGCTGGGCAACTACGGTGACCCGACCTTCGTGGACGACGCCTACGACCTGTCCTCGCTGGCCGGCAAGCAGGTCGTCCTGCGGTTCTCCTACGCCACCGATCCTGGTCTCGCCCGACCGGGTTGGTTCGTGGACGATCTCCACGTGACCGCCGGCGGGCAGGAGCTCTACGGCACCGACTTCGAGTCCACCGGTGGTCCCGACGACGCCCGGGTGTTCAACGGCGGCTGCCAGGAGGGCCTGGGCGGCGTGTGCACCAAGGGGTGGCAGTTCATCGACAGCTCGGCGGGGTCGCCCGCCGACCACGCGTACTACCTCGAGCTCCGCGATCGCTCCGGTTTCGACTACGACGGCCACGGCGAGAACGACCGGGACCCCATCGGCTTCGAGCCCGGCCTGCTGTTGACCTACACCGATGAGGCCCATGGCTACGGCAACGTCGGCACCGACGATCCGCCGGCGCAGAGCCCGCTCGACTCCCAGCCCGATCCCGGCAACGACACCCCGGACCTGAACGATGCCGCCTTCACCGCGGCATCGGGCGACTCGTCCTTCTCCGACTTCGGTGACGGATGGATCGACAACTACACCGATCCGTCCCAGGACGCCGTGTGCCTGTCGAACTGCGGTGTGCCCCTGCTGGCCAACACCATCCACCCCTGGCGCTTCGCCTACGACTGCCTGCGCTTCGACGTCACCGGCATGTCCGGCGAAGACATCGGCCCGGAGACGTCGCCCGGGAACCTGACGGCATCGCTCGACGTCACCGTCGGCGACGGGTGTGTCCCGTTCGACTACGGCCGCAGCGCGACCGCCGACGGGTCGCCGGTGGCCGTGGCCCAGGCCAAACCGGCGACGGTGGAGGTGAACAAGAAGATCCAGTTGGACGGCAGCTCGAGCTACGACGACGTCGACCCGTCCTCGGCCCTCACCATGGCGTGGGACTTCGACGGTGACGGTCAGCCCGACGCCACGGGATCGTCGGCCACGACGCGGTGGAAGACCCCGGGTCCGCGGCAGGTGACCCTGACCGTCACCGACTCGGCGGGGAACTCCGCGACCGATGTCGTCACCGTCGATGTCGTCGCCAAGTCGACCGGCTCGCACGACAAGCAGTTGGCCACGGTGGCGTCCCCGACGTTGCCGCCGGCCGACGAACCGGCGGCCGATCTCCGCCCGGCCACCCTCCTGGAATCGGTGCGCCTCTCCCGCTGAGCTGAGCCCGCGCCGGGGGCCGCCGAGGGCCCCCGGTTCGGGCCTCGAAATGCCTCAAGTCCGGTGCCGACGTGTGCCGAAGGTACGTGAGCACGCACAGATGTCGTGGAGGGCATCCGAGGGAGGCCGAGGTGCGCACGTCGAGGGAGCTGGAGCTACGGACGCCCTCCTTCGAGCTGCTCATCGACCGGCTGCCCGACGCCACCGTCCTGATCGACACCTCCGGTGTGGTGCAGTGGGCCAACCTGGCGGCCGAGAAGCGGCTGGGCCGACCCCGGGCCGACTGGATCGGC
The DNA here is from genome assembly GCA_963731885.1 of uncultured Acidimicrobiaceae bacterium. Taxonomy (GTDB): domain Bacteria; phylum Actinomycetota; class Acidimicrobiia; order Acidimicrobiales; family Salinilacustritrichaceae; genus Salinilacustrithrix. Next base: position 3,478 of record CAVSXR010000026.1, on the reverse strand, counting down.
GACTCCTGCCTCGAACTCATCCATCCTGACGATCTCGAGACCGCGCTCCTGTCGATGTCGAGCGTGCAGGGCAAGGACATCGGAACCCCCATCGAGCTCCGGATCCGGACCAGCGCCGGCTGGCGTCTGGCCGAGGTCATCGGCGCGCCGGTCGGCGAGACGGGCCACATCCTGTTGTCGATGCGAGACCTCACCGAGCGGCGTCGCTGGGAGGTGGCCACCGACGAGACCGCCAAGCTGCGCACCCTCGTGCACCACGCGCCCACGCTGTTCGTCCTGCTCGACCTGCACGGCCGGGTCCAGGCGACATCGGGGGCCATCACCCGCCTGCTCGGTCACGACCAGGCCGCGGTCGAGGACCGCCCCATCACCGACCTCGTCGAGCCGGCCGATCGGGCCCGCCTGCAGTCGGCGATCGATCGAGCCGTGCACCGGGGCGTGACCCGCGTCGTTCCCGAGCGGGTGGAGGTCCGGCTACGCCATGCCCGCCGGGGGACCGGAGTCCCGTACGAGCTGACCGTCGTCGACCTCACCGACGACCCGACCGTGGGCGGCGTCCTGATCACCGGTCACGACGTGAGCGAGCGAACCGCCACCGAAGAAGACCTCCGGGACATGCTGTCGCTGCTCAACGCCACCCTCGATTCCACCGCCGACGGCATCCTCGTCGTCGACCTGAGCGGGCACATCACCAGCTTCAACGCCCGCTTCGTCGACATGTGGGCCGTCCCACTCGACATCGTCGCGTCGGGCATCGGCGAGCAGGTCCTGCAACACGCCAGTCGGCAGCTGGCCGACCCGACCGCGTTCGCACAGAAGGTCCGCGAGCTCCACGCCGAGCCCGAGACCGAGAGCTTCGACATCCTCGTGTTCGCCGACGGCCGCATCCTCGAGCGGTACTCCACCCCGCAGCGGGTCGGGGGTGAGGTGGTCGGTCGCGTCTGGAGCTTCCACGACGTCACCCGCCAGAAGCAGTTGGAGCGAGAGCTCGAGCACCAGGCCTTCCACGACTCCCTCACCGGGTTGGCGAACCACGCCCGGTTCAGCGACCGCGTGGAGCAGGCGCTCGTCGCGGCCCGAGCCGACCGGCGTGAGATCGCCGTGCTGTACTTCGACATCGACGACTTCAAGCTGGTCAACGACAGCCTCGGCCATCCGGCGGGCGATCAGATCCTCGTCGCCGTCTCGGAGCGACTCCGGCGGTGCGTGCGCGACGGCGACACCATCGCTCGGCTGGGTGGCGACGAGTTCGCGGTGCTGGTCGAGCAGGTCGACGCCCGCGAGACCGCGATCGAGATGGCGGGCCGCATCATCGACGCCTTCCGTCGCCCGGTCCGGATCGGCACCCGGGAGCTGATCACCTCGGTCAGCGTCGGCATCGCGTTCAGCGAGGCGGGCGTCGACACCGAGCAGATGCTCCGCAACGCCGATCTCGCCATGTACGCCGCGAAGCGGCGAGGCAAGGCCCGGCACGAGCTCTACGTGGCCGGCATGCACGCCGAGGCGATCGCCCGGCTCGAGATGGAGGCTGACCTCCACCTGGCGTGTGCCCGCGAGGAGTTCTGGATCGCCTACCAACCGATCGTCGAGCTGCGCACGGCGCGGATCGTCGGGTTCGAGGCGTTGGTGCGATGGCAACACCCCGAATGGGGCGAGGTCGGGCCCGATGTGTTCATTTCGGCCGCCGAGGACATCGGCGTCATCGGCGAGATCAGCGAGTTCGTGTTGCACCGGGCGTGCGCGCAGATGCAGCGCTGGGCGGCCGACGCGGCCGACGAGCTCAGCCTCTCGGTCAACGTGTCCGCCCGCCAGCTCATGAACGGGAGCGTCGTGACCCAGGTGGCGGACGCGCTCGCCTCATCCGGGCTGGACCCGTTCCGTCTCGTCCTGGAACTGACCGAGACCGCCATGTTGCACGACACCCGTTCGGCGTCCCGCTCGCTGGCCGAGCTGAAGGCCCTCGGGGTCCGGCTGGCGCTCGACGACTTCGGTACCGGGTACTCGTCGCTGACCCACCTGCAGCAGTTCCCCATCGACATCATCAAGATCGATCGCTCGTTCATGACCACCACGGGTCAGGACGCCGCGCTGATCCGGGCCGTGATCCGGATGTCCCAGGAGCTCGGTCTGCGGGCCATCGCCGAGGGGATCGAGACCGCCGACCACGTGGCGTTCCTCCAAGACGCCGGCTGCGAGTTCGGCCAGGGCTACTTCTTCGCCCGCCCCGCCCACCACGTCGCGATGGACCGGCTGGTCAGCTCCTGGCCGGAGTGACGGAGGGCCGGTTCGCGCCGGGGATCACGGTCACCGGAACGGTGGCGTGCTGGACCAACTGCATGCTGGTGCTGCCCAGGAGGAGCTCGGGGAACCCGCCCACGCCGCGGCTCCCCACGATGATCATGTCGACGTCCTCGGCGTCGGCCAGCCGCAGCAGCGCCATCGCCGGCGGTCCGTCCTCCACGATGCGCCGACTCCGCACGTGGTGCACATCGAGGGGGGCGCACCACTCGGTCTTGAACAGCTTGGTGATCTCCTCGCGATGGGACGACGACGGCACGAGGTCATCTCCGGGGTGGAGACGGTCGAGCAGGCCCAGGGCGTGCACGGCCAGGACCTCGGAATCGAGACGCTGGGCCAGCCGGGCGGCGTGCTCCAGCGCCCGCCGGCTGTCGTCCGAGCCGTCGACCCCCACCAGGATGCGTTCGATCACCGTCGGTCGTCCTCTCGTTGTTCGACCCCCGACCCTACGTTGGCGGGATCGGCATCCGCGACGGCACCGGGCACCAACAGCACGGGGACGCTGGTCTCGCGTGTGAGTTGCGAGGCACACGACCCCAGGACCCGCTTGGTGAGGCCGTGACCTGACGTCCCGACCGCGATCAGGTCGAAGCCCTCGCGCCCGGCGTACTCGACCAGGGCAGTGGCCGGACGGCCGACCAGCAAGACGGTGGCGGGCTCGAAGCTCAGCCACCGGTCCAGCTCCCGCGCCGCCTCGGCGAGCGCGGTGGCGTAGCCCACGTCCCGGGTGTCGGCCGGTCCGGGCTCGGGGGGCAGGGTCTCGCTGATCTCGAAGTCGGCCACCGCCGCCAGGGTCAGATCACCGAGGCGGGCGCCGAGCAGGTCGGCCGCCCGGCGGGCCGCCAGGACCGATGCGTCCGACCCGTCGATGCCGGCCAGCACCCGGAGGCCGGGATGGTCCCGCCGCGTGCCCGCCCGCAGGGTGATCGGTCGGGAGAGCCGCTCGTTCTGCTCGATCTGGCGGTAGAGGGGGATGGCGAACGGGCCGGCCATGGCACCCAGGAGCCAGAGCCAGTGCCAGTGCCCCCGCCGGGATTCGTGGATTCCGAGCAGAGCACCGATCAAGATCCACGCGATGACCAGGGTGATGATGCCCATGACCACAATGTCGCTTGATCTCGGCCCCGGGCCCAGGGCCGAAGGTCATGATCCCGCGGGGCCGAGGTCGACAGATCCCGCG
>CAVSXR010000025.1:0-24861 GCA_963731885.1 uncultured Acidimicrobiaceae bacterium | reverse complement strand
CGAGGCGATGATGGCGCATCGCCTCCCACCCGAGGTTCGCGACTGGTTCGAGCGCGGGTCGCTGGAGCTCGGCCGCCGGCCGGAGGCCCTCTGACCGCGCGCCGGTCGGGGGAGTCCGGCAGCGACGGCCGGTCTGGGTAGGTTGGCGCCATGGCCGACGAACTCGACATCGATGCCATGATCGCTCGCTTCCAGGAGCGAGCGGCCGCAGTCAAGCGCAGGAACCTCCCTCCGGTCGCGGGCGAGGAGCGGGCCCGGTTCATCGAACAGGCCCAGACCGACTACCGGGACTACGCCATGATCGGCGACGCCACGGGGACGCTCGAAGACGGCATCCTGCGGCTCGAGATCGACCTCCGCCCGCCTTCCGACGAGTGACCGCCGGGCCCGGTCGTGATTCCGCCCCGGCGTCTTCGCGCGCTATGGTGACCGCTCCCTGCGGGCGTAGCTCAGCTGGCTAGAGCGCAACCTTGCCAAGGTTGAGGTCGCCGGTTCGAACCCGGTCGCCCGCTCCACGCAGTACGAACAGGGCCCCGTCCACGGGGCCCTGTTCCGCGTCCGGCGACACCGTTCAGAGGACCACCACGCTGCGGAGCACCTCGCCCCGCTCCATCCGGTGGAACGCCTCCTCGACCTCGTCCAGACCGATGCGCTCCGACACGAACCGGTCGAGGGCGAAGCGGCCCTGGAGGTAGAGCTCGATCAGGGCGGGGAAGTCGCGCGACGGGAGACAATCCCCGTACCACGACGGTTTGAGCGCCCCGCCCCGGCCGAAGAACTCGATCATCGGGATGTCGGGCATTCGCATCTCCGGCGTCGGCACCCCGACCTGCACGACCCGCCCGGCCAGGTCCCGCGCGAAGAAGGCCTGCTCGAGCACCGTGGGGTTGCCCACCGCCTCGACGCACACGTCGGCGCCGAAGCCATCGGTGAGGTCACGGATCGCCTCCACCGGGTCGACCTCGGCGGCGTTCACGGTGTGGGTGGCGCCGAACTCGCGGGCCAGTTCGAGCTTGGCCGGATCGAGGTCCACCGCGATGATCGTCCGGGCGTTGTGCAGGTTGGCGGCCGCCAGCGCGGCCATGCCGACGCCCCCGCAACCGAAGACGGCGATGGTCTCCCCCTCGGCGATCTCGCCGGTGTGGACCGCGGCGCCGTAGCCGGCCATCACCCCGCAGCCGAGGAGCCCCGCGGCCGCCGGGTCGGCCTCCGGATTCACCTTCGTGCACTGCCCGGCCGCCACCAGCGTCTTGTCGGCGAAGGCACCGATCCCGAGCGCGGGTGACAGCTCGGTGCCGTCCTCGAGCGTCATCTTCTGGCTGGCGTTGTGGGTGGCGAAGCACAGATGCGGCCTGCCCTTGGCGCACGCCCGGCACTCGCCGCACACCGCACGCCAGTTGAGGATGACGAAGTCCCCGGGCGCCACGCTCGTGACGCCGTCACCCACCACGTCGACGATGCCGGCGGCCTCGTGACCGAGCAGGAACGGGAAGTCGTCGTTGATGCCACCCTCCCGGTAGTGCAGGTCGGTGTGACACACCCCGCAGGCCTGGATCGCGACGACGGCCTCGCCCGGTCCGGGGTCGGGAACCACGATCGTCTCGATCGAGACCGGTGCCCCCTTGCTCTTGGCCACCACGCCACGAACCTGTTGCGCCATCGAAGCACCTTCCCCTCGCCGAACCGATCGGGCGGAACCTACCCGGGGTCCGTGACCGGCGCCGTCCGGGCGTCGCTCAGTCCGGGAGGCGGAAGCGGTCGATGAACTCCACCGCCTCGGCGACATCCTCGGTCCAGCACACGAGGTCGCGGTCCTCGTCGGTGAACAGCGCCTCGATGACGGGCCGGATCGGGAACCGCTGGCTCCAGTACCCGTCGAGGTCGAAGAACACCATCGGGGAGAAGGCGCCGCGCACCAGCCGGTAGTGGTTCTGCGCCGCGTCCTGGAACAGCTCCTGGAGCGTGCCGGCGCGGCCGGGCAGGTAGACGATCCCGTACACGGCTTCGGCCAACAGGCCGTCCTCGCGGATCGAGTTCTGGAAGTACTTGGCGTGATGGGTGGCGAGCGGGGTCGGCGGTTCGTGGCCGTAGATCCAGGTCGGGATCCCGATGGTCTCGCGGGCCACGTCGTCGGTCTCGACCGCGAGCCGGAACGCGGGCAGTTGCCAGCGGTGCAGGGCGGCCAGGGCGTCGGCGACGAACTCGCCGTCGACCACGAGGTCGTTGGGGCCGAGCGGGAACGTCCGCAGGCCCTCGTCGTGGCTGATCCTGGCCACCGCCTCGTCGATGTCCTCCAGGGCGAGTCGGGCGCCGAGGTGGGCGCCCTCCATCGCGCCCGGCCCTCCACCGGTGAGCACGGTGAGGCCCCGGCGGGTCATCGCGGCCCCGATGTGGGCGGCGGCGATGTAGGTGGGGGAGCCGCGCCGGGCGTCGTGGCCTCCCATGATGGCGGCGGGTCGGCAACCTTCGGCCCGCAGGCGCCGGTGGAGCAGCCGGGTCACCGCGGTGTCGTGCAGCGCTCGCTCGGTGGCGACGGCGTCCGAATGGGGTGCTCGGAGCCCGTTGCGCACCGCGTCCAGATAGGTGGTGCCGTCGAAGCTCCGGGACCACGACAGCACGTCGTCGTCCGACCAGTGATCGAACAGATCGTCGCGGCCGTAGAGGTGGGCAGGCCGCGTGTTCACGTCCCACCGACCTGGGACAGCCGGCGTTCGAGCGGGGACCGGAAACGCGGTGTGACCCGTATGTCGCCGAGGAACTCCACGACCCGTCGCCGCTCGATCTCGAGGAGGTCACGGTGCTCGTCGGACACGTCGACGAGGAGCTCGGTGGCGAAGGTGCCGTCCGGCTGCTGGGCCCAGCCGCCGACAACGCGTCCGTCGGCCCAGATGGTGGGACCGACGTTGCCGGATCGGTCGAACAGTTCGGGCACCAGCGCAGGGTGCAGGTACCAGTCGCGCACCCGCCAGCCCATCGCGGTGGGATCGAGGCCGGGCAGGAGCGCGACCCAGGGACCGGGCGGGTCGTCGTGCTCGTCGCCGGCGAGCGCCAAGCCCGGGGCGCCGTCGAGGTCGACGGGCTCGATGTCGAGCGCGGCGATCGCCCCCCGGACCTGCGTCTTGGTCAGCCCGGTCCACCACACCAGATCGGCCTCGGTGGCCGGCCCGAACCGCTCCAGCCACCGAGCGACGAGCTGCCGGCGCCCCTCGGCCTCGCCCAGCTCGATGGCGTCGGGAGCGATCGGCGGATCCACCATGCGCCACCGGTAGCGGGTGCTGGTGAACGACGCACCGGTGGGCCGGCCCCGTTCGATCACGCCCTCCATCGACAGCTGCGAGAGGATCCGGCTGGTCACCGGTGTCTCACCGCCGTATCGCGTGCCCGGAGAAGGGTTCCAGCGGGTCTGGAGGGCGGGAACCGCGGCGGTGAGCTCCTGTGCCGTGGGTTCACCGAGCGCGGCCACCGCGGACGCGGTCTCGTCCATGACCCCGTCGAGCCAGGACTCCGGTTCGGTGACCGCGGAGCCGGCCGCGAGCCCCTTCACCAGCCGCGCCCGCTGGGTGGCCGCGACCCGCAGGGTGCAGGCGGCGAAGGCGACGACGGCCTCGGCCGCGGTCGTGGCGAAGATCGTGCGGCGCATCGCCATCACCCGCACGAGCGCACGGTCGTCGTAGAGGGCCCGGTCGACCTCGTCGACGGTCAGCGTCCGGGTCCGGGCCAACAGCCCGAGGTACACGCTCGCCGGATCGGTGGCGTGCAGGGCCACCATCCCGGTCGTGGCCGTCCGGAGATCGGCGGCGCGGTGGTCGGGGTGCAGGTGGTGACGAACCGCGATCCGGGCTCGCCGCGCCGCTGTCGACGCGCCGCTCACCGGGTCGTCAGTGGAGACGAGTGCTCCCAGTCGGCGAGCAGGGTCCGCAACGCGGTCAGGAGCAGGAGGGGCTGATCGAGCATGAGGTGGTGGCCGGCCTCGGGGATCTCCACCACCGGGGCGATCCGGCCGAGCAGGTCGTACATGTACGCACCGATCTCGGGCGTGACGAGGCCGTGCTCGGACCGGAACAAGGCGACACGACACGACACCTGCCGGAGCAACTGGCGGGGCTCGGACCGGGCCGGTACGAAGATGTTGGGGTCGTACTTCCACGAGACGCCACCCTCGACCGGGCGCAGCGAGTGCCGGCCGACGTGGTCCATCACGTAGGGCAGGTAGTGGTCCTGCTCCGGCACGGTACGGAACCGGGTGAGGGCGGTCTCGACGTCGGGGTAGACGCGCAACGGCCCGAAGATGTTGCCCTGGCGGGCCGCCTCCGTCTCCGGGTCAGGGGCCGACACCGGGGAGTCCAGGATCACGATGCCGCCCAGCCGGTCGCCGTGACGGGCCGCGGTGCCGATGCTGACGAAGCCGCCCATCGAGTGACCCACGACCACCGGCCGGGCCGCCATGGCGCCATCGTCGGCGACGGCCACGACCTCGTCGGCCCAGTCGCCGAGTTGGTAGTCGGCCCGGCGTCCGGAGTCGCCGTGACCGGACAGGTCCATGGCCACGACGCGGTACTGGTCGGCGAGCAGCGGCACCAGGAAGGACCACCAGTGGGCGTGGGCCGCACCGCCGTGGATGAACACCAGCCCCGGGGCTCCGGCACGACCCCACGCCAGGTAGTGGATCTCGCAGCCGTTGCAGGTGACGCGGTGGGTCTCCGGAGTGATGGCGAGGGCGCGCTCGAACCAGTCGGGCCGGGGGCCCTCGGTCATGCCGTGGTGGGAGCGATCGCCGCGCCGAGGATGCCGTCGACGAAGTCTTCGACGCCGGCGGGGAGATCGGTGCGCTTCCACGCGTAGCCACCGACCACGTCGGCCCCCTCGGCGGCCAGCAGGTGCTCGAACTTGGCCAGCGCCCGGCCCGGGTTGATGGCATAGGTCATGAAGATGGCGACCTGCTTGCCGGTGAGCTTGGGAACCTGGGCGAGACGGCGGGCATCGCCCGGCTTCTGCCCGATGATGAAGTGCCCGGCCACCCAGGTGCCGAACACGATGAGGTCGGCGTCGGCGAGCGCCTTGTAGTCGAGTGCGTCGACCGACTGGACCGAGACGACGTGGCCCCGCTCCTCGATCGCGGTGCCGATGAGCTCGGCGGCCCGGCGGGTGTTGCCGGTCCTGCTGGCGTAGACGACTGCGATGTCCATGGCGCCGGATGGTACCCGCGGGTCAGCTGTGCGGAAGTACGAGCAGGGCGAGCTCCGACGACCGCTGCATGACCAGGCTGTCCCGGTCCACGTGGGGCGACACGAGGACCTCGATCATCATCCCGAAGAGCTGGCTGCGCAGCAGTCGACCGAGGGCGGCGACGTCGCCGTCGAACTCGGGGATGAGCTCGGGGATCCACCGGACCAGCGCCACTTCGAGGCCGGTGCTGAGCTGGCGGGCCATGGCCATGGCGTCGAGGTCGGAGTGGACGGCCTCGCCGAGGAACAGGCGCCAGACGACCTCGGCGTCGAGCGCTTCCCGGGCCACGTACTCCAGCAGGTTGGCCAGCCGGGTCGACGGGGCACCTCGCCGCGGCACCGGAGGATCGACCATCGCGTCCAGTTCCTCGCCGTACCCGCGTTCCTCGATGACGGCGCGGAGCAGGTCGGACTTCGACGGGAAGTAGTGGTACAGCGTGGCGACGTTGACGTCGCAGGCGTTGGCCAGCTGGCGCATGCTGGTCGTCGACGCGCCCTGCTCACCCATGAGGGCCAGGGCGGTGTCGAGGATGCGGGTGCGCTGGTCGGGCGGGCTGGCAGCCGCGGTGGGGCTCACCGGGGCGCTCAGAGCGCCCGTTCGGGCGTGAACACCGCCGGCAGGTGGGCCAGCGAGATCACCAACGAGGAGTCGCCCCGCTCGGCGGTGGCGCCGTCGGGGATGCGGAAGTCGGGCAGGCGGCGGAACAGCTCCTCGAACACCACCCGGATCTCGGCCTTGGCCAGGTTGGCGCCGAGGCAGTAGTGGGTGCCGATGCCGAAGCCGAGGTGCGGGTTGGGGGAGCGGTCGATCCGGAAGGTGTCGGGGTCGTCGAACACCGTCTCGTCGCGGTTGGCCGACTGGTACAGCATGAGGATCCGGTCGCCGGGTTCGAAGTCGACACCGTGGTAGGTGTGGGCCTCGGTGACCGTGCGGTGGAACGACAGCACCGGCGACACGAAGCGCACGATCTCGTCGATGGCCGAGTCGATCAGGCCCGGGTCGGCGGCCAGCTTCTCCCGCTCCGCCGGGAACCGGCTGAACGCGTGCAGACCGCCGGTGATGGCGTTGCGGGTCGTCTCGTTGCCGGCCACCACCAGCAGGGTGAGGAACATGAGCAGCTCGTCGTCCGACAGCTCGGCCGCGGCCTCGGCATCGGCCCGCATCCCCTCCTCCCAGGCCAGGTCGCCGCTGTCGTAGGCGCCGGTGAGGATGCTGATGATGTCGTCGGTGGGCGCCGAGCGCCGCTGCTCGATGAGCTGCACGCACTCGGTGACGTACTCGCCGAACGCCTCGCCGGCCCGGATGGTGACCGGATCGTCGGGATCGGAGTGGCCGTCGCCGGCCATCATGTGGTCGGACCAGCGGTACAGCTTCATGCGCTGATCGGGGTCGAGGCCCATCAGCTCGGCGATGATGATCAGCGGCAGGTGGATGGCGAAGTCCTCCACCGCGTCGCACTCGCCCCGGCCGGCGATCTCGTCGATGACCTGGTTGCACACCTCGCGCATGTGCTCGGTGAGCTCTCGCACCTTGCGGGGGGTGAACCCCTTGGAGATGATGCGGCGCTGGCGGGTGTGCTCGGGATCGTCCATCGAGATGATCGACATGACCGCGGGCACGTTCGGCCGGACGCCCTGGGCGGCGGAGTAGCGCTCCTGGTGCCGGGAGACGTGGCTGACGTCCTCGTGGCGGCTCACCACGTACAGGTCGTTGACGGCGTCGAAGTAGATCGGTCGCTCGCTCCGCAGCCAGCGGTACGTGTCCCACGGGTCGTCGTAGAGCCGGGGGTCGAGGATGTCGATGGTTCGGTCGGTGCGGTCGGACAGATCGGTCATGGCGCCGAACGGTATCAAACGAGCGTTTGATGGGGAAGGGTTGGTTCCCGATCGGTCACTCGGGGAGGGCGAAGTAGATGGGTCCGTTGAAGCCGTCGGTACCGAGCACCAGGTGATCGACGGCGTCGCTGGGCACGGTGAAGCACGCCGCCCCCACCGCCTCGTTGCCCTGTTCGAGCAGGCCGCTGTCGAGGAGCGAGTCGGGGATGATCCCGCAGCGGGCGTCGACGTCGTTCCAGCGCCCGGCGCCGTCGGAGACGAAGAACGGGATCGATGCGGGGTTCCCCAGGCTCCGGCTGTCGGTGAAACGGATGGCGATCTGCACGATCAGGTGTTGGCTCCCGAGCGGTGGTGCCGGGTTGGCGGAGTTGGCCGCCGCCACGGTGTCGTTGGCGTTGCGTTCGACGCCCCGCACCTCGATCTCGTAGAGGCCGATGACGTAGGACTGCCCCACCGGGATGGGGTCGGCCAGGGTCCCGATGGTGGTGGGGTCGAGGTCGGTCGACGGAGGGGCGGACGGATCGGCCGGCGGCGTCTGCGGGATGGTGTTGCCCGGGGGCCGGCTCGTCGGGGTTGCCGGGCTCGTCAGCGGCGGGGCCGCGCTGGCGTTCCGATCGGCTTCGGTGGCTCGGCCGAGGAAGAAGCCCGCCACCACGCCGAGCAGGAGGGTGACGATGGCGACGGCGATGACGGCCCCCGGCCCCATCGCTTCGGCGGTCGGCGGTGGCGGAGGTGGGGTGCCGAAGCCGCGCTCGCCCAGCGGGCGCGGCGGCGCCAGCGCGCCCGGAGACCGGTAGTGCGGTGGCGGGGGGCCGGGCGGCGCAGGGGAGCGGGCCATGAGGACCGCGAGGCTACCGCTGTGGTCCGATGGCCAGGATTCACGGACCGGTCCTCGATACGGGGGCGCGGAGGGGGTCCGCTATGGTGTCCGATCCCTGGCGGCGTGGCCGAGTGGCTTAGGCAAGGGACTGCAAATCCCTGTACCCGGGTTCGATTCCCGGCGCCGCCTCCAGTTCCAGTTCTACTCTCGGCCCGGTCGGGGTATGGACGCCCCACGTGGCTGGAGACCCTCGGGTCCGCCGACGGCCCTGGCTGCGGCGAGAGGAGCGCATGAACATCGCCACGGACCTGATCGAGCGAGAGCACGAGGAGATCGAGCGGTGCATTGCCGCTGGCGAGGAGCGGATGCACCGCTCGACGGCGTTCGATCTGTGTGTGCTGGTCGAGCAGCACGCGACGATGGAGGACGACGTCCTGCATCCTGTCCTGGCCGATGTCGATCAAGACATGGCCACGAGGGACCGTGCCGACCACGAGTCGCTGGTAGGACTCGTCGACCGGGTGCGGCACGCGTCCGACCGGGCGGAGCTCCGTCGGGTCGTGGCCGAGCTCGCCACTGCCGTGCGGCGCCACGTTTCCTCCGAGGAGGCCGACGTGCTCCCCGCCATGGAGGACGCCCTGGGTGTGGCGCGGATGAACGAGCTCGGGATCGAGTTGCTGGACTGGCAGCACCGCCAGGCACGCGAGGAGCGCGATCACGCCGAACGGTTCGACGAGCTGCTGGAGCTGACCCGGGACGAGCTCTACGAGCGGGCCCAGGAGGTCGACCTCGACGGTCGCTCGCGCATGAAGAAGGCCGAGCTGGCCGAGGCCCTCTCGGAGCTCTGATTCCCTGCTGACACCGACAGTCGAGACCGGGTGCTGATCCCGGCGCCGGCTGGTCCGCCGCTCCGCCCTAGCCTGCGCCCCCGTGATCGTCGTGCGGATCCTCACCCTGGTCGTCGGCGGCCTGGTCGTGTTGACCACGCTGTTGTCGGCCGTCCGGACCGTGGTCCTGCCGCGGGCCGATCCGGCGGGGCTCACTCGCGCGGTGTTCATCATCGTCCGGCGCATGTTCGACGTCGTGGTGCGCCGGTTGCCCGCCTACGGGCAGCGCGACCGGCTCATGGCGCTCTATGCCCCCGTCTCGTTGTTGCTGCTACCGCTGGCGTGGATCGTCGCGGTGGGCCTCGGCTTCACCGCGGTGAACTGGGGGAACGGAGTCGAGGAATGGCGGGCGGCGTTCGTGCTCAGCGGATCGTCGCTGCTGACGCTCGGCTTCGCGGTGCCCGGCGACCTCCCCGACACGCTGGTCTCGTTCCTCGAGGCCTTCATCGGGCTCGGCCTCGTCGCCCTGCTCATCGCCTACCTGCCGTCGATCTACGCCGCCTTCTCCCGTCGCGAGCGGGAGGTGTCGTTGCTCGAGGTCCGAGCCGGCGACCCCCCTTCAGCGGTCGTCATGCTCGAGCGCTACCAGCGCATTCGTGGCCTGGACCAGCTGATGGAGATCTGGCTCACATGGGAGCAGTGGTTCGCCGAGATCCAGGAGAGCCACACCTCCCAGGGTTCGCTGGCCTTCTTCCGCTCACCCCAACCCACCCAGTCGTGGGTCACGGCCGCGGGCACGGTGCTTGACGGCGCCGCGCTCATGGTGTCCTCGGTGGACGTCCCGCCCAGCGCGGAGGCCCAGCTCTGCATACGGGCCGGCTACGTCGCCCTGCGCCGGGTGGCCGATTTCCTCGGGATCCCCCACGATCACGATCCGGCGCCCGACGATCCGATCACCGTCTCCCGGGCGGAGTGGGAGGCGGCCTGCGACCGGCTGGCCGCCGAAGGGGTTCCGATCCGGGCCGACCGTGAGCAGGCCTGGCGCGACTTCGTCGGCTGGCGGGTGAACTACGACACGGTCCTCGTGGGGCTCGCCGCCATCACCATGGCACCCGACGCACCGTGGACCGGCGACCGGTCGATCGGCCTCCGGTCCGACGGTCCCATCCGTCGGGCCCGGTCGCGCCGGACTCGTTGAGCCCGAGGCGGCATCGCGGACCGCCCGCTCAGTTCACGAGGCCCAGGCCATGAAGTCGTGGAGCTTGGCGTCGACCTCGGCGTCGCTCGTGCCGCTGAACACGACTTGCTCGTGCTCGTCGGTCTCGACGATGGCGAAGGTCTCGTCGGTGTCGAAGACCTCGATCTCGCTCGGCCGGGTGGTCGCGGTGGTGGTCCGGAAACGTCCCATGATGTCCATGGAGGTGACGTACCCAGGTCGAGGTGACGACAGGACCGCTGACGCGTGACGATCGGGTGTCGATGTTGACGCCGGCGCGATGGCCGTAGCGTCTGACAGACGATGACCGCCCCGATCGCCACCGTCCGGTTCCGGGTCGCGTTCCGCCGGCTCTTCCTGCTCCGGCTGGCCGGCACGGTCTCGCTCCGGTTCGCCTACCCGTTCCTGCCGCTGATCGCCACCGGTCTCCACACCAGCATCGCCGGGGTCGGGGTCGGCCTGGCGTGCGGTGAGGCGGCGGGGTTGTTCGCCCCCCTGGTCGGTCGCCGGCTGGATCGGGTCGGTCGCCGCCGGGGCATGATCGACGGCCTCGTGGTGAGCTCGGTCGGGTGTGCCGGCATCGCGGCCAGTCCCTCCGTGGCCGCATTCGGGGCCTCGTTGTTCGTCGTCGCCGTCGGTCGCTACTTCTTCGACGTCTCGTTCAACGCCTGGATCGGGGACGAGGTCGAGTTCGACCGGCGCGGGTGGGTCAACGGCATCGGTGAGCTCACCTGGTCGGGGGCGTTCCTGGTCGGTGTCCCGATCGCCGGTCTGATCGCCGTGGGCACCTCCTGGCGGGTGCCGTACGCGCTGTCGGCCGTCTTGTTGCTGGCCTCGATCCCCGTCGTCCGGGCCACTCTCGAACCCCGGTCGCCGCGCCTGATGGCGCCCGGGACGACCATCGCCCACGCCCGCCCCACGGTGGTGCACCTGGCCATCTTCGCCACCTCGCTCGGCGCGGCCGTGCTGTTCGTGATCGAAGGGGCCTGGTTCGACGTCGACCTCGGCATGACCGACCGCGCCATCAGCGTGGTCGTCGTGCTCCTCGGCATCGGCGAGGTGGTGGGGTCATTGCTGTCGGCACTGCTCACCGATCGCATCGGGAAGCGCAACGCCATGGCGGCCGGGCTGGGCGTGCTGGTTCCGGCGGCCGCGGCCTTCGCCCTGGTCGGTCACCATCAGCTCGCCGGCGTCGCCGCCGCCTTGCTGGTCGGTCTCGGATTCGAACTGGCCTTCGTCTCGGCGCTCCCGCTGGTGGTCGAGGTCGACGAGGCGCACCGGGCCGGCGCCATGGGTTTGGCGGTGGCCGCGTTGACCGGGGCGCGGACGGTGGCCGCCGTGGTGGCCACCCGCGTCTTCGACTCCAGCGGCATCGACCTGGTGGTGGCGATCAGCATTCCGTCGTTGGTCGTGGCCGCCGCGGTGGTCCTCGCCGCGGTGCGGGACCCGTCGCGGGTTGCCACCTGAGCTGACGCCAGGTCGGACGCGGTCAGCGCAACTTCGGCTTGCCGTGCCCGCCTCCGCCGCCGGAGCCGCCTCCGCCGCTGCCGGAGCCGGAGACGGCAACCGGGTCGGTGACGGTGTAGGTGGAGGCGCCGGCGTCGTTGACGGCGCGGATCGAGTAGCGGAACGTGCCGCTGCCGGGATCGTCGGTGACCGAGGTGGCGTCGGCTCCGGTGGTGGCGATGACGGTGGCGCCGCGCCAGGACCCGTTCTTGTGGAGGAACTCGCGGACCACCTCGAACCCGGTCTCGTCATCGCTGTTGTCGGTCCACGTCACGGTCACCGTGGTCCCGGCCGCCGTTGCGGTCGCATCCGATGGTGCGGCGGGCGGAGTGGCCGGGGGCGGTGGCGGGGTCGAGCCGTCGGTCGGCACCGAGCCGACCAGCCGGTACCGGCCCACACTGGCGTAGTCGCTGTATCCGGTGCCCGCCGGATCACCGGCGCCGATCCCGTCGACGACCGCGGTGTAGGTGCCGGGCGCCAGGGTGAGGGTCAGTTCGGCGTCGAGGCCGGCCTCGAGGTCGCTGCTGAGGCGGCTGCTCGGCGGATCGGCCACGGCCACGGTCGAGCCGTTGGCGTCCAGGACGCGTAGCTCGATGTCGAGGTCGGGGCTCACCGTGGCCGGCGTGGCGTGGAGCGTGACGTCGCCTCCCGTGGTCGAGAAGCTGAACGCGTCGCGGTCGGCCGCGGTGGAGATCATCCCGGACACGTCGAGGTCGGGGCCGGTCAGCGCGGTGGCGTCGGCCGGCGTGTCGCCGTGGTCGTCGGCGAGCAGCGTCGCCCCGTGCGAGCCCATCACCGCGAAGTCGTCCTCGGGGTTGTTGGCGTCGGCGTACTCACCCCGGCTCCACTGGGTGAGCGGCTGGTAGTAGCCCACGCCCATGATCGGCGCCCAGTCGCCCTGGCCGGCGTAGTACCCCGAGGTGCTGGTGCCGTCGTGGGACAGACCGAGGTTGTGGCCGATCTCGTGACTGGCGGCCTCGGCGATGGTCTTGGATCCGGTACCGACGCCGAACGTGTACACCCAGGCCGGTTGGTAGTAGTCGTGGTTGCTGCCGATGGCGTCGAAGACCCCGACGTAGGCGACTCCGCCGCAGCTGCAGCCGTACGTGTTGGTCGGGGTGACCACCAGCCGGGTGCCGTAGTTCTGGTCGCTGCTGGTGGCGCGTCCGATGGCGTCGGAGCCGGGGTCCTCGGTCGTGACATCGATGTCGAAGACCGCGTAGTCCTCGGCCACGCGACGCCAGATGTCCTGGATGGTGGCCCGCTCGGTGTCGCTGAACGTGGTCGGATCACCGTCCGCGTCGTACGGCGCCGCGACCATCGGGTGGCCATCGTGGTCCCAGCCCGAACCGGTGGCGTCGTAGCCGTCGAAGTCGAGGAACACGACCCGTGGTGCGCCGGGTCGGCTGTGGAGAGCGAACGTCTCGCTCAACGGATACTGCGCCTCGGTGGGGGCGACGGCCGAGGCACCGGCGGCATCGGCGCGCGCCAGACTCTCGTCGACGAAGAGGAGTTGCCCCGTCCGTCCGACCCACAACTCGGGGTCCGTCCGCAGCGCGGCTCGCAGCTCCGCGGGGGTCCGTCCATTGGCCGCGGCGACCTGGGGAAGTCGATCGCCGAGGGCGCGGATGGCGTCCTCGCCGTGGCGGTTGTGGTCGAGGACCGGCGCGGGCGGGTCCGAGGTGGCCGCACCGGCGACATCGGCGGTGGTCACCGCGATCGTGCTCCACGCCAACGTGGTGGTGACTGCCATGGCCAGCGCAGCGACGCGTCGGCGCGTCGTGATGGTTCGCATCGGTTCCCTCCCGGCTCCCGCTTCGGTTCTGCATCGGCACGCCACCGTCGAGGCTTGAGCGCCACTACCGTGCGGTGTCCGCCGACGACCGGAAGGGGTACACGACATGGGCATGTGCGACGGCAGGGTGGCGATCGTGACGGGTGCGGGTCGGGGGATCGGCCGCGAGCACGCGTTGATGCTCGCCGAGCACGGGGCCAAGGTCGTGGTCAACGACATCGGCGGTGCCCCGGACGGCTCCGGGGCCGACCTCACGCCGGCCCAGCAGGTGGTGGCCGAGATCGAGGCCATGGGCGGTCAGGCGGTCGTCAACGGCGACAACGTCTCCGATTGGGACGGGGCCGGTCGCATGGTCGCCCAAGCCATCGACACGTTCGGTCGGCTCGACGTATTGGTGAACAACGCCGGCATCCTGCGCGACCGGATGCTGGTCAACATGTCCGAGGCCGAGTGGGACGCGGTGATCGCCGTGCACCTCAAGGGCACCTTCGCCCCGGCTCGCCACGCCGCGGCCCATTGGCGCGAGCGGACCAAGGCCGGGGAGGACAACGACGCCCGCATCATCAACACCACCTCGGTGTCGGGCATCTACGGCAACATCGGCCAGACGAACTACGGCGCGGCGAAGATGGGCATCGCCGGGTTCACCATCATCGCCGCCCTCGAGCTGGCTCGCTACGGCATCACCGTCAACGCCATCTCGCCCGGCGCGCTCACCCGGCTGACCGAGCCACTGCGGGCCGAACCACCGTCGGAGGAGGAGCGCGAGGCCAGCTCCCCGCGCTGGATCGCGCCGATCTGCACCTGGCTGGCCAGCCCCCGTTCCCGCAACGTCACCGGCCGGGTGTTCCAGGTGGCCGGCAGCGAGCTCGCCATCGCCGAGAGCTGGCACAGGGGTCCGGCCACCGCCAATGTGGACGACCCCGAGGACCTCGACGACGTGGTCGCCCGGCTCATGGCCGAGGCGCGGCCGAACGCCGACATGCACGGCGACGATGCCCTCGGTCCGGGTCGACCGGGCAAGACGATCTGAGCGACGCCACGTCACGGTTCGGGCGGCGGGCCGAGCGGGGCGAGCGACGGCGCCGCGACGTGCAGCGCCGCGCCGTCTTCGTCCTGTTCTTCGCCAACGGGGCGTCGTTCTCGTCGTGGCTGCCCCGCGTCCCGGAGGTACGAGATCACCTCGGGCTGTCGTTGGGCTCGCTCGGACTCGTACTCCTGGGGACGGGGCTGGGCGGTCTGGCGTCGAGTGCGATCGGCGGCGTCCTCGTCGACCGGGTCGGAAGCCGTCGCGCCTCGGTCGTCGCGTCGGTGACCCTCGGTCTGGGGTTGCCGCTGATCGGTCTGGCGCCCTCCGGGCTCCTCCTCGCCGGCCGCGCTCGTGGCCCTCAGCGCCGTCGACGCGGTGGCCGACATCTCGATGAACGTGCAGGCCGCCGACGTGTCCGGCCGGTCGAGCAGCTCGGTCATCCAGCGGTTCCACGCCGCGTGGAGCATCGGCGCCCTGGCGGGAGCGGGGTCCGGCACGGCCGCGGCGGCCGCCGGCATCGGACTGGCGCTCCAACTCGCCATCACGGGGGTCGTGCTCTCGCTGGCGGTCGCATCGGTTGCCCGTGGGCTCTCGCCCCGCACCGACGCGCCGTCCGAGCCGTCGGCCGGGGCGCGGCGCGTCCCCGTGCTCGTCCTGCTGGCCGCCCTGGCCGGAGTCGTCGCGGTGGTCGAGGGCGCGCCGGGGGACTGGGCCGCCGTGTTCGTGACCGACGTGCACGGCGCCACCGATGGGGTCGCCGGGCTCGGGTTCGTCGCCGTGGCGGGCGGCATGGTGCTGGGTCGCCTGGTCGGGGACCGGGTCACCGACTGGCTGGGTGGTGCCCGCCTGTTCGTCGGCGCCCTGTTGCTGGTCGGCCTCGGAATCGGTGTCGTGGTCACCTCGCCGGTCACCCCGGTGGCCGTGATGGGCTTCGCCCTCGCCGGCCTCGGCATCTCGGTGCTGTTCCCCGCGCTCTACCTGCAGGCCGCCACCACTCCGGGCGTGCCGTCGGGATTGGGAGTGGGCGTCATGTCCAGCGGCGCGCGGGTGGGCTTCCTCGTCTCCCCGGTGGTGGTGGGTTGGCTGTCCGAGCTCACGTCGTTGCGGGTCGGCCTCGGCGCGATCGTCGGCACCGCAGTCGTCGGTGCGCTGGGGCTCGGTCGCCAGCTGCGGTCGGTGTCGGGGGCTTCGTCAGCCGGGTAGCAGATCGCCCAGCGCCGCGATGTGGGCGTGGTCGCTGGCGCGGCACAGTCCCCGGGGATCGAAGTGCACCGCGAGCATGCCCGCGGCCTCGGCGCCGCGCACGTCGAAGTGCACACTGTCGCCGACGTGCACCGTGCGCCCCGGGTCCGTTCCCAGTGCCTCGAGTGCCAGGGAGAACAGCGCCGGGTCGGGCTTGGCCACCCCGGCGACGCCCGAGTCGATGATGGCGATCACCGGTACCAGTGGACCGGGCCCGATCTGGCACACGCCGGTCTCGGCGAGCACCTGTTCGACCGTGCCGTCGGCGTTGCTCACCACGGCGAGCGGGAACCCGGCGTCGTGCAGGGCGCGGAGACCGGCCGCCGATCCG
Organism: uncultured Acidimicrobiaceae bacterium; assembly: GCA_963731885.1. Classification (GTDB taxonomy): domain Bacteria; phylum Actinomycetota; class Acidimicrobiia; order Acidimicrobiales; family Salinilacustritrichaceae; genus Salinilacustrithrix. The sequence continues at coordinate 9,033 of CAVSXR010000025.1, read as the reverse complement.
GCGATCGGTTCCGACCACAACCCTGAGGGTCCGAAGAGTGGCTCGAGCGCCGACACCGCGGCCTCGAGGTCCTGGTCGCGCCGGCCGACGTGCCGACAGAAGGCAGGAATGTAGGCCGAGAACGTCTCGGCGGGTGACTCGTCGGCGTCGACCGCGTGCATGGCCTGGAAGTGCGCATCCCAGAACCGGCTGGTGTCCACCGCGACGCCGGCCGCGTCGAACGCGGCCCGGAGGCGGTCGTGGCGGGGAACGACGAACACGCCTCCCACGTCGACGGTCACGGCATCGAAGGCCGGAAGATGCCCGGGGTTCACGCCGGAGCGTCGGTGTCGTCCGCGTGGTCGGCCTCGTCCGCCTCCATCTGGTCGACTCGGCGTCGGGCGACGGCGAGCAGGCCGGCGAAGATCAGCAGCGGCACGAGGACGAAGAGCATCTCGTCCCAGCCACCCTGGTGGGCGAGCACGAGAGGTGCGGTCACGTCAGGCCACGGTATAGGAGCCGGGCAGTGTCAGCCGACGTCGGCGGATCCGTCGTCGACGTTGGCCCGGTCGACGAGGGGCAGGACGCGGTACGACAACTGCTCGGTGAGCGCGATCTGCGTGGTGGTCCGCACGACACCGCCGGACGCGAGCATGCGGGCGATGAGCGGTTGGAGATCGGCGTTGGTGGGGGCGACCACCCGGCACAGCAGGTCGCCCGGCCCGGTGGTGGTGTGGATCTCGAGCACCTCGGGGATGGTCTCGAGGTGCCCGACCACGGACTCGAGCGCCCCCTGCGCGATCTCGAGGGTCAGGAAGGCGAGGACCTCGTAGCCGAGGCGGTGCAGGTCGATGTCCGGACCGAAGCCGGTGATCACCCCGCGCTGGCGCAGCTTGTCGAGCCGAGCCTGGACGGTGCCACGCGCCACCTGCAGCTGGCGGGCCAGCTCCATCACGCCCGATCGCGGGGAGTCGGCCAGGGCTCGCAGCAGGCGGGCGTCCAGCCCGTCGATCTCGGACGTCACGGTTTGGCGGTATAGCACAGCAATCTCCGCCCGGCGTTGCCGATCGCGTGCCGATCGTCGCGATGACGGACCGATGATGCACCTGCGGGCGGAACCCGCTGCTACATTGACTCGCTCCCGGGGCCGTTAGCTCAGTTGGCTAGAGCACCTGCATGACGCGCAGGGGGTCAGGGGTTCAAGTCCCTTACGGCCCACTCCCGAAACCCCAGGTCACCGACCTGGGGTTTTGTCATTCTCGGCGGCACTTCTGGCGGGGGGAGCCAAAGGGGAGCCATTCTCGAGCGGGTCGGTGGCATCTGGAACCGTTGCCGTGCACAGGGCACGGTTTCTGTCACCAGAGTGTCGTCGCCCGATTCTCGGGACCGCAGGTGTGCGCACGGCACCACTGTCGTCACCGGAGTCATGGAACTCGGCCCGGGCCCGCTCAGCACGCCGTCACCAATGCGCTGAGGAGCGACACGTCGGTGCGGTCGGCCAGGAACCCTCACGACCCAGTTCCGACCTACGACGTCCCACGCGAATGAGCGCAGCGGGCGGCGTCGACTGGTTGTCCGGCGTCGCGGAAGGCTCGGGCGGCTGCGGCGAAGTGCCTCCGCGCCTGCTGTGTCTCCCCACGCGCCAGGGAGAGGTGGCCGTGGACCTCCTCCACTGCCGCGTGCCAGGCCGGGAGTTGCATCACGACCTCGGCCAGGACCTCGGCCTCCTTGGCGTATCTCGTGGCGCGATCGAGGTCACCGGCCGTGGCCGAGGCGATGGCCGCCGGGACGGCGAAGGTGATTCGACACCCGGGGCACGTCTCGACGGTGCCTCGGATCGCTTCCTCGGCGTCCTCCACGACCTGGAGCGCGTGGCGGGGGTCGCGGGCGGCAGAGACCGAAGCCCCGTAGATGCGGTCGAGGAGGTGGAACTCGACACCCGATTGGCACGCCACCTCCAAGGCCTGATCGAGAAGCTCTGCGGCGTCGTGTCCCCGACCCTGATGGATGGCGACCTCGGCGCGCCGCTGCAGGGCGTGGGCCTCGCCGGTGGATCCGCCGGTGGCACGGTGGAGTGCGCAGGCCTCGATCAGATCGTGGTCGGCAGCCGCGAGGGCTCCGGAGAGCAGTTCGGCCTCACCGCGAAGGGTCCGGGCGAAGGCGTGTCCGCGTGCCGCCCCCAGCCGTTGGGCCTCCAGCCCCAAGGCATCGGCAAACGCGATCACGTCGGTGTACGGCGCCGACCCGTAGAGGAGCCGCTGGGTGACGCAGAGCTGCCCGTCGAACACGGCGACCGCCAGCTCCGGCAAGGCCGCGGTCTCTCGCACATCGGAGCGCAGGCTCTCGCGCAGTTCCCCGCGGGCGTGAGCCGCCAAGGCCTGGGCCCAGCCGGCGGCCAGGACCGCGTTCGGGTCGCCCAGCTCGAGGGCCAAGCGCCGACTCGTCGCGGCGTGGCGCGACGCCGCCTCGACGTCGCCCATCCCGATCGCCGCCACGCCGCTCAGGGTCAGCGCCTGGGCCAGCCGGCCTTCGAGGCTGGACGGGCTGAGATCGCGTGCCGTCTCGAGTGCTCCCTCGAAGTCGCCGAGCTTGAGTTGGGCGAGCGCCTGCTTGGCGCGGATGTCCTCCGCTCCGTCGGGGGCGATCCGGGCGGCAGCGGCGTATGCGGCCGGAGCTCCGCCCTCTCCCAGGGCATCGAGTGCGTCGGCCCGGAGGCAGAGAGCCTCCGGGTGGTCAGGACGATGGTCGAGGAGCGGTCGGAGGTGGCGGAGCACATCGGTGAACGCACCCACCTGGGCGGCGCGGCGGGCGGCGGCAAGCAACCAGTCGGCGGCGTCCTCCGGCCGCTGTCCCTCGAGCCAATGATGGGCGATTCGCTCGGGCGCGGCTCCTGATCGCATGAGTTGGCGCGCCGTGTCGCGGTGGATGGCCACGCGCTGGTGGGGGACGAGCTGGCCGACGAGGGCGTCGCGGACCAGATCGTGGCGGAAGCGGTACCGACTCTGGTCCACGACGAGGATCCCGGCCGTCAGTGCGACGTCGAGCAGGTCGAACGCCTCCTCTTGCGACGCGTCGGTCAGCGCCACGACGGTGTCGGGGTCGAGGTCGTCGCTGGCCACCGCCAACCGTCGCAGCCACGCGGCGCGGGTCTCGTCGAGATCGACGAGTCGGGCGACGACGGTGTCGGCTACCGACGGCACCATCCCGCTCGGCTCGCGGGGTGCAGCGAGCTGGGTCAGCTCCAGGATGAAGAACGGATTGCCGCCGGCCTTGTCGACGATCCAGCCGACCCTCTGCGGATCGACGTCGGGACCCGAGGCCGCCTCGGCCAGGGCGGTGGCCTCCTCCAAGTCGAGCGCGGCGAGGTCGAGCTCGATGATCCGACCCGTGTTCGTCCGCGCCCCGACCCGGGCTCGCAGCGCCTCTGATGCCTGTTCGGGCCGGTAGGCGATCACACCGACGATGCGAGGATTTCCCGGGCCGGCCAGCTGCAGGACCGCGTCGACCGTCGCCTCGTCCGCAGCGTGGGCATCGTCGAGCACGAGGACCACGCCTGCGGTGTCGCTCGCCGCCGCCAGGACCTGGCGCAGAGCCCCGATGACCTGATGACGGGTGAGCGCCCGGGTCGGCGTCCCGTCCGAGTCGTTCAGGCTGGTCACCTGGGCAACGGTCGCTCGCGTGCGGGCGGGCAGGGTCGCAACCAGTCGTGGGTCGCGAGCGACGAGGTCCTCCACGACGGTGACCAGCGCGGCGTACGGGACGGCGTTGCGCCGGGCGCTGGAGTGGACCGTCAGCCACCCCCGCTGGCGGGCCCGCCGCTCGATCTGGGCGCAGAGCGCCGACTTGCCGATGCCGGCCGGGCCCCGCACGGTGATGGCGGTTCTCGCGTCACCGACGTCGGGATCGAGCATCGCCTCCGCCCGGGCGAGCTCGAGCTGTCGTCCGATGAAGGCGGGTTCGCTGACGCCGAGCCCGCCGATGCACTCGTCGTAGAGGGCATCGGTGTCGGAGCTGGGCCGGGTCCCGAGCTCGCGCAGCAGGGCGGTGCGGAGGTGGCTGTACCACCGCACCGCGGCGTGGGGGTCACCTGCCGCCATGGCCTCGCGCATCAACTCTCGGTGGGCGAGCTCGTCGGTCGGCTCCAAGCCGACGATCGTCTGCCATTGCCCACCACGGCGCAGCACGTCCAGGTGTCGGATCCGGAGTCGCTGGCGATGGGGTTCGGCCCAGTCCTCGTACCGGGACTCGGGCAGCAGTTCACCGCTGTAGCGGGCGACCGGATCCCGCCACGCCTCCGAGTCCTCCGACTCCAGGGCGGTGCCCGCCGCCGAGTCGAACTCGGCCACGTCGGTCGTGACTTCTGCGCTGGGGAACAGCGCCACCCTGCCCCGGCGCAGCACGACCGCCTCGGCCGATCCGAGAGTCTTGCGGGCATGGTGCGCGGCCTTGCGCAGGTTGGCGGCACCGGCCTCGGCGTCCAGGTGGGGCCAGAGGGCCTCGATGAGCTGGTCGCGAGCGAGCTCGTGTCGCTCGGCGAGCGCCAGCAGCTGCACGAGCTCGCTGGCCCGGCGGGTGGGCCACGCGTCCGCGTCGATGCAGCGCTCATCGACGCGGACGTGAAAGGCCCCGAGCAGTTGGAGGTGCACCGATGGCCGCTCCGATCGCTCTGCCATGTCTCAAGCCCCCCGCTCGATACACCTGTCGAGCGTACCGGGGGTGCCACAACTCACCCCACGGTCAGGACCTGGCGATCAAGCTCGATCGCCGGCTTCGACAGGGCGCCCCTGCTCCACCCAGGCCTTGTAGCCGCCGTCGAGGTGTGCGACATCGCGATACCCCAACTGCTGCAAGGCGGTCACGGCCAGGGCCGAACGAGACCCGGCGGCGCAGTACACGATCGTCCGCCGGTGGAGATCGAAATCATCCAAGTGGTACGGCGTCGCAGGATCGGCGTGGAACTCGAGCATTCCCCGCGGGGCCATCACCGCGCCGGGAATGATCCCCTGGGCTGTCTCGGTCGGCTCGCGCACGTCCACCAGCAGCACACCGCCCCGGCTGATCTCGTCGGCCACCTCACCAGGACTGAGGTTCTCGATCCCGGCCCTGGCGGTGGCGATCAGGTCACTCACGGTTGTCATCACGGTCTCCTCTCGACGTGGGTCACGGCGAGCATGCCGGGCGACGCGTTCCCGGATCGTTCCCGGCCCAGCACCGCGTGAACGTGGCGGAACGGTCGGCAGAGCGACAGCAGGGGTGTCGGCGTCGCAGATAGCGATCGGGCAGCATGCATGGGTGCGTGCTTCCCGCATCGCTCTTCGGTGCCATGGCCTCGCTTGGGACCTGGCTCCTGTTGGTGCCTTGGGATCTCTCCGAAATCGATGCCGACCGCCGGCTACCGGCGCGTGGCGCGCTCAGGCACTTGGTGCGGTCAGGTCCGCCACCAAATACAATGGTGGATATGAGCGTTCAGGAATACCTCGTTTCGACGTCCGGCCAGATGTCCCTACCTGCTGGAGCTCGGCATCGCTGGAACCTCGATGACGGCGGGCCAGTCGACGTGATCGATCTCGGTTTCGGTGTGCTCACGGTCCCCAAGGGTCAGGGACGGCGGTTGCTCGATGAACTGGTCAGCCGGGACGAACACGCCAACTTCGTCCGCTCCCTCGAGGACGATCCGGACCTTGCGACGACGTGAGCCGAGCCATCCTCGACGACCACCTTCTCCGTGACTTCCTGGCCGACGACGCGTCCAACGAGCTGGCAGACGTGCTCGCCGCTCATGAACCGGCAACGACGAACCTCTACCTCTACCGCCTTTCCAAGAGCGTTGTTGCCGCTCGCGGCGGCGCCCTGACCGGTACGTGGAGTGTCGAGCGCCGTCGAGAGTTGGGGGCGAGCCTGCTGACCGTGCCAGCGAGTATCGACATCGTCCCGATCAGGAGTATCTCGTACCGCATGGCGGAGATCGCCGCTGATCACCGAGTGTCGACGCTCGGCGCTGAATGCGTTGCCGCCGCGGAATACCTCGGCGCCCCACTCTGCGTTTGGGAGGGTGACGACCGGCCCGGCATCCGCTCCGCGATGGTCAGCCTCGGGCTCGACTACCGGACCATCGAACGCTGAGCGGACCTTCTGGTCGACGACAGGTAATGCGGCTCGCGCGGGCGTGGTCCACTCCGATCAGGAAGTCGCGAGCGCTCGAGGCGTCAGCGCGCTCGGCGCCAAGAGCGCCGGTCATCGGCACGTCGGTGGCACCCACACATGACACCTCGGCGCGCCCTGCGACTCGTGACCCCCACTGTCCGGGTACCTCCGCTCGCCGGTCGATCTCCCGGCACTCAGTTGCACATGTGCAACTCAGTGCCAGATGTTCGTGTGCCCGCGCGAGTGCCGGATCTGGGCGCACGGTGCACGCCACCTATCCCCGTCGGCCGGGCAATCGCTATACCACCGATTCAGGCACCGCCATCTCACCGATTTGCCGAACTCAGCCGGTCCTGAGGTTGCCGGTCAGCCCGGTGCGGTACAGCTCGTCGAAGTGGATCCAGTCGGGTTCGCCGTCGACGAGGGTCCGGAGCTTGGCGGCCCAGCGTTGGGTGGCTTCACGTTGGTTGTTGCGCTCGGCCTCCTCGGCCGGCGTGAGGTCGCCGTCGACCTCGGCGAACTCCGCCAGGATGAGGTAGTGGCCCGGCTCGTCGCGGTCGGCCAGCAGACGGGTTCCGATGTAGCCCATGACCGTGGTGCTGGCCTGGCCTCGGTCCCACTCCTGCAGCAGCTCGACCAGTGCTTCGGGATCGGTGCTGCGGAAGCTGATCACTTGCTCGAACTTCATCGGTATGGCCTCTCCATGATCAGGCACCGCCACCGAGTGACGACGCGTAGTGCTGTTGCATGCGGGACATGCCCGCGATGTCGAACGCACCGGGCGAAGCGACCCGGGCAGTGTCGGCCTTCTCGGGGATGCCGAGATCGCGACGAACCGAGTCGACGGGCCGATCGGCCCATGCGTGGTAGTCGAGCTCGAGGAGGTCGGTCCCGATCCGCTGGCACAGCGCCTGACCGCGTGCCATGGCGTCGGCGATCCGGAGGTGCATGCCCGGGCTGTCGAGGTGCCGCTGCTGGAGATCGCTGCTGAAGAAGCCGGCGTCCGCGACGTAGCCGGTCTCGAACAGGCCGATGAGGGTGGCGACCCAGGCGAACCCCTTCGGCTCCGGGTCGGCGCGCCCGATGAGCGAGAAGACCTCGAGCTCACCGAAGAGGTTGGTGCCGTAGTCGGCGATCACGTGGACGAAGTCGTGCTGCGCGAGATACGCCGACGCACCTCCGGCTGATCCGGGCAGCGCGAAGCCACGGCCCCTGTACATCTCCCAGACCGAGCGGCCCAGCGTGCCGTGGTCGAGGTGCTCGAACGCGACCCACCGGCGGGCCAGATCCTCGTCCACCACACCCCCCGCCAACGGGTCGGGCAGCTTCACGCCCGTCTTCAGGTGATCGGTCCGGGCCTTCTCCCAGTGCTCGGCGAAACCATTGCGGTGCAGGTCGACCCAGGCGAGACCGAACGCGCCCTGGGCGTAACGCCGAGCCACCCGCACGAACTGGTCCTCGATGGCGAGCGCGTCGGCGTACTGCGCCACCCGGCGGGCCACCTCGGGCGGGATCGGTCGCAGGATCAGCTCCGCCAGCACCATGTGGTGGACGACCCGCCGCCGGAACGGCTCGTCGCGATGGGCCAGGGCCTCGGCGAGCTCGTCGGGCCCGATCGGCTCGAGCGCCGCGAAGTCGACCGGGTGGCCGAACAGCGATGCGAACACCGCGCCCAGCAGGCTGGCCTGGGCCGGCTCGAGCCCACCGGCCGGTGCGGCCGCGCCCGCGACGCCACGCGCAATCGTCACGACCTCATGCGTCGCTCCAACCCCGTCGTCCATGGTGCCCGTACCTTCTGCTCGACCGGCCGATGCCAGGACCGGTAGCCACGGCGTCCCGTGCCGAAACCCCCCGACACCGTACGCCGTGGCCCTCGACGCCGCGCCCGTCCGGCCACCGATGGGTCATCGGGTTGTCTGCCATGATGCCCATCGGGAACCGGGCCGAACGGAGGAGCTGGGATGGAAGCGAACCAGCAGCAGGCCGAGGCGTGGAACGGGGGTGAGTCCGTCCACTACGTGGATCACGCCGATCGCTACGACCGGCAGCTCGCGCCCTTCACCCAGGCGTTGCTGGCCCGGGCCGGGCTCCAGCCGGACCAGGCGGTGCTCGATGTCGGCTGTGGCTGCGGTGCGACGACGCTGGCCGCGGCCGGTCGAGCGGGCCGGGCGGTGGGAGTGGATCTGTCCGACCCACTCGTGGAGGTCGCCCGTCGCCGGGCGGAGGCGGCCGGGATCGACAACGTGGAGTTCGTGGTGGCCGATGCCCAGACCCACGACCTCCCGGAGCACACCTTCGATCGCGTCATCAGCCAGTTCGGCGTCATGTTCTTCGATGATCCCGTGACCGCCTTCGCCAATCTCCGACACGCGCTCGTCCCCGGCGGCCGGATGGTCTTCGTCTGCTGGCAGGGGCTGTCGGCCAATGACTGGCTGATGGTGCTGGGTCGGGCAGTGGGGGAGTACGCCGCGCTCCCCGAGCTGGGCGGGCAGGCCCGCGGACCGGGGATGTTCGCGCTGTGCGACCCCGACGAGATCACCGCCCTGCTCCACGACTCGGGGTTCGGGCCGGTCGAAGCCGAACCGCTCGCACCGACCGTCCTCCTCGGCGGCGGTGACACGGTCGATGCGTCCCTGGACTTCCTGCTCGGCATGGGCATGGCACGAGGGTTGCTGGGCGCGGCCGGAGACGACCGGCGGGACACGGTGATCGACGCGGTCCGTCGCGAGCTCGACGAGCGGTATGAGCCGGATGTCGGCGTGCGCCTGGGCGCCGCGGCCTGGTTGGTCTCCGCCCAGGGGTGATCGGCGCGCCATGCTTGATCTGATCCGGCCCGTGCGGTTGAGTTCATGGGCATGGCGGCGCGGGGACGAAGGCGGGACCACACGACCGACGGCCCGGACGACGAGA
>CAVSXR010000024.1:0-64113 GCA_963731885.1 uncultured Acidimicrobiaceae bacterium | reverse complement strand
CGCGGCGATCCCTCCGGAGGGCTGACCACCTCGCTCGGCCGACCACCGGGGCCCCGAGCGAAGACCAGGAGCTGTCGGTGGCGCCGGCCTCGACCGGTCGTCGGTCGCCGGCATCGACCGGGCCGGGTCGGCACGCGCGGACGGTCGCGGACTCGATCTCATTGGGCTCGGGGTCGGGGTCGGCCATGGCCTCGACCCGGGGCCGGACGCGGAGCAGGATCCACAGCCCCACCGGCACGAGCACCACCGACATCCACTGCGCGCCGGTCAGGCCGAGGACGGTCTCGTCGTTGACCCGGACGAAGTCGGTGAGGAACCGGGCGATCCCGTACCAGAGGACGAACAGGCCGATGATGGTGCCGGGGGCGAGGATCCGGCCCTGCCGGCGGGCCCGGGCCCGGATGGCGTACATGATGGCGAACAGCACCAGCAGGTGGATGAGCTCGTAGAGGGCGGTGTTGTGGAACGTCATGCCCTTCACCAGCGGTTGGCTGCCGATGAAGTGCTCCTGGGTTCCGCCACCCCGGTAGGTGACCCCGAGGAAGAAGTCGGTGGTGCGACCGAAGTGCTCGCCCACCGAGTAGCAGCCGATGCGTCCGATGGCGAGACCGATGGTGAGCCCGTAGGCGTAGCCGTCGAGGCTCCGCCAGCGCAGCTTGGTCCCCCAGGTGCGGAACGTCGGGAACCCGATGATCACCGCGGCGATGAACCCGCCGGAGAACTGGATGCCGCCGTTCCAGATGGCGATCACGTCGACCGGGGAGTGGATCTGGTCGAGGTGGGTCAGTACCCAGGTGATCCGGGCCCCCACGATCCCACCGACCACCATGCGGGTGGCCAGCCGGTACGTGTCCTCGCGGGAGACGCCCCAACGCTCGATGTCGCGTGCCGCCACCCAGGCGCCGATGATCACCCCGAGCCCGACCAGTGTGCCGAAGCTCCGGATGGTGAGCGGGCCGAGGTGGAACTGCGGGAACGTGTGGTACGGGATGGCGGCGAGCACGTGCTCCAGTCTGGCCGCCGGTCGGACGGCGCGGGGAGTCAGGCGTCCCTGGGCAGCGCGGCGGACGGCGATCACACGGGATCGTGCCAGCCACCGACGTCGGCGGCCAGGCGGTCGGCTGCCGACGGACCCCAGGTGCCGGGCCGGTAGAGCTCGACCGGGGCGTGGTCCTCGAGGACGCCGTCGACGATGCGCCACTGCTGGTCGATGCCGTCCTCGCGGGCGAAGCGCCGCGCGTCGCCGACCATGGCGTCCTCGAGGAGCCGTTGGTAGGCCGCGCGGCGCTTGCCCGCCCCGTCGGTGAACGACATGTCGAGGTCGGCGCTCTCGGCCACCAATTCCTCGCCGGCCTGCTTGACCTGGAGCCCGAACGTGACGCCCTGGTCCTTGTTGAGCCGGAACAGCACGTGGTTCGGATGCGGGGCGTCGGTCCCCTCGGGCGCGAAGAGCAGGCGGGGCGGGGCGTTGAACTCCACCACCGCCTCGGTCTGGGTGACCGGCAGGCACTTGCCGGTGCGGACCAGCCAGGGCACGCCCGCCCAGCGCCACGAGTCGATCTCGAAGCGGGTGGCGATGTAGGTCTCGGTGTCCGAGCCGCCGGCGACGCCGTCCTCGTCCACGTAGTCGCGGTACTGGCCCCGCACCAGCTGATCGGATCGGAGCGACTGGACCTGGCGGAACAGCTTGACCTTCTCGTCGCGCAAGGAGCGGGCGTCGGCACCGGCCGGCGGTTCCATGGCGAGGAAGGCGACGATCTGGAGGAGGTGGTTCTGGAACACGTCCTTGAGGGCACCGACCGAGTCGTAGAACTTGCCTCGGCTCTCGACCCCGAAGTCCTCGGCCATGGTGATCTGCACCGACGAGATGAAGTTCCGGTTCCAGACCGGTTCGAGCATCGAGTTGGCGAAGCGGAACACCAGCAGGTTCTCGATCGCCTCCTTCCCGAGGAAGTGGTCGATGCGGAAGACCTGCTCCTCCGGGAAGACGCGGTGGATGATCTCGTCGAGCTCGGTGGCCGACGCCCGGTCGCGACCGAACGGCTTCTCGACCACGATGCGGCCGCCGGTGTGGAGGTCGACGCCGGCCAGGCCCTGCACCACGTCGTCGAACAGCGACGGCGGGATGGCCAGGTAGAAGAGCGCGGCGTGGACGTCCGGGAGCGCCTTCGCCAGCCGCTCGAAGGTGTCCTGCTCCCGGTAGTCGCCGGCGACGTAGCTGGTCCGGGCGCAGAGCGCGTCGACCGCGGCCTCGTCGACCTCGGCCACCTGCTCGTGCACCGAGTCGCGGATGCGGGCGTGCAGGTCGTCGTCGTTCCAGTCCGACGACGACACCCCGACCACGGGCACGCCGGCGTCGAGGGTGCCGTCGACGACCATCTGGTAGAGCGCCGGCAGCAGCTTCTTGCGGGCCAGATCGCCGGTGGCACCGAAGAGGACCACGGCGTCGGAGACGGCACGTTGCGATGAGGTCACGACGGGTTCTCCCGGAGCTCGACGACGGCATGGCCCCCGAACTGCTGGCGCAGGGCGGCGATGGCCTTCATGGCGTAGGACTGCTCGTGCTGCGAGTCGAACCGGGCGAAGAGAGCGGCCGCGATGGCGGGCACCCCCACGCCGCTGTCGACCGCGGCCTGCACGGTCCAGCGGCCTTCGCCCGAGTCGGCGGCCACGTCGTCGAGGTCGCTCAGGTCGGGGTGCTGCTCGAGGGCGAGCACCAGCAGGTCGAGCAGCCAGGACCGGATGACCGAGCCCTCCTGCCACGACCGCAGCGTGGCCGGGAGGTCGATCTCGAGCTCGTGGCGGACCATCAGCTCGTAGCCCTCGGCGAGCGCCTGCATCACCGCGTACTCGACGCCGTTGTGGACCATCTTCGTGAAGTGGCCGGCGCCCACCTCACCCACGTGGGCCAGTCCCCTGCCGGTGCCGTCGGGATCGGGCGGGGCGAGCGTCTGCAGGATCGGCCACACCCGCTCGACGTCGGCGTCGGTGCCGCCGACCATCAGGGCGTAGCCGTTGTCGATGCCCCACACGCCGCCGGAGACGCCGGCATCGACGAACCCGATGCCCTTCTCGGCCAGAGCCGTGGCCTGGGCGCGGGCGTCGGTCCAGCGCGAGTTGCCCCCCTCGACGACGAGGTCGCCGGAGTCGAGGAGCCCACCGAGCGCATCGACCGTGGTGGTGGTGGGTTCGCCGGAGGGGACCATCACCCACACCACCCGGGGTGGGTCGAGTGCTCGGACCAGGTCTTCCAGCGACGACACGTCGGACGCGTCGCTGAAGGCGTCGTAGCCGACGACGGTGTGGCCGTCGCGCCGGAGGCGTTCGGCCATGTTGCCGCCCATCTTTCCGAGACCGATCATCCCGAGCTGCATCGAGCGCTCCTGTCGTCTGCGTGCGGGTGAGGGCCGGTCGCGCCGGCCGATCGGCCCCAGACTACGGACGAGAGATGAGGCTTCGACGAGGACGCACCGATCGTCTTCGGCGCGGCGATCCCGGCCGCGATGTTGGGAACCAGCCCCGCCCGCGGCATGGTGGAAGGTGAAGCATTGTCGGGACAGGAGTCACCCATGTCAGCTGTAGCCGCCGCTCCCTTCTCGAAGGGCGATGCCGTCATCTACCCCCAGCACGGGGCCGGACGCATCGTGGATGTCGTCACCAGGAAGATCGGCGACGTCGAGCGCGACTACTTCGTCGTCGATCTCGAGCTGCAGGAGCTGCGGGTGTGGGTCCCCGTCGACGAGGCCGAGGAGATCGGCGTCCGCCAGCCCACCGGCAAGGACGAGCTCGACGACCTCTTCGAGCTGCTGGCCGATCACGATGTCCGGATCCCGTCGAACTTCTCCCGGCGGATGAAGAACAACCAGCGGCGGATGAACGACGGCGACGTGTGGCAGCTGGCCGAGGTGGTCCGCAACCTCGCCGTGCGCCGCGATCGCAAGCACCTCTCCCCCTCGGAGAAGACCCTGTACCTCCACGCCCGGGCGCTGCTCGTGGCCGAGCTGGCCCTGAGCATGGGGGTCAGCAACGAGAAGGCCGAGGCCGCCCTCGACGAGCGCCTGCCCGAGGTCGTCGACGAGGACGAGTAGCCGCCGGCTCCGCTTCTCAGCGAGTGATCGCCGCTGCGGCGGCGTCGGCCGCGTCGCCGATGGCGTCGATGACGTCGTCGGTGTGGGCGAGGCCGGGGAACAGGACCTCGTAGGCGCCGGGCGCCATGGCCACCCCACGGTCGAGCATGCCGTGGAAGAACTGCCGGTAGTGGTCCTCGTCGGTGGTCTTGGCATCGGTGTAGGTGCGGGGTGCGCTCGCGCCGAGGTGGATGCCGACGAGCGATGACACCCGGGGGACGACGGCGTCGATGCCGGCGCCGGCGAAGGCCTTCTCCAACCGGTCGGCCAGACGGGAGGCGGAGGCGCGGAGCCGGACGTAGGCGTCGTCATCGAGCAGGTCGAGGGCGGCGCGCCCAGCCGCGGTGGCCAGCGGGTTGCCCGACAGCGTGCCGGCCTGGAAGACCGGGCCGTCCGGGGCCATCGAGTCCATGATCTCGGACCGGCCGCCGAAGGCACCGATGTTGAGCCCGCCGCCGATGACCTTGCCGAAGCACGTGAGGTCGGCATCGACGCCGAACAGCTCCTGGGCCCCGCCGCGGGCGACGCGGAATCCGGTGATGACCTCGTCGAAGATGAGCAGGGCGCCGACGCGGTCGCATTCGGCCCTCAGCCCGGCGAGGAACCCGTCGTCGGGACCGATCAGACCCATGTTGGCCGCCACCGGCTCGACGATGACGCCGGCCACCGAGTCGTCGAGGGTCGGCACGTCGTTGTACGGGACCACCAACGTGTCGGCCACCGTGGCCGGCGTGACGCCCACCGAATCGGGCAGGCCGAACACCGCGAGGGCCGAGCCGGACTGGGCCAGCAACGCATCGCCGTGGCCGTGGTAGTTGCCGGCGAACTTCACCAGCTTCGATCGGCCGGTGTGGCCCCGGGCGAGCCGGATGGCCGACATGGTGGCCTCGGTGCCCGAGCTCACCAACCGGACCTTGTCCACCGACGACACCCGGGCGCAGATCTCCTCGGCGATGAGCACCTCGCCCTCGGTCGGGGCGCCGTACGACGTGCCCCGGGCCGCGGCGGACTGGACGGCCGCGACGATGGCGGGATGGGCGTGGCCGGCGATCACCGCGCCGTAGCTCTGGACGAGGTCGAGGTACTCGTTGCCCTCCACGTCCCACACCCGGGCGCCCTCGGCCCGGTCGACGAAGTAGGGGGTCCCGCCCACGGCCCGGAAGGCCCGGATCGGCGAGTTCACCCCTCCGGGAATGTGGGCTTCCGCTCGGGCGTAGAGCTCTTCGTTGGTCACTGCAGCTCCTCGGCGATGGCGCGGGCCGCGTAGGTGAGGATGAGATCGGCGCCGGCCCGCTTGATCGACAGCAGGTGCTCCCGCATCACGGCCGGGCCGTCGATCCACCCGTTGCGGGCGGCGGCGTGGACCATGGCGTACTCGCCCGACACGTGGTAGGCGGCGATCGGCGCGTCGGTGTACCGGCGGGCCTCGGCGATGACGTCGAGGTAGGACAGCGCCGGCTTCACCATGACGATGTCGGCCCCCTCGGCCAGGTCGAGGGAGATCTCCTCCATGGCCTCGCGGCGGTTGGCCGGGTCCTGCTGGTAGCCCTTGCGGTCGCCCCGCCGGCCCTCGCCGGCCACGATCGTCACGTCGACGGCGTCACGGAAGGGCCCGTACAGCCCGGACGCGTACTTGGCCGCGTAGGCGAGGATCGAGACCTCGGGGTGGCCGTCGAGGTCGAGGGCGGCGCGGATGGTGGCGACCTGGCCGTCCATCATCCCGGACGGGGCGCAGATGTCGGCCCCGGCGCGCGCCTGGGCCACGGCGATGGCGGCGTAGAGCTCGAGGGTGGCGTCGTTGTCGACGTCGCCGTCCTCGCCGATGATCCCGCAGTGACCGTGGTCGGTGTACTCGTCGACGCAGAGATCGGCGATGAGGACGAGGTCGTCGCCGAGCTCGTCGCGGAGCTGGCGCAGCGCGACCTGCACGATGCCGTTCGGATCGCTGGCGGCGCTGCCGGTGGCGTCCTTGTGCTCCGGGACCCCGAACAGCACGACGGCGGGGACGCCGAGGTCGCGGAGCTCGCGTGCCTCCTGCTGGAGGCTGGCGAGGGTGTGCTGGACGACCCCCGGCAGGCTGGCGATCGGCTGCGGGGTGTCGATGCCCTCGCGCACGAACAGCGGGGCGATCAGGTCGTCGACGTCGAGGCGGTGCTCGGCGACCATGCGGCGCAGGGCCGGCGTGCGGCGGAGGCGACGGAGCCGGCGCTCGGGGAAGCTCATTGCCCGCGAAGCCTATGGTCCCCGTCCACCAGCGCCGCCAGCCGGTCGAGATCGACCTCGGCCAGGGACCCGACCACCAGGTCGGCGGCCTCGAACTCGAGATGGGCGGTCATGCCACCCGGCACCGCCACCGTGGCGCACCCCGCGGCGTTGCCCGCCGCGACGCCCGGTTCGGAGTCCTCGAGCACCACGCACGCGCCGGCGTCGGCCCCCAGCCGTTCGGCGGCCAGGAGGAACAGGTCCGGGAACGGCTTGGTGCGGGCGGGGCCCACATCGTCGCGGCTGGCCCGGACCGGGAACAGGTGGTCGATGCCCAGCCGGGTGAGATGCCCCTCGACCCAGTCCAGCGGGCTCGACGACGCGATGGCCACGCCGATGCCCGCGTCACGAGCCGCGGTGGCCAGCTCGACCACGCCGGGCCGGACCACCTCGGCGGAGATGCGGGCATGGTGGCGGACCCGCCGGGTCTCGAGCACCTCCTCCCGGTTGGACAGCGGCCGGCCGAGGGCGGTCTCCAGCATCTCGGTCCAGTGGGGGTGGTCGGCGGTCCCGATGATGCCCACCCAATCCTCGCGGGACAGCTCGAGCCCGTGATCGGCGAAGGCGTCGGCCACGGTCAGGAACTCGGACGTCTCGGTGTCGAGCACCAGCCCGTCGAAGTCGAAGAGGATCGCCTGCAACCGCATCCCCGCATTCTCGACGACAGGGCCCCGCGATTCGTATCCGCGAGGACCTATGCCGAGAACGCCACGAGGGCATCGAGCAGACCGTCGACGGTGTGGACGTCGGCTTCGACATCCACGGTCAGGCCGAGCTCCCGTGCGGTGGCGGCGGTGATCGGTCCGATGCACGCCACCACCGGAGGGACGGTGTCGCAGACGGCGAGGAAGTTCCGGACGGTGGACGACGACGTGAAGGTCACGATGTCGGCGGCCGCGGCCCGAGCGAGGTCGTCGTCGCTCGGCGTGCCCTGGACGGTGCGGTAGGCCTCGACCACGTCGACGTCCCAACCCCGATCACGGAGCCCGGCGGGGAGCACGTCCCGGGCCTCGGCCGCCCGGGCGAGCAGGATCCGCCCCGGACCGGGCGGGAACGCGTCGAGCAATCCCTCGGCCACGAAGCGTTCGGGGACGAGGTCGGCGACGACGTTGCCCTCGGCCAGAGCCTCCGCGGTGCCGGGGCCGATGGCCGCGACCTTCGCCGTCCCGAAGGCCCGGGCGTCGCGGCACTCGGCGAGCAGGCGCCGGGCGCCGTTCGGTGAGGTCACGACCACCCAGTCGTACCGGGCGAGGTCCGCGACCGCGGCGCGGAGCGCGGCGCCCCCGTCCGCCGGCTCGTCGATCCGGATGGCGGGGATCTCCACCGTGTCGGCGCCGAGCTCGCGCAGGCGGGCGAGCAGCGACGACGACTGGGCCCGGGCCCGGGTCACCACCACGGTCGTGCCGAACAGCGGCCGGGTCTCGAACCAGGCCAGCTCGAGGGCGGCCACCGCGCCCACCACGATCGTGGCCGGCGACTCCAGGTCCATGGTCGGAAGCGTCGCCAGGGTGCCCCGCACGGTGCGCTGTTCCGGGCGGGTGCCCCAGATCACCGCGGCGGCCGGCGTTTCCGGGGCGCGTCCGCCGGCGATGAGCCGCTGGCAGATCCGCTCGATCCGGCCCACCCCCATCAAGACCACGATGGTGCCGCCGACCCTGGCCACCGCGTCCCAGTCGACGGAGCCGTCGCCCCCGATCGATGGGTCCTCGTGGCCGGTGACCACGGTGAAGCTGGTGGACGAGAACCGCTGGGTCACGGGGATGCCGGCGTAGGCGGGGACGGCGATGGCCGAGGTCACGCCGGGGACGAACTCGAACGGCACTCCGGCATCGGCCAGCGCCATCGCCTCCTCTCCGCCCCGCGCGAAGACGGTGGGGTCGCCGCCCTTGAGCCGGACGACGGTCTGGCCGGCCCGGCCGCGCTCGACGAGCAGGGCGTTGATGCCGTCCTGGTCGAGCCGGGCATGGCCGGGTGACTTGCCCACGTCGATGCGCTCGGCCGACTCGGGCGCGAGATCGAGCAGCTCGGCGGCCGAGAGTCGGTCGTGCACCACGACGTCGGCCCGGCGCAGCACCTCGGCGCCCCGCATGGTCAACAGCCCGGGGTCACCGGGTCCGGCCCCGACGAGGTAGACGGTCATGAGCGCAGCGAGCCGACCGGCGATGGGGTCGGGGGGCGCAGCCGCCAGCGGGGAACGGTCATGAGCGGAGACTACGGCCAGCGCACGGCTTCCCCGATCTGACGCCCCGTCAGATGCATGTGCCACATTGGTCCGGTGGACGCACCGCTCGACGGCATCCGGATCCTGGCGGTCGAGCAGATGCAGGCCCTGCCGTTCGCCACCCAGCTGCTGGGCCGGCTCGGCGCCGACGTGGTCAAGGTCGAACACCCCACCCGCGGCGACCTCGGGCGGGGCTCGCTGCCCGCGGCCACCGACGAGACCGGGGCCTCGGTGGGCGCCACCTACCTGCGCAACAACTCGGCCAAGCGCTCGATCGGACTCGACCTGGCCCATCCCGAGGGCCGGCAGCTCCTCCTCGACCTGGTCCCCCACTTCGACGTCGTGGCCGAGAACTTCAAGCCGGGCGGGATGGCCAAGTTCGGTCTCGACTACGACTCGGTCGACGCTGCGCACCCGGGCGTGGTGTACCTGTCGATCTCGGGATTCGGGAACACCGTCACCTCGCCGTACGCCCACTGGCCAGCATTCGCCCCCATCGCCGAGGCCATGTCGGGGATGTACGCGTTCAACCGACCCCGCGGCGAGCCGGTGAAGGTCTCGCCGGTGGGTGCGCTCGGCGACACGGGCACCGCCCTGTTCGCCGCGGTGGGGTTGCTGTCGGCACTGCGGCGCAAGGAGCGCACCGGCGAGGGCTCGTACGTCGACATCTCGATGTTCGACTGCATGGTGGCCTTCGCCGACGTCGTGCCCAACTACTACTCGATGGGTCGCGATCCGCGGGACGTGCCGTTGTTGATCAACCACGGCTTCGCCATCGCGTCGGGTGAGATCGTCATGCAGGTGGGCCGCCCGCACCAGTTCGCCCGGCTGGTCGAGACCATCGGCCACCCCGAGTGGGTCGACGACGCACGGTTCGCCACTCCCCCAGGTTGGGTCGAACACCTCGACGTGCTCCGGGACGCCGTCGCCGAGTGGGCGGGTGATCGCCCCACCGTCGAGGTGGCCGAGGCCCTGGCGGCCGCCGGCATCGCGGCGGCACCGGTGTTCGAGGCCGCCGACCTGGTGAACGATCCCCACGTCCGAGCCCGCCACATGCTCGCCGAGATCCCCCGCGCCGACGGCGTCGACCAACCGGTCCTCACCCCGGGCAACCCGGTCAAGTTCGCCGGCGGCGACGAACCGATCGCCACCCCGCCACCCACGCTGGGCCAGCACACCGACGAGGTCCTGCGCGCCGAGCTCGGCCTCGCCGACGACCGGCTCGCCGAGCTCCGCGACCTCGGCGCCATCGGCTGAGCCGCTCCGCCCCGCAGACTTCGTCTGCCCCGGTGCGTTTCTGACACGACGTCAGGTTTCTGAGAGACTCGAACCATGAGCCGTGGCATCCGGGCGATCGGCGCCCACGTCCCCCACCGGCGTCTCGACCGAGGTCAGATCGCGACGACCTTCGGCTCCGGCGGCGGACGGGGCACGCGAGCGGTGGCGTCGTTCGACGAGGACACCACCACCATGGCCGTCGAAGCCTGCCGGGCGGGCGACGTCCGCGGCGACGAGCCGGCCCTGATGGCGTTGTGGTTCACGACCACCGATCCGGCCTACGTCGACAAGACCAACGCCACCGCCATCCATGCTGCCCTGGGGCTGCGACGACAGTGCCCGGCCCTGGACTTCGGGGGCGGCCTGCGTTCCGGGATCGGCGCGCTCGACGCCGCCTTCCGGGCCACCGGCGACATCGTCGTCGTGGCGTCCGATCGGCGCTCCGGGCTCCCCACCAGCGCCGACGAGTCCACGGGAGGTGACGGGGCCGGGGCCATCCGGGTCGGCGACGACGCCGACGGCCCGCTGCTGGCCGCCTTCGTCGCCGACGCCTCCGCCACCGACGAGCTCCTCGACCGCTGGCGCTCGCCCGGCGACGACCGGTCGCGGTCGTGGGAGGAACGCTTCGCCGAGTCGGTCTACGTCGACCTGGCGGTCGAGACGTTCGGTCGAGCCCTCGATCGGGCCGGCATCACCACCGCCGACGTCGACGTGCTCGTCGCCACCGGCATGCACGGCCGGGCCGTGTCCCGGGCCGCGGCGAAGCTGGGGGTCGCCACGGTCGCCGACAACCTCGACGACACGGTCGGCAACACCGGGATCGCCCAGCCGTTCCTCACCCTGGCCTCGGTCCTCGAGCACGCCGAGCCCGACCAGACCATCGCCATGGTCCACCTCGCCGACGGCTGCGACGTGATCGTCCTGCGAACCACCGAACACGTCGCCTCGTGGTCACCGCGCCGGTCGATCGCCGACCAGATCGCCGGCGGCGGCGAGCTCTCCTACGGCCGCTTCCTCGCCTGGCGTGGCCAGGTCACGGTCGAGCCCCCCAACCGGCCGGGACCGGCCCGGGTGTCGGCACCGGCCGCCCAGCGACGGCAGGACTGGAAGTTCCGCTTCACCGGGTCGCGGGACCGGACCTCGGGCATGGTCCATCTCCCGCCGGCACGCGTGTCGGAGAAGGGCGGCGCGGTCGACGACATGGACGCCACCGTCATGGCCGACGTCCCCGGCACCGTCGCCGCCGTCACCGTCGACCGGCTGGCCTACTCCCCGAGCCCGCCCGTGGTGTTCGCGGTGGTCGACTTCGACGGTGGCGGCCGCGCCCCGCTCGAGCTGACCGACGTCGACGCCGGCTCGGTGGACGTCGGGACCCGGGTCGAGCCCACGTTCCGGCGGCTCTCGACGGCCGACGGCATCCACAACTACTTCTGGAAGGTCCGGCCGCGCTGATGGTTCGGCTCCGCCTCACTCCGGGCTGCTCGCTGCGCTCCCGACGCCCGGCAGGCCCACGCACACCACAACGCACGAACTCATCGAAGGACAGCTCACGTGGGTAGTCACGGCATCACCGACCGCGTCGCCATCATCGGCGCCGGTTGCATCCCCTTCGGCGAGCGCTGGGCCGACAGCCTCGACGACATGATCGTCGACGCGGCCGAGGCCACCTACGCATCGGCCGGGGTGACCCAGGACGACGTCGACGCCTTCTGGTTCGGCACCGCCCAGTCGGGGATGTCGGGCATCACCATGGCCGGACCGCTCAAGATCCACGGCAAGCCGGTCACGCGGGTCGAGAACTTCTGCGCCACCGGCTCCGAGGCCATGCGCCAGGCCGCCTACGCGGTGGCGTCGGGGGCCTACGACGTCGTGATGGCCCTGGGGGCCGAGAAGGTGAAGGACTCCGGCTACGCCGGCCTCAACGCCTACCCCGTCCCCACCGACGGCACCCAGCGCACCCTGACGGCTGCCGCCATGTTCTCGCTGCTGATGCCGGCCTACGCCGACCGCTACGGCGTCAGCCGCGACGAGATCCGCTACGCCTGCGCCCGGATCGCCGAGAAGAACCACGCCAACGGGGTCAAGAACCCCCTGGCCCAGTTCCGCCGCGAGATGTCGGCGGACAAGATCTGCGCCATGCCGGCGGTGGCCGGCGGCCTGAGCGTGTTCGACTGCGCCGGCGTGGCCGATGGTGCCGCGGCCGTGATCCTGTGCCGCGCGGAGGACGCCCACCGCTACACCGACTCACCGCTGTTCATCAAGGCGCTGTCGTTCGTGGCCGGCACGGGCGCGGGCAGCCTCGATCCCGACTACGACTACACCACGCTGCCCGAGTGCCGGTGGGCCGCCGAGGACGCCTACGCCCAGGCCGGCATCACCGACCCGATGGCCCAACTCGCCCTCGCCTCGGTGCACGACTGCTTCACCCCCACCGAGCTGATCCTGATGGAGGACCTCGGCTTCGTGGAGCGGGGCACGGCGTGGAAGGCGGTGATGGACGGCACCTTCGACCTCGATGGCGCCCTGCCGGTGAACACCGACGGTGGGCTCAAGGCCTTCGGTCACCCGGTCGGGGCGTCGGGGCTGCGCATGGTCTACGAGCAGTGGCTGCAGCTGCGGGGCGAGGCCGGCGAGCGCCAGATCGACCCCCGGGGCCGCACGCTCGGCCTCACCCACAACCTCGGCGGCTATCCCGGCGAGCTGGTGAGCTTCGTCGGCATCTACGGCACCACCCCGGGTCGGTAGCGTCGACCGGGTGACGAGCGAGCGGTTCGAGGAGATCACCGACCCGGTCGACGGCACCCGCTGGCACATCGACCTCGACTTCCTCGGCTCGAACTGGCGCTGCCTGTGGGGCGACGGCTGCCTGGGCATCCTCGACGAGCCGGCCGAGGCGCTGATGCAGGGATGTTGCTCGGTCGGGGCCGAGATGCTCGACGTCGACGAGGCGATGCTGGTGGCCGCCCTCGCCGCCACCCTCGACCCGGGCCGCTTCCAGCACCACGCCGAGGCGGCCGACGGCGGGGTGTTCTCCGACGAGACGCGGACCAACACGCGGGTGGTCGACGGCGCGTGCATCTTCTTCAACCGTCCGGGCTTCGCCGGTGGCGTCGGCTGCGCCCTCCACCTGGCCGCGGTCGACGCCGGCGAGTCGTTGCTCGACTGGAAGCCGGAGGTGTGCTGGCAGCTCCCGCTCCGGATCGAGCGCGACGGCAAAGCCGCCACCCTGCGACGCTGGAGCCGGGCCGATTGGGGTCCCGAGGGCGAGACGATGCACTGGTGCTGCACCGAGGGTGAGCTGGCCTACGACGGGGACCGGCCGGTGATCGACTCGCTCGCCCCCGAGATCGAGGCACTGGTCGGCCCCGAGGTCGCGGTCGAGATCCGCCGCCGCCTCGACCGCTGACCACTCGCCCCCCCACCCGTTCTGGCACCACATCGTGCGGACGACACGCGGGAATCGTGGTACCAGAACCGTGACTGCACCGGTTCCGGCACCACACCGTGCGGTCCCTGTCCGCAACTCGTGGTGCCAGAACGGGTGGGGTGCCAGAACGGGTTGGGGGGTCAGAACGGATTGGGGGGTCAGGCCGGACCGAGGAGCTCGGCGACCGGGAGCCGGGCGACCGCGTCGGGGCCGACGGCGGCGGGGTCGGTGCCCCGGACCACGGTGCGTTCGACCCGGGCGCCGTCGAGCGACGCCACCACCGCTCGCAGGGCGATGACGCCGTCGTCCTCGAGGGTGGCGTGGGCGCCGGCGGGCAGGTCGCAGTCGCCGCCCAGCGCGACGAGGAACGATCGCTCGGCATCGACCTGGCGCCGGCTCGGGGCGTGCTCGACGGCGGCCAGGACCGCGGCGGTGTCGGGATCGTCGGCGCGGCACTCGATGGCCAGCGCGCCCTGCCCGACCTGGGGGGTCATCACGTAGGTGGGCAGCCAGTCGGCGATGCGGTCCTCGAGGCCCTGGCGCAGGAGGGCCACGCCGGCGGCGATGACTGCCGTGATGCCATCGGTGCCGGCGATGCCGACCCGCCGCTGGATGTTGCCCCGCAGCTCGACGAAGCGCAGGTCGGGGCGGAGGTGCTGGAGCTGGGTGCGGCGCCGGTTCGAGCCGGTGGCCACGGTGGCGCCGATCGGCAGGTCGACCAGGGGGACCCCGACCAGGACGTCGCGAGCGTCACCCCGCTCGGGCACCGCGGCCAGCACGAGGCCGGGGACGCCGGCCGACGGCAGGTCCTTGGCCGAGTGGACGGCGAAGTCGGCCCGGCCGTCGAGCACCGCCTGCTGGACCTCCTTGGCGAAGGCGCCCTTGCCGCCGATGGCCGAGATCGGCTGGGTCAGGTCGTCGTCGGGGGCGGCGGTCATGGGGACCAGCTCGATCTCGACCCCGGGATGGGCCGCCTCGAGCAGCGACCGGACGTGTTCCGACTGCCACAGCGCGAGCGGCGACCGGCGGGTGGCGGCGCGGAGCTTCACCCCGGGGGTGGCACGCTCAGTCCGCGGCGTCGTCGATGTCGAAGAGGTCGCGCAGGGCCTGGACCAGGCGGTCGCCCTTGGCCGAACCGGCGGCGTCGCGCAGCGCGACCGACGGCGCGTGGAACAGCTTGGCCACCATCGACTGGGTCAACGCCTCCACCGCGGCGCGCTGATCGGCGTCGAGCTCGCCGAGGCGGCCGCGAGCGCGCTCGAGCTCGGCCACCCGGACCTCCTCGGCCGCGGCCCGCAGGGCCACGATGACCGGAGCCACGGCGCGGGCGGAGGTGGCGGCGAGGTAGCGCTCGAGCTCGACGTCGAGCAGAGCCCGCACGACCTCGACCTCCTTGCGCCGCTCGGCCAGGCCGGCCTCGGCGAACCGGCTGAGGTCGTCCATGTCGAGGACGGTGACGCCGGGGAGGGCGGCGACCTGGGGGTCGATGTCGCGCGGGACGGCGATGTCGACCAGCAGCAGCGGGCGACCGTCGCGACGCTCGACGACCGCGGCGACCTCGTCGCGGTGCAGCAGCACGCTGGCGGCCCCGGTTGAGGTGAGCAGGACGTCGGCGTGGACCAGCTCGTCGACGACGTCGTGGAAGCGCACCGCCCGAGCGTCCAGGCTCTTGGCCACGGCCCGGGCCTTGTCGAAGGTGCGGTTGGCGACGACCAGGTCGCCGACACCGGCGTCGGCCAGCGAGGCGGCCATCGACGCGGCCATCTCGCCCGCGCCGAGCACCACGGCCCGGGTGCCGGCGAGACCACCGAGGTGGGCGTCGGCGAGGGCCACGGCCGAGTAGGACACCGAGGCGGTTCCCTGGCCGATGGCGGTCTCGTTGCGGACCCGCTTGCCGGCCTCGAGCGCGTGGCGGAACAGGAGGTTGAGCGTGGGCCCCACCGCGCCGGCCTCCCGGGCACGCTCCCAGGCCGACTTCACCTGGCCCTGGATCTCGTGCTCGCCGAGGACGGCGGAATCGAGGCCCGACACCACGTCGAAGAGGTGGGCGACGGCGGCGGTGTCGTGGTGGACGTAGAGGTGGTCGGCGAAGTCCTCGGCGTCGAGGAAGGCCAACTGCGCCAGGACCTGGCGGATGTCCGCGTAGCCACCGTGGAACTTCTCGGCGACGGCGTAGACCTCGGTGCGGTTGCACGTGGAGAGGACGACGGCCTCGGAGAGGTGCTCGGTGGACAGCAGGGCGTGCAGCGTCTTGTCGAGGGCGCGGGAGTCGACGGTCATCTCCTCGAGCACGCCCAGTGGGGCGGTGCGATGGTTCAGGCCGATGACGACGACAGGCATTTGCGCAGCACTTCCCGTGCTTCAGCGGTTCGCTTGGTACGGAGCAGGTCGAGCAACCCGGCGTCGAGTGCCTCCTGCCATTTCAATCCTTCGG
This sequence comes from uncultured Acidimicrobiaceae bacterium, assembly GCA_963731885.1. Taxonomy (GTDB): domain Bacteria; phylum Actinomycetota; class Acidimicrobiia; order Acidimicrobiales; family Salinilacustritrichaceae; genus Salinilacustrithrix. Next base: position 48,364 of record CAVSXR010000024.1, on the reverse strand, counting down.
TGGAACGCCCGCTGGCTTTGATTCGTTCCCTCTCGGCCGACAGCAGTTCCACCAGGGCATCGTATTCGGGACCGAACTCGGCTTCGAATCGCCTCCGCAACCAGGAGGCGACGGCCGGGCTGTGGCCACCGGTCGCCACGGTGATCAGCAGGTGGTCGCGCCGGATCCGGGCCGGGAGCGTGAACGTGCAGTTGGCCGGATCGTCGGCCGAGTTCACCCACACGCCGGCGGCGTCAGCATCGAGGAAGACCTGGTGGTTCACCGCAGCATCGTCGGTGGCGGTGACGACGACGCGGTGGTCGGCGGCCTCGGGGCTGCGGTAGGCGCGCGCCTCGATCGTCACCGGCAGGGAACGCAGCTCGTCGGTGACCGCGGGCGCCACCACCGTGATGGTGTCGGCGCCGCCCTCGAGCAGGCCCAGCACCTTCGACGTGGCCACGGCCCCGCCACCGACCACCAGCACCGACCGTCCGCCCAGCACCAGGTTCACCGGGTATTGGGGACCGTCGATGGCCATGTCACATCTCGAGGCGTTGCTGGTAGAAGCTGAGGATCTGCATCTCGACCGCCAGGTCGACCTTGCGCAGCGACACGCCCTCGGGCACCGAGATCACGGTGGGGGCGAAGTTGAGGATCGACTTGACCCCGGCTTCGGTCAGCTGGTCGGCCACGGCCTGGGCGGCGGCGGCCGGCGTGGTGATGACCCCGATGTTGACGTCGAGGTCCCGGACCACGTCGCCGAGGTCGTCGGCCGAACGCACGGTCAGTCCGCCGAAGGTCTTGCCCACCACCGAGGGGTCGGCATCGACCAGCGCCACCACCGGGAAACCGCGGTCGCCGAAGCCGCCGTAATTGGCGAGGGCGGCGCCCAGGTTGCCGATGCCGACGATGACGACCGGCCAGTCGTGGGTCAGTCCCAGGGCACGGCGCATCTGGTTCTGCAGGTACTCGACGTCGTAGCCGACGCCGCGGGTGCCGTAGCTGCCGAGGTACGACAGGTCCTTGCGGACCTTGGCTGCGTTGACCCCGGCCGACTCGGCCAGCTGCTCCGAGCTGACCGTCGAGGTGTCGGCGGCGAGCTCGAGCAGGCTCCGGAGGTAGATGGGGAGGCGGGCGACGGTGGCGTCGGGGATTCGCTTCGTGTCACGGTCGGCCACGAAGGCAGGGTACGGCGATCGTGCGAACGGTCACAAAGTCTTCGGGTCGTGATCAGCGCAGTTCGCGCTTGAGCACCTTGCCGCCCAGTCCCTGTGGGATCTCGTCGACGAAGAGCACCTTCTGGGGGCACTTGTAGCGGGCGAGGCGGGACTCGCAGAACATGATGATCTCGTCCTCCTCGACCGACTCCCCGTCGCGCACCACCACGAAGGCCTTCACCGCCTCACCCGAGTAGGGATGCTGGACGCCCACGACTGCGGCCGCCTCGACCGCGGGATGCTCGACCAGCACGCGCTCCACCTCGCCGGGGTAGACGTTGAACCCCGACACGATGATCAGGTCCTTCATCCGGTCGACGAGGAAGAGGAACCCGTCGTCGTCGACGACGGCGAGGTCGCCGGTCTTGAGCCAGCCGTCGGGGGTGAGCGCGTCCGCGGTGGCGTCGGGGTCGTTCCAGTAGCCCTGGAACACGTTGGGTCCGTGGACCTGGACCTCGCCGGCGTCACCGACGAGGACGTCGTGCCCGGCGGGATCGACCAGCCGCAGCCGCACCCCGGGGAGGGGCGCGCCGATGCTGCCGGACGGGGCGGGGATGCCGGCCGCGCTGGTCACCACGGGTGATGCCTCGGTGAGGCCGTACCCCTCCGCGACGTGGACACCGAAGCGTTCGAGCATCGTGGCCTGGACCGACTCGTCGAGCTTCGACGCCCCCGAACCGGCGATCCGGATCTTCGAGAAGGCGTCGCGCGGCGCGCCGGGGAGCTGCGCCCAGGCGGACCACATGGCGGGGGCGCCGGCGATGACCGTGACCCCCCGCTTGACGATGGCCTCGAGCGCCGACTCGGGATCGAATCGCTCGACGGTCACCACCGCGCTGCCGGCGTGGAGGGCGAGCCCGAGGACCACGTTGAGGCCGAAGATGTGGAAGAAGGGCAGGACGCCGAAGACCACGTCGTCCTTGGTCTGGGCCCGGTGGGGCTGGGCCTGGAGCTGCTCGAGGTTCGAGCGGAGGTTGCCATGGCTCAACATGGCCGCCTTGGGGAACCCGGCCGTCCCGCTGGTGAACATCAACACCGCGAGGTCGTCGTCGTCGCGTTCCACGATCGGCACCGGCGCCGCGGCCCGCAGCTCGTCGAGACCGACCTCGCCGGCGGACGCCTTGTTCGAGGCCGAGTTGACCACGAGCCGGAGGGACGGGACGTCGTCCGGATCGATGGCGGCGAACGACCGCCGACCCGTGGGCCCGATGAAGACGGCCCGGGCATCGACCGTGGCGAGCTGACCGGTGAGCTCGGGGCCCGGGCTCGACGGGTTGAGGGGCACGGCGACCGCTCCGACCCCGAGCACCGCCAGGTAGCTGACCACGAAGTACCAGTTGTTGGCGGCGACGATGGCGACCCGGTCACCGGGCTCGATGCCGGCCTCCACCAGGCCGCCGCGCAGTTGGGCGATCTGGTCACGCAACTCGCCGTAGGTCGTCGCCCGTCCCCGCGAGATGACGGCGACGTCATCGGCGGGGTGGTCGGCGCAGATCTCGGCGAGGTTCAAACCAGTTCTCCTGTGGGGCGGCCGGCGGTCAGCCGCCACAGTTCACCACGTCGGTGTCACCGGCCGCACCGCCGCAGCGCGGGGCTCCCACCGCGATCACGTCGGTGTTGGTCGGCCGAGACGGCAGAATGGCCCGATGGACGGGGGCATCATGACCGAGGGTCTGACCCGTCGATTCGCCGGTGGGGTCGGCCTCGACTCGTTGACCATCGACGTCGCGCCCGGCGAGGTGCTGGCGCTGCTCGGCCCCAACGGGGCGGGCAAGACCACCACCGTTCGCCTGCTCAACGGCGTGCTCCGGCCCGACTCCGGGAGTGCCACCGTGCTCGGCCTCGACCCGATCCGCGACGGCAGCGAGCTGCGGGCCCGCACCGGGGTGCTGACCGAGCACGCCGGTCTCGACGATCGGCTGACGGCTCGGGAGAACCTCCACTACGCCGCCATGATCCGTCACCTGACCGGTCCGGGCGTCGAAGCCCGCATCGACGAGCTCCTCCACCGGTTCGGGATGGCCGATCGGGCCGACGAAGCCGTGCGCGGTGCGTCAACGGGGCAGCGCAAGCGGCTCGGCCTCGCCCGTGCCCTGCTCCACGACCCCGAGGTCCTGTTCCTCGACGAACCGACGTCGGGTCTCGACCCCAGTGCCACCCGCGACGTCATCGAGCTGATCGGTTCGCTGGCGTCCGAGCAGGGCCGCACCATCGTCGTGGCCACCCACTTCCTCGGCGAGGCCGGGCGCCTCGCCGACCGGATGGCGGTGCTCGATCTCGGCCACCTGGTGGCCTTCGGCCGCCCGGCCGACCTGGCCGCCGAGCTGTGGGACGGCCTCGAGTGCGCGCTCGACCTCGGGGCCGCGGCCTCCCCCACCACGCTGGCGGTCATCGAGTCGACCGCCGGCGTGCACGTGGCGACACCGACCGCCACAGGGGCGCTCATCCGGGTGGTCGACCGGGGCGTGATCCCCCACGTGGTGTCGGCCCTGGTCGGCGCCGGCCTCGCCGTGTATGCCGCCGTGCCCCGGCCCCCATCGCTCGAGGACGTCTACTTCGAGATCGAAGCCCGACGCGTCAGCGCCACTCGGCAACCGTCAGCGGAGGTGACGTCGTGAGCGTGGACTGGACCGCGGTCCGCGGCGTCGTGGGCAAGGACCTCACCGCGGTGCGACGCTCGAAGTCGGTGGTCATCCCGATGCTGGCGGTGCCGACGCTGCTGATGATCATCCTCCCGGCGTTCATCGGTCTCGCGGCCCGGGCCACCACCGGGATCGGCGTCGAACGGTTCCTCGACGCCGTGCCCGGCAACCTGGCCGACCCCATCCTCGCCCTCCCCAAGCAGGAGCAGCTCATCGTCCTGGTGAACGGCTACCTGCTGGCCCCGCTGTTCCTCATCGTCCCGCTGATGGTCTCGGCCGTCCTGGCCGCCGACGCCTTCGCCGGCGAGAAGGAGCGCAAGACGCTCGAGTCTCTGCTGCACTCGTCGATCACCGACCGCGACCTGTTCGTGGCCAAGTTCCTCACCGCGTTCCTTCCCGCGGTCGCGGTGTCGTGGATCGGGTTCGTCGCCTTCGCCATCGTCACCAACGTGATCGCCTGGCCGGTGATGGGGAGGATCTTCATCCCGACCCGGCTGTGGGGCGTCATGATCCTGTGGGTCGCGCCCGCCGTCGCCACCCTGGGGCTCGGCGTGATGGTCCGGGTCTCGGCTCGCACCAACTCGGCCCAGGAGGCCAACCAGCTGGGCGGCGCCGTCATCCTCCCGCTCATCTTCCTCGCCGTGGGCCAGTCCACCGGACTGCTGCTCGTCGACTGGCCGGTGGCCGTCGGCATCGGCGGTGTGATCTGGCTCGTCGCGGTGTTCCTGCTGCGCGGCGGGGTGAAGCGGTTCAACCGCGACACGCTCGTGTCCCAGGTGTGAGCGGGCGGCGGATGCGCCCTACGCCAGGATGACCAGCTGGAGGAGCGCGGCCCCGATGATCAGCAGCAACAGGATGCCGAGCATGATGGTGGTCCCTGGTCTCATGGCAGGTCGCCTCCTCGCCGTCCGAGGCTGACGGACGTCGTCGTTCCCGGGGCCGGTGGATCTCCCTCGATGGGTTCGATCCGGATCTCGGTGCCGGTGCGGATGCCCAGCTCGGCGTCGGCGGCCCGGCGGTCGAGCGCGATGGACAGCAAGCCGTAGCTGTCGACCACCAGACCGATCTCGCCCTCGGCCACCTCCGAGTAGGTGAACACCCGACGGGCCGGCCGCCACTCGTCGCCGATCCGGATGCGCACCACATCGCCCCAGCCATCGATGTCGTCGGGGTCGACGTTGAGCTGGCAGTTGCCGAAGTGGTCGATCCACATGATCTCGCTGACCAGCCCGCCGTCCTCCTCCCGCACGACCGGCAGCAGACCGGGCATGAGCGAGTTGACGTCGATCACCTCGCCGACATCGTCGAGGCGGGCGCCGGCGCACAGCGCGGCCGCCACCGGGGCGAACACGTCGCGGCCGTCGAAGGTGGGGCCGGGGGCCGGGAGGTGGAAATCGGTGTTGGTGAGGGCCACCGCCGCGGTGGCGCCGCCCACCATGGCGACGGCGGGGGCGAGCAGTCCGTTGTCGGGGCCGACCAGCACCGACTGGCCCCCACCCACCTCGACCGCGATGGCGCGTCGCGCGGTGCCGACCCCGGGGTCGACCACGGCCAGCACCACACCGGGGCAGAGGTACTGGGCGCTCCGGGCAAGGGCCAGACCGCCGGCCCGCACGTCGTGGCGGGGAATGTCGTGGGTGATGTCGATGATGGTGACCTCGGGCGCGGTGGACCGGATCACCGAGTGGACGACGCCGACGAACTCGTCGCGCCGTCCGTAATCGGACAGGAACGAGACGGTGTCGAAGAGAACGGGCACGGCATCGACGCTAGAGGTGGTGGGGCCGACGACACGAAGTGCCGCCGGCCCACGTTCGCTCAGCCCGCTTCGGTGAAGCGGTCGGCCAGGTAGCGGTCGAAGTCGTCCTCGCTGATCCGGAACGACTTCCCGATGCGCAGGGCGCGCAGTTCGCCCGACTTGATCAGCCGGTAGACGGTCATGTCGGACACTCGCAGCGCTTCGGCGACCTCACGGGGCGTGAGGAAGCCGGGACGGCTGGATGCGCTTCGCTGGGTCGACCCCTGGGCCATGGAACACCCCTTCTCTCCGGGGCGGACTGTACGACACCGTGACCAACGTGGCCAGTAGCACCTGGTGGGGCTCGAGTGGTGGATGGTGCTGGAGTGCCGGTCAGGCGCCGAGCTCGACCGAGCGATCGCGGGCGGCCAGCACGGCGTCGATGATGGCGGCCCGGACGGCCCGCTGTTCGAGCACGCGGAGACCGGCGGCGGTGGTGCCGCCGGGGCTGGTGACCGCGGCTCGCAGCTCACCGGGCGACTGCTCGCCGGCGAGGTACAACGACGCCGCGCCGAGGATCGTCTGCCCGGCCAACGCCTCGGCGGCCTCGCGGGGCAGCCCGGCGGCGACGCCTCCCTCGATCAGGGCATCGAGGACGAGGAACACGTACGCCGGACCCGAGCCGGAGAGGCCGGTGACGGCGTCGAGCAGGTGCTCGGGCACCCGGGCCACCGTGCCCACCGCACCGAGGATCGACTCGGCCCACGCCAGGTCGTCGTCGCCCGCGCCCGATCCGGCGGCGATCGCGGCCGCCCCCTGCCCGACCAGGGCCGGGGTGTTGGGCATGGCCCGGACCACTACCGCGTCGGGCCCGAGGGCCGCCTCGATGGTGGCGATGGTGACGCCGGCCGCGATCGACAGGACGCGACCACCCCCGGCCGCGGCGACGGCGGCGCAGACGCCGGGGACCTGATGCGGCTTCACCGCCAGGACGGTGCCGTGCGCCGGCCCGACGTCGTCGGTGACCTCGACGCCGGGGTGGGCCGCCCGCAGCTCGCCGGCCCGCGACGGGAGCGCCTCGACCACCCGCAGGTCGCGCCGGGCGTCGGCCGCCAGCAACCCGGTGAGCAACGCCTCGCCCATCCGGCCCCCGCCGACGATCTGGAGTTCAACCACGTCCATGGCGGGACGTTACCGAGGCCCGGCCCCGGTCGGGCGCGTCAGCAGGCCGACGACCGCCCGGCTTCCCCGACCGGCGCGGACGTCGACCTGCTGCGGCCAACATAACCTGAAACAACAGGAAAGTAAACCAGAGATCAGGACGATCCGAGCCGGGTGGCGAAGCCGATCCGCAGCGCGGGACGGAAGAAGCGCTCGGTCCACACGTAGAGGGACCCGAGGATGCGGTCGAGCTCGTCGTGGTCCACGGCCCCGTTGGGCAGGGCGCCGGAGAGGAAGACGGCGTCCTCGTCGCCGATCCCGAACGCCGCCCCCATCAACGAGGTGTTCCGCCGCAGGAGGTACTCGTAGAAGCGAGCCACGTTCTCCTCCGGCGCGGGCATGACGTAGGTCTCGTAGTGCAGGGTCCGCTGGCGCAACTCGAACCAGATCGAGAAGACGTCCTTCTCCTCGCCCTCGACCCGGACGAACCAGCGATGGACGTCGGGGTCCTCGTCGCGTTCCACCGCGGCCACGACCGGGTTGTCGGCGAGTTGGAGCTCGAGCCACTCCTCGATGGTGGCGGCGAGGTCGGCGAGCTCTTCGGGCGACGAGGGGTGCTGCACCGCCCCAGTCTGTCGGTTCGACAGCAACTCCAGAAGCGAAGCCGGCAGACGAAGTCTGCGGGCGAAGCGGCTAGGCCGCCCGGCACAGCACGAGCGAGCGGGCCGCCACGTCGGCGTAGACGCGGCGCAGGCGAGCCGCCGTCGTCGACCAGGTGAAGCCGGCTGCGATCCGCACGCCACCGGCCGCCAGATGGGCCTGCAACCCCGGATCGGCCAGCACGGCGTCGACGTGGGCGGCGAACTGCTCGGGATCGCGGTCGGCCACCAAGAAGCCGGACGCACCGTGGCACACGAGCGTGCCGAGCCCGCCGACATCGGAGGCGATCACCGGGGTGCCGCAGGCCGCGGCCTCCAGGGCGACGAGCCCGAAGCTCTCGGAGCGGCTGGGGACCAACACGACGTCGGCGGCCCGGTAGAAGGTCGAGAGCAGGTGGTGGGGCTGGGCTTCCACGAAGCGGACCCGATCCTGCACGCCCAGCTCCTCGGCCATGGCCATGACCTCGGCGAGGTGGGCGTCGCCCACCGGGCCGCTGGTGCCGCCGACGGCGACGAGCACGGCGTCGCGGCGGTCGAGCGCGGCCAGGGCGCGCACCGCGACGTCGAGGCCCTTGAGCGGCTGGATGCGACCCACGAACAACAGCACGGGGTGGTCGCCGAGACCCAGGGCGCCCCGGGCGCCGGCCCGGTCGCCCGGGGAGAAGAAGGCGTGGTCGACCCCGGGCGGCACGATCTCGATGCGGTCGGCCGCGGCGCCGTAGTACTCGACCAGCTCGGACGCCTCGGCGGGGGCATTGGCGAGGATGGCGTCGGAGCATCCCATGATCTCGTGCTCGGCCCGGATGCGCGACTGCGGCTCCGGATCGCCGGCGCGCGCCTTGACCTCGCCGAGCGTGTGGAAGGTGGAGACGAGGGGGAGGTCGAGGGCGTGCTTGATGGTGTGGCCGGCCACACCGGAGAGCCAGTAGTTGGCGTGCACGGCGTCGACGGGATGCCGTTCGAGGTGATCGAGCACCCCGTCGGTGAACATGCCGATGGTCTCGGGGAGCGCTTCTTTGGGAAGATCGGTGTCGCCGGCGTCGATGTGAACGACCTGGAAACCGGGTTCGATGTCGACCACGTCCGGGAGATCGGCCCGCCACCGGCGGGTGTACACCTGGCAGTCGACCCCGGCCTGGGCCAGCGATGCGACGAGCTCGCGGACGTAGACGTTCATCCCGCCGCCGTCACCGGCACCCGGTTGGACCAGGGGTGAGGTGTGGAGGGAGAGCACTCCGAGACGTTGCACGGGTGGCTCAACGCCCATCGGGGTCGGATGATTCCGCCGTCGCCGGTTCCGTCCGGGCCGCTCGTCCCCCGCTCGTCTCGGGCTTCCCGCCCGGCTCGGCCCGGAACGACCGGTAGATCCGGATCAGGGCCTGGCGCTGATCGGACGACAGCGAGGGGTCACGCCGGATCTCGCCGATCACGTCGACGGCCTCGGAGCGATCGTCGAGGATGCCGGCGCGGACGTACAGGGTCTCGGCCGAGATCGACAGGGCGCGGGCGATCTGTTGGAGGATGTCGGCCGAGGGCTTGCGCAGCCCGCGCTCGATCTGGCTCAGATACGGGTTCGACACCCCGGCCAGCTCGGCGAGCTTGCGCAGCGACAGGTGGGTGAGCCGGCGCTGCTCTCGGATGAACGCGCCGAGGTCGCCCCAGCGGTCGTCGCTGCGCTGGCCTTCGTCGTCCACCGGCAGGTCAGGACTCGGTGGCCAGCAGGGCGCGGGCCGCGTCGAGGAGCTCGACAGCCGAGAACGGCTTGGTCATGTAGCGGTCGGCTCCGGCGTCGGTGGCGGCGGCCCGGGTCTCGGCATCGTCGCGGGCCGTGAGCATGAGGATCTTCATCCGGTCGTGGGGGATCTGCCGGCACACCTCGATGCCGTCGATCCCGGGCATCATCACGTCGAGCACCACCAGATCCGGGCCGCGCGGCCCCGCGATCGAGCGCAACAAGGTGAGGGCGGCCTGGCCATCGGCGGCTTCCGCGATCTCGTAGCCGTCGGCCTCGAGAATGGAGCGGATCACCTTTCGGACATCCGGTTCGTCGTCGACGATGAGGATCGCCGGTGGCATCTGGGTCATGGTTCGCTCGTTCCGATGGGCGGCGCGCCGGTTCGGCTCAGTGGAGCAGGCTGTCGACCGACGCCTCGCCGGTGCGATAGCGGCGGGTCAGTTCGGCCTCGAGGGCATCGATGCGGTCGAACAACGAGCGGCGCAGCCCGGAGACCTTGGCCTCGAACTCGGTGAGCTCGCTCTGGGCCGACGCGAGCTCGTCGTCGCTGAGCTCGCCGGGCTCGGAGAGCCGGCCGTGGGACAAGATGTCGTCCAGCTCGTCGCTCAGCGAGGTGTCGACCTCGCCGGTGCCGAGGCTCTGGGGCAACCGCCCGGTGCCCTCGGAGCGGGTGGAACCGGCCAGCACGGCGGGGAGGCGGGCGATGAGATCCTCGAGATCCTCGCCCGAATCGCCCTCGGCCCGGCGCTGCTGCTCGGCGGCGACCACGTCGAGGCGTCCCTGGACCAGACGACGCAGGTACGACAAGCCGGTCTCGACGTCCTTGCACTCGGCGCGCCGGGCGCGCACCTCGGCGATGTCGAGCGCGGCCACGTCGCCGAGGTACCCGTCGGCCAGGATCTCTTCGAGGGATTCGCTCACGGTCGCTCCTGCAGGGCTCGGCGGCTTCGGTCGCCCGGTGCCGAACCGCAACGGTACTTCATCGGAGCACGATCCGATCCACGCCGAGATACCAGAGCGGCGCGGCGAGCAGCAGCGAATCCACCCGCCGCAACGCCGGGGCGAAGGCCCGCGAGTGCGGCAGCATCGCCGACGCCAGGATCTGGCCGCCGAAGGCGAGCGGGGCGACCGCGACGCAGAACGCGAGCGCCTGCGCCACCCCGTCGAAGGGCGGGAACCCCAGGCCGGCCACCACGAGCGCGGTCACCAGCACCGCGACCGATCCCGCCACCGGGCCCTCGACCGCGTTGGCCGAACCGGAGCCGATGAGGAAGTCGCCGGTCTCGTACGCCGACGCCAACAGGACCAGGGAGATCGCCGACCAGACCTCCCGGTCGGCGAGGAGCACGACACAGCCACCGGCGAGGGCGGTGGGAAGGGTGGTCTGCAGGGTGATCCCGGCCCGCCCCAGCGACGTCCCCGCACCCCCCGCGCCGGAGATGGCCAGCGCGGCGACGGCCAGCAGGATGATCCCGATGCCCATCGCCTGCGGGCTGATGCCGGCGGCCGCCACCACCAGCGCGGTGGCGACGAGGGCGACCCGGGGATCGACATCGAGGCCCCGGGCCCGCCAGGTGCGCAGCGCGTGGGACGCGGCGGCAGCGAAGGCCAGGCTGAAGTAGACGACGACCCCGATGAGGCCGAGCGCGAACGCCACCATGGCGCCCAAGAACCAGAGCACCCCGAGTCGGACCCGCGGGCCGTCGATGTCGTAGTGGATCCGATAGCGGTTTCCCGACTTGGCGCGCATCTTGGCCAACCGCTCGCGACGCTTCGCCTCAGTCCGCGTCCCGCGCTTGGACCCCGCCGCGTTGGCCACGATCAGGCGCCGCCCGACACGGGCGGGAGCACGGCGACCTCGTCGGCATCGGTGACGTCGTCGTCGCGCTCGGCTGGTTCACCGTTGACCCAGACCTTGCACGACGCCAGCACCGCGGCGAACTCCGCACCGAACCGGTCGACCGCGGCGTCGAGCACCGCGCCGACGGTGACGCCGTCGACGACGTCGTGGTCGGTGCCTGCTGCTTCGCGGGCGCCGGCGAAGAGGCGGAGGGTGGCCATCGATTCGAGATCGTACCGGTGGGTGTTCGCCGCTACGGTCCCGTCGGTGCCGGCCCGGATCCTCATCGCCCGTCACGGGCAGTCGACGTGGAACGCCGAGCGGCGGTGGCAGGGCCAGCAGGACCCACCCCTCTCGACGGCCGGCGTCCGCCAGGCGCGCCAGGCAGCCATGGTGATCGGCGGCTTCGACATCGTGGCGGCGTCACCCCTCCAGCGCGCCCTGACGACGGCCACGATCATCGCCGACGAGCTCGGCATCGGACCGGTCGAGACCGACCCCGACCTCATGGAGCGTCACGCCGGCGGCTTCCAGGGCCTCACCAGGGACGAGATCGAGGTCGCGTTCCCGGGCTTCCTCGCGTCCCGGCGCCGGCCCGACGGCTGGGAGGACGACGAATCCCTCGCCGAACGGGCGGTCCGAGCATTGGCCCGTGTCGCGGTGGCCGCCGGCGACGACGGCACCGCCTTGGTCATCAGCCACGGTGGCGTCATCACCTGCCTCGAACGCCTGGTCGGCGTGGCCCGCGACGGTCGACTCCCCAACCTGGGTGGCCGCTGGTTCGAGGTCGGCCCCGCCGTGCTGCGGGCCGGCGACGAGGTGGTCCTCGTCGACCCGGAATCGGTCACCGTGCCCGACCAGATCTGACCTCCTCCCCACCGGCTCGAGATGGAATCGGCCTCGATCGGGAATGTTCGGCGCGACCGACGACCACATCGTGAGGAGAACCATGAGCAACCGCACCGACCAGGACCAGGCCCGCAAGGTGGGCGACCGCATCGCACCACCGACCACCCCCGATCGCGACACCATCGCCGAGGACCGTGAGGCGCTGGGCGCCGAACACGACGCCGACCGCCCGCCGACCGACGAAGAGGCTCGGAAGGCGGAGGAGAGCGGCCCGGTCAGCGACGAGGTGGCCGCCAACTTCGAGGCCGCCAACGAACTGGGCGCCAACACGGAGGGCGAGGGTCGTATCACGCCCTGACCTTCACCGGTTGATGCCGGTGGATCTCCCCGATCGGAGATCCACCGGTTCTCGTCCTTGACAACGCGCCGCCCCGGGTGGAGTATCCGAACCATGTTCGAAACTCCGAACGTTGTCAGGTACTCCGATCACCGTCAGGGTGAGGCGAGGTGAACGCCCCGCCCCGCACCTCGAGCGCCGCGGCCCCCGACCGACGAGCGCTGCGCCGGGAGGAGACGAAGGCGGAGATCGTCGCCGCCGCGTGGGAACTGGTGCGGGAGAGCGGTCTGGCCGGGCTGGCCCTGCGCGACCTGGGCAAGCGGGTCGGGATGAAGGCGCAGTCGCTCTACTCGTACTTCGAGTCCAAGCACGACATCTACGACGCCATGTTCCGCGAGGGGTACCTCGAGTTCGCCGCCGTGACCGCGGCGGACTCCGACGCCGATGACGTGAGCCCCCACGAGCTGCTCCGCCGCGTCGCCCACCGGTTCTTCGGCTTCTGCACGTCGGATCCGGTCCGCTACCAGCTGCTGTTCCAGCGCACGATCCCCGACTTCGTCCCCTCCGAGGAGAGCTACGCCGTCGCGGTCGCCGCCTATCGCTCGATGCAGGACCAACTCGTCGCGCTGGGCGTCACCGATCCCGAGGCCGTCGACCTCTGGACCGCGTTGATGACCGGCCTGACCGACCAGCAGATCTCCAACGACCCGGGTGGAGACCGCTGGGAGCGGATCATCGACCGGGCCGTCGACATGTTCTTGCGCGAGATCGCACCACACCTAATCAACACCAACCCGTGAGGACCACCACCATGAACACCGACATCACCGACGTGACCGGCGCGCCCGCGCTGTCACATCCCGACGCGATGCAGTTGCTGGCGGTCGAGCTCGACCGCACGCTCGACCTGCTCCGCACACTGGACCACGACGACTGGTCCGCCCAGACGGCCTGTCCCGACTGGGACGTGCACCACATGTACCTGCACGTGCTCGGCGCCTGCGAAGCGGCCGCCTCCATGCGGGAGAACGTGCACCAGATGCGACTGGGCCGGCGCCACCGGTCGAAGCACGGCGGTCCGCTCGAGGCCGGCCTGTCCAACGTCCAGGTCCGCGAGCGGGCCGACCTGTCACCGACCGAGCTGGTCGAGCGGTTCGCCGCCGTGGCCCCCCGCACGGTCCGCAAGCGCACCTCGCTGCCGGCGCCGATGCGAGCCATGAAGATGAAGATCGACGGTCCGGTGACCGAGAAGTGGTCGCTGGGCTACCTGATCGACACCATCTATCTCCGCGACCTGTGGATGCACCGGGTCGATGCCTGCGCCGCCACCGGCCGGAGCATGGAGCTCACCGCCGACCACGACGGACGGATCGTGGCCGACGTGGTCGCCGAATGGGCCCGCCGGCACGGGAAGCCGTTCACGCTGACGCTGCACGGACCCGCAGGGGGCAGCTTCGGCTCCACCGGCACCGCCGGCGACGACACCGCGCCGGAGGTCATCGAGCTCGACGCGGTCGAGTTCTGCCGGGCGCTCGCCGGACGCGCCCCGGCTCCCGGTCTGCTCGCCACCATCGTCCCGTTCTGAACCATCCCGAACTGAATCTTCCCGAACAAGGAGTCCAGCCATGCACACCACCATCGACGAGGTCGGCGACGGCATCTACCGCATCGCCACCTTCGTCCCCGACGCCAACCTGTCCTTCAACCAGATCCTGGTCAACGGCGAAGAACCGTTCCTGTTCCACACCGGCCTGCGGGCGCTGTTCCCGCTGGTTTCGGAGGCCATCACCCGGGTCATCCCCATCGAAGCGCTGCGCTGGATCAGCTTCGGCCACGTCGAGGCCGACGAGTGCGGCAGCCTGAACCAGTGGCTGGCCGCCGCCCCCCACGCCGAGGTGGCCTTCGGTGCGATCGGCTGCATGGTGTCGGTGAACGACCTCGCCGACCGGCCGCCGCGCCCCCTGGCCGACGGCGACGTCCTCGACCTCGGCGGGAAGCGGCTCCGCTACCTCGCCACCCCGCACGTCCCGCACGCCTGGGAGGCCGGCCTGTTCCACGAGGAGGTCACGGGCACGCTGCTGTGCGGCGACCTGTTCACCCAGATGGGCGAGAACCCCGCGCTCAGCGAGGGGTCCCCCATGGAGGCCACGGTCGTCGCCGAGGACGCCTTCGGCTACTCGTGCCTCGGGCCGAGCACGGTCGCGACCGTCGAGCGCCTGGCCGATCTCGAGCCCCGCGCCCTGGCCACCATGCACGGGCCGACCCACGTCGGTGCGGCGGGCACCTGGCTCCGCGACCTCGCCGGCTCGTACGCCGAGCGCATCGCGGCCGGGGCGGCGATCCCCGCGTAGCGCGACCTCCGCCGGCGGCACGGGGCCCTGCGCCCCGACCTCGTGCCCGCCGGCGGCCGTGCCACACTGCGCGACGTGCCTGATGCAGGACGGAGGGGGACGACGGCGGAGCGGCTGCGCCCGACCGGTGCGCCACGGCCGCTCACCGCGCTCGCCCTCCTCGTCTCGGTCCTCGCCCTCGTCGCCGGGTGCGGGAGCGGTGGTGGCAGCAGCAGCAGCAGCGCGACATCGACCACATCGACGACCCCGACCACGACGCCGCCCGAGTGGGTCGTGCACCACGCCCCCGCACCGTGCGAGTGCGCCGACGGTTCGGAGTACGTGTACTTCTCCCACCTCGACGATCCGCAGAAGGTGGTCCTCTACTTCCAGGGCGGCGGCGCCTGCTTCACCGCCGACATGTGCAGCTTCACCGACGGCACCTACGACGCCACCATCGACTCCTCGGACAACCCGACCGGCACCGGCGGGATCTTCGATCTCGCCGACCCGCGCAACCCGTTCGCCGGCTGGTCCATGGTGTTCATGCCGTATTGCACCGGTGACATCCACCTCGGTGACGCCACCCATCAATACGCCCCGGACCTCACGGTCGAGCACAAGGGTTACGTCAACGCCGAGCAGGGCCTCGACTTCCTCGTCCACGAGTTCCCCGACGCCAAGCACGTCTTCGTGACCGGCTCGAGCGCCGGCGGGGTCCCGGCCCCGCTGTTCGGCGGCCTGGTCTCCGACCGCCTCCCCGATGCCGACATCGCGGTGCTGGCCGACGCGTCGGGGGGCTACCCGAGCAACCCGACGGTCAACGTCGCCATCGGCAGCCTGTGGGGCACCTCGAAACACGTGCCGTCGTGGCCGTCGGCTGCCGGCATGACGCCCGAGCAGTACGGCATCCCCGACCTGTTCTACCTGGCCGGCGAGCACGACCCCGAGATCCGCATGGCCCGCTTCGACACCGCCCACGACGAGGTCCAGGGGTTCTTCGCCGCCCTCGCCGGCTTGGGTGACGCCGGCCTGCCCGCGGTGCTCGACCAGAACGAGCAGCTGGTCGAGAGCCACGGGGTCGACCTGTCGGTGTACATCGCCCCGGGCGTGGAGCACACCATCCTCCCCCGACCCGAGATGTACACCCTCTCGGTCGAGGGCACGCCGTTCCTCGACTGGTTGACCACCCTGGTCGACGGCGGTGTCCCCGGCGACGTCCGCTGCGTGGACTGCGGCGACCCCGCGCCGACCACGACATCGGGCTGATCGCCGGGAACGAAGCCGAGCCGGGGACGGCGGCTACCGTCTCGGCGTGGACTGCGCGTCCGTTCTGCCGCAGCTCCCGCCCCTGTAGCCAAGTTGGTAAGGCAGCGGACTTTTAATCCGAAGATGCGTGGGTTCGATCCCCACCGGGGGCACGCGAACCCTCGCTCGCAGAGCGAGCTCGGGTTCGTTGGCGATGCTTCGCATCGCCTCCCCACCCCACGCGAATCATGCACCGCAGAGCGAGCTCGGGTTCGTTGGCGATGCTTCGCATCGCCCCGCCGCCAGCCCCCGACCAGCCGTCGGTAAGGTCCGCGGCCGTGGAAGGCGTCAACCGTCAGGTGGTCCTGCGACGCCGGCCGGTGGGGCTGGTGCGGCCCGATGACGTCGAGCTCGTCACCGGGCCCATCCCCGAGCTGGCCGAGGGCGAGGCCCTGATCCGCACCGACGCGGTGGGCATCGACGCCGCGGTGCGCACCTGGCTCGACGACCAGCCGGGGTATCTCCCGCCGGTCCAGATCGGCGAGGTCGTGCGGGCCGCCACCGTGGGCGAGATCGTCGAGACCCGCTGCCCCGCCTACGAGGTGGGCGACGTCGTCACCAGCCTCGGTGGGTTCGCCGACCACTCCATCGCCCGCGACGACCTGTTCACCACGGTCATGGGCCGCGCCACCGACGGCACCGCGGCGGGCATCGACCGGGAGGCCTTGCTGGCGGTGTTCGGATCCACCGGCGCCACCGCCTACTTCGGCATGCACGACATCGGGAAGCCCCAGCCGGGCGAGACCGTGGTGGTCAGCGCGGCCGCCGGCGCCACCGGGTCGATCGCCGGCCAGATCGCCATGGCAGCCGGCGCTCGTGTCGTCGGCATCGCCGGCTCCGACGAGAAGTGCGCGGTGGCGGTCGACGAGTTCGGTTTCGACGCCTGCATCAACCATCGCACCGCCGACCTCGGCGCCGCCCTGCGGGAGCACTGCCCGAAGCGGGTCGACGTGTACTTCGACAACGTGGGCGGTCCCATCCTCGACGCGGTGCTGGGCCGGCTGGCGATGCGCGGCCGCGTCGTGCTGTGCGGGGTCATCTCCAGCTACCTCACCGGCCAGCACCCCGGCCCCACCAACTACGTGAAGCTGCTCGCCATGCGGGGCCGGATGGAGGGCTTCAACACCATGGACAACTGGGACCGCTACGACGAGGCCAACGCGGAACTGCGTCGCCTGCTCGACGACGGTGCCATCCGGTACCGCACCCACGTCTTCCGCGGGCTCGAGTCGGCCGTGCCCGCGCTCAACGCCCTCTTCGAGGGGGCCAACATCGGCAAGACGCTGCTCCGGACCTGACCGGCCACCGTTGGAGCAGCGATTTGGCATGCTCTGGGGCATGACCGACCGCGCGGCCGACGATCTGGTGCTCGACTCGCTCCGCCGCCGCATGCGCGCCATGCACTCCCTCTGGCACGACTGCGTCGCCACCATGGAGCTGGACCAGGTCAACCACGTCGAGCGCGAGCCGGTGCTTCCCATCGCGTTCTCGCTGTTCCACCTGGTGAAGATCGAGGACTTCTCCGCCACCGTGCTGGGCGCCGGCGACATGGTCTACGACGACTCGTGGGCCGAGCGCATGGGCCTGGCCATCGCCGACGACGGCAAGGCCAGTACCCCGGAGGAGATGGTCCATCAGCGCATCGGCGACTACGACGCCTTCCGCCGGTACATGGAGGCGGTGTTCGCCAAGACCGAATCGTTCCTCGATCGCCTCGACCCGGCCGAGCTGACCCGCGTGGTGGTCCCGAAGCCGTACCCGCCGTCGATCGCCTCCACGTACAGCGCCCGGGTCGGCGGGGACGACGGCATCACCGTCCTCGACGGCTTCGAGTGCTGGATCTACCAGCACGGTCTGCGCCACATGGGTGAGATCGAGCACGCCCGGGCCCTCGTGGGCCTGCGAGGGCATGACCAGCTGAGCCGACCGGGGGAAGTTGACGAGCCGGCCGGCCGGAGGCCGGCGGGCGAGCAACTCCAGAAGCGGAGCCGGCGGACGAAGTCCGCTGGCGCAGCGGCTCAGCGGCCGCCGATCTCGCCTCGGAGCCGGTCGAGCCACTGGTCGGCGTCGCGCCACGCCGCCTTGGCGTCACGACGCATCTCGGGACCGTGGTCGCCGGCGGCGTGGTAGGACCCGAGGAACAGCACGTCCTCGTTCTTGGACTTGAGGTCGCGGAGGGCGTCGGCCACCAGCTCGTCGCCGATGTGGCCCTCGAGGTCGATGATGAAGCAGTAGTCGCCGAGCCCCCGCTTGGTGGGTCGGCTCTCCAGGCGGCTCAGGTTGATGCCGCGCGCTGCGAACTCCTGGAGGATGGTGAGCAACGAACCGGGGACGTCGGCCTTCTGGAACACGACGATCGAGGTCTTGTCGTGGCCGGTGGGGGCGGGGATGCCCTGGCGGGTGACCGAGACGAAGCGGGTCTGGTTGCCGGCGTGGTCCTCGATGTCCTCGGCCAGGACCTCGAGCCCGTGCACCTTGCCGGCCAGCGACGTGCCGATGGCCGCGGTGCGACCGTCGTGCTCCTCGGCCACCAGGCGGGCCGCCTCGGCGGTGGAGTTGGCGGCTACCTCGGTGACGCCGGGCAGGTGCTCGCTCAGGAACGTCCGGCACTGGGCGGTGGCGACGGGGATGGAGGCCACCCGCTCCACGTCGGCCATCCCGACGCCCGGCGGCGCCAGCAGGCACATCACGATCGAGATGATCACCTCGCGCTGCATCTTCAGCTCGTGGTCGAAGATCAAGGCGTCGAGGGTGATGTTGACCGAACCCTCGAGCGCGTTCTCGATCGGGACGAAGCCGATGTCGACCCGACCCTCGGACACGGCGTGGAGCACGTCGGGGATCGAGCGGAAGGCGACCAGCTCGTGGGCGGCGTAGTCGGGTTGGGTGAGCAGGGCTTGCTCGCTGAACGTGCCCTCGGGGCCGAGGTAGCCGATGCGGGCCGTGTCGACTGCTGGGCCGGTCGAGGGTCCGGCGGACGCGGCGCTGTCGTCGGGAGACGTCACGAGCGGCAAGGATAGGGGTCGTGGACGCCGACCACCTCCGGCAGTTGCTCGACGACGTGGCCGCGGGCCGGGTGCATCCCGACGACGCCGTGACCGAGCTGCGCCGGCTTCCCTTCGCCGACCTGGGCCACGCGCGCGTCGACCACCACCGCGCCATCCGGCAGGGCCTGGCCGAGGCGGTGTACGGGCCGGGCAAGACCCCTGCCCAGTGCGCATCGATCGTCACCGAGCTGCTCTCGGTCGGCGATCGCCCCATCCTGCTGACCCGGGCCGACGACGATCAGGTCGCCGCCTGTCTGGCGACGAACCCCGGGGGCGACCGGGTGGGCGACACCGTGGTGTGGCGGCCGGCCGACCCGGTGGAGGGGTTCTCGGTGGTGCTCGCCGCGGCCGGAACCGCCGATCTGCGGGTGGCCGACGAGTGCGCCGCCGTCCTCGCCGCCCACGGCATCGGGCCGACCCGGCTCACCGACGTCGGGGTCGCCGGCATCCACCGCCTGCTCGGATCGGTCGACGACCTCGCCGACGCCGACGTGGTCATCGTGGCCGCCGGCATGGAGGGGGCGTTGGCCTCCGTGGTGGGGGGCATCACCGGGGCGCCGATCATCGCCGTTCCCACCAGCGTGGGGTACGGCTCGTCGTTCGAGGGGGTCACCGCCCTGCTCGCCATGCTGTCGTCGTGCGCCGCCGGGGTCACGGTCGTCGGCATCGACAACGGCTACGGCGCGGCGTGCGCTGCCCTGCGACTCCTCGGCGTGCTCCGACGCGATCACGACGACGTGGGGACCCGGTGACCACCGTCGCCTGGTTCCACCCCTTCTCCGGCATCGCCGGCGACATGGCCCTCGGGGCGTGCGTCGACGCCGGCGCCGACGTCGACGAGATCGTCGCCCTGCTCGACCGGCTCCCCGTCGACGGCTGGCACCTCGAGGTGGACGATGTCCTGCGCGGTGGCATCGCGGCCACCCACGCCGTGGTGCGGGTCGAGGAGTCGAGCGTGATCCGCACCGCCGAGCACATCACCAGCCTCATCGAAGGGGCCCACCTCCCCGATCGCGTCCGCGACCGTTCGCTCTCGGTGTTCCGCCGTCTGGCCGAGGTGGAGGGCCGCCTCCACCGCCGGCCCCCGTCGCAGGTCCACTTCCACGAGGTCGGCGGCATCGATGCCATCGTCGACGTCGTCGGCACGTGCGCCGCGCTCGAGCTGCTCGGCATCGACGTGGTCCACTCGGGGCCGGTGGCCACCGGCGTCGGCATGACCCGTTCCGCCCACGGCGCGCTCCCCGTTCCCGCGCCAGCGGTGGTCGAGCTGCTGCGGGGCGCTCCGACCGCCAGCGTCGACGTGCCCTACGAGCTCACCACCCCCACCGGCGCCGCCCTGCTCGCCGCGCTCGTCGAGCACTGGGGGCCGCTGCCGGCGATGACGATCACCGCCAGCGGCTACGGCGCCGGGACCCGCGAGCTCGACAGCCGGGTCAACGCGGTCCAGATCGTGCTCGGCACCCTGACCGACCACGCGATCCTCGACGGCGACGGCCAGGCCATGATCGAGCTGGTGGTGAACGTGGACGACGCCACCGGCGAGACCCTCGCCCACACCCTCTCCCAGCTGCTCGCCGCCGGCGCCGCCGACGCCTGGATCACCCCCATCGTGATGAAGAAGGGCCGGCCCGGTCACGTGGTGAGCGCCCTCGCCGACCAGGCCACCGCACCCCAGGTGGCCGAGGTGCTGACCTCCGAGACCGGGTCGTTCGGGGTGCGAGCCCGCCGGGTCGAACGCTGGCCGTCGGCCCGTGCCTTCGACCAGGTCGACGTCGATGGCCACCTGATCCGCATCAAGGTCTCGCCCAGCCGGACCAAGGTCGAACACGACGACGCCGCCGACGTCGCCCGGCGCACCGGTCGGCCGCTCCGTGAGGTGGTGTCGCTGGCCGAGGAGGCGGCCCGCCGTCGGGGCCCCACCGCGCTGCATCCGAGCCAGGTCGACTTCGACCCCGACGACGACCCCGACGAGCCGGCGTGATCCTGGTCGACCCCGCGGTGTGGCCCTGGCGCGGCCACCGCTGGGCCCACCTGGTGTCGGATCACTCCTACGACGAGCTCCACGCCTTCGCCACCCGCCTCGACATCCCCCGCCACGTGTTCCAGGGCGACCACTACGACGTGCCGGCGCACATCCGTCACCTCGCCATCGAGCTGGGGGCGGTGCCGGTCGACTCACGCGAACTGGTCCGTCGCCTCCGCCGCGCCGGCCTCCGCCGCCGCAAGTCCCGCTGACCCGCGCCCCCCACATTCCGGTTCTGGTAGGCCGTCGCGACACCGGGAGCGACCGTTGACCCACCAGAACGGGTTGTTGGAGGCGAAGCGGCTCAGGTGAGGCGGGCGAGCTCGTCGGAGATGTTGGTGCGGGCCTGTGCCTCCCACCGGTCGCGGCCGGCGTGGGTGGTGAAGATGGTGGGGCGGTCGAGGAACGAGCGGAGCACGCCGCGGCGGCCGACCTGCCAGTCGGCGGCGGACACGTGGCCGTACTCGGCTCGCACGGCGGCGACGTAGTCGTCGTAGCGCTCGACGTCGGCGCCGAGGACCGAGAGGTCGGCGTCGCAGAGCACGGCACCCGAGCGGTCGGTGGCCAGCGGCCGGTGGTCGGTGGTGAGGCAGATCAGCCGGCACACCGAGCCGATCGCGCTGAGGGTCACCCCGAGGCTGCTGAGGGCGTCCATGGCCAGCACCGCCGACGCACCCTCGTTCGTGCCCCGCGCCGCCCGCGGGTCGTACACCGCGTCGTGGAACCACGCCGCCAGCACGGCCACCGCCCAGTCGTCGCCGGGGCTGTGCAATCCGAGCACGACGTCGACGACGCTCGACGCGTGGTCGAAGTCGTGGTGGCGCCGGATCGGTTCGGCGTGCCGTTCGACGAGGTCGGCGTAGACGGCGAGGCGATCGCCGTGATGCGCGCCGGTGGCGTCGAGGGCGGCATCCCAGCGATCGTCCGGCTCGCGCACGTCAGGAGTCTGGCAGCCGGTCCTCGTGCGCCGAGCCCCGACTGTGGTGGGAGTCGGCGAGATGGGTCGGGACGGCGGTGACCACCGTGTTGGGCCGCAGGCGCAGGCGCGCCCGGAGCAGCAGGGCGCTCTGGTTGTGCAGGATCTGCTCCCACCAGTGGGTGAGCACGAACTCGGGGACGACCACGGTGATGATGTCCTCGGGCCAGTCCTGGTCGATCTCGTCGATGAAGCGCATGATCGGACCGGTGAGCTCGCGATAGGGCGAGTAGATGGTCCGCAGGTCGACGGGCAGCTCGTAGTCGTGGAACTGCTGGGTGATCCGCTGCTGCTCCTCCTCGTCCTTCACGACGCTGACCGCGATGAGGCGATCGGGGGCGAGGGTGCGGCCGTAGGCGATGGCGTCGAGCACGCCGCGGTGGATGTTGCCGACGAGCACGACCACGGTGTGGGTCCGGCGCCGGAGCCGGTAGTCGTCGGGCACGGCCAGTGCAGCCGACACCCGGTCGTAGTGGCGGCCGATCGACTTGAACAGCAGCACCACCAGCGGGATCAGCATCACGGGGATCCAGGCACCGATGGCGAACTTGGACACCACCACCACGCCGAGGACGATCAGCGTGGCGAACGCGCCGAAGAGGTTGATGTACTGGTTGCGCCGCCAGCCCTTGTCCTTCTCGCGCCGGTGGTGGCGGACCATGCCGTACTGGGAGAGGGTGAAGCCGGTGAACACGCCCACCGCGTAGAGCGGGATCAGCGCCGAGGTCTCGCCCCCGAAGGCGATGATGAGCACCGACGCCACTGCGGCCAGCACCACGACCCCGTTCGAGAACACGAGGCGGTCGCCGCGGTTGGCCAGCTGGCGGGGCAGGAACCCGTCGGAGGCGATGATCGACGACACCCGGGGGAAGTCGGCGAACGCGGTGTTGGCCGCCAGGGTCAAGATGGCGAACGTCGAGAACTGCAACAGGTAGTAGAAGAGGTTCTCGCCGCCGAACACGTACCGGCCCATGATCGACAGCAGCGTCTCGTCCTCGCTCACCGTCGGCGAGATGTGGCTGGCCAGCACCGAGATGCCGAAGAAGAAGCCGCCGAGGATGGTGCCCATGGCGATGAGGGTGGTGGCCGCGTTGTGGCTCTCGGGCTTGCGGAACGCCGGCACGCCGTTGGAGATGGCCTCGATGCCGGTGAGGGCGACCGCGCCGGAGGAGAAGGCCCGCAGGACGAGCAGGATCCCGACCGTTCCGAGCGTGGTGCCCCCGTTGGTGATCTCGGCCAGCCGGTCCGGGTTCGGCGGCAGGGCGCCGAGGTGGAAGAAGAACACGCGGACGAGCCCCACCCCCACCAGTAGGGCGAGCGAGACGATGTAGACGTAGGTCGGCCCGGCGAAGAGGCGCCCCGACTCCTTGAGCCCCCGGAGGTTGGCCAGGGTCATGACGACGATGAAGCCCAGGCACATCTCGACCCGGTACGGCGCCAGGCTCTGGAACGCGGAGATGATGGCCGCGGTGCCGGCCGAGATCGACACCGCCACGGTGAGGATGTAGTCGATGAGCAGCGACGCGCCGGCGACCTGGGCCGGTGTCGTCCCCAGGTTCTCCCGGCTCACCACGTACGAGCCGCCGCCGTTGGGGTAGGCGTAGATCGTCTGGCGGTAGCTGGTGATCACGATCGCCAGCAAGGCGACGACGACGATGGCGATCGGCACCAGGTCGTTGAGGGCCATGAGGCCGGCCACGGGCACGAGGACGAGGAGGATCTCCTCGGTGGCGTAGGCGGTCGACGAGATGGCGTCGGAGGCGAACACCGCCAGCGCGGTGGGCCGGCCCAGCCGCTGGTGCGACTCCTCGCTGGTGGCCAGCGGGCTGCCGACCACGAGCCGTTTGACGGCGGCGTACATCAGCGAAGCACCTGCCAGGATGGAGCCATGGGTCTACGCGAGGTCCGCAAGCGGCTGACGGCCACGACCGAGGAGCTGCACCACGAGTCGCTGCGCGGCTCGTGGGAGGAGCACGGCGTCATCCCCATCGCCGACGCCGCCGACCGCCAGGTCAGCGAGGTGGGCGGCGAGGTCCAGGGGGTGCAGGTGGTGCCCCGGGCCGGCTCGCCGTCGCTCGAGGTCACCGTGCACGACGGAACCGGACGGGCCGTCGCCGTCTTCACCGGGCGGCGCACCATCGGCGGCATCACGCCCGGGCGCAAGCTGCTGCTCGAGGGCCTCGGCCGGCGCGATCGCAACCGTCTCGTGTTCGTGAACCCGGCGTACACGCTGCTGCGGTCCTAGGCCGTCCGCGTCGGGCTCGTCAGCAGGGTCCGGACCTCAGCCTCGCTGTCCTGGGTCACCAGCACGAGCACCTCGTCGCCGTCTCGGAACACGGTGTCACCCCGCGGTACCACCACCGCGTCGCGCCGCAGCACGGCCACGACGGTGCTGTCGCGCGGGAAGCCGCACTCGGCGAGATCACGGTCGATCACCGGTGAATCGGGGGCCAGGGTGGTCTCGATCAGCGACGCCTTGCCCTGCTCGAAGCTGAGCAGGCGGACCAGCGTGCCCACCGACACCGCCTCCTCGACCAGGGCGGTCAGCAGGTGCGGGGTGGACACGCTGACATCCACCCCCCAGTTGTCGTTGAACATCCACTCGTTGGCTGGGTTGTTGACCCGCCCGATCACGCGGGGCACGCCGAACTCCTGCTTGGCCAGCAAGGAGATGACCAGGTTGTCCTCGTCGTCGCCGGTGACAGCGACCAGCACGTCGGTCTCGGACGCGCCGGCACCGGCCAGCGTGGATGGCTCGCACGCGTCGCCGACGATCCAGGTCGCTCCCGCGCCGACGCCGGCCTGGTCGACGGCGGCGACGTGGCGGGGATTGGACTCGACGACGGTGAGGTCGTGACCGGCTGCGGCCAACTGGGACACGATGAAGGTCCCCACGTTCCCGCCGCCGGCGACGATGACGCGCATCAGTGCGCACCTCCTGGCTGGGCCCGGAGCCGCTCGGCCAGGGCCCCGAGGCCGCCGGCACCAGCGACGAAGTACAGCAGGTCGCCTTCCTGGAAGACGAGGTCGTCGGAGCAGAGCTGGGCGACACCGCCGCGGCTGATGGCCACGACGCGGGCCGACTCGTCGAGCTCGAGATCGACCACCGCCACCCCGGCGAGGTGGTCGGGCAGCGGCTGACCGGTGAGCACGACCGCCCCCGACGGGTCGGTCCACTCGGTGGCGTGGTCGTCGGGATCGATGCGCCGCATGACCTGGTCGACCGTCCAGCGCGATGTCGCCACCGTGGCCACACCGAGGCGCTGGTAGATGCGGGCCCGGGCGGGATCGTAGATCCGGGCCACCACCCGGGGAACCTCGAAGGTCTCGTGGGCGACGCGGGCCACCACGATGTTGGAGTTGTCGCCGCTGGTCACCGCGGCCACCGCGTCGGCCCGTTCGATCCCCGCATCGACCAGCAGGTCACGGTCGAAGCCCACCCCCACGGCGGTGGTACCGGAGAAGTCCTCGGGCAGCCGACGGAACGCGTCGGGGTTGCGGTCGACGACCACGACCGAGTGGTCGGCGGCGTCGAGATCGGCGGCCAGCCCGGCTCCGACCCGGCCGCAGCCCACGACGATCACGTGCATGTCGTGACTCCAGCCGGGAGCGAACCGGGTCCATCCGTTGTGGTCACCGGCGTCACTTCCTAGCAGCCCCCGCCGGCACCACAAAGATGACGTGACGCCTGTCTCGATCCTGCCTAGATCGTGTACGCGGCGTGTTCGAGCACCGACCGGCCCAGGGCCTCGTCGCCCTCGATGGTGATGTCGGGATGAGTGGGATCGCCGGGCCGGCGGCCGGCGGCGTAGCGCACCCACAGCGTCACCGGGAGGGTGATGGTGGTGGTGGGCTCGTCGAGGTCGTGGACCACCGCGGCCCGCCCGTCGACGCGGACGTCGACGGTTCGCTCGGTGGGCCCGGTGAGGCGCAACCGAACCGACTGGCCGTCGGTGGCGCCGGCCTTCTTGCCCACGACGAAGCCCATGGCGGTGGTCATCTCGTCGAGCGTCACCTCGACGGCCGGGCCCGACTGGTGACCGGGGATTCCCAACGCCTCCCGGCAGTCCTGCTCGTGGATCCAGCAGTCGAACACCCGGATCTGCATGAAGCGGCCGTAGGTGTCCTGCCCGGCGGGCGTGAACGACTCGGCGTCGAAGTCGGCCTCGGTCATCGAGGCCAGCGCCGCCTTGCGCTCGCCGGCCACCAGGGCGAACTCGGCCAGCACCTCCTGACCGGACCGGTCGCGACGGGTGGCGACGGCGACCTCGTTGAACTTCCCGATGTCGTTGCGCACGTGGGGCAGCTCGCCGACGTCGATCGCCTCGTCGGGGCGGCCGAGGAGCATGAGCTCGGTGCCGATGACGTGGCTGAAGTTGTCCTGGACCGACCAGCCGGGCACCTCGCTCGGGGTGGCCCACTGCTCGGGGGTGAGATCTCGACCCAGGTCGAGCAGGGCGTCGAACTCGTCGTTCAGCGCGGCGACGAGGGCGTCTCGATCAGAGGCGGCAGGCATGCCCCGGACCCTAACCACCCCGTTCTGGCACCACATCGTCCGGTCGGCGGCCGACGAGCGTGGGGCCAGAACGGTTGGGGCGTGGCGGATCTCACACCACCGGTCGACAGGACCCCTCGACCGTTCCGGCGAATACCGGGAGTAACACCCGCATTTGTCGAGGAGTCCCGATGACCGCTCCCACCATCGATCCCGCCACCCGTCGCATCGAGCGACTCAACACCGCGTCGGCCAACCGGATCATCGAACCCGATGTCGACGTCCCGGGCGCGCTCGACCTCGACGGGCAGGTCCTCCCCGACGAGCTGCTGTCGGTGGCCGGCCTCGACCTCGACCTCACGCCCGACCAGCGCCGGACCCTGGCCCGCGAGGAGCTGGCCTCGATCTTCGACAACGGCCTGCGCTTCGAGTCGGTGCTGAACATGGGCTTCTCCCGGCTCATCGCCACCAGCCCGGACCTCACCGACCCCCGCATCACCTACATGCTCCACGAGATCGGCGAGGAGACCCGCCACTCCCGCCTCTTCGCCCGGGTGCTTCAGCAGCTCCAGCCCGAGGCGCCGTCGTCGATGGACAAGTGGATCTTCCGCAAGTTGGAGGAGTTCGGGATGCGCCAGATCCCGGCCCGCCCGCCGTTGCTGTTCACCCTGGTGCTGGCCGGCGAGGAGGCGCCCGACCTGTTCCAGAAGCTGGCGTCCGAGCACCCCGACACCGACCCCTTCATCAAGGAGGTCAGCCGGTACCACCGCCAGGAGGAGGCCCGGCACCTCAGCTTCGCCCGGGCCATGTTCGGCGAAGTGTGGGCCGAGGCCAGCTGGCAGGACCGCTTCGCCGTCCGCCACGTCGCCCCCTACATCGTCCGCCAGATGTTCGAGTTCCTGGTCCAGCCCGGTGTGTACGCCACCGTCGGCCTCCCCACGTGGGACACCTGGAAGGCGGCCAACCGCACGCCCGAGCGCCTGGCCATCCGCTACGAGGCGACCCGGCCGGTGCTGAAGGTCCTCATCGACAACGGCGTGTTCCGGGGCGACCTGCCCACGGCGTGGCAGGAGACGTGCGGCGTCGACGCCGCCGGCCAGCCGGTCAGCTGATCTCGGGGCGGCTGGAGAGGGCCCGCCACAGCGCCCGGTAGCTGGGATAGGTGATGGCGGGAGTGACCCACCCGGCGTCGACCAGCTCGCGGTGCAGGGCGGGCAGGTTGCGGAACGGAATGCCCATGTCGACGTGGTGGGCGAGGTGCCAGCCGGTGTTGAACGGCACGATCCAGAACCGGGCCAGCCACGACTGCTCGACGTGGTGGGTGGTGCGACGGCGATCCTTCGACCGCTCCATGCCCCCGTGCTCGGCGATCGAGCGGAGCCGGTTGATGACCCGCCAGATGGTCATCCAACTGCCCAGCCACAGCACCGGATAGGTGAGCAGGCCGACCCAACCGGCCACCAGCACGCCGACCACCGACAGCACGACGGCCAGCACCACCTGGGTGGCCACGATCTGGCGGGCGATGCCGAAGCCCTGCTCCTTGCGCACGGCCCGGAGCAGGACCTTCAGGTTCTTCCAGCCCGTGTTGCCCCGCAGGTCTCGCCACAGCTTCCGCTTCATCGACGCCCGGGTGATGGGGTAGCCGTTGTAGAGGACCAGGTCGGGCTCGTCGGGGCCGAACTCGTCGCGGTGGTGGGCGAAGTGACCCCGGCGGTAGATCTGGATCGGGACGAATCCCGGGTAGGCCCCCAGCCACTTGCCGACCCAGTCGTTGACCCGCTGATCGGTGAAGAGCAGCTTGTGGGCCGCTTCGTGCATGAGGATGGCGAAGCGGGCGTGCACCGGCCCCATCAGCACGAAGGCCACCACCCAGGCCAGCGGGTGGCCGACGACGAGGGCGAAGCCGATGGTGGCGGCGGCCTGGAGCCAGCACAGGGCCACCGAGCCGACGTTGCGGAGATCGTCGATCCGGCGCAGCTCGTCGCGGATCTCGCGGACGGGCTTGGCGGTCTCGCCGAGCCGATCGGTGGGCAACACGTCAGGGAGAGCTGACGGCGCCGGCACCATCGACAGCACGCCTGCCGTCGCCGTGCCAGCATGCAGCTGGTCGCCATCTCGGATGTCCGCAACCGGGGAGGCCATCCGCCCACCTTACGATTTTCCGACACGTGTTGACAATGCGTGATATCGCTCGCCGCCCGCTGACCGCCCGATCGGTCATCGCGTCGACGCTCCTCGGCGTCGACCCCCCGAGCCTGCCCGCGCTCGCCCTGGTGCGCTCGGGCGAGCTGTTCGGGCTGCGGGAGGGGGCGACGCGCACCGCCCTGTCCCGCATGGCCTCGGCCGGAGAGGTGGTCGCCGACGACGGCCGCTACGTGCTCGCCGGCGACCTGCTCGACCGCCACGCCCGCCAGCAGGCCGCCCGCCACCCCCGACCCCGCCAGTGGGACGGCACCTGGCTGCTGGCCTTGGTCACTCCCGAGCGTCGCCCCGCCCCCGACCGCGCCGCGTTCCGCGACGCCGCCCTCCGCCTGGGCCTGGCTGAGGTGCGCGAGGGGATCTGGTCCCGACCCGACGACCTCGACCCCGAGCGGGCTCCGGCGGCCCGGCGCATCGTCGACGCCCAGGTGGTCTGGGTGCGCGACGCCCGCCCCGACGACATCGAGCCCTTCGTCGACGCCTTCGGGCTCGACGACTGGGCCGCCCAGGCCCGAGCCCTCATCGCCGAGATGGAGGCGGCCCAGCCCGGCCTCGACCGGCGCGAGGTCGACGTGGTGGCCGACACGTTCGTGATCTCGGCCGCCGTGCTCCGCCACCTGCTCGCCGACCCCTCGCTCCCCGCTCCCCTGCTGCCCGGGAACTGGCCCGGTCCGGAGCTGCGAACGAGGTTCGATTGCTTCGAGGGCGCCTTCAAGGAGACCTGGAGAACGTGGTACCGGAGCTTCCGGGATGGGTGAATCGAGGATTTCCGAAAGTTCGGGGACTGTCGTGACGATGACAAGGCCATGACGAGGAAGGCGTTTTGGATCGCGCTCGGCGTGCTCGCCCTGCTCGTGGGCGGCGCGGCCGCGGCCTTCTCCGGATCGGGCAGTTCCTCGGTCCACTCCGCGAACGCGTCCGACCAGGGCCCGGACGCCACCGTCGAATCCTCGACCCAGAACCCGTCCTCGGGGGCCACGACCACCACCACGAGGTCGACGACCAGCACCACCACGACGACCACGACCGCGGCCTCGTCCACCACCGCTGCGCCGGCCACCACGGTGGCACCGGCGACCACCGCGCCGCCTCCTCCGCCGCCCACCACCGCACCACCGCCCCCGCCGCCCACCACCGCGCCACCGCCCCCGCCGCCGACCACCGCGCCACCGCCCCCGCCGCCGTCCGGACCCCAGAACGGGACCCGCAACACCGGATGCGAGCAGTACATGTACAACCAGATCAACGCCGCCCGCGCCAACGCCGGCGTCCCGGCGCTGGCCTTCGACACCGGCATCCAGCACATCGCGGTGAACTGGAGCGACCACATGGCCGGGACCCAGGTCCTGGCCCACAACCCGAACTACGCCAGCCAGATCCTCCAGTACCGCGACTACCGCACGGCCGGCGAGAACGTGGGCCGGGGCTACGAGCAGGGCAGCCTGTTCCAGGCGTTCATGAACTCCCCCGGCCACCGCGCCAACATCGAGAAGAGCGCGTACACCCACGTCACCCTCGGCTGCATCACCGACGGCAACGGCCAGCTGTGGGTGACCCAGAACTTCTGGGGCTGAGCGAACCCTTCGGTCGCTGAGCGACCTCCGGGTTCGCGGCGGGCTTCAGAAGATCGGCTTCGTAGACTGCACGGATGGGTTCGGATCGCCTCTACTTCCGCCAGTTGCTCGCTGGGCGTGACTTCGCCGTCGGCGACATGCTCGCCCGGCAGATGGTCAACTTCGTCTACCTGATCGGCGACCGGGAGACGGGCGAGGCCATGGCCGTCGATCCCGCCTACGACATCGCCGGCCTGCTCGACATCGTCGCCGCCGACGACATGCGCCTCACCGGGGCGCTCGCCACCCACTACCACCCCGATCACGTGGGCGGCGACATGATGGGATACGGCATCCAGGGCGTCGCCGAGCTGCTCAGCGCGTGTTCGGTCAAGATCCACGTGCAGGAGGACGAGAAGCCCTGGGTCCAGCGGGTCACGGGCGCCAGCGACTCCGACCTCGTCACCCACGTCTCGGGCGACACGGTGATGGTGGGCGAGATCCCCATCGAGTGCATCCACACGCCCGGCCACACCCCGGGCAGCCAGTGCTTCTTCGTCGACAACCGGCTGGTGGCCGGCGACACCCTCTTCCTCGAGGGCTGCGGCCGGACCGACCTCCCCGGCGGCGACCCGGCCGCGCTCTACGAGTCGATCACCCAGAAGCTGGCCAAGGTCCCCGACGACGCCACCTTGTTCCCCGGCCACCTGTACTCGGCCGAGCCGTCGGCCTCGATGGGTGAGACCCGGAAGTGGAACATGGTGTACCAACCCAAGGACAAGGACACGTTCCTGCGGATGTTCGGCCACTGACGATTCGGCTCCCCGCCACGACGCCCAGCGATACCGTCGGTGCGGTGACCGCCAGCGACCCGATCCTCGACGTCGATCTCCTCGCCTTCGAACGAGGCGACGACACCGCCCGGAGCAGCGTGGTCGACGGCGTGATGCGCAGCCTCGCCACCGGCTTCGTGTACTGCGACACCGACCTGTCGGAGTCGCTCCTCGACGACGCCTACGGCATGTTGCAGACGTTCTTCGAGCTCGACGCGGACCGCAAGGACGCCTGGATCGTGCCCGGCACCCACGGCCAGGCGGGCTACACCGGCCTGCTGGTCGAGACCGCCGCCACCTCGGACGTGCCCGACTGGAAGGAGATGCTCAACTGGGGCCCGACCGTGCCCGAGGGGCATCCGCTGCGCCGCAAGTACCCGCACCGCTTCCACGATCCCGTGCTGCCGGAGGCCGACGTGCCGGGCATCACCACGGTGCTCACCGAGTTCCACGACCGGGTCCTCGACCTCCAACGACGCTTCCTGCGGATCATCGCCGTCGGCCTCGGCGCCGACGAGCAGTTGTTCGACAGCCTGCTGGTCGACGGACCGGTGCTCAACCGGGCCATCCGCTACCCCCCGATGTCCTTGGCCCCGGCCGGTGAGGACGGCACGGCACCGCACGTGTGGGCCGGCGCCCACGCCGACATCAACCTCACGACCGTGCTGCCCCGGGCCACCACCAAGGGACTCCAGGTCGAGACCGGCTCCGACGGCGAGGAGGTCTGGATCGACGCCGAACCCCCGCAGGGACACGTCATCATCAACACCGGGATCATGCTCGAACGGCTGTCGAACGGGATCATCCCCAGCGGCTGGCACCGCGTCGTCGCCGACCCCGACCCTGTCTCCGGGAACGCGGACGGCGAGCGCTACTCGGTGGTGCAGTTCTGCCATCCCACCCCGTGGACGATCCTGGCGCCGTTCCCCTCCTGCGTCGACGCCCACCACCCCCTCCGCTACGCCGGGATCGAGGCCGCCGACCTGCTCGACCAGGTTCTCTACGAGATCAACCTGGTGGAGGATGCCCGCCGCGTCGAGTGAGCGGCAGCAGGGCCGGCGGCGGCTGGTGCCGAATTCTCCTGCGTGACCATGTTGCCGAGCCCGCCCGCGCCCGCGGACACCCGCCCGGCGGCGCGGGCCCGCCGGCCCCGGGGCCGGCGGCTGCTGGTGCTCGCCGCCGCGGTGGCGGTGTTCGTCATCGCCCGCCGTTCCGGCGTCACCGAGCTCCTCGCCGATCAGGACCGGCTCCGGGACGTGGTCGACCAGGCCGGCTGGCTCGGCCCGGTGGTGTTCACCGGCTTGTTCACCGCCCTGGTCCCGGTGGGAGTACCGGGGCTGGTCTTCGTGCTCCCCGCCGCGGTGGTGTTCCCGGCCCCGCTCGCCATCGTCGTGTGCCTGGTCGGCGGCTACACGTCGAGCGCGATCGGCGTGTGGTTCTCGCGAACCGTCGGGCGCGACGCGGTGGCCGCCAAGCTCCCGCCCCGCTTCCACCGTTGGGACCAGGCCATCGCCCGCCGCGGCCTGCTCGCGGTGATCGCCCTGCGCATCGTCACCTACCTGGCGGCCCCGGCCGACTGGCTCCTCGGCCTGTCGGCCATCCCCACCCGCAAGATCGTGATCGGCACCGCGCTCGGCCTGATCCCACCCACCCTGCTCTACGTCATCGCCGGCGGTGGCGTGCTCGACCTCATCTGGCGCTGAGCCGACCGCCCGGTAGCCTCGCCGGATGCCCGATGCGCCCGACCTGTCGACCAAGCCGCACGTCTACGTCCCGCCCGGCGAGATCCCGCCCATCAAGCTGATGATCGAGGACATCGTCGAGGGCGAGGGCCCCACCGCCACCAGCGGCGACACCGTCGACGTGCAGTACGTGGGCGTGTCCTGGAAGACCCGCCAGCAGTTCGACGCCAGCTGGGACCGCAACGAGCCGTTCAGCTTCCGCCTCGGAGCGGGCATGGTCATCTCCGGCTGGGACGAGGGCGTGCAGGGCATGAAGGTGGGGGGCCGCCGCCGCATGGTGCTCCCGCCCGACAAGGCCTACGGCAAGCAGGGCGCCGGTGGCGTCATCGGCCCCAACGAGACCCTCGTCTTCGTGGTCGACCTGCTCGCCGTGCGCTGACCGGGAGCAGCCGGCCACGGCCCGCGACCCGGGCTGAACCGTCACCCCTGCTGGATAGCGTCGAGAGGATGCACATCCGGCCGGACACCGAGGCGACGTTCGTCGCCGGCTCCGTGGGCCGGGACGGCGCGCTCGCCCTGTGGAGGTCCGACGGTGGTCCCGCGCCGGCCGATGGCTCGTCCACGCTCACCATCGTCGGCCCCCACGGTCCGGCCGACACCCCGGTGGAACTGGTGTCCATCGCCGATGCCATCGGGCCCCTCGCCGAGCTTCCCGCCAGCACCGAGGTGCGGCCCTCGATCCGCGCCCTGGCGGTGGCCACCCGGCTCGCCCTCGATCTCATCGCCCGGGGCCGGCTCCTGCCCGCGGCGGCCGACGACGGCTCGGACGAGTGGCGCATCGGCCCCCTCGACGTGGCCGACCGGGCCCGGATCGAACAGCTCGCCGACGCCCTCCCCGCCGCGGTCCACGCCGTCCCGGTCGCCCCGCATCCCGGCCGGATCGTCTCCCCCCACCTGGCCACGACGCGGTTCATCGACGCGGTGGCCGACGCCTTCGTCCGCACCGCGTCGGCCCCGGCGATGGCCGGCTCGGCGGCGTTCGCCGGGCCCGAGCGCATCGACGTCAGCGCGGTCGAGTCGTGGCTCCACTCGGTCACCGCCGGCACCGGTGGCGACACGCTGCCCGGTCTGCGGGTCGAGCTGCCCGGCGACGACGACGCCTCGGTCCGCTGCGTGCTCCAGGTCCAGAGCCGGCTCGATCCCAGCCTGGTGCTCGACGCCGAGCAGCTGTGGACCGCGCCACCGGCCGTGCTGGCCCGCTTCGGTGCCGACGTGGAGACCGACCTGCTGCTCACCCTGCGGCGGGCCGCCAGCGTGTGGCCCCCGGCCGAGCGGCTCCTGCAGGAGTCCACCCCCGAGGGGCTCGAGCTCACCGACACCGAGGTCGAAGCCCTGTTCGGGCCGGTGGCCGACGACCTCGCCGCCGCCGGACTGCCGATCCTGTGGCCGTCGGAGATCTTCGCGTCCATCGAGCTCCGCCCGGTGGTGGGCACCGCAACGCCGGAGAACGTCGGCGGCAGCCGGCTCGATCTGTCGTCGTTGGGCGAGATGCGCTGGGACGCCACCGTCGACGGCGAGGGCCTCAGCGAGGCCGAGCTGCTCCAGCTGGCCGACGCCAAGCGACCCGTCGTCCGCCTGCGCGGCCGGTGGGTGCGGGCCGACCCGGCCCGTCTCCGCAAACTGAACCAGCGCACCGAGGTCGGCCTCGGCGACGTGCTGGCCGCCGCGCTGTCGGGCACCGTCACCGTCGACGGCACGGCGGTCGAGGCCGAGCTCACCGGCCCGCTGGTCGACCTCGCCGAGCGGCTCGAGCGCATCGACACCATCCGGGCCCGGCCGGCGCCGGACGGCCTCACCGCCGAGCTCCGTCCCTACCAGGAGCGGGGGCTGGCGTGGCTGGCCGAGATGGCCGACCTCGGCCTCGGCGGCGTGCTGGCCGACGACATGGGCCTGGGCAAGACGATCCAGGTCCTGGCGCTCCACCTGCTCCGCCACCAGGACCCACCCCACCCGGACACAGCTCCCGGCCCGACCCTCGTGGTGTGCCCCGCCACCCTCATGTCCAACTGGGAGCGGGAGGCGGCGCGCTTCATCCCCTCGGTGCCCGTCCACCGCTACCACGGGGGAGATCGCAGCCTCGACGAGATCCGCCACGACACCGCCACCGGCGACGAGATCGTGGTGTGCACCTACGGCATCGCCCGCCGCGACGCCGAGGAGCTGGCCACCGTGGGGTGGGGGATGATCGTCGCCGACGAGGCCCAGGCGATCAAGAACCCGTTGTCGCGCACGGCCCGGGCCATGCGCACGATCCCGGCCGGCGCCCGGTTCGCCCTCACCGGCACCCCGGTCGAGAACCGGCTCGCCGACCTGTGGGCCCTGCTCGACTGGACCACCCCCGGCCTGCTCGGGAAGCTCGAGGTCTTCCAGCGCGAGGTGGCCACGCCCATCGAGCGCGAGCGCGACGAGGCAGCCACCGCCCGGCTCGCCGCCGTGGTCCAACCCTTCCTGCTCCGGCGCCGCAAGTCCGACCCCCACATCGCCCCCGATCTGCCACCCAAGACCGAGACCGATCACTACGTGGGCCTCACCGTGGAGCAGGCCACGCTCTACAAGGCGGTGGTGGCCGAGCTGCGCG
The DNA here is from genome assembly GCA_963731885.1 of uncultured Acidimicrobiaceae bacterium. Classification (GTDB taxonomy): domain Bacteria; phylum Actinomycetota; class Acidimicrobiia; order Acidimicrobiales; family Salinilacustritrichaceae; genus Salinilacustrithrix. Next base: position 13,120 of record CAVSXR010000024.1, on the reverse strand, counting down.
ACGACGTGGCCGAGGCCGAGGGGATCAGCCGCAAGGGCCTGGTGCTCAAGCTGCTGACCGCCCTCAAGCAGATCTGCAACCACCCGGCCCAGTACCTCCACCAGGAGACGCCGATCCGGGGCCGTTCCGGCAAGCTCGACGCGGTGACCGACCTGCTCCAGGTGGTGGTCGACGAAGGGGAATCCGCCCTGGTGTTCACCCAGTACGTGAGGATGGGGCACCTGCTGACCGAGCACTTCCGCACCCTGGGCATCGAGAGCCAGTTCCTCCACGGCTCGGTGCCGGTGGCCAAGCGCGAAGAGATGGTCGACCGCTTCCAGGCCGGTGGCGTCGGGGCGTTCGTCGTGTCGCTCAAGGCCGGCGGCACCGGGCTCAACCTCACGCGCGCCACCCACGTGTTCCACTACGACCGCTGGTGGAACCCGGCCGTCGAGGACCAGGCCAGCGACCGCGCCTGGCGCATCGGCCAGGACAAGGCGGTCCAGATCCACCGCATGGTGTGCGAGGGCACGCTCGAGGAGCGCATCGCCGCCCTGCTCGAGTCGAAGCGGGCCCTGGCCGAATCGGTGGTGGTCGGCGGCGAGACGTGGATCTCCGAGCTGTCCGACGACGAGCTGTGGGCCCTGATCGATCTCCGGGAACCCGGGTCATGAGGCGGCGACCATGACCCGCCAGTTCGGCCACACCTGGTGGGGGCAAGCCTGGCTCGAGGCCCTCGAGGGCATCGCCGGCGGCTCCACCGGCCGGCTCAGCCGGGGGCGGACCTACGCCCGCCAGAACCGGGCCGAGGATCTGGTCATCGCACCGGGCGCCGTCACCGGTCTGGTCCAGGGTTCCGAACCCGAGCCCTACGACGTGTACCTCGACATCCGCCAGTTCCGCGACGACGAGTGGGACACGGTCTTCGAGGCCATCGCCGCCAAGGCGGCCCACGCCGCCGCCCTCCTCGACGGCGAGCTCGACCCCGGGGTGGTGGCCGACGCCGCCGCGGTCGAGGTCGACCTGCTCCCCCGGGCCCGCGACCTGCGCACGGCGTGTTCGTGCCCCGACTTCGTCGATCCGTGCAAGCACGCCGCCGCGCTGTGCTACCTGGTGGCCGACGCGCTCGACGCCGACCCGTTCGTCCTGCTCCTCCTGCGGGGCCGCCGCCGCGACGAGGTGCTCGACGGCATCCGGGCCGTCCGGGCCGGCACTGACACCATCCCCTCGGACACCATCTCGTCCGGCACCGTCCCCCACGACGCGGCCGCCGGCTCCTCCGCCGAGGGCGCCGGCGCGCCGATCGCCGACGGGGTCGACGCCGCCGAGGCATGGGCCCGCACCCCCGGCGAGCTGCCCGCCGTCCCGCTCGTGGCCAACGCCCCCAGCCGCCCCGCCGCCTGGCCCAGCGATCCGCCGGCCCATGCCCCCTTCGACGGCGCCGGCCTGCGCGCCCTGGTGGCCGACGCGTCCCGGCGGGCGTGGGAGCTCTGCGCCGGCGCCACCGACACCGGCCTCGCCCTCGACGAGCGGGCCGACCTCGCCCGCCGCGCCATGAATGCCTCGCCGACCCAGCGGGACCAGCTGGCGGCGCGCACCGGTGTCGCGGCCGTCGACCTCGACGTGCTCGCCGCCGCCTGGCGCTGGGGCGGCGCCGCCGGTGTGCGGGCCAACGACGAGCCCCGGTGGACCCCGCCCCCGTTGGACATGGCCCACGCCCGCGACCTGGCCACCGACTCGGGGTTCAACGCCCGCCGGGTCCACGTCAGTGGCAACCGGGTCACCGCTGAGGGTCGGCTCCAGTTCCGGCGCAGCCGCGACGGCAACTGGTACCTGTTCTCGAAGGCGTCCGGCCGCTGGGCGATGGCGGCGCCCCCCGAACCCGACGTCGAGGACCTCATCATCCGTGACCTACAGGGGTGAGCCGCACCGCAGCACCTAGCCTCGACCCATGGCGCAGCTGATGGCCCCCACCGATCTGCCCTTCGTGGTGATGGAAGCCCGGGAGCGGCCGATGCACGTCGGCGGCCTCCAGCTGTTCACGTCGCCGCCGGACGCCGACCGTGACTACCTGCGGGGCATCTACGAGGCGGCGATCGCCAGCCACGACGAGCTCCACCCGCTGCTCACCCGCCGGCCCGGCCGGACACCGTTCATCGGCCGGTACCAGTGGGAGGTCGATCGCAACATCGATCTCAGCTACCACGTCCGCCACACCGGCCTGCCCCGCCCGGGCCGGATCCGCGAGCTGTTCGAGGTGGTCGGCCGCCTCCACGGCACCCTCCTCGACCGCAACCGGCCGCTGTGGGAGGCGCATCTCATCGAGGGTCTCGACGACGGCCGCTTCGCGGTCTACACCAAGGTCCACCACGCCCTGCTCGACGGCGTGTCGGCGATGAAGCTGCTGTCCGACGCCCTGTCCACCGACCCGGACGAGCGCGACATGCCGGCGCCCTGGGCGGCCCGGACCCGGGTGCGCGAGGCCCGCGGCGACGCCGACGCCACCGGATCGACGCCCCCCGGACTGGAAGACCTCGTCGCCGGGGCCATCAGCAGCGCCGCCGGCCTCGCCCGGTTCGGCTTCGACGCCGTCGCGGTCACCGGCCGCCTCGCCGAGTCGATCCGCGACGGGCTCGCCGAGGACGCCGCCGTGCTGCCGTACCAGGCGCCGGCGACCATGCTGAACGTCCCGATCACCGGCGCCCGCCGCTTCGCCGCCGAATCGTGGTCGCTCGAGCGGGTCAAGGCCGCCGGCAAGCGGCTGGGTGGCACGCTCAACGATGCGGTGCTCGCCATGTGCGGGGGCGCCCTGCGCCGGTACCTGGCCGGCCTCGACGCCCTGCCCGACACCCCGCTGATCGCCATGGTGCCGGTGTCGCTCCGGGGCGAGGGCGATACCGCCGGTGGCAACTCGGTGGGCGTGATCCTGGCCAACCTCGCCACCCACACCGACTCGGGCGCCGAGCGCTTCGGGCTGGTCAAGTCATCGATGGACGCCGGCAAGGCCCGCTTCGAGGGGTTGTCGCCGGTGCAGGTGATGGCGCTGTCGTCACCGGCGTTCCTCCCCATGGCCACCGGCCCGCTGTTCCGCTTCGACAGCTTCCGCCGGCCGCCCTACAACGTCACGGTCTCCAACGTGCCCGGGCCGCGGGAGACCCGGTACTGGAACGGCGCCCGCATGGACGGCTCCTACCCGGTGAGCATCCCGATGGACGGCCAGGCCCTGAACATCACCCTTTCCAGCTACGACGGCTCACTCGACTTCGGCCTCATCGGCGACCGCAACGCCGTCCCCCACCTGCAACGGCTGCTCGACCATCTCGAGGAATCGCTGGTCGAACTCGAAGAGGCGTGATCCGCAGAATCGCGCCACACTGCGCGCATGAGCATCCCGGGCGCACCTGCCAGCTACGACGACCTCTCCGCCGTGTACCTGAACTGCACGCTCAAGCGGTCGCCGGCCACGTCGCACACCCAATTCCTCATCGACCACTCGGTCACGATCATGGAAGCGGCGGGAGCGGCGGTGACGCAGTTCCGGATCGTCGACCACGACGTGGCGTTCGGCATGTCGCCCGACATGAGCGAGCTCGACGCGGCCGAGGGCGGCGTCCCCACCGACGACTGGCCGATGATCGAGCGGGCCGTGCTCGACGCCGACATCCTCGTCGTCGGCACGCCGATCTGGCTCGGTGAGAAGTCCTCGGTGGCCACCATGGTGGTCGAGCGCCTCTACTCGTGGTCGGGCGACAAGAACGCCAAGGGCCAGTACCTGTACTACGGCAAGACCGGGGGCTGCGTGGTCACCGGCAACGAGGACGGCGTGAAGCACTGCTCGATGAGCGTGCTCTACGCCCTCCAGCACATCGGCTACACCATCCCGCCCCAGGCCGACTGCGGCTGGATCGGCGAGGTCGGTCCCGGCCCGAGCTACGGCGACCCGGTGGAGGGCTCCGACATCCCCAACGGCTTCGACCGCGACTTCACCATGAAGAACACCACCTTCATGACCTGGAACCTGCTCCACACCGCCCGCATGCTGCGCGACGCTGGCGGGGTGCCTGCCTTCGGCAACGTGGCCAGCGAGTGGGAGGCCGGCGAGCGATTCGGCTACCCCGACCCGACCCGATGAGCGCCCCGGACGACGCCACGTTCCCACTCGAGCGCGTCCGCGCCGACACACCCGGCACCGCCCACGTCGCCCACTGCAACAACGCCGGCGCCGCCCTGCCGCCGGCGGTGGTGACCGACACGGTCATCGCCCACCTGCGGCGCGAAGCCACCATCGGCGGCTACGAGGCGGCCGCCGAAGCGGCGGCGCGGACCGAGGCGGTCTACGGCTCGATCGCCCGGCTGCTCGGCGCAAACCCGGGCGAGATCGCCCTGGTCGAGAACGCCACCCGGGCGTGGGACATGGCCGTCTACGGCTACCCCTTCGAGCCCGGCGACCGAGTCCTCACCGCCCGGGCCGAGTACGTCAGCAACGCCATCGGTCTGCTCCAGCTCCAACGCCGGTTCGGGCTCGAGGTGGTGGTGATCGACGACGACGAGCACGGCCAGCTCGACCTCGACGCCCTCGACGCCGAGCTGGACCGGGGGGCGGCGATGGTCGCCATCACCCACGTGCCGACCAACGGTGGCCTGGTCAACCCGGCCGCCGAGGTCGGTGCCCGGTGCCGGGCCCACGACGTCTTCTACATGCTCGACGCCTGCCAGTCGGCGGGACAGCTCCCCCTCGACGTCGAGGAGCTGGGCTGCGACGCCCTGGCCGCCACCGGCCGCAAGTACCTCCGCGGCCCCCGGGGCACCGGGTTCCTCTACGTGCGCGAGCAGTGGATCGGCCGGATCGAGCCGCCGATCCTCGACCTGCTCTCGGCCCAGTGGACGGCCGCCGACCGCTACGAGATCCGCCCCGACGCCCACCGCTTCGAGACCTGGGAGACCAGCTACGCCGGCCGGCTCGGGCTCGGCGCCGCCGTCGACTACGCCCTCGACATCGGGGTGGACGCGGGTTGGGAGCGCCTCCGGTCGCTCGCGGCCCGGCTGCGCGACCAGCTCGGTGGTCTCGAGCGCGTCACCGTCCACGACCAGGGCGAGGTGCGGGGCGGCATCGTGACGTTCACCGTCGACGGCGTCGGCTCGATGGAGGTCCACGCCGCGCTCGAGGCCGCCGGCGTGAACACGTCGGTGACCAACGAGCACCACACCCACTTCGACGGTCGAGGCCTCCCGGCCCTGGTACGGGCGTCGGTGCACTACTACAACGACGTCGACGAGCTCGACCGGCTCGTCGACGTCGTGGCATCACTGCCGGTCTGATCGGCGCGGCGCGTCAGGGTCGGAGCAGGGTCTCCAGCTCCTCGTCCACCAGCGACCGGTAGTCGTCGTGGCGGCCCATCCACTTCTTGACGTAGGGGCACAGCGGCACCACCGAACGCCCGGCGTCACGGATCTGGTCGAGCGTGCCGCGCACGAGCTGCGAGCCGACACCCTCGCCCTGGAACTGCTCGTCGACCTCGGTGTGGACGAGCAGGTAGCGGCCCTGGCTGAGGTAGTAGACGACGAAGCCGGCCTGGCTCCCGTCGACGGTGGCGACGAAGCGATGGTTGTCGGTGTCATCGGTGACGACGACGTCGTGGGTGGTCTCGGCACTCATGGTCTGCTCCGGGGTCGATTGCGGGGGCGGGCAGGTCCCTTCCCGATCGGCCGCCATCCTGCCCCGCCCGAGGTCGCTGGTCGCACACCCGGCCCGCGGTGTTCACTGTCCCCGTGACCGAGATGTCCGGACCCGGCCCCCGTCCATCCGGCCGATTCGACTTCCGTACCCGCACCATCGACGACGTGGGGCCGGTCGACGAGGTCGACTTCACCGCCACCTTCCTCGCCGGAGTCCCCGGGCTGCTCGCCGAGCGGGGCGAACTCGCCACCCGGGCCTTCCGCGCCGGCGGGCTACCGGCGTTCACGGTCGCCGTCGACGACGTTGCCCACACCTGGCAGCTCGACGCCGACGGCCGGCTGGAGGTGGTCGAGGGCGACACCGGAGCCGGGCCGCGAGCCGACCTCCCCGCCGATTGGTTCCACGACATCGTGCTCGATCAGCGCACCTCGGTCGCCCTGATGGTCGCCGCCCTGCCGGTCATGGCACGGGGCCGCATCGAGCACCTCATCCGCTGGGAGAAGACCCTGCGCGCCCTGGTCGACGGCCGCCCCGCCCACCAACCGGGCACGATCGACTTCGTCGACGCCGCGGGCGACCCGCTCGACCTCGACCGGTCGTTCACCCTCGACGACGACCCCGCCGAGCTGTTCCACTTCCTCGCCCAGGCCGGCTTCCTCGTCATCCGCGACGTCGTCGGCGCCGACGATCGGGTCGCGCTCGGCCGGGAGATGGACTCGTGGTTCGCGGCGATGAGCCCGGGCGACGACCGGTCCTGGTACGCCCAGGTCGGCGACGCCCAGGAGTGCGTGCGGGTCACCAACCTGCGACGTGACGAGTTGGAGTTCCCGTTCGAGGATCGCCTCGGCCCGGTGGCGGCGCTCGCCGGCTCGGGCCATCGCTACGGCGGGAGCGACCTGCTGCGCAAGCCGGTGGGAGTCACCGAGGGCCTGTCCGATCTGCCGTGGCACCGCGACTGCGAGCTCGGGATGCACGCCTACCGCTGCGCCAGCCTCACCGTCGGGCTCTCGATCACCGCGTCGGGGGCCGACAACGGCCAGCTCGGGATGATCGCCGGCTCGCACCGGGTCAACGTCGGCCTCCTCGACGTCGACCGGGTCGACCTACCGAAGGTGTTCCTCAGCACGGAGCCCGGCGACGTCTCGGTCCACCTGAGCTGCACGCTGCACTGCGCCACCCCACCGCAACACGAGGAGCGGCGGGTCACCTACAGCAGCTTCCGGTTGCCCGGAGACACCGACGAGCTCGACCGCAAGATCAAGGCGGTCCGCGACCAGGCCGGCCGCGACACCTACGCGCCGTCCTGATACGCAGGCGCGTCCAGGTTCCAGCCGCGGGTTCAGGTGGTGAAGCCGCCTGTCGTGGTGGTGGTGCTGCAGCCGCTGACGACGACCGAGCGGGACACCGACGCGGTGTTGCCCCGGCTGTCGGTGGCCGACACGGTGTAGGTCCAGGTCCCATCGAGCGGCTCGGGGGCGAGGTCGCCCTCCCAGGTCGACGGACCGATGCTGGTCATCGCCGCGCCACCGGGGCTGCCCGGACCCGACCAGCGCAGCTCGACCGAGGCGATCGGGGATTCGTCGCTGACGTCGGCGACCACGATGTCCCGGGTGCTCGACGGGCAGCTCAGGCTGCGCGGACCGCGGGTGATGGTGATCTGCGGCGGGTGTTCGACCCTGGCCCGGACCTGTAGCGGCGCCGAGCCCGACGGGCCTCCGGAGACGGTGAACGAGGCGGTGAGCGAACCCTCGGGCAGTCCGGTGCGGTCGACCGACACCATCACCGGCGTCGATGCGCCGGCGGCGAGCGTTCCCGAGCGGGTCGCCCAGGCGAACGGGCTCCCCGTGCCGCCGGTCAGGCTCCAGTCCACGGCCTTGCCGCCCGGGTTCGACAGGGTCAGCGTCCCCGACGAGGCCGACTCGCCGAGGTCGATCACCGACGTGGAGAGCACCACGTCGCCGGGGGTCACGGTCGTGCCCGTCGACCCGGTCGTCGTCGAGGGGTCGGTGGTCGACGCCGAGGGATCGGTGGTCGACGACGACGAGGGACCGGTGGTCGACGACGAGGCCGACCCGGACGAGGTCGACCCGGACGAGGTCGACGACGACGAGGTCACGTCCTCGCCCGACGACGACGACACCGGCCCGGTCGAGGTCGACGCCGGCCCGGTCGAGGTCTCGGCCGTCGAGGTCGTCCCGGCCGCGCTGGTCAGCGTGGTCGAGCGGTCGGTGCCGGCGCCGAGGAAGGTGGCGATCCCGATCACCGCCACCACGGCGAGGATCATCGCGGCGGTGACGGCGAGCCGGGACCGGGCGATCTCGCCGACTCGTGCCCGGCGGGGTGGACGGGGGAAGCCGTCACCGTCGAAGTGCGGATCATGGCGCGGTTCCTGGCCGCGGGAGACGGCGGTGAGCACCGCGTCGCGGAGATCGGCGGGCGCGGCCAGCACCGGCGCGGCCCCGAACAGCGCGGCGGCGCTGAACCGGGAACGGGTCTCGTCGCACACCTCGCAACGCTCGACGTGACGGGCGACCCGCTTGCGGATCAGCACCGAGAACGTGCCGTCCCAGCCCTCGAGGATGCCGGCCAGCTCGTCGCAGTCCTCGCGGCCCATGCGGGCCACCGTGACGGCGCCGAGGCTGCGGGAGAGCCGGTCGCGCATGCGGTGCACGAGCACGTGGGCCTGGCTGGTGGTGACACCGACTGCGGCGGCGAGGTCGGCGCCGGACAGGTCCTGGCGCAGGCTCAGCTCCATGACGAGCTGGTCCCGCTCGTCGAGCCCGGCCGCCGCGGCCCGGACCAGCTCGGCCAGCTCGACCCGTTCCACCTCGGCCGCCTCGGCCCGGGGATCGCTCGGGGCTTCCATCTCAGCGACCCCCGGCAGGCTGAAGTCGGTGGGCCGGCTGCGGCGCCGGTGCCGGCTCCGCCGGTAGACCTCGTGGCGCAGCACCGCGAACAGCCACGCCTTGAGTCGATCCGGATCCCGCAGCTGGCCGAGCTTGCTCGCCGCGACCAGGAAGACCTCCTGGACGGCATCGGCGGCCTCGTCCCGGTCGCGGAGCATGGCCACAGCCGTGTCGAACAGGCGGTCGGCATAGCGGTCGTAGATCGCGCCGAGCGCGGCCCGGTCGCCGCCCAGGTGGGCGGCGACCAGTGCGCTGTCGGTCCGGTCGGGCGTCATGCTGATCGGTCCTCCGTTCCGACATGGTGTCACCATCAATCAGCGACGTGGTACGAGACCACGACCTGGAAGCGGGCGTAGTCGTCGCCGTGGTCGACGGTCTCGAGCAGCACGCAACCCTCGTCGCCGGCGGGGCCGTCGAGGCCGAGCTCGGAGCACCGGGTGAGGGAGTCGATGGACGCCACCGAGACGAGCCCGGACGAGGCCACGTTCCACTTGGCGTCGCAGGCGTCGTTGTGGCCCCAGTCGTGGGCGACGCCGGTGCCCATGGAGCAGAACTCGCTCTTGCCGTCGGGGTCACGCTCGGAACCGCTGACGTAGACGGTGGGGAGGAAGTCGTCGTCGTGCAGCCCGGTGGCCTCGTAGAGGCTCTTCCAGGGGTCGAAGCCGAAGGAGTCGCCGTCGCTCATCTTGGACTCGCCGCGGGTGCCGATCGTGGTGTCGCCGACGCCCCAGGCGAAGCTGAGCTCGCCCCGGTTGTGCCAGCTGCTGTCGCCGTCGTGGGTGACGGTCACCTTGTGGAAGGTGATGACCACGTCGTGCGTCGGCTCGGGGGCGGTGTGGAAGCTCCCGACCTGGTAGGCGGTGTGGCCGTCGGTGTCGGTGGCCTGGACGACGATGTGGTACGTGGTGTCACCGGCCAGGGGCTGGAGGTCGGTGCTCCACTGCTGGTGGTACTCGAGCCCGCTGAGGGCGACGACGTCGGCGTGGTCGAAGCCGGGGGCGCCGTTGTGGTCGGTGGGCGACTCGGTGGAGACCCGGGCCTGGAAGCGGGCCGGGGTCTTCGAGGTGACCTCCAGGTGCCGGACCGAGAAGTCGCCGCCCGGGCTGACCACGGCCGTGCTGATGCACTGGGCCAGGCACTTGGGGTCGACCGGGGCGAGGTCGTCGGGGTTGTCGAGCGGCGTGACGGTGGTGAAGGTCGTCGAGCGGCTGTCGGTCTTGCCGTTGCCGTCGGTGGCCGTCAGCAGCAGGTGGTACTGCGTGGCGGGCTGCAGCGGCTTCAGCACCGTGGTCCAGTGCGTCGTGCCGGGGCGGAGCTGGCCATGGGGGCGCCGGCGCCGTTCTGGGGGCCGGTGCCGACCCAGACCCGGATCTTGGCCGGCGTGTTGGTCTTCACCTCGAAGCCCAGGTTCGGCGTGTTGGCGTTCGGGGTCAGCCACGCCATGGTGATGCACGAGTTGGCGCACCCGCCGGCCTCTTCGCCGGCGCTGAACGAGCCGTTGCCCGCCACGAGGTCCTTGCCGACCGTCTTGCGGAAGGCGTGGACGTCGACGTAGCGGTTGTGGCCGGGCTCGCTCACCTTGATCTTGAAGTCGACCGCGCCGGGCTCGTAGGCGTCGGCGTCGATGGTGAAGCCGAGCTGGGTGGTGGTCCCGGCCGCCAGGGTGGAGCCGGCGGTGTCGAGCGCCACGTGGGGCACGGTCTTGGCCGTCCAGTCGACGGCGGCGTCGGCGCAGTTGCGGATGGTGAGCGCCGAGCTCATCGTGCCCGGCTCGAGCACGGCCGGATCCGGGGTGACCAGCAGGCTGGAACCGGTGGCGAGGGTCGAGGCGCAGTCGGCGTCGACGTCACCGACGGGATCGAGCTCGACCGGGCCGTCGCCGTGTCGCTGCTGGGCGGCTCGGACACGTTCTGGCCGCTGTCGGGGTAGCCGGCGGAGTCGTCGTCGGCCTCGAGGGCAGCTTCGGTGGCGTCGTCGAGGTCGTCGCTCACGGTGGCCGGGTCTGGGCTGGTGCCGTCGGCGGTGGTCGACGTCGTGGCCGGCTGCACCGATGCGGCGTCGGTGGCGCCGGTCGCCTGGGCCATGCCATCGCCGGCGACGGTGACGGCGGCGAGCAGGGCAGCGAGGACCAGGATGATGATCCCGATGACGCCGATCGCCTTCCAACGACCGTCGGGCGAACGGCGCCCGCCCTGCGGCGGGGTGGGGGTGGTTCGCAGGTACTGGGTGGGTTCGCTCATGACGGTGCCTCCTGGACTGGCGCTCGGGTGGGAACACCGGTCCAGAGACGCCACCGCGCCCGACCTTGCAGAAACTCAGGAGAAGATTTCCTACCGATCGCTCCCGTCGAGGTGGTGCTGGATGACGGGGCCGACCGCGGCCACGAGCTCGTCGAGGTCGGAGTCGACCAGCGGCTCGAGCTGGAGGATGGATCGGCCGAACACCAGGCCGACGAGCTGGGCGCCGGCCAGCGCCATGCGCCGGCGGCCGTCGGGCCCCGGGGCGAGTCGGTCGGCATGGACGAGCAGGGCGCTGGTCACGAACTCGGACAGCATCCGGGCCGCGTCCTCGTTGGTCGCCGCCGTCCGCAGCAACGACAGACCGGGCGATCCGGCGGCGAAGATGCCGGTCAGGTAGACGCGGGCGATGGCCTCGCCCCGCTCGCCGCTGGGGAGCGCTTCGACCTCGGCGAAGAGGTCGGCGGGGTCGAAGGGGAACTCGTGAGCGGCGACGAACAGCTTCTGCTTGCTGGCGAAGTGGTGGATGACGAGGGCGGGATCGACGTCGGCCCGCTCGGCGATGGCGCGGATGGTCGCCCGCTCGAAGCCGACCTCACCGAACAGGGCGCGGGCGGCGGTGAGGATGTCGGCCTTGGTGTCCTCGGGATCGCCGGGCCGCCGACCCACGGGCCGCGCTCCCTTCCGTCGCGGGCTCATCGCCGCGTCCCGATGTCGAGCTCGATCAGGACCTCGTCGAGGGTGGCGGCGCTGGTGCCGACGGTGGCGTCGATGCCGGCGTCGCCCAGCTCACCGCGGATCCGGTCGGGGGTCTCGCCGAGGATCCGCAGGGTGCGGCCGGCGAGGCGAAGCGACCGATCGGGCCGGTCGAGGGCACCGAACGCGTCGGCCCATCGAGCGGTGGTGACCTCGGTGACGGTGCGGTTGCCGATCACCTCGCCGGCGGTGCCGGCCGCGACGATGCAGCCGGCGGACATGAGCAGGAGGCGGTCGGCTTGCTCGGCCTCATCCATGTAGTGGGTGGAGACGAGCACGGCGACGCCCTGGTCGGCGTGGTGGTGGATGAGATCCCACAGCCGCGACCGAGCCAGGGGCGAGACGCCCGAGGTGGGCTCGTCCAGCACGAGCAGATCCGGCCCGTGCTGGGTGGCGGCCCGGAAGGCGGTACGACGTTGAGCCCCCAGCGGCAGGGCCGCGACGAGGGTGTTGTCTTCGGCGGTTGCGGCCATGGCCGACTGCCGGTGGAGCTGGTCGCCGAAGACCGCCGCCCGGAACTGGAGGTTCTCGGCCGCGGTGAGGTCGGTGTAGAGGCCCAGGTTCTGGGGCACGTAGCCGATGCGGCGGCGCTGGCGGTGGCTGTGCGGTTGCCCGAAGAGGCGGATGTGGCCGCTGGTGGGGGTGAGCAAGCCGAGCAACATCCGGATCAACGTCGTCTTGCCCGCGCCGTTGGCGCCGAGCAGTCCGACGATCTCGCCGGGGGCGACGTCGATGTCGCAGTGGTCGACGGCGACGAACGATCCGAAGGTGCGGGTGACGTCGCGGGCCTCGATCGGCAGGGTTGACCGGGACGACCCGGCGGGACGCGCCGGTGCGAGGGCCCCGTCGGCGTCGCCCTCCGGCGCCGGCTCGTCGACGCTGGCCTGCAGCTCGAGCACGATGGCGGCGTCCTCGAGGGTGAGCGGGCGGTGGCGTTCGGTGGCGCCCGGCCGCCACTGGCGCCACCGGGACCCGGCCCGCCACGCCCGGGTGGGATCGTCGGGGGTGTCGACCTCCTCGACCGCGCCCGGCACCTGCTCGACGATGCTGCGTGGTGGACCAGCGGCCAGGACCCGGCCCCGATCGAGGAGCAGGACGGTGTCGGCCCGTTCGGCCTCGTCCAGGTAGGTGGTGGAGGCGACGACCGCGGCGCCGTCGGCCGCGGCCCGCGTGACCAGCCGCCACAGCTCGAGGCGGCTGACGGGGTCGACGCCGGTGGTCACCTCGTCGAGCACCAACAATTCGGGCTGGGGCAGGAGGGCCATGCAGCCGGCCAGCTTGCGGCGCTGGCCACCGGAGAGGTTCCGAGCCAGGCGGTCGGCAAAGGGCCCGATGGCGGCCCGGTCGAGGAGCTCGTCCGAGCGCGGCCGCCAGCCGGGCAGGCGGTGGGCGGCGGCGATGAACTCCATGTTCTCGGCCGCCGTGAGGTCGCCGAACACCCCGCCGGCCGACGGCACGAACCCGATTCGTCGCTGGTCCGGCAGGTGAGCGGTACCGGTCTGACCGACGTCGAGCCCGACCAGCACCTCGAGCAGGGTGGACTTGCCGGCGCCGTCGCCACCGAT
>CAVSXR010000023.1:0-42681 GCA_963731885.1 uncultured Acidimicrobiaceae bacterium | reverse complement strand
ACGAAGGCCTGCGGAACGAGTGGACCACCACCACCGGGGTCGAGCCGGACCCGGAACTCCGGCACCCCGATGCCGGTTGCCTCTGCGGTCTGGGTCAGCCACGCCGGCAGCTGGCTCGAGTCGAGCTCGATCGGGGCATCGAGCCCGCAGGTCGACGGGTCCAACGTCGATGCGCTGTCGAACAGGAACGATGCCGTGTCGGCGATGGACCCCGCGAGGGTCAGCGGCTCGGTGGGGTCGTACCCGACGAACCGGGCCAGCCGGTCCAGCACCGGCATGCTCGACAGGTCGAGGTCGGCGACGAGCGTGGCGACGTCGTCGAACGACATCGGCGGGTCGGTCCCCGAAAGGTGGTCGAGCGCGAGGAATTCGGGCGGCACGATCGACGGGTCGAGGCTCGGGGTCGAGCCGTCCGGGACGAGCGTGATCACGCCCGAGGCGAACTGGACGGCCCCGGCGACCCCGGTGAGGCCCGGCCACGCCGGCACCACGGTCTCCAGCGCGTCGTCGGCGATGTCGAGCGCGAGGGCGATCTGCGGGTGGCACCGTCGGGTCGGCCCAGTGGGCGTAGAGCACGAGGCTCACGGCGTCGCCGAGCTCGCCGAACGTGCTCGTCGGGGTGGAGGCGAGGACGATGAACGCGTCGTCCGCCGCGGCTGATCCGGTGGTGGTCATGGCCATCGGTACGTTGGCGATGGTGCCCAGACCGGTGATGGGCAGCACGACCGTGAAGCTGCCGCCGGGATCGAGAGTGTCCACGGCGTCCTGGAACGTGAGAACGGTGAGGTCGATCGCGCCGGCGGTCCCGTCGGGGACGATGGTGATCTCATGGGTTGCGACTGCCTCAGCTGGGCGGGTGCCCACCGCCAGCGCGATGGCCACCGCCCCGAGCACCAACAGCGTGATCCATCGCCGACTCGACCGAGCCATCGCTCGCCCTCCCCCTCCGCGCCCGAGGCGCGTCCCTTGGGCGGGACGGTACGGAGGACCGCTTTCAGTCCTCTTTCAGTGGCTGCGGTCCGGCCGGCGATACGGTCCGCCGGCGATGATCCCCCTCGACGAGACCTTCGACGGCACGTTCCCGTTCGCTCCGCACACCTTCGACGGTCACGGCTTCGTCCAGCACTACGTGGACGAGGGGCCGAGGGACGGCCAGGTGGTGGTGTGCCTGCACGGCGAACCGACCTGGGGCTACCTGTACCGCAACATCATCCCCCGGCTGTCCCCCCGGTACCGGGTGATCGTCCCCGACCACATGGGCTTCGGGAAGTCGGAGACACCCCAGGACCGCGACTACACGCTGCGCACCCACACCGAGAACCTGGCCGCGCTGATCGACCACCTCGACGTCGGCGACATCACCTTCGTGATCCAGGACTGGGGCGGCCCGATCGGCGCCGCCTACACCGTCCGCCACCCCGATCGGGTCAAGCGGCTGTTCCTGGCCAACACCCTGGCCGGCTACGGCCAGGTGGACGACGGCGTGACGCAGATCAACGAGTCGCGGTGGTTCCGCTGGATCGGCGAGGGCCTCGAGTCCGGCCGCACCGAGGCGGTGCTGCGCAACCTCGGGTCCACGGTGCTGTCGGTGATGCAGTTGCTCGGGATGCACAACCCCGAGGCCGTCACCAGCGCCACCTGGGTCCGGGCGTACTCGGCCCCGTTCCCCACCTGGGAGTCGGCCATCGGCGGCTACGAGTTCCCCATCGACGCCTACTCCGGCCGGATCATCGACTACGTGCTCGAAGGGCTCGGCGGCGTGCCGGCGCTGCAGTCGAAGCCGGCCGTGCTCTACGAGGGCATGGCCGACCAAGCCATCCCGCCGGCCCGGGCCATCGCCGACTTCCGGTCCCTGTGGCCCGACGCCCCGGTCGTCGAGCTGCCCGGCGTCGGCCACTTCTGCCAGGAGGACGTCCCCGACGTCCTCGCCGCGGGCATCGACCAGTTCATCCAGGCCAACCCGTAGTCGGCCCTGCTCGTCCGCGCCGATCGGTCAGATCCCGGTTCCTGTCGTAGTACCCGGCTACAACAGGGCTATGGGGAAGAACAACCGCCGGCGCCGGGCCGCCAAGCAACGCAAGCGAACCGAACAGCGACGGGAACGCCGTACCGAGGGCCACCCTGCTGCGGGCGGCCGGCGCTTCGACGCCCGATCCGATGCCGACCCGAGCACGGCGTTCCTGACTGCCGTCCAGGCCTTTCGCGTCGGCGATGGTCGCGTGGTCTCTGAGCTGGTCGAGCTCCTCGCCGCCCTCGCGCCAGCGGCGGTTGCCGCGGCGGTGGAGGTGGTGGTCGAGCGGGAGGTGGCGCGGCTGTGGGTGGCGGGGTGGCAGCCGGCCGTGTTGCACCGGGCGGTGGAGCGGAACGCCGATGCCGGCGCCGCCGCCGTGCTGCGTGGCGCGCTCGCCGCCGAGTCGGCGTCGTGGGAGTCGCTGGCCGCCGAGGTGGCGCCCGAGTGGCTGGACCAGCTCGCCACCGTCGGCGCCGGTCGGTCCCCGTCCCCCGAGCAGTCCTACCTGGTCCGGCTCGACCGCTCCTGGCCCGACGTCCTCCACGCCGCCGTCGGGTTGACCGACGTCCTGCAGCGCCTCCCGGCGCTGCCGCTCCTCGGCCCGCCGCCGACCGAGTGGCGCTCGGGCATGGCGGCTGCTGCGGGTCGCACCAGGTTGCCCTCGGCGGTGCTGGAGAAGGTCCGGGCCCTGCTGGCGAAGGCCGAGTCGACGTCGTTCGATGCCGAGGCCGAGGCGTTCACCGCCAAGGCCCAGGAGCTGATGACCCGTCACCGCATCGACCGGGCGGTGTTGGAGGCATCGTCGGGAGCCGGCTCCGACACCGCGTCCGGGCGCCGCCTGCTGGTCGACGATCCCTATGCCGACGCCAAGGCGATGCTTCTCCAGGCGATCTGCGAGGCCAACGACGGGCGGGCCGTCTGGTCGAAGGGGCTGGGGTTCTCCACCGTCTTCGCCTTCCCCGACGAGCTCGACATCATCGAGGACCTGTTCACGTCGCTGCTGGTCCAGGCCACCAGGGCGCTGCGGCGCGAGGGAACCAAGCAGGACGGGGCGGGGCGCAGCCGCACCAAGCGCTTCCGACGGTCGTTCCTGGTCGCCTTCGCCACCCGCATCGGGCAACGCCTCGCCGAGGCGTCCGACGCGGTGGTCGCCGAGGCCGAGCAGGCCACCGGTCGGTCGCTCGTGCCGGTGCTGGCCGGCCGGGCCGAAGCCGCCCACGACGCGGCCGCCGAGGCGTTCCCCGAGACGCGCCGGTTCGCGGCCAACGCATCCGACGGCGAGGGTTGGTTCGCGGGGACGATGTTCGGCGACCGGGCCGACCTCGGCGTCGGCGCCTCGCTCGACGAGCGCAGCGTGTCCTGAGCACGCCGGTGCCGTTGTCTGCCCTCGTCGTTGGGCAGGATGGTGGCGGTGCCGGACGACTTCCTGATCGCCGCCAACCCGGACGAGGGTTCCTCGCTGCCGTACCTGGTCCGGCTACCGCTCGGGCCGGCGGGGATCGTGCTGAAGGTGCGCGACACCTGGCCGCGCACCGCCAAGGTCTACGCCCACCGGGCCGAGGGGTGGCCCCCCGACGCCACCATCGTGGAGCGGGTACCGGTGCGGTCGTGCCGGCGCCGGGGCGCAGCCATCGACCTGGTGCTCGATCGCGGGCGGGAGAACCGCTCGCAGTTCGTGTTCACCAGGGCCCGGGGCCGGGAGATGATCTTCTGGCAGTCGGCCCGTACCGCGAAGCAGGCCCGGCCCAACGTGTCGTTGCCGACGGCGCGCGCGTCGGGCCGGGTGCTGGAGATCCTCGTCGACTCCCACGAACGGTACGCCTGGGACTTCGCCGGCCAGCAGGCCACCATCCGGCGGACGGGCCTGGTGGCCGGCGACTACGGCGTGGAGCTCGATGGCGGATTGGTCGCAGCGGTCGAGCGCAAGAGCCTCACCGACTTCGTGTCGACGCTCACCACCGGCAAGCTGCGGTACGTGCTGGCGGAGTTGGCCGAGCTCGACCGGGCGGCCGTGGTGGTGGAGGACCGATATTCGGCCGTGTTCAAGCTCGACCGGGTGCGACCGGCCGTGGTCGCCGACGGTCTGGCCGAGGCCCAGGTCCGGTTCCCCGCGGTGCCGATCGTCTTCTGCGAGACCCGCAAGCTGGCCCAGGAGTGGACCTATCGCTTCCTCGGTGCCGCCGTCGCCCACATCGAGGAGCATCACGACGCCGAACGAGTCACGGCTCACCTTCCGCTGGCCGGGCCGCTGCCGGCCGCCGCGCCCACGGCCGCCGAGATCAGGGCGTGGGCCACGAGCGTCGGTCTGGCCATCTCCGACCGCGGGCGAATCCCGGCCGACGTCCGCCGTCGGTACGAGGCAGCCCACGACCGCTGACGGCCCCGCGCCGGTGCAGCGACACGTCGAGCTCAGCCGTGGAGGAGGACGCCGAGGAAGAGCGCGCCCAGCGCGGTGAGGCCGGCGAGGGCGCCGCCCACGGCGAGGACGATCCGGCGGCGGGAGAAGGCATGGGCGGCGGCGGCGATGCCCGACACGGCCACCAGGCCCAGCTTGACCATGAGCGTGGTCAGGTACTTGTCGGACGCGGAGCCGGCGTTGATGGCGTACAGGTTCCAGATGCCGGTGGCCACCACGACGGCGAACGCCCCCCACGCCAGGACGGCGAAGCGGCGGGCCGCCGTGCGAGGCACGTCGGGGCCCGCGGACCGCAAGGTGGGGAGCAGGAACGCGACGGTGAACTGGCCGCCGACCCAGATGGTGGCGGCGAACACGTGGAGGAAGAGGCGGACGGTGGAGATCCGGACGTCGAGCACGCCGACCATGGTGCATCGCGGGTGACGCGTTTGTGACCTTCGGTCCTGGACTCGCGGCGTGGCCGAGAGGACCATGGGTTCACCCGGCGAGAGGAGACCCATGTCGTATCCCGTCAACCTCGAGATCGAATCGCCGCTGGAAGTCGCCAACTGGCGGCCGCTGGTCCACTGGATCCTCGGCATCCCGCACCTGCTGATCGCCAACGTGCTCAGCAACGTGGCCGAGGTGCTGGCCGTCATCAGCTGGTTCATCATCGTGTTCACCGGGCGGTTGCCCCAGGGCATCGCCGACTTCCAGTGCATGATCCTGCGGTACGAGACCCGGGCCTACACCTACGTCTTCTGGCTCCGCGAGAGCTACCCGCCGTTCGAGTTCGAGCTCAGCGGGACCGACCCCGGCACCGATCCGGTGCGGGTCGACGTCACGCCGCAGCTGGAGGACCGCAACCGGCTGACGGTCGGTTTGCGGCTCCTGTGGATCATCCCCATCGCGTTGTTCACCGCCCTGGTGGTGATCGCCGCGTTCTTCGCGATGATCGCCTCCTTCTTCGCCGTGCTGTTCACCGGCCGGTGGCCGGAGGGGATCCACGGCTTCGTCGTCAAGACCGCCCGGCTCGGGCTCCGGCTCAACGCCTACGGCCGTCTCCTGGTCGACGACTACCCGCCGTTCGCCCTCGAAGAAGGCGGTTCGACGGCACCGGCGGTGTAGAACCGTGGGATGACCGACGCGCTCATCATCGACGCCGTCCGCACCCCTCGCGGGATCGGCAAGCAGGGCAAGGGTTCGCTCGCCCACCTCCACCCCCAGCACCTCGGCCGCACCGTGCTCGAAGCGCTGGTGGAGCGCAACGGGTTCGACACCGCCGACGTCGACGACATCGTGTGGGGCACCAGTGCCCAGGTCGGCACCCAGGGCGGCGATCTCGGGCGCATGTCGGCTCTCGACGCCGGCTACGACGTCAAGGCCAGCGGCATGACGCTCGACCGCTTCTGCGGGTCGGGCATCACCGCCAGCAACATCGCGGCCAACGGGATCATGGCCGGCATGGAGGACCTGATCATCGCCGGCGGCACCGAGATGATGTCGATCAAGCACAAGGGCATGCTTCCCATGGGCGCCGGCAACTCCCACCTGCAGGAGCTGCACCCGCAGTCCCACCAGGGCGTGTGCGCCGACGCCATCGCCACCCTCGAGGGCATCCCCCGTGAGGCACTCGACGAGCACGCGGCCGAGTCCCAGGCCCGGGCCGCCCAGGCCATCAAGGAGGGCCGGTTCGACCGCAGCCTCATCCCGGTCATGAACCTCGACGGCACCGTCGCCCTCGACCACGAGGAGTTCCCCCGGCCCGGCACCACCGCCGAGTCCCTGGCCGCCCTCCCGCCGAGCTTCCCGGCCGTCGCCGATTTCCGCTACGAGGACAACCCGACGTTCCGCGAGCTGATCAACATGCGGTACCCGGATCTCGACATCGTCCACGTCCACCACGCCGGGAACTCCTCCGGTGTCGTCGACGGCTCGGCCGCGCTGCTGATGGCCAGCCCGGACTACGCCAAGGCCCACGGGCTCACGCCGCGGGCCCGCGTCGTGGCCACCGCCACCATCGGCGACGACCCGACCCTCATGCTCAACGCGCCCGTGCCCGCCGCCCGCAAGGTGCTCGAGCGGGCCGGGATGACCGTCGACGACATCGACCTGTTCGAGGTCAACGAGGCGTTCGCGGTGGTGTCGGAGAAGTTCCAGCGCGACCTCGACCTCGACCGCGACAAGGTCAACGTGAACGGCGGTGCCATGGCCCTCGGCCACCCCATCGGGGCCACCGGCGCCATCCTCATCAACACCGTGCTCGACGAGCTCGAGCGCCGCGACCTCCAGGTCGGCCTCATCACCATGTGCACCGGCGGCGGCATGGCGCCCGCCATCATCATCGAGCGCGTCTGATCCCGCCGTGGGCCCGCAGGACATCCCCGATCTGCCCGACGGGGCGCAGGTCAACCAGGAGGAGTGGGAGCTGTTCTTCCGGCAGTTCGGTACCCACGGGTACCGCGGTGCGGTCCGGATGATGAGCCGGATCCCGTCCGAACCCCGGTGCGAAGCGTGCGGCTCACCGTTCGGCGGGCTCGGCGGGGCGATGATGCGGGCGATGGGCAAGGGCCCGTCGCGCAAGAACCCGCGGTGGTGCAGCCGGTGCTTCGAGATGTCGCCCAACGGTGGTGCCACGCTCACCATCGGCGTGCTGTTCGCCGACATCCGGGGCTCGACCGCCCTGGCCGAGGGGGTGAGCCCGAAGCAGATGGCCGACACCCTCAACCGGTTCTACGCCGCCGCCACCCAGGTGATCGTGCGCCACGGACTGGTCGACAAGCTGATCGGCGACGAGGTGATGGGCGTGTACATCCCCGCGCTGGTGCCGTCGGGCCGCTTCGTCGACGCCATGGTGCAGGACGCCGAGGAGCTGCTCTGCGCGGTCGGGTACGGCAGCGCGAAGGGCGCACCGGTCCCGGTCGGGGTCGGGCTCGACGTGGGACAGGCCTTCGTCGGCAACGTCGGCGACGGCGACATCACCGACTTCACCGCCATCGGCGACGTGGTCAACACCGCGGCCCGGCTGCAGTCGGTGGCCGAGGGCGGCCAGATCGTCCTGTCGGCCGAGGTGGCGGCCCAGGCCGGCCTCGATCCGAACGAGGGCGAGTCGGTCGAGCTCGACCTGAAGGGCAAGCAGGAGCCGGTCGCGGCCCGCATCCTGACCATCGGCAACTGAGAGCGGCCGAGACGATGACCGCCCCGCCCGCTCCGACGCGGCTCCCTCGGGGCGTGTGGGTGATCGCCGGCGCGATCGCGGCACTGCTGGTGGCCACCGCCTCCCGCTACGGCTGGCACCGGGACGAGCTCTATTTCCTCGAGGCCGGCCGGCACCTGGCGTGGGGGTACATCGACCAGCCGCCGTTCACCCCGTTCGTGGCTCGGGTCGCCGACGAGATCGCCCCCCACAACCTGGTCGTGCTGCGCCTGCTGCCGGCGCTGGCCACCGCCGCCACCGTGCTGATCGGTGCTGCATTCGTGGGCGAGCTCGGTGGTGGCCGCCGGGCGAAGGTGCTGGCGGCCGGCGTGGTGGCGGCGTCGGGTTTCGTGCTCGGTGCCGGCCACCTGCTGTCGACGGCCACGTTCGACCTCACCGCGTGGATGGCCGCCCTGTGGGTGGTGGCCCGCCTGCTGCGCACCGCCGACCCCCGCTGGTGGCTGGCATTCGGTGTCGTGTGCGGCGCCGCGTTGCTGAACAAGGATCTGATCGCCGTGCTGGCCGTATCGGTCGCGGCCGGTCTGGTGATCGACGGGCGCTGGCGGCTGCTGGCGACGCCGTGGACGGTGGCCGGCGCGCTCCTCGGCGCCGTCGTCGCCAGCCCCAACCTGATCTGGCAGGCGACCAACGGCTGGCCGCAGGTCGAGATGGCCGGCGCCCTGTCCGACCGGCTGGCCGCCGAGGACCGGGTGACGTTGCTGCCGCTGCAGATCCTGCTGTTCGGGCCCTTCGTCGTCATGCTGCTGTGGTGGGGGGCGGGGTGGCTGCGGCGGCGGGCCGGCGACCACCCGTTCCGGCCGCTGCTGTGGGCCTGGCCGGTCGGTCTGGTGCTGGTCTTCGCCTCCGGAGGGCGCCCGTACTACCTGTTCCCGCTGACCCTGGCGGTCGGGCTGGCCGGGGTGGTCGACCGCGAGCAGGCCGGGAGCGACCTGCGTCGCCTCGGCTGGTTCGTGGTCGCCAACGCGGTGTTCTCGATCCCCCTCACCCTGCCCGTGTTGCCCCCCGAGGCGGCCGGGCCGCTGGCCGCGATCAACGAGACCAACGCCGAGACCATCGGTTGGCCCTCGCTGGTCCAGCAGGTGGCCGGTGTCGTCCACGGCCTCCCCGCCGACGAGCAGGCCGGCGTCGTGTTGCTGACGGGCAGCTACGGCGAAGCCGGTGCCCTCGACCGCTTCGGGGCCCGCTACGGCCTGCCGCCGGCGTACTCCGCCCACAACAGCTACGCCGACTTCCGCCAGCCCAGCGACGACGACGCCACCGTCGTGGCCGTCCGCTACTCGGCCCAGTACCTGTCGGGGTTCTTCGAGCGGTGCGACCAGGTGGCCACGGTGACGACGCCGTACGACACGGACAACGAGATCCGAGGCACCCCGATCGTGGTGTGCCGGGGACTCATCGGTGACTGGGACACGGCGTGGTCCCGGCTCCGCCACCTGTCGTGACCGCTTCGTCGTCGGCGCCGCGGTCGTCAGTTGTCGCTGTGACGTGGCGGATCGCGGTGCGTGGTGGTGGCGACTGGGGCTCGTCGTGCCCGTCGCCCTCGCCGAGATCCTCGAAGAGGTGCAACCAGCACGCCGGGTCACCACCCTCGTCGCTGCGATCGACAGGGCTGTGATCGACAGGGCTGTGATCGACCATGCCAGCGGCTCCTCAGCTCACGCCGAGCCGATCGGCGGCCTCGCTCTGGAGGCGCTTGTAGTCGACCTTGCCGTTGGCGGCCCGGCCGATGCCGTCGACCACGACCACCCGCTTGGGGGCCTTGTAGGCGGCCAGCGTGGTCTTGACGTGGGCGATGAGGGCGTCCTCGTCGATGGACTCGCCCGGCTTGGGCTCGACGACGGCGGTGACCGCCTCGCCGAAGCGCTCGTCGGGGATGCCGACCGCGACCGCGTCGGCCACGGTGGGATGGGTCTTGAGCGCCTCCTCGACCTCCTCGGGGAACACCTTCTCGCCGCCGGTGTTGATGCACACCGAGCCCCGGCCGAGGAGGGTGATCTTGCCGTCGGCGTCGACGGTGGCGAAGTCGCCCGGGCAGGAGTAGCGCTTGCCGCCGATGGTGAGGAAGGTGCGAGCCGTCTTCTCCGGGTCCTTGTAGTAGCCGAGGGGCTGGCGGCCGCCGACGGCGAGCCGTCCGATGCGGTCCGAGCCCGGCTCGATGGGCTGGTCGTCGTCGTCGATGACGATGGTCTCGGGGCTGAGCTCGAACTTGGCCGTCTGGGCGGCCTGGCCGCCACCCGACACCGACGAGCCCATGCCGAGGGCCTCGGAGGAGGAGAAGGCGTCGAGCAGCATCATGTTGGGGTGGTGCTCGAGCAGGCGGCGCTTGGTGTCCTGGCTCCACATCACGCCCGAGGACACCATGCCCACCAGGCTGGACAGGTCCCAGCGGCCCGGGTGCTCGTCGAGGACGCGCAGGATCGGCTTGGCGAAGGCGTCGCCCACGATGGCGACGGTGTTCACGCCCTCGCGTTCGATGGTGTCGAGGAACTCGGCGGCGTCGAAGGTGCGGCCGGTGAGGGTCACGATCGATCCGCCGCCGGCCAGGGTGGACAGGCCAGGGAAGTTGCCGGTGCCGTGCATCTGCGGGCAGGCGGGCAGGAAGCGGGCGCCGGGTGCGGTGTGGGTGCCGCGCAGGTCCTCGGCCTTGCCGTCGTCCGAGAACGGGGCGGCCAGCGTGGCGCTGAGCGTGATCACCAGGTCGTCCTGGCGCCACATCACCCCCTTGGGCATGCCGGTGGTGCCGCCGGTGTAGAGCATGTTGAGATCGTCGCCGGTGCGACCCCAGTCGGGCACGACCCGGCCGGCGCCGCTGGTCGCCACGTCCTCGTACGGCGTGGCCCAGTCGGGGCAGGGGCCCGAACCGTCGTCGACCCACAGCCACGCCTTGACCTTGGAGAGCTGGGTGCGGATGGGGGCGATGGTGGCGGAGAAGCCGCCGTGGAAGACGACCGCGCCGGCGTCGGCGTTGTCCCACAGGTAGAGCAGCTCTTCCTCGGTGTAGCGGTAGTTGGTGTTCACCGGGACGAGGGCCGCCTTGAAGGCGGCGTACATCGACTCCATGTACTCGGGCGAGTTGTAGAGGTACTGGGCCACGGCCTGCTGGCGCTCGAGCCCGGCGTCGAGGAGGTGCTGGGCGATGCCGTCGGCTCGGCGGTCGACCTCGGCCCAGCTCCGGTGCAGATCGCCGTGGATCAAGCAGTCGGCGTCGGGCAGGTCGTCGGCCACGGTCTCCCAGATGTCGGCGAAGTTCCAGTTCCCCTGTCGGCTCATGGTCAGTGCCTAGCAGTTTGGGAACGCCCGTTGCCGATCGCGCCGTGGTCCATCTCCTGCCGGGACGTGGGGTCGAGGAAGAGCTGGCGGACGGCGGGAACCGCGTCGCGCACCGCCCGGTCGATGCGGGCGCTCACCGCCTCGATCTCGCGTCCGGAGAGCTCGTCGTCGAAGTCGGCCCGGGCGGCCACCAGCAGGTGGTCGGGACCGATGGCCATGGTGAGCAGCTCGTGGACCGCGGTCACCTCGTCCGGGGCGACGATGGCGTCGCGGATGGCGTCCCGCTCCTCAGGGAGGGCGGCCTCGCCGAGCAGGAGGGCCTTGGTGTCCTTCCCGAGCCGATAGGCGACATACGACAGCAGCACACCGATCAGGACCGAACCGACCGCGTCCCACTGGTGGGCGCCGGTGAGCTGGTGCATCCCGATCGACGCGGCCGCGAAGACGATGCCGGTGACGGCGGCGGAGTCCTCGAGCACCACCACCTTGGTGGTGGGGTCCTTGCTCAGCTTCAGGTGCTGGCGCAGCCCGCGGCCGGCGCGGCGCGCCTCGTCCGAGGTCTGCTGGATCGCCCGGTACAACGACGTGCCCTCGGCGACCAGGGCCACGGCCAGCACGACGTAGGACACGAGGAACGACTCCTCACCGCCCCCGCTGAACAGGGCGCGGATCCCCTCGATGAACGAGAAGGCGGCCCCGGCCACGAAGATGAACACCGCGGCGAGGAAGGCCCAGAAGAAGCGCTCCTTGCCGTAGCCGAACGGGTGCTCCTCGTCCGGTGGACGGTCGCCGAGGTGCAGCGACACGAACAGGAACACCTGGTTCATGGTGTCGGCCAGCGAGTGGGCCGCCTCGGCCAGCAGCGCCACCGACCCGGTCATGATCCCGCCGGCCGTCTTGGCGGCGGCGATCACCAGGTTGGCGCCGAACGCGTAGGCGACGGTGGTCTTCGACTCCGATGGCACGCCGCTTCGCTACCCGGCCGGCGCCGGCGTCAGAGGTGTGACCGACGCCATCTGGACAATTCGGGCAAATCCATGGTTCGGTTAGCGCCGTTACGTTAACGCCGTTCTCCGGCCGCCACGGGAGGTCGCCATGCTCGCCAGGATCGCTCATTTCGCCGTGACCCGACGGCGACTGGTGCTGATCGGGGCGCTGGTGCTGTTCGTGGCCGCGGGCGCGCTGGGCGGCGGGGTGGCCAAGGAGCTGTCCTCGGGCGGGTTCGAGGACCCCGGCTCCGAGTCGTTCCGGGCCAACCAGACGCTGCTCGACACGTTCCACAACGGGGTGCCGAACGTGGTCCTGGTCGTCACCGTTCCGGGCGCTCCGTCCGATGCCGATCACCCGGCCGTCGACGATCCGGCCGTCGTCGCCGCCGGGAAGGCCCTGACCGAGCGGCTGGCGGCCAGCGACCACGTCACCCAGGTGGTGTCGTACTGGAGCTTGGGCCAGCAGCCGCCGCTGCGCAGCGATGGCGGCAACCGGGCCCTGATCGTCGGCCGCATCACCGGCACCCAGGACCAGGTCATCGAACGGATCGGCGAGATCGCCCCCGGGTTCGAGACCGGTGACGGCGCCGCCGACGGGTTGCAGGTCCAGGTGACCGGATTCGCCGAGATCTTCCACCAGGTGAACAACCAGATCCAGACCGATCTGTCCAAGGCCGAGATGATCGCCCTGCCGATCACCCTGCTCCTGCTGCTGTTCATCTTCCGGGGCGTGATCGCGGCCTCCCTGCCCCTGGCGATCGGCGCCCTCTCGGTGGTCAACACCCTGCTCGTGCTGCGGATCATCAGCCAGGTGACCGAGGTGTCGGTGTTCGCCCTCAACCTGACCACCGCCATGGGTCTCGGCCTCGCCATCGACTACTCGCTGTTCGTGGTCAACCGCTACCGGGAGGAGCTGGAGCGAGGCCACACCCCCGAGATCGCGGTGCGGCGCACCGTCTTGACCGCGGGCCGCACCGTCGCCTTCTCGGCGGGCACGGTGGCGGCGTCGCTGCTCGCCCTGCTCATCTTCCCGATCACCTTCCTCAAGTCCTTCGCCTATGCCGGCGTCGCGGTCGCCATCCTCGCCGGGCTGTTCTCGGTCGTCGTGCTGCCGGCGATGCTCGCCGCCCTCGGCCCGCGGGTGAACGCGCTGCCGGTGGGCCGGCGCCGCGCCCGGGAGCGCCGCGAGGAGGACGGCATGTGGTTCCGGGTGGCCAGCCGGGTCATGGGACGGCCCGGAGCCATCGCCGCCGCCGTTATCGGTGTGCTCCTCGTCCTCGGGCTGCCGTTCGTGCACATCGACCTCGGCCTCCCCGACGACCGCGTCCTGCCGGCCGACGCACCGGCCCGGGCCGCCGCCGACGTCATCCGGGACGAGTTCTCCTCGAACGAGGCCGGGGCGACGTCGATCGTGGCCACCGACATCGGCGACACGTCCGATCCCGCGGTCCGAGCCGAGATCGACGACTACGCCCGTCGCCTCTCCGGCCTCGACGGCGCGGAGCGGGTCGACGCCATCACCGGCATCTACCAGCACGGCGACCAGCTCGCCTCGGCCGAGGTCGTCCAGACGTTCCTGCCCCAGGCCGCGGCGCGGTTCCAGAGCCCCGATGCCCTCTACATCTCCGTCGTTCCGAACCACGAGCCGAACTCACCCACCGGCGAGGCCTTCGTGCAGAAGATCCGCCACCTCGACGCCCCCTTCGACGTGCAGGTCACCGGGATGTCCGCCCAGCTGGTCGACTCGAAGGCCGCGCTGCTGGGCCGGATCCCGCTGGCCCTGGCCATCATCGCCGCCATCACGTTCGCCCTGCTGTTCCTGCTGTTCGGCTCGGTGGTGATCCCGCTCAAGGCGTTGGTGCTGAACGTGCTCTCGCTCAGCGCCACCTTCGGGGCCATGGTCTGGATCTTCCAGGAGGGCCACCTGTCGAACCTGCTCCACTTCACTGCCACCGGCACCATCGACTCGTCCACGCCCATCCTCATGTTCTGCGTCGCCTTCGGGCTGTCGATGGACTACGAGGTGTTCCTGCTGTCCCGCATCAAGGAGGAGCACGACGCCGGCGCCGACGATCGGACCGCGGTCGCGCTCGGTCTGGAGCGGACCGGACGCATCGTCACCGCGGCCGCCTTGTTGATCTCGGTGGTGTTCCTGGCCTTCAGCACCAGCGAGGTCACGTTCATCAAGCTGTTCGGGATCGGTCTGTCCCTCGCGGTGCTGATGGACGCCTTCATCATCCGCGGCACGCTCGTCCCCGCCTTCATGCGCCTGGCCGGCCGAGCCAACTGGTGGGCACCGGCCCCCCTGCGCCGGTTCCACGACCGCTTCGGCATCAGCGAGCACGACCCCGACCTGGACCCTGACCTCGACGGGCCGCAGGAGGCCGTCATCGACATCACCACCCCGGCGGCGCGGGGCCTGTCGGACCCGCCGCCACTGCGGCCCCGCGGTCGACCCCTGGTCGCGGCCGGGCGCGAGCGCCCCGCCGACTGGTCGTGACCCGCGGTCGGGTGCGGGCCAAGCGCGGCGAGGGCGACCGGCTCCGCGAGCAGATCCTGGAGGCGGCCGAGGCGCTGTTGGTCGAGACCGGCTCCGAGGACGCGGTGTCGATCCGGGCGGTGGCCCGGCGGGTGGGGGTGACGCCGCCGTCGATCTACCGCCACTTCGCCGACAAGGGCACCTTGCTGTTCGAGGTCTGCGACCGCCAGTTCGCCCGCTTCCACGAGTACCTGGCCGCCCGGCGGCCGGATCAGGCCGGCCCGGTGGAGGCGGTGCAGGCGATCGGGCGCGCCTACGTCGAGTTCGGCACCACCCACCCCGAGCACTACCGCATCATGTTCATGGGTCGCTCCGACCTCACCCCCGAGCAGTACGAGGACCACGTGCTGGCCGAGCAGGAGTCGTTCATGGCCCTGGTCGGAGCGGTCCAGGAGTGCGTGGACGCCGGCCTCGTCCGCGGCGATGCCTTCGAGACCGCGGTCGTGTTGTGGACCGTGGTCCACGGCGTCACGTCGCTGCTCATCGCCAAGCCGAACTTCCCGTGGCCCCCGGTCGACGTGCTCGTCGAACGGGTGCTCGACGTGGTGGGGTCCGGGGTGTTCACCGACGCGCCTCCGGTCCCCAGATGACACCGCGCGTGTCAGGTACCGTTGCCGGGCAGATGAAAACGCCCACCATCCGGGACGAGATGGACGCCCTCACCGCGGCGACCGACTCCAAGCCTCCCCGCCTCCGCCGCCGCACGATCCGCCTCGACGACGGCCACCGCGTCGGGATCTCGGTCTGCGGCGAGGGCGTGCCGCTGGTGATGATCCACGGGGTCATCGCCGAGGGCATGCTCTACGCCCGCACGCTGCGCCGCCTCGCCGGCGCCGGCTTCCGGGTCATCGCCATCGACAGCGCCGGCCACGGCCGGACCGCCGGCCTCGGGCGCCGGGGCTGGCGCTGGGACAACTACGTCGACCTGCACGATCAGGTCCTCGATCACCTCGGCATCGAGCGGGCCGTGTTCCTCGGCCACTCGATGGGCGGGCGCATCGTGGTCGACCTCGCCGCCCGCCGTCCCGAACGCGCCATCGCGGTGCTTCCCGTCAATGCCGCCATCGGCGGGCTGTGGGACAAACTCACCGCCAGCGTGGCCGTGGTGCCGCCGCTGTTCCCGCTCGGTGTCGGCCTGCTCGTCACCGACACCGCCATCAGCGCACTCCAGGGCCGCCGCCACGTCGGCTCGCTGGCCCGCCTCGCCGCCCCCTCGTTGGCCGACCGCATCCGCTCCGCGCCGTCGCTGCCCGCCGCCCTGTTCGCCACGGCCCGGGCGCAGGGCTCGCTCGACACGCTGCGCGACCTCGGTGACGACGGCGTACCGGTCATCGTCCTGCACGGCGACCGCGACCTCACCATCTGGTACCCCAACGCCCGCCAGGCCGGCCGACGCCGCCGGCGGCACCCTCGTCCGCATCGAGGGTGGCCTCCACTCGTGGCTGCTCGAGGACGCCGACACCCTTCCGGCCGTCATCGCCTCGCTGCTCGACGGCGTGCTCGGCGCCGCCCTCGAGGCGAGGACCACGTCGATCAAGGACTGCTACGGCCCCGAGGCCATCGCGCTGACCCTCGACCGGCCCCGGTCCAAGCCCTACCAGCTGGTGCCGGGCCACCGCTTCCGCATCGACAACGGCTGAAGCCGGCGATGGCCGCCACCATCGAGTCCCTCCCCGCGCTCGACATCGCCGGCCACCGGGCATCGGTCCCCGGCGGCCGCGACCATCCCATGCGGGTGATGACCCGACGGGCCGCGGGGCTCGAGGGTCCGCCGTGGGATCTCGAGGCCCGGGCCGAGGTCGGCCGGATCTTCGACTCGCTGGCGCCTGAATGGCACACCCGAACCTCACCGGAGCGGACCGCGGTGGTGACCGACGCCCTCGAGCGCGGTGGGGTCGGCACCGGTACGACCTCGCTGGAGATCGGCAGCGGCATCGGCGCCTACTCCAGCCTGCTGGCCGAGCGGTTCGACCGACCGCTCGCCGTCGACCTGTCGATCGAGATGCTGCGTCTCGCAGCCGCCGAACCAGGCCTGCGAGTTCGGGCCGACGCCTGCGTGCTGCCGCTGCCCGACGACAGCGTCGACGCGGTGGTGCTGGTCAACATGTTGCTGTTCCCGGCCGAGGTCGACCGGGTGTTGGGGCCCGGCGGCTGCGTGGTGTGGGTGAACTCCAGCGGTGAGTCGACCCCGATCCACCTCCTGCCCGACGAGGTGGGTGCCGCCCTTCCCGGAGCCTGGCGCGGCGTCGCCGGTCGGGCCGGGGTCGGCTTGTGGGCGGTGTTCCGGCGGGCGTGACGCCGGGTGGCCGGCATGGTTCAGTGGCCGTCCAACGCGGCCTCGACCGCGGCGGTGCCGCGGGCGTCGAAGGTGCAGAACACGACCTCGGCCGGTGCGTCGTGGTCGGCGAGCCACTCGCCGACGGTGCGCACCGCGATCGCGGCGGCCTGGTCGACGGGGTAGCCGTAGACACCGGTGCTGATCGAGGGGAACGCCACCGAGTCGGCGCCGATCCGCTCGGCCTCCTCGAGGCTGCGGCGGTAGCAGCGGGCGAGGGTGTCGGCCTCGCTCCGGTCGCCGCCGTGCCACATCGGGCCCACGGTGTGGATCACCCAGCGGGCGGGGAGCGAGTAGGCGGCGGTGACCTTGGCGTCGCCCGGATCGCAGCCGCCGAGGGTGCGGCACTCGGCCAGCAGCCCCGGACCGGCGCCCCGGTGGATGGCCCCGTCGACGCCGCCCCCGCCGAGCAGGGACGAGTTGGCCGCGTTGACGATGGCGTCGACCTCGAGGGTGGTGATGTCGTCCTGGACGATGCGCATGCGTTCCCGGGTGTCCGTCACCACCGGCTCAGCCCCCGTTGAGGTGGGCGGGCAGCACGTCGAAGCGGTCGTGGGTGGCGGTGAACCGCCCCCGACCACCGGTGATCGACCGCAGCTGGACGGCGTAGCGGCGCATCTCGGCGTCGGGCACGTCGGCGGTGATGACCTGTTCCCGCGCCGACCGCAACGTGGAGTCGTGGACCGCCCCGCGGCGCGAGTTCAGATCGGCGATCACGTCGCCCTGGAGATCGGGGGGGACCACGACCTCGACCCGGCTGACCGGTTCGAGCACCACGGGCCCGGCCGACTCGAGGGCGGTGCGGAAGGCGAGGCGTCCGGCGGCCCGGAACGCCATGTCGGAGGAGTCGACCGAGTGCTCCTTGCCGTCGAGCAGGGTCACGTGCACGTCGACCACCGGATACCCGTGGAGGCCGCCGGTGGCCATCGCCTCCTCGATGCCGGCCCGCACCGCGGGGATGTAGCGCTTGGAGATCGCCCCACCGGTGACCTTGTCGTCGAACACGAAGCCCTCGCCGCGGGGCAGCGGTTCGACCCGCACCGTGGCGACGCCGTACTGGCCATGGCCGCCGGACTGCTTCTTGTGCGTGCCGGTGGCCTCGGCCGTGTCGGTGATGGTCTCCCGGTAGCCGACCTCGACGTCCTCGGTCTCGACCGACACGCCGTAGCGCGACCCGAGCCGCTCGACGGTGAGCTGCAGATGGGTCTCGCCGGTGCCGCGGAGCACGGTCTGGTGGGTGTCGGGGTCGTGCTCGACGACCAGGGTCGGGTCCTCCTCGGCGATGCGGTGCAACGCGGTGGCCAGCTTGTCCTCGTCGGCCGAGGACGCGGCCCGGACCGCGAGCGCCAGGGTCGGGGGCGGTGGCTCGATCCGATCGACCACCACGGGCATGCCCGGCGCGGCGAGGGTGTCGCCGGTGGCCACGTCGGCGAGCTTGGCCACCGCACCGATGTCGCCGGCCACCAGCGCGTCGGCGTCGATCCGCTCCGAGCCGCGGATGCGGAACAGGTCGTGGAGGCGGAGGTCGTCGCCGGTGCGGGAGCAGATCAGATGGTCGTCGCGGCGGATCGTCCCCGAGAGCACCTTGAGCAGCGAGATCCGGCCCACGTACTGGTCGGCCAGGGTCTTGAACACGAAGGCGGTCGGCTTCGCCTCCGGATCGGCCGGGACCTCGACCAGATCGTCGGCCGCGGTCACCGTCGTGGTCCGCTGGGCGGGGGCGGGGCCGAGCTCGACGATGAAGTCGGCGAGGCGGTCGATGCCGATGGGGCCGCGGGGCCCGGCCGCCGACCCGCACAGCACCGGGAAGGCGTGCTGCTCGACGACGCTGTGGGCGAGGGCGTGTTCGAGCGTCTCGAAGTCGGGGACCTCACCGGCCAGGTAGTGCTCGAGCAGCTCGTCGTCGGCGACCACGATCCCCTCGATCACCTCGTCGTGGACCTCGTGCTCGTGCTCGGCGACCTCGGCGGGCAGCTCGGCCGGTTCACCGTGACCGCTGTCGTAGAGGTAGGCGCGATCGGTGAGCACGTCGGCGATGCCGTGGAACTCGGACTGGGAGCCGATGGGGAGCTCGAGCGGGGCGAACCCGGCCCCGAAGTCGTCGTGGAGCTGGGCGAGGACCCGATCGAGATCGGCGCGATCACGGTCGAGCTTGTTGACGAACACCATGCGGGGCACACCGAGCTGCTCGGCCAGGTGCCAGTACTGCTCGGACTGGACCTCGATGCCGTCCACCGCGGAGACGACGAGGATGGCGAGATCGGTGACCCGCAGGGCGGCCTCCACGTCGCCGGCGAAGTCGAGGTACCCCGGCGTGTCGACCAGGTTGATGCGGTGCTGGCGCCACTCGAAGGGGGCCACCGCCAGCGACAACGACATCGCCCGGGCCTGCTCGTCGGGGTCGGAATCGCACACCGTGGTGCCGTCGTCGATCCGGCCCAGCCGATTGCGGACCCCGGCTCGGAACAGCAGCGCCTCGGCGAGGCTGGTCTTGCCCGCGCCCTGATGGCCGATGAGGGCCACGTTGCGGATGGTGTCCGACGAATGTCCCGGCATCCCGTACTCCTCGCGGTGGTGACTCGGTGTGGGTGGTCACATTCAAGCCGCATCCGACCACGCGTGCCGGGCTGTGCCCAGGGTCGAAGGACCCGCGGGCGTCGAGGGGTTCAGGGCGCCGTCGTCGTGGTGGTCGACGGCGGCGGGGGATCGGTGACCTGCACCGTGATGTTGGCGGTGGCACCCGAGCGGTAGGGGTCGACGTTGTCGCACCCGTCGGCCGCCGTGACCTCGGCGCTGACCACGTAGGTCCCGGCCTGGTCGAAGGTCACGAAGGTGCCGGTGGACGCCGTCGACGGCTTCGGCGCCGGCGGCGTCCACGGCCCGTACCGCGCCGGGCAGTCGACCGGGTTGGTGGCGCTGCAGGAGCCGCTGGAGAGCCCGGGCCCGCTCAGCGCCACCGAGTAGCAGTCGAGGGTGACGGCACCGTCGGGGTCGGACATCGTCAGGGTGACGGGGACCTCACTGCCGGCCACGATCGGCCCGTCCGGCACCGAGATGGTGAGGGTGGCGGGCTGATTGGTGGGCGCCGGGTCCCAGTGGAAGAAGCCGCAGGTGGGCTCGGTGGAGTTGCGGCACACCGGCACGGTGGTGGGCGGGGTGGTGGTGGCGGCGGGGGCTGCGGTGGTGGGCGGCACGGTGGTGGGGGCGGCGCCCGGGGCGGCGGCTGCGGTTGTCGGCGTCGTGGCGGGCTCGACCGCGGTGGTGACGGGCGGGATGGTGGTCACGTCGGGCACGGTGACGACCGGGTCGGGGTTGGTGGCGACGTCGACGGTGGCGGTGCCGTCGTCGCGGAAGGCGAGGACGGCGGCGACGAGGGCGAAGACGAGGAGGGCGGCCGCGGCCGACGGGATCCACAGCCGGCGGGGCCGCGCACCCCGACCCAGGTCGGTGGCGATGCGCTCCCGCAACTCGGCGGGGGGATGCTCGTCGTCGACCAGGGCGTGCAGACCGGCGCTGAGCGTGCGTTCGAAGTCGTCCATCACGAGTGCACCTCCAACGTGTGGCGCAGCGCTCGGAGCGCGTCGGACACCTGGGACTTGACCGTGCCGTCGCTGACCCCGAGCGCGTCGGCGGTCTCGGCGACGGACAGGCCCTCGTAGTACCGCAGCACCACGGCGGCCCGCTGGCGGGGCGGGAGCGCGTCGAGCGCCCGCTGCACGGCGACGTGGTCGGTGGCCACGTCGCCCACGTCGGCCGTGCCCCGCTCGTCGCCCCGGTGGCGGCGTTCGAAGCGGTCGACCACCGAGTGGTGCCGGCCCCGGGAGGTGACCCGGTTGGTGAGCGCTCGACGCAGGTAGGGGCCGAGGTCGTCGACCCGGCCCTCCGCCCACGGCCGGTGGGCGGCGAGGAAGACCTCCTGGAGCGCGTCCTCGGCGTCGTGGCGATCGCCGCGGAGGAGCAACAAGGCGATGCGGAACAGGCGCGGCGCGTGCTCGTCGTAGGCGGTGAGGTAGCGCTCCCAGGCCGAGATGTCGACGATCCGGTCGGTCTCGGGTCCGTCGACCAGGCGCAACGACGGGCGGTGGCTGGTCCTCGGTTCGATCTCGGGCTCCACGAGCGCCCACCCTGCTGTCGCTGTGCTCACACCAACTATGACGCCCGACCGATTCGGAAGGTTGGGCAGTACCGGAACCATTTTCTCCGATCGGCTCCCCTGATCGGGGGAGGGCCCCGCCTCCCCCTTGTCAACACGCTGAGTAGTGACTTATGCTACGGAGCGTGGCCGGTAACGGGCGCCGGCCTTGGGAGGCGGTGTGCCCGGTTCGGGGGGTCCGATGACCGAACGATGCATGTGTCCCATCTGCGACAAGCCGGTGGACGGGCGGTATCCGCTCGCCTGCCATCTCGATTACTCCCACGAGGTCGCCGATCCATGGCGGTATCTCGCCGACCTCGAGCACCCGGGGCCCCTGTGGTTCCGCGCCGCTCGCTGGCTCATCGCCGCCAGCCGTCGCCCGGGGATCCGCCGGGCCGTCGCCATGCCGGGGGTGCTGCTGCGGCGTGGTTGAATCTGACGCTGTGTCAGATCCAACCCCTCTTCCTGCCGTCCTCGCCGAGCGTCGCGGCCCGGTGCTCGAGATCACCCTGAACCGTCCGGAGAAGAAGAACCCCTTCAACCCCGAGATGCTGGTGCGCCTGGCCGACCTGTGGGACGAGCTCGACGCCGATCCCGAGCTGCGCGTCGCCATCGTCACCGGCGCGGGCGGGAACTTCTCCGCCGGCGCCGACCTCGACCGGCTGGTCGGCGCCCTGCTCTCCGGGGCCGAACCGGAGAACGAGTACGAGGCCCGGCTCCAGGCCGACCTGTCCCTCATCTACAAGGGCTTCCTCAAGGAGCACCAGCCGGCCAAACCGATCATCGCCGCGGTCGAGGGGTACTGCTACGCCGGCGGCACCGAGATCCTGCAGGCCTTCGACATCCGGGTGGCGGGCGAGAACGCCCAGATCGCCATCTCGGAGGTGCAGCGGGGCCTGTTCCCGATGTCGGGGTCGACCGTCCGCCTGCCCCGCCAGATCCCGTTCACCATCGCCTGCGAGTTGCTCCTGGTCGGCGACCCCATCTCCGGCGCCCGGGCGGCGGAGATCGGCCTCGTCGGCCGGGCCGTGCCCGACGGGACCGCCATGGACGTCGCCCGCCAGCTGGCCGATCGCATCGCCGCCAACGGTCCGCTGGCGGTCCAGGGGATCAAGCAGTCCATCCGGTCGTCGGAGTCGCGTCCCGAGGCCGACGCCTTCGTCACCGAGATGGAGATCGGCATGCGGGTCATGGGCTCCAAGGATGCCCGCGAGGGCCCGCGCGCCTTCCTCGAGAAGCGGACGCCGAACTTCGTCG
Source organism: uncultured Acidimicrobiaceae bacterium (assembly GCA_963731885.1). GTDB lineage: Bacteria > Actinomycetota > Acidimicrobiia > Acidimicrobiales > Salinilacustritrichaceae > Salinilacustrithrix. The sequence goes on along the minus strand of CAVSXR010000023.1, from coordinate 20,533 downwards.
GCGAGTAGTCCCGATACTGTCCCGCCCGTGCCCGTCCTCGCCCTGACGACGACCTACGCCGATTCGCGCGCCGACTTCCTCGAGCGGGCCGGGGCGGCCGGCGCCACCCTGCGGGCGTTCGACCTCCCCGAGCGCGGCCCCGACGGCGGCGACCTGGCATGCGACGTCGCCTGGATCGGACCGGAAGACGCCGCGTCGGTGGTGGTCGTGGTGTCGGGCACCCACGGCGTGGAGGGCTACGCCGGCTCGGCGCTGCAGCGGGCCTGGCTGGCCGACGGCACTCCCGAGCGATCCGACGAGGTCGCCGTGTGCCTGGTGCATGCCCTCAACCCCTACGGCTTCGCCTGGGTGCGCCGGGTCAACGAGGACAACGTCGACCTCAACCGCAACTTCGTCGACTTCGACGCGCCGCCCACCAACGAGGGCTACGACCGCATCGCCGACCTGCTGGTGCCGGATACGTGGGACGAGGCCACCCAGGCGTCCACCCTCGACGCGCTGCTCACCACTGCGGGGGAGGTCGGCTTCGACACGTTCCAGCAGTGGATCACGGGAGGTCAGTACACCCATCCCACCGGCCTGTTCTACGGCGGCCGGGGCCCGGTGTGGTCCCATCGGGCGTTGGTCTCGATGTGCGACGAGGTGCTCGCCGGTCGCGACCGGGTGGCGATCATCGACCTCCACACCGGCCTCGGCCCCTGGGGCGTCGGCGAGCTGATCAGCAGCGACGGTCCCGACGACGCCGCGCTACCGGCGGGCGGTCGAGTGGTACGGCGACGACGTCACCTCCCTCGCCGCCGGTGACTCGGTCTCGTCCGAACTGGTGGGCGAGTGGCTCCCCGCGGTCGCGTCCCGGTTGGCCCCGACCGAGGTCACGGGCGTGGCCCTGGAGTTCGGCACGGTCGACGCCATCACCGTGGTGCAGGCGCTGCGAGCCGACGCCTGGCTGCACGCCCACGGCGACCCCACCGGCGACGACGCCCCCGCCATCAAGTCGGCCCTGTGGGCTGCGTTCGCCGACGACGATCCCGCCTGGATCGCCGACCTGCAGACCCGGTTCCGGTTCGTGCTCGGTGCCGCGCTCGGGGCGCTGGGCTGATGGCCGCCGCCGACGCCCCCGCCGTCCACGCCGTCGCCTCCGAACTGGACGCGATCGGCGCCACGCTGGCGGCTGCCTTCGCGGCCGACCCGGTGCAGCAATGGCTCTTCGAACCGGCCGCCGACCCGGACGCGGCGCGCGGTCGTTTCTTCCGCTTCTTCGTCGACGAGTACTTCCCCCTCGGCCACACCTACCGCGCCGGCCCCGGCCCCCGCGCTGGTGGCCCGGTCGCCGGCGCCGCGCTGTGGGCGCCGCCCGACCGCGACATCCTGCACGGCGAACGGGTCGGCGCCCTGCTCGCCATGGTCACCGCCGACCTCGGTGAGGAGACGATCCCCCGCCTGAGCGAACTGGCGCGCGCCGCCGAGCTGCGCCCCAGCGAGCCGCACTTCTACCTCGGCATCCTGGGCGTGGACCCGGCCCGGCAGGGCGGAGGCCTCGGGGCCGTGCTGGTCGAACCGGTGCTCGACGCCTGCGACCGGGGCGGCTTCGTCGCCCATCTCGAGTCGTCGAACCCGCGCAACCTCGGCTTCTACGAGCGCCTCGGGTTCGTCACCACCGACTCGTTCCGGTGCGGCAGCGCGTCCGGTCCGCTGATGACGGTCATGAGCCGCGCCCCCGCTGAGCCGACTCCCGATTGGGAATCGGACAAATCGCCGCGGCTAGTTTCGTAGCCCATGATCGACGGGGGGCAGCAGCCACCACGGCTCCTGGGGGCGCGGCTGCGGGACCTGCTCTCGCCGGGCGACGGACCGCCCCTGCGCCAGATCGCGGCCTACGGCGGCTGGTACCCGCTGATCATCATCACCGCCCTGAACGTGGTCGACGAGTTGGACCGCGCCGTGCTCGGGGTCTTCGGTCCCAACGTGCAGCGCTACTTCGGGATGAACGACGCCACGTTCGGGTTGCTGGTGGGGGTCCAGGTCACCGCGCTGGTGCTGCTCGCCGTCCCCATCGGCTTCCTCGGCACCAAGATCGACCGCGGCCGCATCCTGCGGTGGTCGGCGCTGGCCTGGAGCATCATGAGCTTCGCCACCACCTTCGCCATCCGGCTGCCGCTGTTCTTCCTCGCCCGCTTCGGGGTCGGCGTCGGCAAGTCGGGCGTCGAGCCGGTCGGCAAGTCGCTGCTGACCGACTACTACCCGCCGAACGGGTGGAACCGGATCCTGGCCATCCACGGCGCCGCCAACCCGGTGGGGGCCCTCCTGGGTCCCGGCCTGGCGTTCGCCATCGCGTTCGTGGTCGGCAGCGGCGACGACGTGTGGCGGTGGGCGTTCCCGGTGCTGACCGTCCCGTCGGTGATCGCCCTGATCGCCGCCCGCCGGCTGCGGGAACCGGAGAACCAGATGGTCCGGGGCCTGGCCGGTGCCACGCTGACCGTCACCGGCGCGCCGTCGGGCATGAACTTCCGTGAGGCGGCGACCCGCTTGATCACCATCCGGACGTTCCGCCGCCAGATCGTCGGGATCGGCGTGCTCGGCTTCGGCCTCGTCGGTGTCGTCGCCTTCGTGAACATCTTCCTCGAGCGCCAGTACGGCATCAGCGCCACCGGCCGAGCGGTCATCGGCATGATCACCGCGTCGGCCCAGCTGCTCGGCACGTTGATCGGCGGCAACGTCGGGGAGCGGATCTTCGAGAAGTCCCCGGCAAGGGCGGTGAACATCGTCGGTGTGGCCATCGCCGGCTTCTCGCTGCTGCTTTCGTTCGCCGTCTTCCTACCGTCGGTCTGGATGTTCGTGCCGGCGGCGTGGATCGGGCTGTTCGCCCTCCAGGTCGGCATCGCGCCGCTGTACACCTCGCTCTCGGCCATCAGCCCACCACGGCTGCGCCCCCTGATGTTCTCGCTGCTCGGTCTGATGGTGGCGGTCATGGGGGGCATCGCCGGCGGCGTCATCGTGGGGGCTATCACCCAGGCCACCGACATCCGCTGGGGGCTGGCGTCGTTGGCGCCCACCGGGATCATCGGCGGGCTGTTGATGGCCCGAGGATCCACCACGATCGAGGCCGACATCGCCCTGGTGGCCGAGGAGTCGAAGGGCGATCCGCTCGCCGCCTTCCTGTGAGGGTGGCGGTGCGTCAGACGGCGATGGCGTAGATGCCCGAGCGGACCAGGGTGGCCGTCGGGTTGGTCATGACGCCAGCCCAGTAGTTCTGGAACTGCTCGTCCGCCGCCAGCTTGTCGCCGTAGTCGCCGAAGTGGTCCAGGTCCTCGAAGGTGACCGAGACGCCCGCGGTCATCGGGTGCAGGCCGGTCATGCACTGCAGGACCCGGACGCTGCCACCCAGCCGTTCGATGTGACCCTTGGCGGCGGCCACGTGCTCCAGGAAGCCCCCCATCTGGCCCGGGTTGGCACGCCACTGAGTGAACTGCAGGACGCCGGCGGGCTGGTCGACGGGGGCGATGTAGGTCGGATCGGCGTCGGAGTAGAGCGAGACCTCCGCCAGCTCCGCCGTGGCCTCCGACGACACCCGGGCCCAGAAGGCCTGCCAGCCGGCATCGGCCTGGATCCGCTGCATCGAGTCGGTGTAGCTGCGGTTGTCGGCGAAGTTGACCACCGTGGCGATCTGCCCCACGTCGGACCCGGCGATGGGCGTGACGGTGGCGGCCTCGAGACCGAGACCCTGGAGGAGGCCTCTGGCCTCCTCGGATGCCGCGATGTGCTGCATGGTCTTGCCGGGCAGCGTGCGGAACACGTGAACGCTTATGAGTCCCATGATCGTCTTTGTCCCCCTGTCGGAATCGTGGGTGTCCCTGTCGGTCTCGCGCCGGGGCGGACCGAACACAATGGCTACCGGCGGTAATGATCACCGTCACGGCGCCGATGGCCCCTCGGGTGCGCCACCCGGGCCGTTCACTACCATGGCCCGGACCGACACGATCTCGGGGGGACATCCATGACCGTGACCACGCCCACGTCCGAGGCGCCCTACGCCGGCGCCACGAGGATCCTCGATGCCGACAGCCACGTGATGGAGCTGCCCGGCTGGCTCGAGACCCATGCCGAGGCCGCGGTCCGCGATCGCATCCGCCCGCTGTACCTCGGCGGGGCCGGGGCGCTGGCCGACAAGGCCATCGCCGACGCCGAGGCCCGGGCCGGCGACACCGGTGCGGCGGCCGAGCTGGAGCAGCAGATCCTCACCGCCAAGGGGTGGGGCGCGCTCGGTGCCTTCGACCCCGCCGAGCGCAGCCGGTCGCTCGACCTGCTCGGCTTCGACTCCCAGCTGGTGTTCCCCACCTTCGCCGCCACCCAGTTCCTGGGCGACGACCACGAGCTGGTCATGGGCGGCACGCGGGCGCTGAACCGGGCGATGAACGCGTTCTGCGCCGACGACCCCCGCCTGGTGGCGGTGGCGTCGGTGCCGTGGCTCGACCCCGCCGACACCCTCGCCCTCACCGTGCACGCCCTCGACGACGGCGCCGGCGCGGTCATGTTCCCCTCGCATCCCGGCAAGGGCATCAGCCCCACCCATCCCGACCACGACGCGGTGTGGGCCACGCTCGAGGAGCGGGGGATCCCGTTCATGATCCACATCGGCGGCGGGGGCCGGTCGCTCAAGCCGGCGTTCCACGACAACGGCCGGCCGGTGAAGGACTTCCTCGGCGGCGGTGAGAACATCCGCGGCAAGGACTACATGGCCATCCACCAGGTGCCCGAGCAGTTCCTCTCCGCCCTCGTGCTCGACGGCATCTTCGAGGACCATCCGGGCTTGATGGGCGGCTGCATCGAGCAGGGCGCCATGTGGGTGGTGCCGTGGCTGCGCCGCCTCGACCTGTGCCAGGCCACCTTCGGCCGGGGTGAACCGGCCATGGGCGAGCTGCCCCTGAAGGCCTCCGAGTACGTGCATCGCAACCTCTTCTTCACCCCGTTCCCGCGCGAACCGGTGGGCTGGATGATCGAGGAGTGCGGCGACGACCTGTTCCTGTTCTCGTCCGACTACCCGCACCCCGAGGGCACCAAGGACCCGATCCAGCGCTTCGAGGAGACGATGGACGGCGTCGGGGCCGAGGCCCGCGACCAGTTCTACGCCGGCAACTACGCCACCATGATGGGCTGGTGAGCTGAGGGGGCGCCGTAGTGTCGCCGCGATGACGACCACCAGCGGCGAAACCCACGGCTCGATCCTCGGCACCCGCGTGGTCCGCACCGAGGATCCGGAGCTCCTCCGGGGGGCCGGCCGCTACGTGGCCGACCTGCCGTTCGAGCACCCACTGCATGCCGTGTTCGTGCGGTCCGACACCGCCCACGGCACGATCCGGTCGATCGAAGTGGACGAGGCGCGGGGCATGCCGGGCGTGGTGGCGGTGTGGACCGCCGACGATCTCGGCATCGGACCCCATCACGGGTTCGTGCGCCTTCACGACGACTTCGCCCGGGCGCCGTTGGCCATCGACAAGGTGCGCTTCGTCGGGGAGGCCGTCGCCGTGGTGCTGGCCGAGACCCTGGCCGAGGGCGAGGATGCCGCCGCGATGGTGTGGGCCGACATCGACCCGCTCCCCACCTCCGTCGATCCCGAGGAGGCGCTGGCCGAGGGGGCGGTGCCGATCATCCCCGGGCGGGAGAACAACCTGGCGGTGTCCGAGTCGTCGGACGCGCCGCTCGATCTCGAGGCGGTGTCCGATGTCGTCGTCCGGGGCCGCTACGTCAACCAGCGGGTGGCCGTCGCCCCGATGGAGGTGCACTGCTTCGCGGCCGCACCGGGGGACGACGGCCGGCTCACCGTGTGGCCGGCGAACCAGTTCCCGCACCTGGTGAAGGGCGGCCTGGCCCGGGTGCTGGGCATGGAGCCCGACCAGGTCCACGTCATCACGCCCCGCGTCGGCGGCGGCTTCGGGGGCAAGGCCGGTCCGCAGTACGAGTACACCGTGGTGGCCGCGGCCGCCCGGCGGCTCGGGCGCCCGGTGGTGTGGGTGCCGAGCCGGAGCGAGGAGATGCAGGCCATGCCGCACGGGCGGGGCCAGATCCAGTACGCCGAGCTCGGCTGCCGGGCCGACGGCACCTTCACCGGCCTGCGCGTCCACCTCGTGGGCGACGCCGGCGCCTACCCCGGCATCGGCGCCGCCCTGCCGGGCGGTACGCGTCGCATGTCGCACGGGACCTACACCTTCCCGGCCATCGAGTTCGACGTCGCCGTGGCGGTCACCAACACCACGCCGGTCGGCGCCTACCGCGGCGCGGGCCGGCCCGAGGCCACCGCCCTGCTCGAGCGCCTCGTCGACCAGGCGGCCCACGAGCTGGACATCGACCCCATCCAGCTGCGGGAGCAGAACCTGCTGGGCGACGACGTCTTCCCCTTCACCACCCTGACCGGCAACACCTACGACAGCGGGCGCTACCTGCTCCCACTGCGGACCGCGGCCGAGGCCATCGGCTACGACGACCTCCGTCGCCAGCAGGCCGAGCGCCGCCAGCGGGGCGATGTCCGGCAGCTGGGCATCGGTGTCGCCGTCTACGTGGAGATCACCGCTGGCGGCGGTGCGAGCGAGAACGGCCGGGTCGAGGTCCACGCCGACGGGACGGCCACCGTCTTCGCCGGCACGTCCGCCCACGGACAGGGCCACCAGACGTCCTACGCCATGCTGGTCAGCGACCGGACCGGCATCCCGGTGGCCGACATCACCCTGGTCGACGGCGACACCGACCGCATCGCCCACGGCGGCGGCACCGGTGGCTCCCGCTCGATGCAGCTCGGCGGGTCGGCCGTTCAGCGAGCCACCGAGGCGCTGGTGGACACCGCCCGATCCCTTGCCGCCCGGCTGCTCGAGGCCGACGAGGCCGACATCGTGGTCGACACGGCCGCCGGGACCATCGGGGTGCAGGGCGTGCCCGCCCGGGCGCTCTCGTGGGCCGAGCTGGCATCGCGCGCCGCCGAGGAGGACGACGGCCCGCTCGCCGGCGACGGCCTGTTCGAGCAGGACGGCGCCACCTTCCCCTTCGGCGCCCACATCGCGGTGGCCGAGGTCGACACCGAGACCGGCCGGGCCCGCCTCGTCCGTCACGTCGCGGTCGACGACTGCGGCACGGTCATCAACCCGCTGCTGGTCGAGGGCCAGCAGCACGGCGGCATCGGCTCGGGCATCGGGCAGGCGCTGTACGAGGAGATGCGCTTCGACGAGGACGGCAACCCGGTCACGTCGAACTTCGCCGACTACGGATTCCCGTCCGCGGCCGAGATGCCCAGCTTCGAGGTCCACTCCACCGAGACCCCCTCGCCGCTCAACCCGCTCGGCGCCAAGGGCATCGGCGAGGCGGCCACCATCGGCTCGACGCCGGCGGTGCAGAACGCGGTGATCGACGCGGTGTCGCACCTCGGCGTTCGCCACATCGACATGCCGTGCTCGCCCCAGCGGGTGTGGGCCGCCATCGAGGCCGCCCGCCGCGGCGACGCCGACCCGTGGCGCGAGCCGCCGGCGATCTTCGCCACCCTGCCCAAGGGCGGCGGGGTCGACGAGGACGCCGCCGCGGCCGCCGACGGCATCTGACGCAGTCGGGGGTCCGGCTACGGCTGGCGGCCGATGAACCCGAGGAAGCGGTCCTGCGCCGGCGCATCGTCGGGCACGGCCACCGCATCGCCGAAGACTCCGGGCCGGCGGATGTTGTCGCCGAGCGGGGCGAGTGTGCTGTGGACCCGCTCGACCTCCTCCGCCGGCATGGGCTCGTACTGCTCGAGCCCGGCGGCGCGGGCGATGTCCCAGGTGTGCACCATCAGGTCGGCCGACATGAACCCGTCGAACGAGTCGGCCAGCGTCGTGCGCCCGAAGGGCCCGTCGTACTCGGTGCCGGCCACGTCGGGGTCGTCGATGGCCGACTGCATGGCGTCGCGCACCGCCGCCCACCGGGCCACCGGGTCGCCGTCGGGCACCTCGGGCGCGCGGTCGAGGTTCTGGAGCTGGTTGCACGACCCCTGGATGAGGTGGTCGAGGACGTCTCGTGCCGTCCACCCCTCGCACGGTGACGGGGCATCCCAGCCGTCGGCGGGGACGTCGTTGACGAGGGCGGTGAAGCGCTCGGCGAGGCGGCGGTAACGATCTGCGGTCTCGGTCATCGGCCCAGTGAACACGATCGATCGAACCGTTGCGGCGCGCGAGGCTCAGGCCCATGCGTTGCCACGTACGAACCATCACCTTCGATGCCGTCGATCCCGCCGGAATCAGCGCGTTCTGGGCCGAGGTCACCGGGTTCATCGAGGACCCCGACGACCCGAACCTCCCGGGGCACGAGGCGTGGGGACTGATCGACCCCGCCGGCCGGCGACCGAACCTGCTGTTCATCAAGGTGCCGGAACCCAGGACGGTGAAGAACCGGGTCCACATCGACCTGCAACCGGCCGCCGCCCGTGACGACACCGTGGCATGGCTGGAGGGGCTCGGGGCCCGGCTCGTCGACGACCACCGCAAGCCTGACGGCAAGGGGTGGGTGGTCATGGCCGATCCCGAGGGCAACGAGTTCTGCGTCGAGCAGTCGGCGGCCGAGTTGATCGTCAACGGCGCGACGGCGCCGATCGACACCGGCATGCGCGCCATGCCGCCCGTGCGGACCTCGCCCGAGCGGGAGATGCTCGAGACCATGCTCGACTGGTACCGCGACGGCATCCTCTTGAAGGTCGACGGTCTCGCCGACGAGCGGGCCACGGTGTCGGCGGTGCGTTCGTCCACGACCATCGCCGGGCTCGTCAAGCACCTCGCCCTGGTCGAGGACGCGTGGTTCACCGAGCGCTTCGCCGGCGCGCCGATGCCCGAACCGTGGGCCTCGGCCGACTGGGACGCCGACCGCGACTGGGAGTTCACGTCTGCTCGCGACGAGCCGCTGTCGGTGGCCGTCGCGCTCTACCGGGCGGCGTGCGATCGCAGCCGGGCGGTGGCGCGGGGCGCCGGTCTCGACGACCTCGCAGCGGGCGCCGACGCCGAGCGCCCGTTCACGCTTGCGGTGGGCGTTGCTGCACCTGCTCGAGGAGACGGCCCGCCACCTCGGCCACCTCGACATCCTCGGCGAGCTCGCCGACGGCCGCACCGGCGAGTGAGCCAGGCGCCGGCCGGCTCTTGACCGAGTTATTCAACAGCCGTAGAGTAATAACTCAACACTGAGTGAGTTCTGGGAGCACGGGCATGAAGGCGATGATCCTCAAGGAGTTCCGGGAGATGCGCCGGGACCGGCGCACGATGGCGTTGATGATCGGTCTGCCGATCATGCTCCTGGTCATCTTCGGCTATGCCGCTCGCTTCGATGTCACCTCGGTCGACACCGCGGTGGTCGGTCCCGGCGCCCAGGAGATGGCGGACAACCTCCCCGACGTCTTCTCGGTCGGCACGGTCGACCCCGCCGGCGACCGGAGTGACGCCGAGCACATGCTGCGCAACGCCGAGGTCGGGGTCGCCTTCGTCACCGGCAGCGGGCCGACGCGGATGTTGGTCGACGGCAGCGAGCTGTTCACCTCCCAGTCCGCGCTGCGGCGCCTGCCGCCGAACACGCTCCCCGAGATCCTGTTCAACCCCCACCTCGACACGTCGTACGTCATGGTGCCGTCGCTGATCGGGCTGATCCTGCTGTTCGTCGGGACGGTGATCACCAGCCTCGGCGTCGTGCGCGAGCGGGAGCGGGGCACGCTCGAGCAGTTGGCGGTGCTGCCGCTGCGACCGATCGACGTGATCGTCGGCAAGATCGCCCCCTACTTCCTGGTGGCGGTCCTCGACCTGGTGCTGGTCACCGGCGCCGGACTGCTCATCTTCGGCGTCCCGTTCCAGGGCTCGGTCCTGATGTTCGCGGCGTTCGGGCTGGTGTTCCTGGTGGTGGTGCTCGGCCTCGGCGTGGCCATCTCGACGGTGTCGATGAGCCAGGGCGAGGCCATCCAGCTCGCCATCATGACCCTGCTGCCCCAGATCATGCTCTCCGGGATGATCTTCCCCTTGAAGTCGATGGCGCCGGGAGTGCGCTGGATCGGCTACCTGCTACCCCTCACCTGGTTCGTGTCCGGCATGCGCGACATCTTCCTGCGGGGCGCCGACGTCAGCACCATGCTCCCGGCCCTCGGTCTGCTGGCGCTGATGGCCGTCGTCGTGTTCGGGGTGGCGATGGCCCGGTTCCGGCGCGATCTCGCCCCCCGCCAACCCCGTGCCGCCGACGGTGTCGAGGCCGACGCGGTGGGGTCAGCGTCGTGACCTGGTCGGTCCGCCACATCGACGCCCGCTACGGGGCGACCGTCGCCCTCGACGACGTGTCGCTCGAGATCACCCCGGGCGCCATGCACGCCGTCATCGGTGGCGACGGCGCCGGCAAGTCCACCCTGCTCGAGGTGCTGGTCGGGCTCGACGTCGGTCAGACCGGTACCGCTCACCTGCCGGACCAGCGACGAATCGGGTTCGTGCCGTCGGCCGGCGGGGTGTTCGGCGACCTCACGGCGGCCGAGAACATGGAGTTCATCGCCGCCGCCCACCGCCTGCCCGGCTGGCGGCCGCGCTCGGACGAGCTCCTCGACCGGGCCGCCATCGGGCCCTTTGCCGACCGCCTGGCTCGGAACCTCTCCGGTGGCCAGCGCCGCAAGCTGGCCGGCTGCATGGCCCTCCTGCCCCAGCCCGAATTGTTGGTGCTCGACGAGGTGACCACCGGCGTCGACCCCGTCAGCCGCCTCGAGCTGTGGCGGCTGGTCACGCGGGCCGCGGCCGACGGCGCCGCGGTCGTCGCCTCCACCACCTACCTGGACGAGGCCGAACGGGCCGACACCGTCCTGCTCCTCGATCGGGGCCGGGTCCTGGCCGCTGGTCCACCACGCAGCATCGTCGAGCAGGTGCCGGGCGCGGTCGAGGAGGTCGACACCCCCGACGATCCCACCCGGGCGTGGCGGGCCGGGTCCCGGTGGCGCCAGTGGCGGCCGGGCGCCACCGAACGCCACCGCCCGCTCACCCTCGAGGACGCCGCCATCGTGCTCGAGCTGCAGGCCAGCGTCGACGAGCCGGCGCCGGAGGGCGACGCCGACGGGGCCCTCGCACCGGCGCGTCCCGCCGGGTCGTCCCGGTCAACCCTGCCGATCGAGGCCCGCGACGTCACCCGCACCTTCGGATCGTTCGTCGCCGTCGACCACTGCGACATCGACGTCGCCCCCGGCGAGATCGTCGGACTGCTCGGCGCCAACGGCGCGGGCAAGACGACGTTGATCCGGATGTTGCTCGGCTTGCTCACCCCCACCGGTGGTCACATCCGCCTCTTCGGGCAACCGCACAGCCGCCGCCAGCGCCGCCGCATCGGCTACGTGCCCCAGAACCTGGGCCTCTACACCGACCTCACCGCGGCCGAGAACCTCCAGTTCCGGGCGGCGGTCTTCGGCGACCAGCTCCACCGGCAGTCGGCCATGGCCGCAACCGCCGAAGACAACACCCTCGTCGCGGCCCTGCCGCTGGGGGCTCAACGTCGTACCGCCTTCCGGGCCGCCACCCAGCACGGGCCGGATCTGCTCGTGCTGGACGAGCCCACATCGGGCGTCTCGCCCCTGGCTCGGTCGCGGCTGTGGGATCTCATCCACCACCACGCCGACCAGGGCGTCGCCGTACTCGTCTCCACCCACTACATGGATGAGGCCGAGCAAGCCGACCGCCTCCTGCTCATGTCCGCCGGCAGCATCGTCGCGGCCGGCACCGCCGGCGAGGTGATCGGCAACCGCACCGTCACCGAAGTCACCACCGCTCGATGGGCCGACGCGTTCGGTGCCCTCGACCGGCCCGATCGGTCGCTTCGCCTCGCCGGCCGCACCCTGCGGATCCTCGGCGAGACCCCCGACCGGATCCGCGGTGAGCTGGGCGCCGCCGGCATCGACGCCACCGTCGGCACCAGCGCCGCCACCCTCGACGAGGTCCTGATCGAGCTCGACATCGGGACGCGGCGATGAGCCCGCGACGGAAGGGAGCGCGGCCCGTGGGTCGGCGGCCCGGCGATCCCGAGGACACCAAGGCCGACATCCTCACCGCCGCCCGCGCCCTGTTCGGTGAGGTCGGCTTCGAGCGGGCGACCATCCGCGCCATCGCCGAGCGGGCCGACGTCGATCCCGCCCTCGTCATCCACCACTTCGCCAGCAAGCAGAAGCTGTTCGTCGCCGCTCACGAGTTCCCCTTCGACCCCGCCGACCTCTTCGCCGAGGTCGAAGCGCTCCCCAGCGGCGAGCGGGGCGAGGCCATCGCCCGCGTCTACCTGACCGGCATCTTCGCCGCCGGATCGCCCGGTCTGTCCTTGCTGCGGACGGCGGCGACCAACGAGGACGCAGCCCGGATGCTGTCCGAGTTCGTGACCAGCGCCCTGCTCGTCCATGCCGACCGACTCGCCCCGGGGCCCGACGGCCGCCGGCGCATGGCGCTGGCCGGCGCCCAGCTCGTCGGTCTGGTGTTCGGCCGATCGATCCTCCAGCTCGAGCCGCTGGTCGACTCCGACCTCGACGAGCTCGTGGCCGCGGTCGGCCCCGTCATCCAGCACCACCTCGACGGGAGCGATCAGTAGGAAATCTTCTCCTGAGTTTCTGCAAGGTCGGGCGCGGTGGCGTCTCTGGACCGGTGTTCCCACCCGAGCGCCAGTCCAGGAGGCACCGTCATGAGCGAACCCACCCAGTACATGCGAACCACCCCCACCCCGCCGCAGGGCGGGCGCCGTTCGCCCGACGGTCGCTGGAAGGCGATCGGCGTGATCGGGATCATCATCCTGGTCCTCGCCGCCCTGCTCGCCGCGGTCACCGTCGCTGGCGACGGGACGGCCCAGGCGACCGGCGCCACCGACGCCGCGTCGGTGCAGCCGGCCACGACGTCGACCACCACGGGCGGCACGAGCCCAGACCCGGCCACCGTGAGCGACGACCTCGACGACGCCACCGAAGCTGCCCTCGAGGTCGACGACGACTCCGCCGGCTACCCCGACAGCGGCCAGAACGTGTCCGAGCCGCCCAGCAGCGACACCGGCGACGGCCCGGTCGAGCTCGATCCCGTCGGCGACGTCGACGAGGACTGCGCCTCGACCCTCGCCACCGGTGCCAGCCTGCTGGTCACCCCGGATCCGGCCGTGCTCGAGCCCGGCACCATGAGCTCGGCGCTCACCATCCGCAACTGCGACGACGCCGCCGTGGACTGGACGGCCAAGACCGTGCCCCACGTGGCCCTCGACACCGCCGGCTCCACCCTGGCGGCCGGCACCACCACCCAGCTCGGCTTCACCATCGACGCCGACGCCTACGAGCCCGGCGCGGTCGACTTCAAGATCAAGGTGAGCGAGCCCGGTCACAACCGCTACGTCGACGTCCACGCCTTCCGCAAGACCGTCGGCAAGGACCTCGTGGCGGGCAACGGCTCGTTCAGCGCCGGCGAAGAGGCCGGCGGGTGCGCCAACTCGTGCATCACCATGGCGTGGCTGACCCCGAACGCGAACACGCCGAACCTGGGCTTCGAGGTGAAGACCAACACGCCGGCCAAGATCCGGGTCTGGGTCGGCACCGACCCCCAGAACGGCGCGGGAACCCCCATGGCCAGCTCCGCCCCGGGCACGACGCACTGGACCACGGTGCTGAAGCCGCTGCAGCCCGCCACGCAGTACCACCTGCTGCTGACGGCCACCGACGCCAACGGCAAGACCGACAGCCGCTCGACGACCTTCACCACCGTCACCCCGCTCGACAACCCCGACGACCTCGCGCCGGTCGATCCCAAGTGCCTGGCTCAGTGCATCAGCACGGCCGTGGTCAGCCCAGGCGGCGACTTCTCGGTCCGGCACCTGGACGTCACCTCGAAGACCCCGGCCCGCTTCCAGGCCCGAGTCTCCACCGAGTCGCCCACCGACCACAACGGCGCCCCCGGCTTCGACCACGCCGACGTCGTCGCCCTCAGCGGGCTCGAGTACCACCAGCAGTGGAGCACCGACCTCCAGCCCCTGGCCGGTGACACCACCTACTACATCATCGTGCAGGCCACCGACACCGACGGGCACACCGCCTACCAGGTCGGCAGCTTCCACACTGCCCCCGAGCCGACGCACGACGTGGTCATCACCTTCCACAAGGTCACCGTCACCCACGACGGCGACAGCAGCTGGCACAACCGGGGTGAGCTCAGCTTCGCCTGGGGCGTGGGCGACACGACGATCGGCACCCGGGGCGAGTCCAAGATGAGCGACGGCGACTCCTTCGGCTTCGACCCGTGGAAGAGCGTCTACGCCGCCACCGGACTGCACGACGACGACTTCCTCCCTACCGTCTACGTCAGCGGCTCCGAGCGCGACCCGGACGGCAAGAGCGAGTTCTGCGCCATGGGCACCGGCGTGGCCCACACCTGGGGCCACAACGACACCTGCGACGCCAAGTGGAACGTGGCCGCTTCCGGTCTCGTCTCGGTGGCCTCCATCGACTCCCTCACCCGGTGCTCCGAACTCGGCCTCGACGGCCCCGCCGGCGACGAGGGTTGCGTGCTGCTCGAGACCGTCGACCACGGCGACGACTACGCCCGCTTCCAGGTCGTGGTCTCGTACCACGTCGCCGATTGATGGTGACACCATGTCGGAACGGAGGACCGATCAGCATGACGCCCGACCGGACCGACAGCGCACTGGTCGCCGCCCACCTGGGCGGCGACCGGGCCGCGCTCGGCGCGATCTACGACCGCTATGCCGCCGCCCTGTACGACACGGCTGCGGCCATGCTCCGCGACCGGGACGAGGCCGCCGATGCCGTCCAGGAGGTCTTCCTGGTCGCGGCGGGCAAGCTCGGTCAGCTGCGGGAGCCGGACCGGCTCAAGGCGTGGCTCTTCGCCGTGCTGCGCAACGAGGTCTACCGGCGGAGCCGGCATCGACGCCGCAGCCGGCCCACCGACTTCAGTGGGCCGGGGGTCGCTGAGATGGAAGCCCCGATCGATCTCCGGGCCGAGGGCGCCGATGTCGAGCGCACCGAGCTGGCCGAGCTGGTGCGGGCCGCGGCCGCCGGGCTCGACGAGCGGGACCAGCTCGTCATGGAGCTGAGCCTGCGCCAGGAGCTCTCCGGCGCCGATCTCGCCGCCGCCGTGGGGGTCACCACCAGCCAGGCCCACGTGCTCGTGCACCGCATGCGCGATCGGCTCTCCCGCAGCCTCGGCGCCGTCACGGTGGCCCGCATGGGCCGCGACGAGTGCGCCGAGCTGGCCGACATCCTCGAGGGCTGGGACGGCACGTTCTCGGTGTTGATCCGC
This sequence comes from uncultured Acidimicrobiaceae bacterium, assembly GCA_963731885.1. GTDB lineage: Bacteria > Actinomycetota > Acidimicrobiia > Acidimicrobiales > Salinilacustritrichaceae > Salinilacustrithrix. The sequence continues at coordinate 5,258 of CAVSXR010000023.1, read as the reverse complement.
AAGCGGGTCGCCCGTCACGTCGAGCGTTGCGAGGTGTGCGACGAGACCCGTTCCCGGTTCAGCGCCGCCGCGCTGTTCGGGGCCGCGCCGGTGCTGGCCGCGCCCGCCGATCTCCGCGACGCGGTGCTCACCGCCGTCTCCCGCGGCCAGGAACCGCGCCATGATCCGCACTTCGACGGTGACGGCTTCCCCCGTCCACCCCGCCGGGCACGAGTCGGCGAGATCGCCCGGTCCCGGCTCGCCGTCACCGCCGCGATGATCCTCGCCGTGGTGGCGGTGATCGGGATCGCCACCTTCCTCGGCGCCGGCACCGACCGCTCGACCACGCTGACCAGCGCGGCCGGGACGACCTCGACGGCCGAGACCTCGACCGGGCCGGCGTCGACCTCGACCGGGCCGGTGTCGCCGTCGTCGGGCGAGGACGTGACCTCCTCGTCGTCGACCTCGTCCGGGTCGACCTCGTCCGGGTCGGCCTCGTCGTCGACCACCGGTCCCTCGCCGTCGTCGACCACCGATCCCTCGGCGTCGACCACCGACCCCTCGACGACGACCGGGTCGACGGGCACGACCGTGACCCCCGGCGACGTGGTGCTCTCCACGTCGGTGATCGACCTCGGCGAGTCGGCCTCGTCGGGGACGCTGACCCTGTCGAACCCGGGCGGCAAGGCCGTGGACTGGAGCCTGACCGGCGGCACGGGGAGCCCGTTCGCCTGGGCGACCCGCTCGGGAACGCTCGCCGCCGGCGCATCGACGCCGGTGATGGTGTCGGTCGACCGCACCGGACTGCCCGAGGGTTCGCTCACCGCCTCGTTCACCGTCTCCGGAGGCCCGTCGGGCTCGGCGCCGCTACAGGTCCGGGCCAGGGTCGAACACCCGCCGCAGATCACCATCACCCGCGGTCCGCGCAGCCTGAGCTGCCCGTCGAGCACCCGAGACATCGTGGTCGCCGACGTCAGCGACGAATCCCCGATCGCCTCGGTCGAGCTGCGCTGGTCGGGTCCGGGCAGCCCCGGTGGCGGGGCGATGACCAGCATCGGTCCGTCGACCTGGGAGGGCGACCTCGCCCCCGAGCCGCTCGATGGGACCTGGACCTACACCGTGTCGGCCACCGACAGCCGGGGCAACACCGCGTCGGTGTCCCGCTCGGTCGTCGTCAGCGGCTGCAGCACCACCACCACGACAGGCGGCTTCACCACCTGAACCCGCGGCTGGAACCTGGACGCGCCTGCGTATCAGGACGGCGCGTAGGTGTCGCGGCCGGCCTGGTCGCGGACCGCCTTGATCTTGCGGTCGAGCTCGTCGGTGTCTCCGGGCAACCGGAAGCTGCTGTAGGTGACCCGCCGCTCCTCGTGTTGCGGTGGGGTGGCGCAGTGCAGCGTGCAGCTCAGGTGGACCGAGACGTCGCCGGGCTCCGTGCTGAGGAACACCTTCGGTAGGCCGACCCGGTCGACGTCGAGGAGGCCGACGTTGACCCGGTGCGAGCCGGCGATCATCCCGAGCTGGCCGTTGTCGGCCCCCGACGCGGTGATCGAGAGCCCGACGGTGAGGCTGGCGCAGCGGTAGGCGTGCATCCCGAGCTCGCAGTCGCGGTGCCACGGCAGATCGGACAGGCCCTCGGTGACTCCCACCGGCTTGCGCAGCAGGTCGCTCCCGCCGTAGCGATGGCCCGAGCCGGCGAGCGCCGCCACCGGGCCGAGGCGATCCTCGAACGGGAACTCCAACTCGTCACGTCGCAGGTTGGTGACCCGCACGCACTCCTGGGCGTCGCCGACCTGGGCGTACCAGGACCGGTCGTCGCCCGGGCTCATCGCCGCGAACCACGAGTCCATCTCCCGGCCGAGCGCGACCCGATCGTCGGCGCCGACGACGTCGCGGATGACGAGGAAGCCGGCCTGGGCGAGGAAGTGGAACAGCTCGGCGGGATCGTCGTCGAGGGTGAACGACCGGTCGAGGTCGAGCGGGTCGCCCGCGGCGTCGACGAAGTCGATCGTGCCCGGTTGGTGGGCGGGGCGGCCGTCGACCAGGGCGCGCAGGGTCTTCTCCCAGCGGATGAGGTGCTCGATGCGGCCCCGTGCCATGACCGGCAGGGCGGCGACCATCAGGGCGACCGAGGTGCGCTGATCGAGCACGATGTCGTGGAACCAATCGGCGGGGAGGTCGGCTCGCGGCCCGGCTCCGGTGTCGCCCTCGACCACCTCCAGCCGGCCGTCGGCGTCGAGCTGCCAGGTGTGGGCAACGTCGTCGACGGCGACCGTGAACGCCGGTAGCCCGCCGGCGCGGAAGGCCCGGGTGGCGAGTTCGCCCCGCTCGGCGAGCAGCCCGGGGACTCCGGCGAGGAAGGTGGCGGTGAAGTCGACCTCGTCGACCGGCCCCACGTCGTCGATGGTGCGGGTACGGAAGTCGAATCGGCCGGATGGACGGGGGCCGGGTCCGGACATCTCGGTCACGGGGACAGTGAACACCGCGGGCCGGGTGTGCGACCAGCGACCTCGGGCGGGGCAGGATGGCGGCCGATCGGGAAGGGACCTGCCCGCCCCCGCAATCGACCCCGGAGCAGACCATGAGTGCCGAGACCACCCACGACGTCGTCGTCACCGATGACACCGACAACCATCGCTTCGTCGCCACCGTCGACGGGAGCCAGGCCGGCTTCGTCGTCTACTACCTCAGCCAGGGCCGCTACCTGCTCGTCCACACCGAGGTCGACGAGCAGTTCCAGGGCGAGGGTGTCGGCTCGCAGCTCGTGCGCGGCACGCTCGACCAGATCCGTGACGCCGGGCGTTCGGTGGTGCCGCTGTGCCCCTACGTCAAGAAGTGGATGGGCCGCCACGACGACTACCGGTCGCTGGTGGACGAGGAGCTGGAGACCCTGCTCCGACCCTGACGCGCCGCGCCGGTCAGGCCGGCAGTGATGCCACGACGTCGACGAGCCGGTCGAGCTCGTCGACGTCGTTGTAGTAGTGCACCGACGCCCGTACCAGGGCCGGGAGGCCTCGACCGTCGAAGTGGGTGTGGTGCTCGTTGGTCACCGACGTGTTCACGCCGGCGGCCTCGAGCGCGGCGTGGACCTCCATCGAGCCGACGCCGTCGACGGTGAACGTCACGATGCCGCCCCGCACCTCGCCCTGGTCGTGGACGGTGACGCGCTCGAGACCACCGAGCTGGTCGCGCAGCCGGGCCGCGAGCGACCGGAGGCGCTCCCAACCCGCGTCCACCCCGATGTCGAGGGCGTAGTCGACGGCGGCGCCGAGCCCGAGCCGGCCGGCGTAGCTGGTCTCCCAGGTCTCGAAGCGGTGGGCGTCGGGGCGGATCTCGTAGCGGTCGGCGGCCGTCCACTGGGCCGAGAGCAGGTCGAGGATCGGCGGCTCGATCCGGCCGATCCACTGCTCGCGGACGTAGAGGAACCCGGTGCCCCGGGGGCCGCGGAGGTACTTGCGGCCGGTGGCGGCCAGGGCGTCGCAGCCCAGCTCCTCGACGTCGAGGGGGAGCTGTCCCGCCGACTGGCAGGCGTCGAGCATGTAGAAGACGTCGTGGGCCCGGCACCGGGCACCGACCTCGGCGGCCGGGTTGACCAGGCCACCGTTGGTCGGCACGTGGGTGATGGCGACCATCGCCGCCCCCCGGTCCAGCTCGGCGTCGAGGGCGTCGAGGTCGAGCTGGCCGTGCTCGTCGTCGTCGATCACCACCACCTCGAGCCCGAACCGGCGTTGGAGCTGGAGCAGACCGATGGCGTTGCTGACGTACTCGGCCCGGGCGGTGAGGACTCGGTCGCCGGGCTCGAAGGGGTAGCCGTAGACGGCCATGTCCCACGCCCGGGTGGCGTTCTCGACCAGGGCGATCTCGCCCGGGTTTGCGCCGAGCAGCCGGGCGATCGAGCCGTAGACCGCCTCGGTCCGCGCCGCCGCTTCGGCGGCCGCCTCGTAGCCGCCGATGGTGGCTTCGCGCCGCAGGTGGGCGATGACCGTGTCGGTCACCACCGCCGGCGGCAGGGCGGCGCCGGCGTTGTTGCAGTGGGCGACGTGGGCGGTGCCGGGTGTGTCGGCGCGGACGCGCTCGAGTGGGAACGTGGCGTCGTCCGGGGCGCTCATCGGGTCGGGTCGGGGTAGCCGAATCGCTCGCCGGCCTCCCACTCGCTGGCCACGTTGCCGAAGGCAGGCACCCCGCCAGCGTCGCGCAGCATGCGGGCGGTGTGGAGCAGGTTCCAGGTCATGAAGGTGGTGTTCTTCATGGTGAAGTCGCGGTCGAAGCCGTTGGGGATGTCGGAGCCCTCCACCGGGTCGCCGTAGCTCGGGCCGGGACCGACCTCGCCGATCCAGCCGCAGTCGGCCTGGGGCGGGATGGTGTAGCCGATGTGCTGGAGGGCGTAGAGCACGCTCATCGAGCAGTGCTTCACGCCGTCCTCGTTGCCGGTGACCACGCAGCCCCCGGTCTTGCCGTAGTACAGGTACTGGCCCTTGGCGTTCTTGTCGCCCGACCACGAGTAGAGGCGCTCGACCACCATGGTGGCCACCGAGGACTTCTCACCGAGCCAGATCGGCGTGCCGACGACGAGGATGTCGGCGTCGAGCACGGCCCGCTCGATCATCGGCCAGTCGTCGGTGGGGACGCCGCCCTCGGCCGCGTCGAGCTCGCTCATGTCGGGCGACATGCCGAACGCCACGTCGTGGTCGACGATCCGGAACTGCGTCACCGCCGCTCCCGCCGCTTCCATGATCGTGACCGAGTGGTCGATGAGGAATTGGGTGTGCGACGTGGCCGGCGACCGCTTGAGCGTGCAGTTCAGGTACACGGCGGAGAGGTCGTCGTAGCTGGCAGGTGCGCCCGGGATGCTCATGCGCGCAGTGTGGCGCGATTCTGCGGATCACGCCTCTTCGAGTTCGACCAGCGATTCCTCGAGATGGTCGAGCAGCCGTTGCAGGTGGGGGACGGCGTTGCGGTCGCCGATGAGGCCGAAGTCGAGTGAGCCGTCGTAGCTGGAAAGGGTGATGTTCAGGGCCTGGCCGTCCATCGGGATGCTCACCGGGTAGGAGCCGTCCATGCGGGCGCCGTTCCAGTACCGGGTCTCCCGCGGCCCGGGCACGTTGGAGACCGTGACGTTGTAGGGCGGCCGGCGGAAGCTGTCGAAGCGGAACAGCGGGCCGGTGGCCATGGGGAGGAACGCCGGTGACGACAGCGCCATCACCTGCACCGGCGACAACCCCTCGAAGCGGGCCTTGCCGGCGTCCATCGATGACTTGACCAGCCCGAAGCGCTCGGCG